>NZ_CALEMI010000065.1 GCF_937910895.1 uncultured Dokdonia sp. | reverse complement strand
AAAAGCATAATTTTGTTGACAATCAAAATCATTTATGATTGATAAATCTTCTTCAACACCCTCACAATTTTCTACAATTTCAGAACATCCAGTGTCCAAGAAAAGAATATCATCTATAAAATAGATATCTTCTATTGTTCCATCATTCTGGCCAGCATTAAAAAATAATACGAGTTGAGTATTACCATCTCCTATAGCCTCAGAGAAGTCAAAGGTGTAATTGCTCCATTCATTTAATACATTTATGGTTGTATTAATCTCTGTGGGCTCCACCATGCCCCCCTCCAGCTTAGCTAGCAGAGGAGCTTGCATCGTTGATAAGACTTTAATATTTAATTGAGCATTTTGAGATAGATCAAAATCTTGTCCTAAATCGATTATTATGCTGTCGAAAGGCTCGGTACCATTATCAACATATCTACCTACGGTACTACTCATATTAATAGCATTCATACTAGGGTTATCAACCGCTGGAACTGTATCATTACCTAACTGATAATTTTGTTGACATTCAAAATCACTAATGATTGAGAGATCTGGAGTAACTCCTTCACACTCTTCTATAAAAGGTACAAACCTTAATTCATCTATAAAATAAATGTCTGTTTCTGTTCCATTAGTTGCCCCAGCATTAAAGAATACTATAAGCCTCGTATTTCCTGCATCTTGAGCCGTTGTAAAGTCAAAGGTCAACTCTGTCCATTGATTGGTTTGTTGTATGGTTGCTGTTCTTTCAACTTCTGTAGTTCCACCCTCTAATTTTGCAATCACTTGTCCCGCAATTCCAGAACGGACTTTTATGTTAAACTGTGCGTTTTGTGAAAGGTCAATAACTTCACCAAAATCAATCAACAAATTATCAAAAGGTTCAGTCCCGTTGTCCGTAAATTCTCCCACAAAGGCACTTGTATTTATACCACTTGGACTTGGATTGGATACTACGGGAACTGCGGTTGCTTCCTGGTCTGGATCGCCTAAAAAATAATTCTGTTGGCATTCAAAGTCACTAATAATACTAGGGTCTTCTTCTATATCCTCACAGGGATCTATAGCTTCTTCAAATAATAAATCGTCTATGTAATATATATCATCTCCAGTTGTTTCTACACCAGCATTAAATACAATTACAATTTGAGTGAAACTACCATCTTCAAATTCGCTAAAATCTAGTTCTTGTTGACTCCAGCCATCATTACCAAATACAGTACTTGTACGTTCTGCTGGCTCAGAATTACTCCCTTGTAATCTAACGACTAAAGATCCTGTTATATCAGAATTAACCTTAAATTTAAAAAGGGCGGTTTCGGAAAGATTAATTCCTCCATAGTTTATGGTAATACCATCTGTACCACTAGATCCATCCGTATATTGTCCTACAAATAAAGAGGTATTTATTCCAGTTTCTGTTGGGTTTCGTACGGTTGTTACATTTTCTATATCAACATTTGCTTGACATTCAAAATCCGAAATGATCAGCGGATTCTCTACTACATCTGTCTCGTCACAAGGAACCGTAGTTAAAAGCTCAAACTCTTGTAGGTCTTCCTCACATGATATACTTAAAATAAGAATACACATTAAAAGACTTAGTTTGTAAATTCTAGATTTAATCATTGCTTATTTTTTTAGTGAATTACTTCTTGACGACTTTTATTGTTTGCGAAATCGAAGATGATCTTAATGTTAGAAAATATATCCCAGTTGATAATGTTGAGATATTAATAGCTGAAATATTTATGTTTTCTCTATTGTTTTTCAGTACACATTTTCCCGAAAGGTCATATATCTCAAAATCAATAACCTGAGTAATTGATTTAATGTTAATCATATTATCTGAAGGGTTTGGATAAACACTAAAGGTTGTATTCTCTGCCACTTCACTGACGCTTAAGGATTCTGAATCCCATCTTAAGTCATCGATAAAAAATATTTCAGGGTCGGGTTGCTCATTGCCAGCATTAAAAAATAAGACTAAACGCTCGTGATTTTCTCCTGCTTGGTCACTAAAGTCAAATTCATACTCTTTCCAAGCATTGATTACGTCAATATTATCTCCCGCATCTCCCACATTTCCTAATTCTACTGGTTCAGAAGTTCCGCCTTCTAGCTTCACTAATAAATTAGTAGTTTGGGTTGTATATATTTTCACGCGTAGCTTGTTATTAGTTGTCAAGTCAATTGGTGTGGTATAGTTAACAGCAATATTATCAAAGGTTTCTGTACCATTGTCTGTATATTCACCCACATTGGCACTTGTATTGCTACCTTCTATAAATGGATTTATGATCGTTGTTAAATCACCAGTTATAGGATGTGAAGGTAAATCACATTCAAAATCAGTAATAATAGGATCCTCACACATTGTTTCTTCAATATCTGCAGGTCCAAAGAAAAGATCATCTATGTAATAAGTATCTGTAGTAGTACCATCTGTTTCATTAAAATTAAAGAATACGACTAGGGTTGTATTTCCACTGTCTGCCACAGAAGAGAAATCAAAAGTAAACTCTGTCCACTCATTTGATACATCTATAGTGGTGGAGATCTCTAGGGGTGTAGTGCCACCTTCTACTTTTGCGACAAAAGGGATTGGAGTTGTAAGTTCTGTATATACTTTGATATGGAATATTGGGTTTGTGGTCAAATCAATAGGTGCTCCATAATCTACAATCAGTGCGTCAAAGGGTTCTGTGCCATTATCTATTGCTTCACCTACGTTTACACTTGTATTGATACCACTACTAAAAGGGTTTGCAATATTAGTAACGACTACTCCCCCAGAAAAAGGATGAGATGGGGTTCCACACTCAAAATCTGTCAGAACTGGGTCTGTACATTGAGAGGATCCTATAAAGGCCGTTAGTAATGAAAGTATGAGTGCTATTTTTTTCATAATAATATAATTAAAATTCCTACTGTATTTTTATTTATTCAAGATTGCATAGTGGTTTTATTCTTGATAGAACTGCCTATACTATCTATTTCAGATGACAAACTTTCTTTGGGGAGCAATCCCTTTAATTTCAATGTTACACAATCTATTTGCCTTTTAAATTTTGTGGTTTATTCTGAAAGCCTTGTAATTGATCCAGAATATATCAGATAAATCAAATGTGTTATTTATGAGTATGAATAAAGTATTCATACCCATAAATTGGCTAATCTTCATTTAACTTTTTAAATCCCAAATAAGAGCCGACAGCTATTGCCAATCCTATCAAACCATTAATAGGCGCGACAGGGACATCATCAACGTCACCATCATTGGGTAATATAATTTGTGCAAAAAGATCAGAATCTAGGATTACTATGAAAAAAAAAGCAATGACCAGACATGTCTTTAGATAATTGTTTTTAGAGAACATAAACTATATGGTTTTAATTATTGAATTATCAAAAGTTGTGATGTGGCTGTTCCATTTGCCGATAACTTGATGATATACACTCCACTGTTTAGGTTTGATACATCTATGCTTACCCTCAATGCATTAGCATCTAAATCTGTAGTTGAAACTTTTTGTCCTAACATATTATAAAGCGATAGGGATCCATCGGTCAGTTCTAAATTGCTAATCTGTACAGACAATTGACCTTGTCTTACTGGATTAGGGTACATAGTAAAGTTGCTCGCAAGATTGTTATCAATTCCTAATACCTTTTCTTCAAAAAGAATATTGAAACGGTCTGAAGCAACACTTAGAGCTTGATCGGGATTAACCGAAAATTGAATTTGCGTTTCTTCGTTGTTTTCGATTAAAGACTGTATTCCACTGTAGTTATCAACCAAGTAAACGTTCATATTATCAAATCCATTGATTTGAGCTTTAAATGTATAATCAAACGTCCTAAAGTCCGATATAGAAAGTGCGACTTGCTCATTAACCAATGGTAAAGCGCGACTTTGGATACTGAAATCATTTCCGTCGATGTGACTAGAAAAATTCTCATCAAGATTGAACGCTTTATAAGCATCGGTCATTTCAATAGTATTGCTATACTCCTCGGAAAACCTAATGGTCAGACCATCCCGTGGTGTTCCTCCTGTTGTGAGCGATTCAGTGTCATATAAAGTAATATTGATACGTTTATCATCTGATTCTGATCTAGTTGCACTTGTCCTAAAAGGTCCAGAGTTTTGATTATCAATAGCTTTGTCACTTTCGTTAAAGGTTATGGACGGTGATGCATTCCCATCAACACCTGGATTAATAGTGTTCACAAAGACTGCACTTCCTGGCTGCAAAAAACGAGTAGCCGTTGTTGGCGAAGCATCGTTTCCTGAATTTGATCCAAAAGTAAAGTTTGTGTCGTCGTTGCTACCATCAGCCTCATCACCGAAACCAACGGTTACAAAGGCACCACGATCTCCTAATGTAGGGTCATAAACGTGAATGAATTCTTGATTTATTTGGGATGATGTATTTAAAACTTTTTCCATATCCACTGGTGCTTGATACGGATTTGCTATTAATGAAGAACCATTTCCACCAGCTTGAAAATCTCCCTGATTCAATACACTTGGTCCAAGAAATTGTGTACCTGTAAATAAGCTACCAGAAGAACTTAGTGTTGTTTCAGTGGGTGTATCGTCATTATTTGTCAAGTCTATAGATCGATCTCCTCTTATGAGTATTAAATATCCAGTACCGTGATTTAACGTTGTTTCAGTTGTAGAACTTATAGCCTCGTAGCTGGCTGGAATACTCTGTTCATTAACCGTAAACATAGAGGGTGCATTTGTTGCCGTTTGATCAAAACCGTTTGTACTTCCTCCTGCACCTGTAATATGTGTGTTATTTTGCCAGTTCTCACTGATAGCTCCAGCACCTTCCACGGGTGTAGAAAGTAATCTAAAAGCTCTATTTGAGGCAGGAATATATCGTTCTACAGTAATATTGTCATTAAAGGTTGCCATTGATGCATCAGCTACAGTAGCCGTCCCCATAGCAGTACTCTTCAATATCAAACTACCGCTTGAACTTATTTGAGCGCTGTTGGGTATTAATGTTCCAAATATATTAGTTGTACCAGCGCTCGATAAGGATGTAGATACATTTATGCCCTGAGCATTTAATACAGCTCCTGTTTCAATAGAAACATTATTTGCGACAAGATTTTCTGTGAGCGTTGCTGTACCAGCAATTACGAGAACATCATCATCTACCGTAGATGGGTTGGAGCTATCACTTGGATCATTAGGCATCCATCCTGTCGCATCGTCTACATACGTAAATGTGTTTATATTGGAGGGGCCAAAGAATAGGTCATCGATGTAATACGTGTCTGTAGTAGTCCCATTAGATTGATTGAAATTAAAAAATATGACTAGGGTTGTATTTCCGCTGTCAGCAACAGAAGAGAAGTCGAAGGTAAATTCCATCCATTGGTCTGAGACATCGATTGTCGTAGAGATTTCAAGTGGAGTTGTACCGCCCTCTACCTTTGCGACAAAAGGGATTGGAGTTGTAAGTTCTGTATATACTGTGATATGAAATATTGGATTTGTAGTTAGGTCAATAGGCGATCCATAGTCGACGATTATAGCGTCAAAAGGTTCCGTTCCATTGTCTGTGGCCTCTCCAACACTTGCGCTGGTGTTGGCACCACCAAGAAATGGATTAGCAATAGTGTTTACCATCACTCCTCCTGTAAAGGGATGCGATGGGATATCACATTCAAAATCCGTCAGGATAGGGTCCGAGCACATTGTGGGTGGAGGTCCAAAGAACATATCGTCTATATAATAGGTGTCTGTTGTCGTCCCATTTGATTGGTTAAAGTTGAAGAAAAGTACCAAGCGTGTATTACCGCTATCAGCTACTGAAGAAAAGTCAAAGGTATATTCTGCCCATTGGTCTGTATCATCGATCGTGGTGGAGACTTCTAATGGAGTCGTTCCGCCTTCCACTTTTGCTACAAAAGGAATGGGTGTGGTGAGCTCTGTATATATTTTGATATGGAATATTGGATTTGTAGTCAGATCAATTTGCGCTCCATAGTCGATGATCACTGCGTCAAAAGGCTCTGTACCATTGTCCGTGGCCTCACCCACATTTGCGCTGGTATTAATACCACCAGAAAACGGGTTGGCAATGTTGTCTACCATCACTCCTCCTGTGAAAGGATGGGAAGGGATATCACATTCAAAATCTGTCAGAATGGGATCCGAACATATTGTAGGTGGAGCTCCAAAAAACATATCATCTATGTAATAAGTGTCTGTTGTTGTACCATTCGTTTGATTGAAATTGAAGAATAAGACTAAAGTTGTATTCCCATTATTTGCCACAGAAGAAAAGTCGAAAGTGTACTCCATCCATTGGTCTGAGTCATCGATTGAAGTTAAAATCTCTAGCGGAGTGGTTCCTCCTTCCACTTTTGCCACAAAAGGAATGGGTGTTGTGATTTCTGTATAGATTTTGATATGGAATATTGGATTTGTAGCGAGGTCAATAGGCGCTCCATAGTCAATGATCACTGCGTCAAACGGCTCCGTTCCATCATCTGTAGCCTCTCCTACATTTGCGCTTGTATTAATGCCCCCTAGAAATGGATTTGCTATAGTGCCTACAGTAACGCCTCCAGAAAATGGGTGGGATGGAGTTCCACACTCAAAATCCGTCAGTACAGGATCCGTACATTGTGAGGACCCTATAAAAGCACTTAGTAGTGATAAGATGAGTAGCATTTTTTTCATAATGATAAAAATTAATTAGAAATTATATTTTGCTAAATATAAAGTTGAACGAATCGGTAAATTCATGGTCAGAATTACCTGCGATAAACATTTCATATTTTCCCTCCTCATTGATAAAGCCAGACTTATTCTTGTAAAATTTTAAGTCTTCCGCTGCAATTTCAAAAATGACTGTTTTGCTTTCTCCTTTTTTAAGAAAGATTTTCTTGAATCCTTTCAATTCCTTAGTGGGTCTTGTAATACTTCCTATAACATCCTTTATATAAAGTTGGATGATTTCTTCACCGTCATACTCGCCTGTGTTCTTCACTTCGATAGAGGCATTGATAGTTGTATTTTCGGAAAGTGTCTCGCGATCAAGACTTATGGAACCATATTCAAAAGTAGTATAACTCAGACCGAATCCGAATGGATACAATGGCTTATTAGGTGCATCAATATACTTGGAACTGTAACGTTCGTTTGCACCTTTAATGTAAGCTGGGCGACCCGTATTCTTCATATTATAATGAATAGGGATCTGTCCGATAGTCATCGGAAATGTAACAGTTAGTTTGCCTGATGGATTATAATCACCGAAGAGTACATCGACAATGGCGTGACCTCCGCTCGTTCCAGGAAACCAGGCTTCGACAATAGCGTCTACTTGTTCAGATTCTAAGGAAAGATCTAATGGTCTTCCATTCATCAGTACAATAACTAGGGGTTTTCCTGTCTTTTTAATTTCTTTTATCAATTCCTGTTGAATACCAGGTAATTTGATATTTGTGCGACTTGCTGCCTCTCCACTCATCCGCTCGCTTTCTCCTAAAACCATCACTACCACATCGGAAGTCGCTGCGATCTCAAGGGCATTTGCAATGTCTGATCTAGAATCACTACTTATCTCACATCCTTTTGTAAATGTGAAATTGCTATTTCTCGCTTCTAGTCCCTCTTTGACACTAACGGCAACACCGTCTCTATCGCCCCTTGCCGTCCAGTTCCCTATAATGTTAAACTCATCGTCAGCTAATGGACCTATTAGGGCAATCTTAGTGTCGCTCTTAAGCGGTAAAATTTTATCGTCGTTCTTAAGTAAGACTATTGATTTTTGAGCAACTTCTCTCGCAATTTGAAGATGTTCTTTACTTAGTATAATCTCCTTTTCTTGGTCTTCATGACAGTATCTATAGGGATCATCAAATAGACCCAACTTAAATTTTAATTTGAGGATAGATCTCACAGATTGATTGAGTTGTGTTTCTGAAATGGTTCCTTCTTCGATAGATTTCTCCATTTCATTAAGGTAGACTCCCCCTTGCATATCCATATCTACACCAGCATTAAAAGCGAGTTCTCCTGCATGTTTCAAATCTTTGGCATAGCCGTGATGTACCATTTCATTAATGGACGTATAATCTGTAACGACAAAGCCATCAAAGTTCCATTCGTCTCGTAAGATATCTTTTAGTAAATACTTATTCCCTGTTGCTGGCACGCCATTTACTTCATTAAAAGAGGTCATAAATGTGGCTACACCTTGTTTTACTAATGCTTCAAAGGGTGGCAAATACACGTTGCGCAGCGTGTTTTCAGAAATATCAACGGTATGATAATCACGTCCTGCTTGTGCTGCGCCATACGCAGCATAATGTTTCGCGCAAGCTAAAATTGTATTGTCTTGACTGAGATCATCTCCCTGAAAGCCTCTTACGCGAGCTTCTGAAATTTTTGTACACAAGAAAGTGTCTTCACCAGCACCCTCTGAAATGCGACCCCATCGTGGATCACGTGCTACATCAACCATAGGCGCAAACGTCCAATGAAGTCCTTCTACTGAAGCCTCAATGGCGGAGATACGTGCGCTTTTTTCAATGAGTTCTAAATCCCAACTAGAAGCTTCTCCCATGGGAATAGGGAAAATCGTTTTGTAGCCGTGGATAACATCATAACCAAATAATAGGGGAATACCCAATCGTGTTTCTTCAACTGCAATTTTCTGTAATTTTCTTGTAAATGCAGAGCCTGTGGCATTAAACATTGCACCGAGACTCCCTTCACGTAAGTAGTCTAGGTAGTTGTCGTCGATAGACGGTCCCGTTATATCAAATTGGGTTGTGTAGAGTACCGTTTGACCAATTTTTTCTTTTAAGGTCATCAATGCCATCAGAGAATCAACTCGACGATTGAGATCCTCATCATTGTTAGGCACCGAGTACTTTGGCTTAATGCTAAACTCACTATAAGAAAATCCAGACAAGCAAAAGATTACGACTAGAAGAAAGGGGTATATAATTTTTTTTGATACCATGAAATGTGGCTAATATTTTTAATAATTAAACTCGAGGATGTTTAAACCGTTTTGAACATCTGGATCCTGCATAAAGAGATTCCAAAGAAGTTGACTTCTATAGTTTTCGATCATTGCGACAATAGGACCTTGATCAATGGCCAAATACCCATCTGCAACCCAATTAAACTCTTCTGAAAAGGCATCATAAAAGCCATAAGGACCCCATAAATCTTCATTCTTATCGTAGTAGAAGTGTTCCAAGGCTCTCGTAGATTCTATAGGCGTGTATGGGAATGAAGAGAGCGCTGCTGTTGGTGTGATAACCCCTAAATCATTAGTAGGGCTATGTGCAGAATAACCTTGATAATTATCACTTGCAGTGAGCCCCCAAGACTCATCACTATAACCTTTAAATTCGTTTGGATTATTCTTACAGTATTCAAAATTAATTAAGGAATGAGCGCGGTTTTGCTCAAAATAGTTTGCATACTGATCGCTTAAATTTGTTGGGTTTAACCCAATGAAAGAGTAATGTGAGAAAAACAACGGTCCTCCAAAAGGTTCTCCTAATGGAAGTTCAGTTCCAACATAAGTAGCACCATTTACCATACCTCCGTTAGAAGCCCAGCCATTATCATAAGTGATTTTTTCAATGGGGTGAGTGGGGGATGAGGCAGCAAGTACATAAACTATTAAGCCTTCATTCCAACCTTGAATTTGTAAATCAATAGCAAATTCGTTTTCTGGAGACCAGTGCCAAGTTAATACATTTTGGCCGCGTTCGTGAAAATCCCATTCTACTGCTTCCCATATAGCTGTTATTCTATTTCTAATAGAGAGCTCGGCGTCATTATCTTCAGAAAAATACTGGCGGTTAATCAATAATCCCTGAATCAAAAGTGCAGTTTCAACAAGGTCACCTCCATTATCTAGAGTACTGAATGGTCTTGTGATTCCTGAGTCTCCAAAATACCAATGAGAAAATACTCCATTGTAAGTTTCTGCATTTTCCAAAAATGTAAGAATTTTATTCATACGGTCAATGGCTTCACCTCTAGTAATCCAAGAACGTTCTACTGCTGCTGGGAAACAAGCTATTCCAAAACCGGATCCTCCTATAGTAACGATATTTAATGTCTCACCTCCAAAGGCATTTTCTTTTGATGTTTCTCTTGCTAACCCACTATTTGGCTCAGCAAAATCCCAGAAATAATTGAACGTACGCTCTTGAACTAGATCAAGAAGATCTTCAAAAGGTATTGTTTCTACCGTAGATTCTTCAATAAATCCTACATCTGGTGGTGGAGGCGTGATATCGTCACCATTACAACTGCTTAATAGCACAAATGCGAAAAGTATTCTTGTGTATAGTGCGTTCATATTATTTGAAATATTAAATGAATTCATCATGTGATTAACGTTTCTTTTTATACATTTTTTAATAACCTGGATTCTGGGTCAAAACACCTCCGCTCAAGTCTATTTGCTCTTGTGGTATAGGAAATAGTTCATGTTTTCCAGTCTGAAATGGGATCCCTTTAGAATTAAGTACGGTACTAGCACGACCTTGGCGAACTAAATCGAAATAGCGGTCATGTTCAAAGGCCATTTCTAAACGTCGCTCTTCCCAGACAGCGAGTTGGCTGGTAGCAGTAGTCGGCTCTAAACCGGCGCGTTGTCTGATTTGATTAAGTGGTGTGGAAACATCGCCGCCTATAACAGCTGCAGCTTCGGCATTCATTAATAATACTTCTGCATAGCGCAACAGGCGTACATTTTTCCCCGTTATTTCTGCCTCTGTCAACGCACTGGAATATGCTTTTTGATTATATCTTGGGTTGGGTGCATTGATGCTTATTACTCTACCGTCATACAAGGTCTCCCCAGCAAACATAATTGTCGCTTGACGTCTAGTGTCACCGTTTTCATAAGCATTATCTAGATCTTGCGAAGGTGTATTGAAACCCCAGCCCCAGCCACCTTCACCTCTGGCGCCTTGGATAGTACTATATTTATCAACACCAGCAGCTGGGTCCTCCCCTCTTGATTGTATTTCAAAAATGGACTCAATGTTATTTTCACTGCTTTCTTTCCAGATATCCTCATAATTAGGTGTCAACCCATATTCTCCTGAAGCAATAATCTCGTTAGTAAGGATTTTTACTTGCTCCCATTTTTCTTGATACATGCTAACTTTTGCCAATAAGGCTTTTGCTGCTCCTTTTGTGGCCCTTCCAAGCTCAGAGGTGGGATACTCGCTTTTTTCGGGTAAGGATTCTATAGCTTCTATTAAATCTTGTTCAATAAAAGCGTATGTCTCTTCTGTTGTCGCTCGTGTTAAAAGATCCTCGTTAATGTCATCTAAACTATTAATTGAGGTGATGACTGGCACACCACCGTAAGTCTGCACAAGACGGAAATAAAATAATGCCCTCAAAAACTTAGCTTCTCCAAGCAGTCGACTTTGTAACTCCTCATCCATATCATCAAATTGTTCAATTCTATTCAGTGCTTGATTAGCTCTTTGAATAGCATCGAAATGACCACGCCAAACATCTGCTACAGAGAGAAGTGTAGGAGAAATATCTAGCGCATCCAGAAGGTGTTTATCCACTCCAGTATCACTCAGAATACTCCCTTTATCAGCATCATCAGAAGCAATACTTGTTAATCCAGTCCAAGCAAAAGAGCTTACTTCCCATGCTAACAAACTATTATATACGGCGTTGACCAGCTCTGGTGCACGATCTGAGGTAAGTGCCGATTCAGTTTCTTGATTCGATTCAACATCGATAAAATCCTTGCTGCAAGATTGCAACAGATTCACGGAGATAGCTAGTAATAGCATGATCCATACCGTTTTGCTTTCTGAATATTTCATAGTTATTTTTTTTAAAATGAGGTGTTTAGTCCTATATAAAATGAACTTAATGTAGGGTAGGCGTCTAGCTCAATTCCAGCGCCTCCTAAAGGGTCTCCAGGCAATTCTGGTGTAAAACCTGAAAATCGTTGCCATATTAAGGGGTTCCTTGCAGATGCATAAATGCGCATCTTCGTAAAATATTTTAGTGTCTTTTCTGGTAAAGTATAACCTAGAGTGACATTGTTAACTCTTATAAAATCACCAGATTCCAAGTAATAATCTGACGAAATAGGGACATCATTAAAAGCCCTTGGCGTGGTGTTGCTAGGTTGTCCTGAAGTATAGCGATTATTGAATGTGCTCAATTCGATATTTTCATTACCAAAACGTTGTGCTTTCTTACCATTGTAGATTTGATTTCCAAAACTTCCAAATAAGTCCGTACTAAAATCGAAATTTTTGTAATTCATACTGAGATTTAGGCTCGTATAATATTTTGGCAAATAAGAATCAAAGAATTTACGATCCCCTTCGTCTACAATGCCATTATTGTTATTGTCACGATATACAAAATCTCCAGATTCGTCTATTCCTTCGACTTCATATAGGAAGAAACTTCCTAATGATTGTCCTACAGTTATTTTTTTAGTGTACTCACCATTATTAATAAATCCTCCTAATTGCTCGTTAAAGAAAGGATTTGTCACTTTGCTTATTTTGTTTTCATTAAATGAGAAATTACCACCTATAGAATAGGAGAAATCTTCACCAATCTTGTCAGACCAGTTTAATGAGAATTCGATACCTTTATTCTCAACTTCTCCAACAGCAGAGT
Organism: uncultured Dokdonia sp.; assembly: GCF_937910895.1. Classification (GTDB taxonomy): domain Bacteria; phylum Bacteroidota; class Bacteroidia; order Flavobacteriales; family Flavobacteriaceae; genus Dokdonia. The sequence continues at coordinate 14,475 of NZ_CALEMI010000065.1, read as the reverse complement.
TAAAAGGATCAAAGCCGATTACATCTGGTAATTCAATTTCTAAAATTGCATTTGTATTAACACGTTTATAAACCTCGATTTCACCAGATAAACGATAGTCTAGCAGCGTATATTCCAACCCAATATTTGTTTCTTCGGTGACTTCCCAAGATAAATCCTCTTGAACAGTACCCGTAATGGTAATTCCCTGTTGAAGTTCTTGATTAGGTCCAAAAGCGTAGAATCCACCACTTCCAGTGGTCGCTGTAATAATATTAAATGGGACATTTTGATTTCCAAGTTGTCCAAAACTTGCACGTAGTTTTAAGATATCAAAAGCAGTGTCACTAAAGAAATCTTCCTCTGTAACTACCCAGCCAGTGCTTAAGGCATAGAAATTACCAAATTGACTACCGTCTTGAAATCTACTAGAGCCATCACGACGAAAGGAACCCCCGAGTAAATACTTGCCATCATAGTTATAGTTCAGTCGCGCTAGATAAGAATATAATCGATCTGTTACGCTAATGGCACCTGAATTAGATTGAGTATCATTTTGGTCGCCATTGTTTAAATTGAAGTTAAGGTTGCTGTCTAATGGGACATTATTTCTAGTAGCGGAGAGAAATTCGCTTTGATTTTCTTCTGCTGTGATCCCTAGTGTAACATCAATATTATGCTTATCAAAAAATGTTTTTTTGTAAGTAAAATAATTATCTATAAACCAGCGGTATGTATTTGTATGAGTGATTGTTAAACGAGTTTTTGAAGGATTTTCGATTCCACCTTCAAAACTACTTTCCGTATTCGAAGGGTTGTCTGCAAGAAAACGCCCAAGACGATTTCGGAAATTATAGAAACGTCCGTACTCGGTTTCTATCGAAAAACGTGATGTGAATGTCAGGTCATCAAAAACTTCATAGTCTAATTGGAATGCACCCTGAACTTTAAAAAACTTATTTTTTTCTCGCTTAAAAGCATTTGTTGCGTCAATTAAGGGATTTGCAACATTATTTATCGCTATGGAAGAACCAAAAGTACCATCATCTAATCTTGCTGGAATTATTGGAGCTTGTTTGTAAGCAGATGTGAATAATCCAAAACTTTGTGGAGAACCCGTAGCCAACTGAACTCCTACTTTATGAGAAAAATTTAACTTTTCAGTGATTTTATAATCTACATTGCTCCTTACAGTAAGTCTGTTAAAATCATTATTAAGCAAGATGCCTTCCTCTTCATTAAATCCTACACTGAAGAATGCATTAATTTTTTCATCTCCGCCAGATAACGATAAATAATAATCTCGAATGAGTCCGATCCGAGTTATTTCATCGAGCCAATTGGTATCATATTGCTGATTAGTGGGTAAAAAATTACTAAAATCATTATCATTTGTTGGATCATTATCGTTAAGAAGATCTCTCAGTGCTGCCTCATTACTATAGATAACAAACTGCTCCGCATTAGCCATATCCACAGTCCTCAAAATATCCCTAACACCGGTATACGTATTGAATTTGACCTGTAGCTTACCTGTTTTTCCTTTTTTTGTGGTAACAATTATCACTCCGTTAGCTCCTCGATTTCCGTAAATAGCCAACGAGGCAGCATCTTTTAGTATGTTGATAGACTCAATATCTGCGATATTTATATTATTAATATTATCGGTCAGAACGCCGTCTATAACATATAATGGATCTCTTCCACCCTGAACTGTCCCAAGACCTCTAATGACAACACGAGAAGCTTGACCTGGAGCATCTGAAGCGATAACCTGAACACCAGCTGCTTTTCCTTGAAGAGCCTGTGTGGCGTTCAATACAGATTCCTCTACTAATTCATCTCCCCTTATCTGCGCTACAGAGCTTGTTAACACTTCTTTTCTCTGAGTACCATAACCCACAACAACTACTTCATTCAATTGGTTGACATCCTCTTGAAGGATAATATTGTAAGTAGTTTGATTAGCATTTACGGTCACTTTTTCTTCGGTAAATCCTAAGTATCTTATCACTAGAACATCTCCATTTGATGCTTCAATACTAAATTGTCCGTCAAAGTCAGTTTGGACGCCCCTAGCCGTATTTTCAATAGTGACACTAGCTCCAGGAATTGGAGTTCCATTTTCTGAGGTGATCACTCCATTACGTGTACTTTGAGACCAAATAATCTGTGTAACAAGTAAGACAACTAATAGGAAGGTATGTTTGAAATTCATAGTGTTTACGCTAAAGATTTATTCTGTTTTATAGAAATTATGATAATTAACTATGTAAACTTAACAATTGAGTTCTACGAAAACGTTATAGAGAAAGTGATGAAATCATTATAAAAATTTAAATATCTGTAAATCAATATTTTGAATTAAAAATATCTATTACATTTTAACACTTTGATGTAGTTGTGATGAGGTGTTAAAAGTGAGAAAACGAAAATAATTTAAGTGTAATTTTACTAAATTCTCAAAATGAGTCTAGGAAATTAACGAAATTATCATTGGAGCCCATGTCCAATTTTTTTCTCAAGCGGTAGCGCTGTAATTCAACGCCTCTCTTGGAAATACCTAATAGAGGTGCAATTTCCTTAGACGTTAGTCCTGTTTTAATGTATGCACAAAGTTTTAAATCTCTCGATGTCATTTTAGGATAAGCCTTGATCAAGTTATCGAAGAAATCAGCATTAAACTCTTTGAAATTATCTTCAAATTGTTTCCAGTCGTTCTTACTATTAATGTGTTTTTGAGAAGATGCTAAGATGTTCTTTGTTCTGTATTGATTTGGAGAGACATCTTTTAAGCGATTCAATTCATTTCGAAGTAAAATAATAGCTTCATTTTTCTTAATTATGGAGGCTGTGGAATTTGTCAATTCTTTCTTTTTATCCTTAACCTGTTTTTCTAAGTTGGCTTTTTCAAGCTCATAAATTTTCTCTTGAGTCTCTTTAGTATATTGTCGTTTCAAAAGAATGTACTCTTTACGACGTTTTATTTGATTTCTGAGATAGACTAAGTAGAGTAAGCTACAAATAATAAGAGTATAAAGGACAAAGGCGAGATTGGAAAAATACCAAGGAGGCATCACTTTGAAACGGATACTGCGGTTAATAGTAGTATTATTATTTAGGTTCTCACTACTGTAATTATTAAAAATGTGTAAGGTGTAATTTCCATAATCTAAGTTCTGTAGCGTAAATTTTCCGTTTTTAATGGCCTGATGCTGATCAGCTTCGCCAGTTAAGACATAGCCCATCTCATTTTGAAAAGTATTTGGACTATAAACTTCAAATGTAAGATAGTTGCCGTCTTGATAGGATACTTGAAAGTATGCTGAACTATCAATGGCAAATCTATGTTTTGTTGAGTACACTTTATCGATAACAGGTGTTGATAACTGTTCTTTTTGGATGGTATTAATATTAAAGGTAGCAAAGCCATCATTAAGATTTAACATACGTATTGAATCATTTTTGAGGACCACCTTACCATAATTTGCTACGAGATGTTTTGATAATTCAAAGTCCGTAAGTCGCAACTTTTCATTAAAAGAGTTATCATAAAGAACGAGAGATCGGGTCTCTTGTCTGTCTAGAAACCATGTGCCTAGATCCTCTACACCTAAAAATTTGAGACCTTTCAATTTCTTAAACGCAATAAAGGTATTTGAAGTGCCAATATTGGAATAAGTAAACCAAGCATTTGAGTTGTAGAAGAATATTCGATCTCCAATTTTGAAAATTTCGGTCTTGTATTGACTCAAATCTGGGTCGTTACTGAAGTCTTCTTGAGCTATGACCTGAGTATATTCTGTATCTAGCTCAAACTTAAATAACCCCTTGTAGGGGTGTGATGCCCAGATTGTCTTATTTGTAACAAATGCAATAGAGTTTATTGGAAAATCAATACCCTCAATTTTTTGAATTATTAGTTTTTCTTTTGCAAAATTCAAAACATTTATTCCAGAATATGTGGCTTGTAAATAGCTCTCATTCGTAGCTGGGATTTTGGTATAGCCATAGACCCCACCATAAGATAGGTCAATGACCTCTGCTTTGTCGTTTGATATGCGATAGGTTCCGTCATTGTGTCCACAAAAAAGTTGATCATTAATAATGGTTAAATTCCACACATGACCTTCTGAGCTTTTTATGAGTTTGAGTTCATTATTGTAAAAGGTATATATTCCAGTATTGCTTGCTAGATAGTATTTCTCCTTAAAAAAAGCTACGTCATAGACGGTGCCTAGATCACCACTAAAATCAAAATAATAACGGTAAGAGCTTTTTAAATTCACCTTGCTCACACCATTGTCAAGAGCTACCCATAGATTGCCTTTGTGATAATCGAGACCCAATACGGTATTGTTATTAAGTCCAAACTCCTTATTGATAACAGAAACTGTTTTACTTTTAAGGTCATATAGTATCACACCATTTTTAATCGTTCCTAAAGCCAGAGTATGATCATCAATAAACTCAGCTTTATTAAGAACATCTCTTTTCAATGTTTCGTTAAGTGATTCTGGTACTTGAATAAGGGATAAACCATTAAACGTAAATCCCCCTTCGTCTTCATCAAAAATGAATAAATTGCCATTAAAAGAAGCTAGGCTTTTTATTTTTCTAAAGCTGTCGGCTTTTGTAATATCAAATTCCTGTAGCGTGCCGTCTATGAGTTCAAGAAGACCATTGTTGGGAGTTGCCACTATAACCTTATTGCCCAAAAGGACTATTGACGAGACGCCTTGGCTATTGTCAACTTTAGAAATCGACTGCCCGTCGTATATATATAGGCCTCCAAATGAGCGAAATAAAATATCATCTTTAAACTTTAGAATCTGCCAAAATTCTTCACTGCCTATGCCATCAGGATTTTTAAAAAGAGATTTTAGAGAATGATAGGTGTATGTTCCCTTTAAATCTTTTTCCCAATAACCAAAATCTTCATAGCTACCTGTGTAAATCTTGTCGACATCGCTTAATACCGATCGGATGATTGTTTTTTTTGGCAATTCCATAAGCTGCCATTGTTGCCCATTGTATCGGACTAAGCCTTTGTTGTTAGCTAAAAAAATCAAATCATCACTACTGGCATCAACTCCCCAATTTTGATTATCACCAAAGCCATAATTATCGATTTGGGGACTGAATATTTGGCCTAAGCAGGATGCGTTCAGTAAAATAAGGAGACAAGTAACAAGTGTTTTCAATACATATATTTTTTTAACTACCGTGATGTTAAACTTTTATTTCATAAAAATATAAAGGAAAATCTTCATCTTCATAATTTAATCTAAGAATCTTAATAGTGATTAAAGGATGAGCTCCTACTAAAAAAAGTAATTTCTGGTTTTTATATTATATCACGAATGCTATTGATCTTCCATTTGCGGATGTATTATCCTCAAACAAAGTAGATTTCGCCAACTTATCTATATTTAAACTACTGCTTAAAACAATTTTTTTCTTTAAAAATTTTTGTTCCTTTTATTTTATTACAAAGGATTCGAATGCTATTCTTCCAAATCTTCTGATGTAGAATACCCTTTATTATATGGCTCTTTTTTCCAATCTAGATGTAGAGCTGAGAGCTTTTTAATTTAAGATGATCATAGTTTTAATATAATTTCATCTGTCATATTTACAGTTATCTTATTATCTAAAGATACCGCTTTGTCATTAAATTCAGTATTTCTTTATAACTGCTTTTAATGAACTACCTCGATGCAAGTATGCGAGGTATCAAATCACAAAAGGGAAATTACAAATTCCCAAAAAAAGAAAAATATGATACAAGCATCGGAAAATTAAACCATAGATCCCGCTTTCAGCGAGATTAGTTCAATCTTACTATTTTGTATGCGTCTTTCAGACTTTACAAAACAGCGTTTCACTAATAAATAAATCAATTCAGTATAATCCACTATTTACAAGTTTAAAAACTCCTAAAAACCGCATGAAACAACCAAGTATAGGCACTAGCTTTACTATAACTAATTCTTATAAATAGTATAATACATATAAATAAAAATATATGCAAAATTAGTAAGACCTTTGCCGTCTTAAATAACACACAGAAAGATATTAAACGAATAACCAGAGTAACCAAAAAGAAATGAACAAGAAAATTTTAAAAAGCTTTTTAAAAGAATATATTCAAATTATAATCGGTATCATATTAGCCAGTATTGGACTAAAAGCCTTTTTATTACCTAATGATTTTCTAGATGGAGGTGTCACAGGAATTGCCATACTCTTAAGCAATGCCCTAGCGATAGATATTTCAATCATCCTATTAGTAGTGAGTATTCCTTTTATTATACTCGGTGCTTTTACGATTTCAAAAGGGATTTTAATAAAATCGATCATTTCTATTGTACTCCTCGCGATTTCTATCAACCTAGAGACGTTCCCAATCATTACAGAAGACAAACTATTAATCGCTATTTTTGGCGGTTTATTTTTAGGCGCTGGGATTGGGCTTGCTATCCGCAATGGATCGGTACTAGATGGCTCTGAAATACTGGGGATATTTATCTTTGACAAATTTGGGATTAGTATAGGAAAGACCATTCTTCTTTTTAACTGTATTCTCTTTGGGATTACGGCTTTTTTAATTTCGACAGAAGTTGCTATGTACTCTATTCTAACCTATATTATTACCGCAAAAGTCATCGACCTAGTGATAGAAGGATTTGAAGATTTTGTTGGGTTTACCATCATTTCTAAAGAAGCAAAGAGGATTGAAGAGGGATTACTAGATATAGGCGTAGGTGCTACTGTTTACAAAGGTGCTTCTGGATATGGGAGTTCCGGACAGCAAGATGACATCCGTATTATACACACCGTAGTGAATCGCATTGATATTAGAAAAACATACCGCTTACTTAATAAAATTGATGAAACTGCTTTTATCATTGAATTTGATATTAATAATGTAAAAGGAGGAGTGCTTCGCCATTACTTTAATAAGAAAAAAGATACCAATCTGGCGATGTCTATACAACCCTCACAGCCATAAAATGTATACACTATAGTCTTTATCATTCCAAAAACTAAGAAATACCTACATCCTTAAAGGAGTCAATCATTAAAGTGTTACAGTTAAAAGTTACTACCCTAAAGCTATAGGTTTGCAATTGGGATACTTAATTTTTCCTAAATCTATATTTTATATAGATTAAAACAACCATTATTCATACAAACACCTAAACCATTACCTATGTCAATTTTAACCATCATTCTAAACATTTTATTACCGCCCTTAGCTGTATTTTTAAAACACGGATTGGGTACAACATTCCTTATTAGTCTACTTCTTACACTAATAGGTTGGCTTCCTGGTATTATTCACGCATTTATTGTTAACGATTAATTTATATTACACAATAGCTATTCACTTTTAAATAGTGTAATACGATAGATATTGAGGTACGTATAATTTAAAAATTATTCAAAGAGATACGTTTTTGTTATTTTTTATAAGTAACCTATAACGTAAGTAATCGATGCATAACGGCTTATTATAAAATAAGTCGTTATGTACTATTTATTACTTATTTAAAATAATATCTTTAATAGATGAAATTTAAAATCTTCCTTAAGGTCATAGCAGTACTTGTTATTGTTTTATCTATTTTTCCGTTCATCCCTGTAGACTATTGGTGGGTTAGGAGTTTTGATTTTCCTCACATACAACTTACGCTACTTACTTTAATTACCCTACTTATTTATTTCATTCGGTTTGATGTTAAAAGTAAATATGACAGCTTTGTAATCATTTCATTATCGCTGTGTTTTATTCTTCAACTAAATAAAATTTATCCTTATACATTTTTTGCAGAGTATGAAGTGTTACCTTCAGAAAAGGTTCAGAATCATACTACCTTAGGCATATACACCGCCAATGTGTTTCAGGATAATAAAAACAATCAAGATCTTTTTAGATCCATTAAAAAAAGAAATCCTGACATCATATTACTCACCGAAACCGATCAAAGATGGCGTTCTCTTCTAAAAAAAGAATTTTTTAAAGACTATCAATACTATGTAGAAGCTCCTTTTGAAAATACATACGGGATGTTCTTATTGTCCAAATATGAGTTACTAGATAGTAAAGTTGAATTTTTAGTAGAAGATACCATACCATCCATACATGCCAAAGTAAAAACTTCAAATGGAGATCTCATTCAATTGATTTCCATTCATCCTTCCCCGCCAGTTCCCACTCATAACGCATCTTCTGTTGATCGTGATTCAGAAATGATGCAAGTTGCCAAATTATCTAGAGAATCAAAATATCCAACTATTGTGATGGGAGATTTTAACGATGTTGCTTGGTCAGAAACCACAGAACTATTCCAGGAAGTAAGTGGGCTTCTTGATATGAGAAAAGGAAGAGGATTTTACAATACATACAATGCTCATAATCCCTTACTCAGATGGCCACTTGACCATATATTTGTCTCTCCCCAGTTTCGAGTGCTGGAAATCGAAAAAGCAGAATATTTTGACTCCGATCATTTTCCGTTCTACACAAAATTGAGTTTTGAACCCGATACAGCGAACAAGCAAAAATTAGATCCTGCCACTAAGGAAGAATTATTAAGAGCAGAAAAAGAGATAGAAAACGCCGAAGAAAAGTCCTAAAAGGATCGGTATGAGGAAAGTTATTTTTTAAGGTAAATATGTGGTGTACGCTTTCGCGAAAGCGTAAAAATTAGACGTAAAGAGAGTTTCATTTAACTATTTGATCAATTATCTACGTAAAGCAAAATGTCCCACAAACACACGATTAGTTAAGGTGTAGGCTTTATACCAAAAGCCAGCGTCTAAAAGACGTCTTCCATTAAACGTCCCATCCCAACCGATACCGCGCGGACTAAAACTAGTGATGCGTTTTCCATAGCGATCATATACTTCTATATGTGTGATGGTCTCTCCATCTACTACCCTACCGCGTACTTGCCAGTAATCATTAATCCCATCGCCGTTAGGCGTAAAGTATTTTGGGAAACCTAAATCAATATCCGCATTAAGGCGAGCGCTATCAATACCACACCCATTTCTATCGCGCACAAAAACTTCAATATCACTAATTCCTAAGTTATTAAAAACCGGGCTATCTTGGTAAGGACCCTCTACAGAGCCAATAGCATATTCGTAGTCGCCTATGCCACTTACCTCCACATTGATACTCACATTTAGCCCTTGAATACTTAAATTCAAATCCTCTATGACAGGGGCTTCTGATATGGTAACGGTAAATATATGCGAACTATCACAAGTGATAATCCCTTCTTCGATTGGAACTTCAGAAATTACATCCAGGCGATATGTACCACTTTCGGTAATCGTAATATCACGAGAAGATGAAATTTCTAATTCCGTATCATTTACAAATTGAATCCAAGAAAAGTCCTCCCCTATTCCTGTAAAATTGAACTGCAAAGGACCGTCATTGGCACAAAAACTATAACTATCCTCCAATGTGATTTGCGGGTTTAAATCAATAATTTCTCCCGTGATGGCATCTTCATAAGGGCCACAACCTAAAGTTGTGGTAAAACACGTTTGCGCACAGTCTATTGCATCTCCTGCACTATTGTAAGGCGTGATCGTAACATAATATTTTACGCCTTCATCAAAATCTACCACAAATGTCGAAGTTACATTTCCAAAATCGATATTATCAACAACATCAGAGCTGGTGGGGCTACTTCCTATCGTGAGTCGATAGCCATCGGCATTGGGAACTGGTAACCAGGTAAGCAAAGGTGTGATTGCCACGTTCTCTTCGCCATCAGAAGGAGAATTAAGTATCGTACAATCTGGAACTTCTGTAGAAATTGTGAGCGTTGTAAAAGAACTATCATTTGCACAATTCACTGCTTCTCCCACAGCGTTACGCGGCCTAATTCGCACATAATACGTAGTGCCTTCTGCCAGCGGAGTTGTGATTTGAAAAGAAAGCCCTCCATTAGGTATTAACTGATTTGCAATCACATCATTTGCGCCTAAGGTGGTTCCTAAATCTAGTAGATATTCTGTAGCTCTAGGAGCGTAATTCCAGGTAATTAATGGGGTTAATGAAACATCAATAGCGCCATTCATAGGACTTGTAACCGTATTACATCCTGGCAAAGTGGTGATGTTTGCTGTACTAAACGTTTGAGCATTACAGATCGTAGTTGGATCTGGATCTGCGGGATCTTCTCTCAATGCGATGACTATCGTAAAGGTTTCATTTTCTGGCCATCCCATAACGGGTCTATAGAAAGTCTGTGAGGGTGTTCTCTGAATCGTAGATGTAATTCCTCCAGAATCTGTAATCGTCAGTATATATCCTCCAGCAACGCCTTCATCTGTCCACGTAAGTTGATTTTCTACAGGTAACGGATTTGGACTTGTCAGGATGGCACAATTTTGCGCTTTCGCGAAAAGCGAAACAACAAGCATCAGAGTCAACCAATATGATTTTTTTAATATGTGACGTATGGTGAAAATAACCTCTTTTTTTAGTTAAATATACTCGAAAACAACCATAACCCATAGAAATTTAACGGCTCTTATACAAAAGGAGTGTTTTATAAAATGACAACTACTAAGAACCTTAGAATTCTAAAAGGTGTTTTAATTTCTCATAACGTGTATTATAAAACCGATCAAAGTTCAATACTTCCCTTCAAATAAGTGACCGCTTTTCCTCTTATGAGTACCCTTTCATGTTGCAATTCACATAACAACTCTCCCCCACGTTTAGATAGTTGTAATGCTCTAAACTTAGTCTTATGAAGTCTCTCTGCCCAAAAAGGGACTAATGTACAGTGCGCAGACCCTGTTACGGGATCTTCAAATACTGTCGCTTGCGGTGTAAAAAATCTAGAAACAAAATCAACATCTTCTGCATCACCTCGAGCCGTTACAATAATACCGCCAGGATCCATATTCAGCTGATTGATAATCGCAAGATTAGGTACTATATTTTTAATATCCTCTTCAGAATCATACACCAATAGATAGTCACGGGCTTTCCATACCTCTATCGGTTGCATATTTAATCCATCAGATATTGTTTTAGGTAAGTCAGCTTTTTGAGGGGGTCTTGAGGGAAAATCAAGTTCTAAATAGGCTCCGACTTTTTTTACTTTTAAAAGACCGCTTTGAGAATCAAACACAATTTCAGAATGCTCATATCCTAAATGTTCAAATATCACAAAAGCGGTTGCCAAGGTTGCGTGTCCGCATAAATCCATTTCAAATTCAGGCGTAAACCATCGGATATAAAAATGATTATTTTGTAGTGGAACAAAAAAAGCAGTCTCTGCAAGGTTATTTTCAATAGCTATATTCTGAAGCGCTGCATCGTCAAGCCAATAATCTAATGGACAAACGGCTGCTGGATTTCCACCAAACAACGTATCTGTAAAAGCATCTATTTGAAATATTTGTATGTTCACTGCGATGTTTAAATTATCTAAAAGAGATCGTCTAAAAAATACTTTCAGTTGTCATACTGAACACTTCGAAAAACTCAATGTGACACTTGTGAAAATTTTTAATTCACTGGTTATCAAAATTCCTTCGACAAGCTCATGATGACAATTAGCTTATTTTAATACTTTTAAGACTCCTAATATACATTGAATCAAAAGAGTTTTATCTGACCTTCATCATCAAGTTCTGGACTATCATCATCTCCAGACGGTTTTCCTTTTGACGCTGACGGATTTTTTTCTGGGGTCTCGTTCACATCCTTAGCTTCCGAAGAAACGGTTTCCTCATCTATAACTTCTAGATCTTCTTTAGGGGTCTCAGCAGGTGTTTCATAAGGTAATGATTCTAACCAATTGAGTTGTTTTAATTTCTGAGCATATAATTGGTTCCCTTGGGCATTCACGCCTTTTACAGCAATAAAGTCTTCCATACTCACAGACTCATTCTCTTTCTGATCCTTACCTCGTTCTTTGTAAAATACCAATTCTGCCACCGGACGATGATCTGTAGAGACTAACTCTAACTGACTCTGATCATGTTCAGAGATAAAGGTTTCGGTTTTATCTGGATTTTCTATTAAAAAACGTTTTCCGTAATAGCGTTCTTTCTCACCATCCCAATAAATAGCAGTAATAGGCTTGGTAGGTTCCCACTTTTCTAGAACGATCATATCACTGTCAAAATGTGCAGTGACATCTGGAATAATCGTACGCGCATTCCCATGTTGATTAATAATTAAAAGCCTATCATCTGGTCTAAACTCACCTAACAATTCACCTCTAGCGTCTACATTAAGGCGTTGCACTGTATCGTCAAACCAGATTTTACGAGGTTTGAGGGTAGAGAGTCCTTTTTCTTTAAGCTCTACCGATTTTACAGAATGCTTGGTCACGATATTTCCTTTGGAAACACGCCCTTTTATAAGAATATCTGAAAAATCCAATTCTAAGCGTAGCTTTTTTACACTCGCGACTGCTCGTAAATACACGGTCACTAACTCTGCTTCTCCATTAGGGTTGGCGGTGAAGTAGAACATGAGCGATCCTTTTTTACCATTGGTAAGATCATACTCTTTGTCACGGGTGATGGAAGTGACATTAAAACGTTTTACATACGTAGCGCCACCAGCACCATCTCTATAAATCATGTTATAGGTAGTGCGCTTATCTTTTTTCTTAAAAACCGCTACGTGGACAATATCTTTTCCTACGAAGGTTTTGGCATCTACTTTGGTAACCATCATTTTCCCCTCTTTGGTGAAAACGATAATATCATCAATATCAGAGCAATCCGTGACATACTCATCCCGTTTAAGAGAAGTTCCAACAAATCCTTCGACTCTATTTACATAGAGTTTGGTATTACGCAACACCACTTTTGTCGCTTGAATATCGTCAAAAACACGAATCTCTGTCTGACGCTCTTTTCCTTTACCGTAGTCTTTTTTAAGTCTGGTAAAATAATCTATCGCATATTGGGTGAGATTATCTAGATGATAATTTACCTGAGCAATTTGCTCTTCTAATGAATCAATTTTTTGCTGTGCTTTATCGATATCAAATTTAGAAATACGCTTGATTCGTATTTCGGTAAGGCGCGCAATATCTTCTTCGGTTACGGGACGTTTTAAGTGTCCTATATGTGGCTTTAATCCTGTATCAATCGCTTTGATAACCCCTTCCCACGTTTCTTCTTCTTCAATATCCCGATAAATTCTGTTCTCGATAAAGATCCGTTCTAACGATGCATAATGCCATTGGTTTTCAAACTCGTCGCGCTGTATTTCAAGTTCTTGACGTAATAACTCTTTGGTACGATCGGTGCTACGTCGTAGCATTTCTGTAACGCCGACAAACAACGGGCTATTATTTTCTATCACACATCCCAATGGAGAGATAGAGGTCTCACAATATGTAAATGCAAATAAGGCATCTATGGTCTTATCTGGTGAGATCCCAGAAGGAAGATGTACGAGAATCTCAACATTGGCTGAGGTGTTATCTTCTATTTTCTTAATTTTTATTTTTCCTTTTTCATTGGCTTTTAAAACAGAGTCTATTAAAGAACCTGTGGTTTGTCCAAAAGGAACTTCTGTAATCACAAGCGTATTTTTATCTTGCTGATTAATCCGTGCTCGGATGCGTACTTTCCCGCCTCGGAGTCCATCGTTATAGTTGGTAAAATCTGCAATTCCTGCCGTTGGAAAATCTGGAAGGATGGTAAATCGTTTTTCTTGAAGGTGCTTGATAGAAGCATCTATAAGTTCTATAAAATTATGAGGTAATACCTTGGTACTTAACCCTACCGCAATTCCTTCTGCGCCTTGTGCAAGGAGTAATGGGAACATTACGGGTAAGTTAATCGGTTCTTTTTTACGTCCGTCATAAGACGCTTGCCAATCGGTGATTTTAGGATTATAAACCACATCAAGCGCAAACTTAGAAAGCCGTGCTTCTATATATCTAGAAGCCGCTGCTCGATCTCCTGTCAGGATATTTCCCCAGTTTCCTTGGGTATCAATCAATAAATCTTTTTGACCTATCTGCACCATTGCATCTCCAATACTGGCATCACCGTGTGGGTGGTATTGCATGGTATGTCCTACGACATTGGCAACTTTATTATAACGCCCATCATCTAGTTCTTTAAGCGCATGCATAATACGGCGTTGTACAGGCTTAAAGCCATCCTCTATGGCAGGTACCGCACGTTCTAGAATTACATACGATGCATAATCCAGAAACCAATCTTGAAACATTCCTGATACTCTGGTAATGGTCTCACCTGTAGCCTCCACAGCTTCCTGAGGTTGTTGATCTTTGTTTAACTCTTCTTCGTTATGCTCGTTTATGTCTTCACTCATTGGTCAATAAAGTCCGTTAGTTTTTAGTAATATGCAACTAAGTGTTTTGTTTTTTTTGCTTTCGTGCTTCGCTCAGCATAAACTTCTACCTCACGATGTTTCGCGAAAGCGTATAAATCATTAATCCTCTACTACTCGATCCA
>NZ_CALEMI010000064.1 GCF_937910895.1 uncultured Dokdonia sp. | reverse complement strand
ATTATCTTCGCCAGGCTGTCCAATGTCTAAACCTTGTATACCAGAAACAGATTCTTTTGATTCTAAAGCTATGAATGTAGGACGTTATCAAGATCGTAGAGATTTTCTATCCAATTGGATGCGTATTGGAGTCATTATGCAAGGACCAGCGATCAAAGACTATCCAGCCGATTTTGATAAAGACTATTACCTTGAAGTAGAAAGTCTGTTTGATAAAGACGAGAGTAATAAGGTAATTTTCTGGCCTAATACGGTCACAGATAATGTATTTCCTCCAGAAGATTAATCTTTGGAACAAAAAGGAACACATAGCATTGTAATTATAGGCGCAGGACCCGCAGGGTGTTCCTGCGCTATTTCATTACTGAATGCAGGACTGAGTGACGTGTATATCATAGACAATGCTAAAGGTGGTAAATTTCATATAGGAGAAAGCATTCCACCAGATATGAATTTCCTTTTAAAACAATTAGGTGTCTATGAATCTTTCTTAGAAGAAGGGCATGAACCCTGTTATGGAAGTTGCTCGTACTGGGGAAGTCCGTTGCGAGGATATAATGACAGTATGCTAAGTCCGCACGGTCATGGTTGGCATTTGGATCGATCAAAATACAATCAGTTTCTGGTAGATGAAAGTCTTAAAAAAGGAGCAAAAATTATTAAAGAAGCAACTTATTTAGGATCTCAAAAAACAGCTACAGGCTACCAAATTCAATATCAAAAAAAACGAGCAACACAAAAAACGTTACATGCAGATTTTGTGGTGGATGCGACAGGAAGTAGAGGTGTGTTTGCAACAGACCGCGGATCGTATAAAATTCAAGGGACGCCTCTAATGTGTGTCGGCCTCCGCTTTAAAAACAAAGGCAATCGAGAGGTTTCTAAATTAACACATTTAGAATCGGTCGAACATGGTTGGTGGTATGCCGCCAGAATTCCTGGCGAGTACTTGCTCGTTACTTTTTATACCACAGCAGGGGTTGTCAAAGAATTAGGATTGCACGACCTTCAAAACTGGGTTTATTTACTGGCAGACGCTCCAAATACACGAGATTTGCTTTCTCAAATGGAACCTGTCGAAAATAAAGTACGAGGTTTCAATGCGGTTTCTTTTTGCCTCAATACGATGGTAGGTGAAGATTGGTTAGCCATAGGCGATACGGCTACTACCTACGATCCCATTACATCACAAGGCATCACAAAAGCAACCACACAAGGCGCAAGAGCCGCCGAAATCATAGCTTATTATTTACAAGGCTCAAAAGAAGCATTAGATCAGTATCAAAAAGAAGTAAAAGCACAATACGAGTACTACCTCACATCACGCAGTTATTTTTATAATCTAGAAAAAAGATGGAAGGATAGTCCATTTTGGAAGACGATGCAAGCCAAAGAAGTATTAGAAAACGTACAGTAACTCCTTTTTCAACAGTTTGTTAAAAATGGGGATGAGGTTATATACGCTTTCGCGAAAAGCTAACCTACCGTAGGTATAGGGTATAAAGCATCTTTCAAATTCATAAATAAAGATTTCTAAAAAGTAAGATTAGTTGACCAAACAGGACTTGTTAACGTTTTAATTCCCAAAACATCAACATCTCCTATAAAATTCCTATCTCAAAAAACAAGAGCCGTTGTAAAAAAGAGGTGGTCAAAAGAAAAAATGATGACTGAATGAAGTCTCTGTAGCCATTCTAAAATTTTTTTGAGAGCAAAACCGAGCTGTGTTATTTTTTATACATTAGACATTCGTAATTCAAGCAGCCATCCATGAAAAAAAAATATTCAATCTCAGGTCCTGGTGTACTTATAGCTGCGGCATTTATTGGACCGGGTACAGTGACTGTTTGTACAATTACAGGCGCTTCTTTTGGGTTTACATTATTATGGGCAATGGTACTCTCAATCATGGCTACAATTGTCTTGCAAGAAATGGCAGCCCGCATAGGATTGGTTACTCATAAAGGACTCTCAGAAGTCATCCGATCGCAAATTAAAAACCCAACCATTCGTCTATTGGCAATCTTATTAATGTTGAGTGCCATTGTCATAGGAAATGCTGCCTATGAAGCGGGGAATATAAGCGGAGGTGTATTAGGAATAAAAGCGCTGGGTGCTTCTGGTGCCTTTGAAATAGGAACTGTAACACTTAATGGATGGAGCATAGGCATAGGGTTACTAGCTGCTTTGATTCTGTTTTTAGGGAGTTATAAAATATTGGAACGGATTCTGGTGGGACTGGTATTGTTTATGAGTGTTGCCTTTATCATTACTGCGATTGTGACAAAACCAGATCTGATGATGGTATTAAAAGGAAGTTTGATTCCTTCGTTTCCACAAGATAGTACGCTGACCATTATCGCTTTGGTAGGAACTACGGTCGTTCCTTATAATCTGTTTTTACACGCCTCACTAGTTACTGAAAAATGGAAAGGAGCTGAAGATCTTCCTATCGCTAGAAAAGATACGATTGTTGCTGTTATATTAGGCGGTTTGGTTTCTATGGCGATTATTATATGTGCTGCAGCCATACAGGGAAATGACATCTCAAACGCTGCCGATCTTGCGAAGAGTCTAGAACCCTTGTTTGGGGAATATGCACGATTTTTTGTGGGTGTTGGATTGGGAGCCGCAGGTTTGACATCGGCGATTACAGCACCGCTTGCCGCAGCGTATGTAGTGCAAGGATGTTTAGGGTGGGAGAAAAATATTAAATCAATGAAGTTTAGATTGGTGTGGGGAGGAATTT
This sequence comes from uncultured Dokdonia sp., assembly GCF_937910895.1. Lineage (GTDB taxonomy): Bacteria > Bacteroidota > Bacteroidia > Flavobacteriales > Flavobacteriaceae > Dokdonia. Next base: position 336 of record NZ_CALEMI010000064.1, on the reverse strand, counting down.
TGTTATTAGGTATTTTCTTTTCTTCATTAAATTACAATCCGATCGATATCATCCAATTTGCCCAAGTAGCCAACGGTATTTTACTTCCTATCATTGCAGGGTATTTGATCTGGATGGCAAATCAAAAGCAACTCTTAGGAACATATATAAACAAGCCTTGGCAAAACATACTAGGCATTGTAATTTGGTTTATTGTTTTTGGCTTAGGTCTTAAAAGTATTCTTAAAGTTTTTGGCGTAGTATAAGTATGTACAGTATAGATCTTAATAGCGATGTTGGTGAAGGCATAGGCAATGAAGCTCAGTTATTGCCACTTTTGAGTTCGTGCAATATTGC
>NZ_CALEMI010000063.1 GCF_937910895.1 uncultured Dokdonia sp. | reverse complement strand
CTCACTTCCACCATCGGTAAGAAACTGCAATGTTGAGGGTTGGTGTGCTATGCACGCTTTTTGGATTAAAGATTTGATAGCAATTGCAGATGAACTCTTTTCTATATCATATCCTAGAATCATTTTTGAGTAATGATCGATAAGAAAATGAATACAGTGTTTTACGTTATCTGCTATTTTAAAAATAGTCACATCTGCACACCAAAGTTCATTAGGTTTTGAAGTCTTGACTGGATTATAGTTTTGAGATTTTTTATGTCTCGGTTTATTTTTAAACCCAAGCAATCGACAGTATTTATAAAAAGTAGACATGCAACAGTGTAGATTTCTATCTCGTAAAGCTATAAGATATATTGAAGCTTTTGACCAATGTTTGTAATTTTCATTCTCCATATAACTTTTAATCGTAGTTATCTCTTTTGGTAATAATTGATTTGGAAAACGCCTACTACACCAGTGAAAATATGCAGACTCACATTTATGAATGACTATAGATTTATAATTTTCAAAAGTACTTCTAGAGATATTAAAGATTTTGAGAGCGGTATCAATAGGAACAATATTTTTTATTGTCTCAATAGTATTAATTACCAATTCCTTTCGATTCTTGATAAGTGACTTTACACCTTTAACTTTTGAGATGATTTCATGGAAGGTGTCTGCCAATTTAAAATAGCTTTGATTAATCTTTTTGATGTTAGATGATTGGTTCAACCTCCTAATTAGATCAACTTCTTGTTTAAGAATTTCATTGATCTCACTATGCGTATATTTATTATCAGATTCGTGTTTCCAACGAGAGATATTAGAACTTGGAATCAGAGCTATTTGTTCTTTAGTGAGTATGTCTTGTAAAAGTCCGTGACGAGTAATATGTTTAATCGATGTATCGTAGGAAACTCTTTTCATTCTATAGCGTTTGAAAGAACAAAACTATGATAATTTAGAATTATACAAAGACCACACTTTGAATAACTTCCCTTATAAGGGATGCTTTATTTCAAAACTGTCGTAGAGATAGCAGTGCATTATTGAAGACCCTAAAATTGGAGAATTTATATTTAAACCGATAGAATTTGTTAATGATGTTGATTAGTAAATTTGATTATCGCTTTTAGCATCTTTCTTTTAGGATTAAATTATTTGTAGATGAGTTTACAAATATTAAAGTAAATTAAAATGATCCAAATTAGGATCATTTTAATTTACTTTAATATTTAATTACGACGCCTATCACTTCGGTCTTCTTCTTCTCTTAGTCGTTTTTCACGTTCTTGTTGTTTAATTCTTTCTAATCTATAATGTTCTCTTAGAACAGGATCTTGTTCGTTTTTAAATTCTTCTTTTGACATTTTTTATTCTTTTAAAAAGTTAATAACATACTGCAAGATAGTAAATTATATAAAAAATACAAAAAAATTATTAATTAACGTGAGTTCGATTTAACTATAGGGCACTAATCGTTAGAAACGCGATAAAAGTGTTCCAAAGATGGAACGCGATTGAAATAGAATACCTTAGAGTTAAGACAGTTTTTATAAAGCTGTCTTTCTCTTTTTTTGAAGTTCATTGGCATATTGAAAATTGATTTTAAATCAGGTTTATTAAAAATTACTTTTTAAGAACTTAGACTTGGATAACTATTATCTATTACATCCGATCTTGGCACTACATTCATTAAAACTCCTGTTGGCATCCAATCTGTTTACTTTGGCTTGTTTAAGTATTTCAGAAAACATGGATTTATCGATGTCTTGTCCTTTAATGATTTCTATAGGCGTTTTGCCATAAAGTCGACAAGGATACCTGTGATGATTGTAATATTCCATAAAAGTATCAAGACTTGTTAAATGTGAAGCTTGGTCTTCAGAATGTTTACCTCCCATAAATTCAGATTTGTAGATACTATGGGTAATTTCAGACATAGCATTGGAGAATGGAAACTCATCTGTCATTGCTATTATTTTTTTAACTACTGGAGGTGCATTAATATGTTTTACCCAAGAGAGTACTTCTCCTTTATTTTCAGAACCACCATCTGAAAGGATATAGATATCTTTTGTATGATTATAGAGATTGTATTTTTCAAAGGTTTCTTTAAGAAGTTCTTTAATAAACAGACTTCCTGCTTTTGCTGAAATTGATTTGTAATGCAGTAATCCTGATGAGAAGTTATCTTTTACAAAAGCTACTTTTTGTACTCCATCTTTGATGGTTTCTACATTAGTAATATCAATATGTAACCATTCAAATACATAGGATGTTTTAAAACCTTTTTTCGCTTTAGCTCGTATAGGTTTTTGTTTTACATATCCTAGCGCATTGGCATATTTTCTAAACGTAGTAATCCCACACCCAATAAGATTTTTACGTATGGCATCATAGTAGATTGTTGTTATTGGTTTTCTAGAGTTTTCAGAATCTTTAACCAGAAACTCGATATCAGTAACTTCTTTTAGTGTTAGTTGATTAGGGTATTGACGATAACATTTTTTAAATAGACTTGTTGAACACATTATCTTTCTTTTCTGAGCATAGTACCAGTCTTTAGAAATACCATAGAATTTACATGCCTTTCTAATGGTGACATCTGAAAACTGTGCCATATCTTCTACAGAAGTCACAATAATATCAGCATGTTGCTTCAATAGATTTTTATGATGCACTAACTCGTCTGTAAATCAAATTAAATACATTAATTTTATAATTTATTCAAGCAATGAAACGTTAAAAACAAATTGAATACAATTAATAATGAACTCAAAGAATTTTTCTGCTAAACTTAAGATTTTAGAATTAATACCTAAATATGAAAAATTAGGAATTAATCTATGCCAAGCAATAGAAATTCTTGTTAATGAAGAAAAAATTCCATTTCTCGCAATTAACTACCGCATAAAATCAAAAGAATCAATTGAAGAAAAAATAAAAAGAAAAAAGTATGATACTCCGATTGAACAACTTGAAGATATCTGCGGAATTAGAATTATTTGCTACTATCCAAGTGATGTCAATAAAGTTCAAAAACAGCTAGAGCAAGAATTTGATGTTTTTTCTAGTGAAAACAAACAGTCTGATTATAATATTAATGAGTTTGGATATCGGTCAGTTCATTTGATTGTTAAGGTCAAAAATGAATGGACTAAAACTCCTAATTATAGAGATTTAGGAGACTTAAAATCTGAAATACAAATTAGAACAGTATTAATGCATGCTTGGGCTGAAATTGAGCATAAACTTTCCTATAAGACAAAAGACCAAATACCTAAAGAATTTCAAAGAAACTTTTTCAGATTAAGTGCTAAACTAGAAGAAGCGGATGAACAATTTGAAGAATTGAAAAAATCAATTGAAAAAAAGACTAATCTGATAATTGAAGATGCAAAGAAAAAAGGAAAATTTAATGAAAATCTTGAATTCAATTTAGACAATTTATCTGCATTTTTAGATTTCACTTTCCCTAACAGGCTTAAAAATGAAGACTTAACAAGGAAGTTATTTAATGAAATGAAAAAATACAATTTAAAGTTAGCTGATTTAGTATTGGGATATGAAAGAGTAAAAGATATTATCTACAAATTTGAGCTAGAATCCGCAAAAGAGTTCTATGGATTAGATTTCGATATAGATGATTATTATAAAGCTCAAGTAGGAATAGCAAGAGTAGTTCTAACATTGACCAACGATGATTATTATGAGGTAAAACGAGAATTTGATGATTCAGGTATTACCGAAAAATATCGTAATAAAATTAAATAAATCTTGTTACTAGCAAAGCATAATCACATGAGACAGTTAACATTAAATGAAATAGAAGATAAATTCATAGGTTATATTTCTGATGTCGAATATTGCGAATTTTCCAATGTAAAAGATAAATTGACACAACTTATAAACTTCTTAATGCATCAAGATATTTCTAACCAAATACTTAAAAGAATAGAAAGTGATTATTCTGATATTAAGTTGAAATTAACAACCGAAAATAATAATTTTAGAAGCTTAGATAAGGAAAAAATAACACAAGAATTATTTACACCTGATATGCAGGGAGCATTTGCTTATTTCTTAATTCTTTTTAAATTTAATCAAGAAAGAAAATTAACACCGCACTATATAGAGTTATCAAGAGATTGGTATAATAAAGGAAAGAATTATTACGAATATCAAATAAATTTCAATAACTACTTTTTAAACCCACTTAAAGACCTGTTTTTATGGTATATCTATGAAAGTGAGACTAAATCTGTTTCAGACTATTTTTCATACAAAAGTCGTGATGAAATAAAAGAGCAACTTTTTGAATTAAAGGAAATGCTTATAAAACAAGGCTATGGTCAACAGATCATCTTTGATGAAATAGATGAATTACGAGAATTAACAGAACGAGTAAATAAAAAAAATTGGTTCGAATTAATTAAAGCTAAATTTATAGATTTGGCATTAAGTGGTATAATTTCAATAGAAACTGCTAAAAAAACAATAGAATTACTAACAGGTTCAGAAATAAGTCTATTAAAATAAAATACAGCTACTTAAGTTGTGTATAGTTTATATGTGAATGAATTTCTTAATGTAAGACTTTGCATTTTTTTTATTTTGATAGAGTAATACACAAACCGCTAGTGAAAATCTAAAAATAACGAATAAGTATATATGGCGACTATATTCGACATTAAAATCCTATGGTCTATGTTTAAAGATGCAGGTTTATATTTTACAGGTCAGGCATCAAAAAAGAATGAAAATATTGCACAAGCTCATCATTCAATTAATGATGCTTTTATCGAAACTTATGACTATTTACGAAATAATCAAGGTAATTATATTCCAAAACCAGAATTGGCGAAAGTTTGGAATCTAGTAGCTACTTCTGTAAGCTTCCCTTAAAACCGAACTGCTTAAAAGTAGAATAATAATCTTAATTTTAAACAGTATTATGAGAAAGAGTAAATTTTCACCGCAACAGATTGCAAGTATTTTAAAGGAATTTGACAACGGTAAGAGTGTTGATCAAATTAGCCGAGAACACGGGGTTAGTTCTGCTGCTTTTTATAAGTGGCGTTCTAAGTACGCAGGGATGAATTCCAAGGAGTTAAAAAGGCTCAAGGAGCTTGAAGAAGAGAATCGTAAGCTCAAACAGATGTACGCTACATTGGCTCTTGACCATCAAATGGCAAAGGAGATCATCGAAAAAAAGCTCTAAAGCCCTTTCGGCAAACGAGTTATCACTAAGGAACTTATTCATTACGTTATCAGTAGGGCGTGCCGTGTGTTAAATATGAGTAAGAGTGTTTATTATTATAAGCCACATTCTAAGGATGATACAGAGATAGAACAGGCATGCAACCTCTATGGTTATTTTACAGTAATGTGTCCCATTTATGGGATTTGTCACAAAATGAGATAGTTGTAAATAGTCTTTGAAAGCTAGAATTTAAATTAGAAGCTAAGTTGTTTTATCAACTTTGCTTTTAATGTTTTTAAAACTTGATTGATTATAGAAATATACTTTATAGGTGTTTTTCTTGATGTTAGAAGATTGATTTAATCTTTTAATAAGATCTACTTCTTGGGTGATAATTTCATTGATCTCGCAGTATTCGTATTTGTTGGCAAATTCATGTTTCCATCGTGAAATATTAGAGTTTGGAATCAGAGCTGTTTGTTCTTTAGTGAGTATGTCTTATAAAAGTCCGTGACGCTTACTATGTTTAATGGATGTATCGTAGGAAACTCTTTTCATTCTTTAGCGTTTGAAAGAACAAAACTATACTAATTTAGAATTATATAAAGAACACGCATTGAGCAACTTCCCTTATAAGGGATGCTTTATTTTAGAAGTGTCATAGAGATTGCAAGGCAGTCGCCCAAAGCCCTATTTTAGGAACGACCATTACCATAAAACGGTTAAAGATGAGAGGGTATATTAGTTTAATCGATTATTACAAACGAGAAGTATAATTATCGAACCGCCGTATACGAGACCCGTATGTACGGTGGTGTGAGAGGCGCAGTGGCGGTTATCTGACCGTCACCCGTCTACTCGATTGTAGTGCGTATTAATTCATTTAACTTTCATTATTCTAATTCGAAAATCTGAATTCTTTTCTTGTCCACTAAGCAAGCTAATTTTGTTGAACTTGGATGCCACTTAAATGCTGCATCAATGAATTCCACTTCACTAGAAGCTGTATTAAGAACCTCTTTACTTTCTTTAAAATCCCAAACAAGGAGTTTATAGCCAAATCTCTCACGGTTCATAAATCGGCAGGCAAGGTATCTGCCAGTGGTATCCCATGCAATATCTGATTGAGGAATTCCATAGCCCTCAAATGTTTTTAATATCTTCAAATCATCCGCACTTCGCACTTCTATTTCTCCATTCACTGCATACGATATTGCTATATATAGTCCACATGAGCTAAAAGAAATTACACCTCGGTCATACTTATTTCTAGCAATTGGTAGTTCAGTGGAGGTAACAATGGTAAAATCTTTCAACGAACGTACTGTTAAATCCTTTCCTAATACAGCTATCTTCTCACTACTTGGATGTTTAGAAAAATCCTGAAGTCCTGCAATCTTACCATATTCGACAATGTTATCCGCTTTGTAATCTATCAAAATCAAATCTTTCTCTTCGCTTAAAGAGTCATTATCCGCCACTGAATACAGAGCTACATACGAAACACTTGGTGATATATTCTCCAAGAGGTTTAATTTCCAAGATGAATATCCTTGGTTTGTGAGTGCATTTTTATCAATAGTAATTTTGGATGGCTGAAAATCTTCACTAGGATTATTTCTTTTCAACATGATGATAGATAAATCATTCTTTTTACTTAATGATATGATTTCGTAACCTTCTTTTGAGATTTTTAAATTCTCAATGTCGAATGGGAAATCATCTTTAGAAAAATGCTGTCTAACGTCATGCCGATAAACGTACAGATTGCCACCGTTTCCAAAGATTGTGTTCAGCCCACATTTAAGGGCAAACATTGTTGCATAGCTTTCGCTGCTACCAAGCATGTGCTTCTGATGTTGGCCAGAATTGACCAACCATTCATTGGCAGCAAGTTCACAATCGCAAGGAGTCAAAATGGAATAGCCATCCCAGTCAAAATTTCTTGTATGATGTCCTTCGTCTACATCACTTGATTGTCTATTAGAGAAGGCACTTAAAACTCCACCAACAAATTTGGTGAAGCCATCTTGTTCTCCCATATATTTAGCAACACCCAAGTCCAAAGTTTTTTTAAATGTGTTTAAGCTCATCTTAATCTAAATTTTGTTTTCTGTGCATATGCACTACAACGGCAGTCTGTCTCAAAACTGCCAATATTTTTCTAAATATAAGTTTTTCTAAGCTGCTCTAGGAATGAATTTGAA
>NZ_CALEMI010000062.1 GCF_937910895.1 uncultured Dokdonia sp. | reverse complement strand
TGCATGAACATCCATCCATTCTTTAAATTTACAAAAAGGGCCAGTACCATAAAATTTTGAAGGCACCAGCACGTCTCCTGTTACCTTTGGCGTGCCATCTATTAAATCAATATCAGTACCCCAATGGTGTCTGGAGGTTCCTGGAATGGTAGAGTATTCTATGATCTTTTGAATAGCATTGGTAGGGGAGAGTCCGCTTTCGCGAAAGCGGTTATACTTACGTTCCCAAATCCTATTTTGATGTGCATAATCTCTATAACTAGAAATCACTTTGATTTGAATATTATCTTTTAAAGCGGCTTTTTTTAATTGTTCAAAAGCTATAGCGGCTTCTGGGCGGAGTTTATAATCGATTCCAGAAGTTAAAATGGGTTTTCCTTTTCCTAATAAATCCTCTTCTGAAATTTGAGCATCCGTAATAGCTGCATAAGCTACGGAGGGAAGCGTAACGGCAAGACCTCCTACAAGCGCAGTTTTTGTAAACGTTCTACGATTCATAACAATTCTTTTTTCATTAAAAAGTGCGGACCTACCAATGGAATATCAAATTCAGAACCAACCGTCACATATCCTAAGTTTTTATAAAAAGAAACAGCTGCAATTCTGGCATTAAACCAAAGTAAGGTACATCCTTTTGTTTGAAGCATATTTTCTCCTTTTTTTAATAGTAGTTCTGCAATTCCTTTTTTACGATATTCAGGTAATACCGCCATGCCTCTTAATCTATGCTGTTTTCCAGTAAAATAATCTTTTTCATCTTCCATAAATGATGCCACTCCTACAATAGTGTCACGATGGTACATACCTACGTGAAAGGTAGAGGGTTTTTCATCGGCTTCCATATAGACATCTTCAAGAGGTCTCCCTTTACGGAGAACAGGATGACGAACAGGCCAAGTCTCTTCGGCTGTAATTTGTTTTAAGGTATATTCAGGATTATCTATTCGATATAGTTTTGCTGAGATTCCGTCATAATCAAAATCTTTTACAAAAAGCATCTCACATTTTTTAATAACCGCATGAGAAGCTGCATTGTCTACGTGCGCGTGCGCCACTAAAAAAGGATATTTTAAGGTATGAAATGCATAATGTATCACTGCTTTTGCGCTTTCTGTAGCATATCCTTGCCCCCAATAACATCTGTAAAAACGAAATCCAATATCTACAACACGTTCCTCAGGATGATACTTTAACCCACACCATCCTAAAAAAGCATCGTCTGATGTACGTATGACTGCCCAACGACCAATGCCTGTTGTTACGTAAGCATCATAAGTTTCTATAAATCTATGAGCAGCATCTTGATTTGCAAAAGGAGTATCTCCCGTATACTTTATCACCTTAGGATCGGCATTCATCTGAAAAAAATGAAGTCCATCACCTGTCTGGAATGGACGCAAAAGGAGTCTATCGGTTTTTACAATAGTAGTGTTCACTAGGTTGCTATCTTTTGGTTTAAAAATAGAAAGAAAGTAGAACGTAGCCTAACAAAAAAGAAAGTGCGTTTCTTGTTATGGTTTTATAATAATGATTTAAGTCAGGAACTAAAACTTTAATCTAATTAATTTGGGATAAACTTTTGCAAGTTGATAAAAATGTATATTTTTGCCACCGCTTAACCAGCAAAGAAATCCAGTTGGTAGAGTGTCAGCCTTCCAAGCTGAATGTCGTCACGCTTGTAGCGTGATCTCCCACTTAAGTAGTAGTGGGCAGTTTTTTAAAATATTGAAAATACCTTTAATTTTGTATTTATTATGATGCAAAATTATAAAACGCGGGAGTAGCTCAGTTGGTAGAGCGTCAGCCTTCCAAGCTGAATGTCGCCGGTTCGAACCCGGTCTCCCGCTCTAAGAGCCTCATAGAAATATGGGGTTTTTTTTATGGTAGTATGTGCTTTCGCGAAAGCGTACCCTTAAAAATCTAAAACACTTCCTTCTTCAATTTCATAAGGATTTTTGTCTTTTTCAAATACGCGAGCAGTCGGCGCTCCTTTAAGGGTAATTGTTTTATCTTGAACGTCTAGCCAACTTCCTTCGCGTAAGCCTACTACGGGAATTTGATTATACGCATGAAACTCTTTAATCCTCATCTCACGAGTTTCTCCCATGTGTGTACTCCCAGTAATAGGATCTAAATAATGCGGATTAATATTAAAAGGGATGACTCCTAATGTTTTAAAACTAGGTGGATAGACAATAGGCATATCATTAGTCGTCTGCATCGTAAGACCACAGATATTACTGCCTGCACTCGTACCTAAATAGGGAGTGCCTTCAAATATTTTTTTTCTAAGGGTTGGGAGAACTTCTGTTTTATATAATTGATGTACGAGTACAAATGTATTGCCGCCTCCTGTAAATATCCCTTCAGCATTTTCAATGGCTTCTATAGGATTTTTAAATGTATGTAATCCTATGATTGTTTTTCCAATCTTATGAAATGCTTTGGCTGCTATTTCTGTGTATTGATCATGGGAGATACCTCCTGGCCGTGCGTATGGTATAAAAATAATAGTGCTTGCGGTCTCATACAAAATTTTCAATGCGGGTAATAAGTATTCTAAATAACCACTGCCATGTATGGTTGAGGTACTCGCTATAATCAATTTTTTAGGCATGGGATTTGATTTTTTTAAAAGTAACTAATCATCTTCAATTAACAAAAGTTTATAGGCGTATTAAGTTTTTCATGGCATACGAAAATGTTTCTTTGAAATAGCTAAATAACCTATGTATAAAACACTACTTCTTTTTCTATTATTAAGTGCTACTGCCTTTTCTCAAGAAACGATTGTTTTGAGAGGAGAAGTGCTTAATGACTCTATAGAAAAGGCTTCTCTTACGGTGGTAAATATCTCGCTTAGAAAAGGAGCGATTACTAATGAAGCAGGAATTTTTGAAATTCCTGTGCGTGTTTCTGATACCATTAATATCAGTGCTGTACAGTATGATTCTAAACAGTTTGTAGTGACTCAAAAGATGTATGACCGTAAAACAATGTCTTTATATTTAGTGCCCAAGATTAACGAACTAGACGAAGTCAAAATCAGTAATATGGATCTTACAGGATACTTGCGTAGAGATATTTTAAATACACCTCTTGAAAAAACAATCACCGCTGCAAGTCTTGGACTACCTGTAAATGCGCATCCCCCATTTACGCCAGAAGAACGCAGAGTCTACAGCGCAAGTGGAAAAGGAGCTGGGGCATTTGGATCATTAATCATGGCGATAAACGGACAAGCTAAAAGTTACAAAAAGCAACTAGAGGTCATGCGCTTTCAAATGAAAGTGGAGAAAGCACGTGAAAAATTTTCTGATACCCTTTATATGAAATCTCTCAATATACCCGAAAATCTCATTGAAGATTTTGTATTTTTTGTTTTTGAAGAGAAAAAAATAGAAGGAAAAGACGACGCTGAAAATGTGATGGATTTATTAGAATATATGCTCACGAAATCCAAAAAATACGTAGCTTTAAAACAAAAAGAAAGAGCACTTCTTAAGAATAAAAAAGATGAATAAAATTATAAAATTTAGTATTGCCTGCCTCTTTTTAATAAGCTCAGGGTTGTACGCTCAAAAATCTATACAACTAGAAGGACAAGTCCTTAACGATACCATTGATAAGGCGCAACTTACTGTTGTTAATATTTCTCTAAAGAAGGGAACCGTAACAGATCCCAATGGTTTGTTTACGATTGAAGCACGCCTAAATGATACGATTAACATCAGTGCGGTTCAATATGAGTCTAGACAGTTTGTTGTCAATCAAACCATGTTTAACCGTAAAAAAATATCGTTGTACCTTATTCCTAAAATCAATGAATTAGCTCCTGTAGAGATTAGTAATATTGATCTTACGGGTGATTTGAATAAAGATATTCGGTCAACTAAATTTAAAAAAGAAGTATCTGCAAAAGAACTCGGCATTCCAGAAAATACAGCGCCTAAACGGACTATAGAAGAACGAAGGTATTATACGGCGGTCACGAGTGGGGCAGGTATTCCTCTTGACGGACTCATCAACTCTATTACGGGGCGACTTAAAATGCTTAAAAAACATATAGAAGTATCACGATTTGAAAAACTAGTACAAGAAAGTCGGTATCGGATCTCAGATACGGTCTATATGAAAAATTTAAATATACCAGAAGAACTTATTGAAGACTTTGTATACTACGTTTTTGAAGACAAAAAAGCGAAAGAACTGGTAGATGCAAACAACGCACTCGGACTTTTGGAATTTATGATGCGTAAATCAAAACCCTATGTGGCGTTAAAAGAAAGCGAAAAAGAATAACGGCATATTTTTTGAAAACAAAATCATATACTTTTGTTTAACCCAAATTATACAATAGAAAATCTATTATAACTTGAAGATGCTTCAAAATATACCATTATAGTACGTTTTTAAGTTTAACCATAGCGGTGCTATACTAAAACTCAGAAAGCGTTATATTTTATTGCTTCTTTAAGTCTCATTACGAAGTTCTATTACGTAATTCAGGTTTAATTCATTAACAGTACGCTTTCGCGAAAGCGCACTCAATCCTAAAAAATGAGGAAAATAGTCATACTCGCATCAGTAGCCTGTTTGTTTTTATGTACATCTTTTATGATACATAAATATTATTTAAGTGTAACCGATATTGCTTACAATAAAGAAGAAGCCTCGCTACAAATCATTACACGTCTCTTTTATGATGATTTGGAAGAAGTATTGCGTGAGCGTTATAGTGAAGATGTTACAGTAGATGCTACTGCAGATCAAGAAGCGCTTGATATGTATATTAAAAAGTACTTAAACGCTAAGATTAAAATCACTGTCGACGGAGAAGAGAAAACCCTTTCCTATCTCGGAAAAGAATATGATGATGATTTTGTAGTTTGTTACATTGAAATAACAGGAATTCTGTCCATTCAAACACTAGAAATAGAGAATACCATACTCATGGATGCATTTACCGAACAAAAGAATATGATACACACAGATATTCTTGGAAAAAAGAAAAGTCTATTATTGGTAGATGGCAATGCCAAAGCTGTGTTAAACTTTTCAGAATAGATTTCTAAAAAAGTCGAGGTTTGGCTATTTTAGACCTCTAATTAAATCACAACAAAAAATATGATTCGTTTTAAGTACGCATTATGCGCAATTCTATTTCTATGTGTTTCTGTAGGATATGCTCAAGAAGAAGAGCGCCAAGGAGGTCATGAAAATGAAAATAAATTTAGACAACTCTATAATGAAATGTCTACTCCAAACTCCTATCGTACTGCTTCAGGAGCTCCAGGGCATGAATATTATCAAAATGAAGCTGATTATAAAATGAAAATCCAGTTAGATGACGCCAATAAGCGTATCACAGGATTTGAAACGATTACTTATAGAAATAACTCACCAGACGACCTTACCTATCTATGGGTGCAATTAGATCAGAATATAAGAGCAAAAGACTCCCCAGCTAAAGATAAAAACGGAGACGGTATAGGAGCTGTCAGTCAACCAGGTGCTTTTGTATCTTCATATATGACAGAAGGATTTGATGGAGGTTTTAATGTAAACAGTGTTACTGAAAGCGGAAAGCCTTTGAAGCATACCATAAACTTCACAATGATGCGTATAGATTTGCCACAGGTATTAAAGTCTGGAGACTCCTTTGAGTTTTCTATTCAATGGGATTATAATATTCCAGATCACACGGTAGATAGAGCACGTT
>NZ_CALEMI010000061.1 GCF_937910895.1 uncultured Dokdonia sp. | reverse complement strand
AAGAAGTAGAAGATGTTCTTTTTGAAATGGCTCATTTAGGTGCTAGTATTGCTTTTTCGGTAGAAAATAGTGCTAAAGCTCTAGAAGCTACTTTTGGTATTTCTATCAAAGACATGGCTACGCTTTTATACACAAAAGGTGTAGATGTGGTGGAGGCTGCTACTTCTTTGAAAAATGTATTTGGTGTAAGTGCCGATGAAGTCGCATGCGTTTTAGAACATGCCAATTATCCAAAAGAGGTTATTGAAAATGCTTTTCACAAATTAGGAGGTGCTTTTGAGCATGTATATGATGAGATTGTAGAACATATATTTGATTGGGGTCTTTGGTAATTCCTCAGGGGTAGATTTGTTGTAACGTAATACGAGTTCCTGATTGGAATAGTCGAGATGACTGTAATTCGTTTTCGACTTCAGTTTCGATTTCAATTTCGAATTCGTAGGTTTTTTTAAGGCCTTGCATTTTTGGCATCGCTATATCTATAGATACCAAAGCCCTTGAGTTTTAGGAACTCTTTATTGGTAATGTCTGTGCTCGCATTATATTCAGCACTCCATTCTGCAAATGCATCTTCAAATTCATGGTCCATTCCTGTGGTTGCAAAATAATCCCAGATTTCTGGGGATGGCGACATTTGATAGACGTTAAAGAGAATCACAATAGTCACTTCTTTGTCAAGTTCCATACCTGCTTGTGCCAACAAATTCAATTTATTTATAATAGAATTTTCCTCAGACGAACTAGACAACTGCCAAGCGTCGCTATGATAGTTGGTTAAGAAAATCTCATCATGGTGCATGACCAACTCCTTTGCTATGGCTAAGCTTGGAGGCATTCCAGGATCTTTAATTTTACCAATGTAAAATTGACGGGTGATCCCTGCATTAAGTGGTGCAACGTCGCCTGGAGGTGGGGTAAATTTCAAATCATTTACTTTGTCAATCCAAGGGGCATAATCATCTGTAAAGTTCATACCACCGTTCCAAAATTCAATTTCGCTGACAATACCGTCGGGTCTACTATCTTTCCTGCCATCATGGTATTCTTCAATTTCAGTAAACGAATCTCCAAATCCAGCAGAAACGAAAGATACTCTTACGTATGGATCTTCATTATGTGCTTTTTTTACAAAAGCGCGTAACTCATCATCTTTCTCATCTCCAAGAGCCGCTCCAATATTGTAAAGATAGATGTCTGTAAAATCATTTTCATCCACCCATGCTAGCAGATTATCTTCAAGGGTACTATTGCCCAAAATACCTCCAGTATAAAAATCATTGATGTACACCCCTCTGTGTTCTGCTAATAAACCGATTGAAATAGTTCCGTCGTCTTCGTCACAAGAGCAGAAGAGACTTAAAATCAATAATATTGATGCTAAATGTCTCATAATAATATATTTATAGTTAAAATTACAACTAACGTTGTGTAGATGGTTTGTGATGCCTGATGTCTAGCGTTGGCGCGGGGGAAGTATTGGATGATCGCTCGACGTATGTTTTGGTATATCTAAAGTTACTCTTTTTTTTGGAATTAAAATTTACCTGACTAATTGTTCCAATGAATTTCCGTTACTGTTGCATTCAAAGCACTATGTCCTTGCCCTTGTAAAGGACAAAGTGAGGTACGAGCGATGAACCTGCCTGTCGTAGGTAGGAAATCATATAACAGTGGGTATTTTGAAGTTGAAATCGAAACTGAAATCGAAGTCGAAACTGAGCTACTTGTGCGATCTCTCCTATTGTCGAGATGACTGTAGTTTTGATTTCAGTTTTTGTTTATCCTTTTAGGCTCTGAGCTTTTTATTGTTCGCTTTCGCGAAAGGGGATACAGGGGTTAATCCTGATTTCATATTGATATAGAATTTTGAAATTTAAAACATCACTTCAAACTTATAAGGGGCTAAACTAAAACTAAAACTAAAACTGAAACTGAAACTGAAACTGAAGCCGAAGTCGAAGCCGAAGTCGAAATTGAATTACTTATGTGATCTCTCCTGTCGTCGAGATGGCTGTAATTGTTTTTTTATTATGCGCATCAATATGCTCGGTGTAACACTGAGTATACACTTCTGCTTCTTTGTATGCTTTCGCGAAAGCGGAATTTTAAAAAGATAATAAAGAAAATAGAGTATAAAGTATAGATCATAGAGAAGAGAACAATGTATATCCCTAATTAGAGTTGACCGTTTTTAGGTTAAAATTTAATTGTTAAAAATAGTCATTCCTCTTCTTTTTTCTTACCCAATGAGACCTTGTAGTCATCGATATTTCCTTTGACCTTTAGATTGAGATACTTAATATTTTTGGTGGTGTCTACTTCTACAATCTTGTCTTCTTGTTCTGAATTTACAAGGGTATCGTTCTTATTTTTAAACAATTTTTGCCAAGCGGCTTTTCTGGCTGTTTTCCATGGGATACGGACATAATAATCTATATTTTGATCACTATCATGGGTGCCTGATAATTCTATGTGACCTAATGTAGATTCGATGGTCATCGTAGGAATATGGATCTTTCCTTTTTGGATATCTAAACTGTTTTGCAACGTGTCAAATCGAATGTTTTGTAGATTTTTATCTCCCATATAGTCTGAAAGTGCCAGCATAGGGTCATAATTTTTTAATCTTCCGTTTAATACTTTGACGTCCATTTCTATGGTAGACTGATCCAAATCTGGAGTCATATCTGGATATACTCTCACCTTACCTTTAATTCTAGCCGTAAGTTTCCCTTGTAAATTTTCTGAAACAAGATGGTCTTGTCCAAAGTTTTCGAATTTGAAGAGTAATTTATCCAAATCAACATTGGTCATGACCAAATCGGGTTGCATATAGATATGTTTTGGATCACTCCCATTAAAATAACCACTTAATTGAATCTTTCCTCCTGCAGCATTCATATTTAGGGTATCTATATAGATGTAATGATTGGGGGTGGTTCTTATAGCTGCTTTGATGTTTTGAAGATCGATTCTATGGTATATAAAATGTCCGATATCTGCCTTGAATTGCATGTCTGTAAATGGCAACTCATAGATGTTGAATGCTTCTGTATGTTCTTTGACATCGGCAGTTGTTAAATTTGTTACTTCTGTTGGTTTTGACGGGCTTAGGTCAAAATTGAACAGGGCATCAAAGTCAATATAATTTGCGGTTACTGCGAGATAATTATCTCGTCTCTTTATTTGCTGATCTTCTCCTAAATAATAGTTGAGATCAAAATTAAAATTGGTGGTTCCTATTTCTCCGTGAAAATCTTTAATGACAATGTGGTCATCCTCATAATGGATGTTTCCTCTAAAATTGTCAAAGGGAAGGGGATGTACCTTCATTTTGGTGTTTAATTTATCTAACCCCAGATCGATAGAATGTAGTGCAGCATCTTTATAATGCATACTAGACGAAAAATGTAATGTCAAATCATCAAATTCTTCATGTCTGTATTCTTCGGGTACATAATTTTCTCCTTTATAGGAAAAGACATCTTCTAGTCGTAACCTATCAGAGGTTAGGTTGATATCTAAATAGACATCTCCTTTAAGTTCGGGTTGCATCCAAAAGGCATAATCGTGTATCAATCCGTTAAAATGAAAATCACTATCATCTATATAGCCCGTAAAATCTATAATTTCTAGGTCTTTCTCATCTATATATACATCGGCATTAAAATCGTGTAGTGTATGTGGATAATGCTTTAAGTCTGCATACAAACTATCTATAAAAAACTCCCCTTTTGGTAAATAATCAGATTCTGTGAAATTTTTCGCGGAAGCGTTAAAAGAAAGCCCTAAACTTAAATCTTTTATTTGTTCATCAAAACCTGTTTGGATCGTATCCTGTTTTGAAAATCTTGTTAGTTCTGCAAGATCCAAATAACTAGAGGTAATATCTAAATGGACTTTCACAGGAATATTTGTATGATGAATAATAGCAGGTAGGTCTGAAAGAAAACCACTGATGGATAGATCTGAATTTCCCATTAATAGTTCAAACTGTTTCAGCGTCGCTTCTTTGCCATTCATAACTACGTTTACATCCAAATCTTTTATGGGAGCGGGAAGTTCTTTAGAAACAATTTTTAAATCTTTTACAATCAATTCTGCATAATATGCCTGATTGAGTTTTTGTAGTGCTTTTTCTGGGTTATCAATATCAATAATATCATGAAAATTCATTTTAAGCGAAACTTGTCCAGAGGCATCTTGTACTTGTTCTAGTTCAAAAAAGGTTGCAATAAAATCAAGATTGAAATTTGAATCGATTTGCATATCCACTTCGGGAGATTCAAAATTCTTAACAAAAAGGGAACCTTGAAATTCGCCTTTTTCCAAGGACGCAGTGATATCGGTTAGTGAAAATTCCATCGTACTGAGATCTCTATTTTCTCCATTTGTAAAATGTCCATTAAAACCCAAATCATCTATCTTTTTATTTCTTTCTGTATTTTCTAAGAAGGCTTTTCCTGCTCCGAAATTAGCATTGATAGCAGGTCTGTTTCCTTTGTTAGCAGGTCCCTTAATACTTGCGTTAAAATAAATTTTACCTGCATTATTGTATTTCTTTAGTATAGGGATTACATCTGTTGGCGCAAATGCAATGAGCATATCAAAGTTGGTCTTTGTTCCTTTTATAGATAGGTCAAGGTCCATATCATTATTTGTATCTATAGAACCTTCTAACTCAAAATCACCATTTTCTATTGAAATACCTGAAGGTCGTATGTCAAGAATACCCGTGTATTCATTAAATGCTAAGTCTGTATGAATTTCAAAATGTTTTTTACGAATAAAAGTTGTGTCTTTATCTTTTATCACATTTAATTCAAAATAGGTGTCTATATGCCCAGCGATAATACTGTCTTTCCGGCTAAAGCCACCCGTACCTGCATATATAAATTTTTCGACATCTGTATTGGTAGCTTCGTCTAATGTGTGGACATCTAGATTTTTGAATCTAATTTTTTTTAGATGAATATTAGTGGAAGGTGTGTCCGTTTCAGAAGTACTGGCTAAGGAGTTTTGAATATTGGTTGTATTATTTTCGTGAATGACAATATTAAAAACCCCTTCTTCAATTAGTACGGATTGTATATCATAGTTTTTATTGATAATATCCCATAGATTGAAACCTATGTACATATCCTTTACATCCATGATAATGGGCGCATTATTTTCTTTTGTTTCAAGGATTTGCACATCATGTACTTTTATAGAGATGTGCGGAAAATTACCAAAAAGTGATAATTCACTTTCACCAACATGTATAAGGCCTTTGTGTTCTTTGTTGAGTATCGCAATCTCCCCTTTAATAATTTCAGATTGGTTGCTCTGAATATATAGGATGAGGGCGCCTACTACCAAAACGGGAACTAAGATTAGGAGTACTAAAACTCGTTTCCAGAATTTTTTAATCTTCAAAGTAGCTGTTTTAAAATTCATTTGGCAATAGAAAAAATGTTTGCTTTTAAAAGTAACAAATTCGTATGAAAAATCTTATGTAGCTTATGAATTCGTTTTTGGATCGATGGGATGTATTGATTAGATGTTTTGGATTTTTACTAAACTTATCCAATCCCTGAGACCTTAGCTTTGGGAAATTCATAAATGAGGAAAAGAGGTATTTAGGTTTATCATGTGAGAAACTAGCATCAAATTCTTTTAGAATTACGATTCTATTTTCTAGATAATTTTACAAAAACAAAGAGGAAGAACACACAAAATAGCAAATCATTTACGCCGTATATGGAGTAAAACATTCCTGCCATTGTATCTTTTTCATATACGTCTGAAATATTGTTATTAAGAATCCATTGTAGCCAAACAGATCCATAAATCAGCTTTTCAATAGCAAAGACACCGACAAGCCATTTTACGTGATGATACTTTTTTGCGATAGCTATGTATGCGACCCCCCAAATAACAATCATGACTAAACCAAAGTTGGACATCACCGTTGGATCGACTTCGGGAATGGTTGTATTTGTAAAGAACCTTGAAAAGAGTAAGACACTTAGGTTCATTAATCCTGCGAGAATAAAGCCTTGTGTGATGGTCTTATGTTTAATAGTCATCTGTTGAGTCTATAGATTTGATCTCTCAAAGTAATCAAAATTCTTTTGAAGGGATTCATTGAAACATATTATTTGTATAAAATCTCTTTTAAGGTTTGAATATATATATGGTTTCAGAAGGATTTCATTATAAAAATCTGTGTTGTGTAAAATATTAAAACGGTTTTCCACTTCAATACGTCTAGTATAAAATTTATATTATACGCTACTTTGACTAAGTTCAGCATAGGTTTCGCACTTCGGCTATGCTCAGTGTGAACTTCTGCATCGCTATGCTCTTTGAAAGCGAACTCAAAAAGAATAAAGATCTGATTAAGTGGCACATAATTTTTAAAAAAACCTAAAAAAAATTATGTGCTTTTCTGATATACAGTTATTTTCGCGCCTTGTTTAATAAAAATATAAAAAACATAGAATGAAAAATTTAAAATTAGTAGTGCTTTTTGCCTTAGTTTTCAACCTTGTAGCTGTTTCTTGTAAGAGTGATGATGACAATGATACGGTTGCCTCAGAAAATACGATGACTATAGATGGAGAGCAATTTGATGTTGAGGTAGGATTTTTATCAGAATTTGGAGCAAATGGAGATGGAAGTTTTGATTGGGATGTTGTCTTATTTTCAGATGGATTTACGATTGACACAGCAGAAGAAGAGATTACTGGAGTTGGAGCATCTTTATATTTGGATCTAAATACAAATAGTGCTACAGGACTTGTACCGGGTACGTATATATTTTCTAATGAAATAGCAGAATTTACATGGGTAGATGCAGAGGGTGTTATCAACTTTAATGCTGAAACAGGTAATGGAACCTTTTTTAGTGCAGTAAGTGGTACAGTTGTTATTTCAGGAACAGGAAGTGATCAATTGATCGTAGCAAACTTAGTAGATGCGAATGGTAACGCATTAACAGCTTCTTACAGAGGACTGTTACAAATATTATAATCTATTAATTGCAAGATCTTCTCAAGATCATTAAAAATAGAGTACATATTATATACCCCAAAAGCCCATTATAATGTAAATTATAATGGGCTTTTTAATGTTAAAATCTTTACCTACTCCGTTAAGATGATACGAGGAGTATTTCTTTATAAAGTAATCACCTCTTCACAAATCACCTGTCGTAAACGTTTTCCATAATCTAGCAAGGCTTTGATTTCCTTGATACTTGCAATGCGTTCTTTATTGAAAATAAGTAATTGCTTCCCGTTAGACTCTACGTGATAGTAGGGATTGCTTTCAAAAAAATGGATCAATTCATCCGTAAAAAAGGATCTTATTGCGATCTCATTATCACCTAAAAGATAAAAGCGATTCGAAAAATCACTGTGCTCTTTAAAGTTAATATCCTTGTGTACCGCTAAGGAATAAAACTTTTCTAATAAGCCTTCTTTATCTAGTGTAAACAAAGGAACTTCATTAGGGAGTTTTATAATAAGCATCGTAGTGCGTATAATTTCTTTTGTGATTAATTCACCTTCAGAAAAGGTAATGTCAAACGTATTGATGATATTTTCTGAATTTGATAATCTATTGGTTATATGTTCTATTTTTTTGGTTGTAAACGTATAAAAGGTTTCTAGGAAGTGAACCTTTGTACTTTTTTGTGCATCGTATGTAAGATGGTAATCTTTGGCAAGTTCTTCTAATGCTATTTGTCTTCTGGTAAGACTGTTTTTAATCACATTTGGAATAGGAAGCAAACGCCTTAATGCAAAGGGATGCTCAGATTTTGTATCGTGCATATCAAGTCCTATCACTTCAAAATGACCTCCTCGTTTTGAAAAAAGTTCTTGATAGTTATGTAAATTTTCCATCACCGTGTGATCTACAAATTCACACATAGAAAAATCTACAACAACATCAGTATCTTCAGAAATAGCGTCTAGTTTGTCTTTGAGTTTGTAAAAGTTTAAGAACGTACAAAAATGCTTGACACTTACAAAATAGCTATTTTCAGAAATCCCTCCGGCTTCTCTAAACATCAATACATTGGGTTTGAGAACGTTTCTAATAAACAAGGTAAAACTTTTGGTCAGGATCACATGAATAATAAACGTAATGACAACTCCTATAATAATACCTGTAATAAGGTCTACTAAAAGAGTGGTAATGAGGGTTCCAAAAAAGATAATTAATTGCTCTCTTCCGATAGAAAAGATCTTCCCTATCATCACTGGAGAGGCGAGTTTATATCCTGTGTATACTAATATCGCCATTAAAGCAGGTAAGGGAATTCGTGTAAGTTGTGTGCTAAATAGTCCTATAAAAAGGACTAGAAAACTTGCGTGAAAAAAATTAGAACTCCGGTTGCTACCGCCGTTATTGACATTGATAGAACTACGTGCAATGACAGTAACCACATTGAGACCTCCCAAGAAACCACTCCCTACGGTCGCAAGGCCTAGCGCTTTTAAGTCTCGATTGATGTTTGACCTCCTTTTCTGAGGATCCAATTTATCTACAGCTTTGATACTCAATAAAGATTCTATACTAGCAATCAGCGTTAAAGCGACCACACTTGACCAAAAAGGCAGTGTTCCTATAGTCGAAAAATCAGGGGTTGGAATATCTGCTACAATCTCTGCCAATGCAGGAATATTAGAGATCATATACGCAGGATGAATAGGGTTAGGAAGTTTTAAAACGAGTTCGTAATAATAACTAAATCCTATAGAAAGCAACACAATCCACATAGGTGCAGGGATGAGCTGTAGGTATTTGTTTCTTATTTTAGAATAAAACACCATAATCGCTAGACTGATCACACCCGCAATGGCAGCATACGTAAACCCAGTATCATCATACAAAAAAGCCCCTTTGATGGTGGTAGGAATTTCTAAAAGGTAGTCTATGTTTCCATCTCTTTTTATCCGATTGCCCAGCATAATATGAAATTGCTTTCCTAAGATGATCAGTCCAATAGCGGCAAGCATTCCTTGAATCGCAGAAGAAGGGAAAAAATCGGCTAGTTTTCCTAAACGTAAAAATCCGAGAACCAATAAAACAACTCCAGAAACAATAATCGCTGCATACGCGCCAAAAGGGCCTAATACGGTCATCGCAATCAGCAATCCTCCTACAAGTCCGTTACCAGGACCTGTAATCGTCACGTGACTTCCCCCAAGTATAGATACCATAACACCACCGACAACCGCGGTAATGATTCCTGCAATAGGTGGTGCTTCACTCGCCATGGCGAGTCCTAACCCTAAAGGCAGAGCAATAAGACTGACCACAAATCCTGAAAATATATTTTTAGGAAGCGCTTTAAAAACGGATGCTATTTTGTTTTCTTTTAGACTCACTGAATGATTAAAACGTCTGTTGGTAATTCAGTTAATATGTGCTCAATGTCATGAGGAAAAAGACGATCCCAAAAATTTGTTTTTGACGGAGCGTTCATGACTAATAAATCGGCACCTATTACCTCGGCATAATGACCGATACTATAACCGCGTTTTCCAAAAATAGCTTGTGTCTTAATCGTAATCTCTTTTTTATAAGTGTCAGGAACTTGAGAGATCATTTGTTGTACTCTATAATCTTCACGTCTACTTATTTTTTCTTTTTTGATTTT
Organism: uncultured Dokdonia sp.; assembly: GCF_937910895.1. Taxonomy (GTDB): domain Bacteria; phylum Bacteroidota; class Bacteroidia; order Flavobacteriales; family Flavobacteriaceae; genus Dokdonia. The sequence continues at coordinate 5,871 of NZ_CALEMI010000061.1, read as the reverse complement.
TGCAGCTCTAAGCGATTTGTCATCGTCTACGTGTACCGCTACTTCTTGTTGTCTGATCTCTTCTACAATCGTGATACGTGAAGCATTTAATTTGTTGGCTACATAAAAAGCAGCATCTAGAGTCTGTAAGGTTCGTGCATCTTCAAGTCCATTCACCACAATATGCTCACATTGAATCCGATCTACAGAGGGTTTTATAAGCAATAAAATAGAGCATTTTGCTTCTCTGGTAATCTTGCGAGCGATAGACCCTATATAATATTTAAAAATATTTTCTCGCTGTGCAGCTCCTAATATTAGGAGGTCTATTTTATATTTTTCTGTAGCAGATATGATACTTTCAACAGGTTCTCCAGGTTGAAAAACAATACTATATAATAAATTTTGAACTTTGAAAGGCGCTACGATCTCATCTAATTGAGTTGCTTTTTCATCTGTTCTTTCACCCACATGAATAAGAACCAACTTTGCATTAAAGAAGATACACAAACGCGCAGCTTCATATAGATTCGCTTTAAGGTTTGGAGAAAATCCTGCGCCAATTCCAATAACTCGAAAAGGTTGTGTATTCAATAGAGGTTTGATAAAATTAAGCGGGTAAGGTACTCTTTTTATATTCTCTCATAGAGAGAACAACAGATTATTCAGATTCATAATAAAACAAAAGCCTTTCGTTGCAAGATCTACAGTGGGATAATTTCTGTGTACGCTTTCGCGAAAGCATACAAAACCTTACTTTTATTAGTGAAACATTGTTTTGTAAAGTCAGAAAGACGCGTACAAAAAAGCTAGTTGAACGAATCCCGCTGAAAAGCGATATTTATATTTTAATACCTCGATCCTTGGATCGATTTTTAAGATGTATAGCGTAGTGATTGTGATATACGCTTTCGCAAAAGCGTGTAACCTCTTAATTTTAATTATATTTAAGAAAATAAACAGCTATGAAGAAATTACTTTTTATACTCTTTTTGGGAACCTTTTCGCTTCAAGCACAAGTAAAAGTATTAGTAGGAGGGACGCTTATTGATGGATACGGAGCTACTCCCATTAAAAACAGTGTCATTATTATAGAAGGGGATATTATCAAAGAAGTGGGAACAGTAGCTACCGTGAAGATTCCTGCTGGCGCAGAAGTCATCTCTACCGAAGGAATGTCTGTACTTCCCGGATTATGGGATATGCACGTACATACGATGATTAATGGACATGCCGATTATGCCTACTGGGATAAAACCTATTTGCCCTTATTAGAGAATACGATTATGCCAGCGTCTGCCGAGCAATTATTGATGGCTGGAGTCACAAGTGCTCGTGATCTTGGTGCGCCTTTGGAAGAAAGTATATCTGTGCGAGATCGTATTAATAAAGGAGAAATTCCTGGAGCCACGCTATATGTGTCTGGCCCTTTTATCCAAAAGAAGCCATATCCTGGTACCGAAGCCTTTCGTTGGGGCGTGAATGGTGCAGACGATGCACGTAAAAAAATAAAACGCCTTGCCGAAGCAGGTGTAGATTGTATCAAACTCATTGATCAAGATCAAATGACCACAGCCGAGTTACAAGCTGTGGTAGATGAAGCGCATAAACACAATCTTAAAGTGGTAGCACATGGACATCGTCCTATGGAAATTATATCAGGATTAAAAGCAGGAGCAGATTGTTTTGAACATACAGGACTTTCCTCAGCACCAAGATATCCAGATGAGGTGATGTATGCTATTAGAGCACGTACGGCACAGATGAATTTGGGACCTTTATTTTGGTGTCCAACCGTAGAGGGTTTATACAACTATGAGTATGTACGCGATAATGGCGAGCATCTGGATAACGATTCTTGGCATCGCGGACTTCACGACACTATTGTAGCCGATATTAAAAATAGTTTTGCTCATAAAGATAGGTTGCCTTATTTCCAATTAACACCAGCTCGTAAACCTACACTCGAAACAAAAATCAACCAACTCATAGATGCTGGTGTTGTCCTTATGATAGGGACTGATAGTGGGATCCCTATGAAATTTCATAGCCAATCTACTTGGAACGAATTGGATGTTTGGGTCAACGAATTTGGGATTGATCCTATGTACGCTATCCGTGGTGCTACCTACTGGCCATCGCTATGGATGGGTGTTGCCGATAAGGTAGGCACAGTTACCGAAGGAAAACATGCCGATATTATCGCGGTAAAAGGCGATGTACTAAGACACATCAGTCTTTTACAAGATGTTGATATTGTTATAAAACACGGTAAACGGTATAAATAAGCTAGAGAAGACGCTTCAAAGCAAGTTCAATTTCTTCTTCTTTTCCAGAGGCTTTTTTTAGAACTAGCCGTATAGTTTGTCCTTCTTGTTTTAATAGATCTCGGTACAATTTTAAGGTTGTATGCGAGATCCCGTGATGGAATGAACTTCGTCTTCTGTTGTAATTCGTAAACGTGTCACGACTGCTTTATCCATAACAGCTGTTGACGCTCCTGTATCAAAAACAAATGTAAGTGCCTTTTCTTCTCCAGCTACTTTTACAGGAATATAGACTAATCCCTCTTTCTCAAATGAAATGCTTGAGATTTGGCTTGTTGCATTGGAGTGATAGCAACCAATATTAAAAACAGATAGCGTCTCATGAGATGTATTTTTTTCAAAAATACCTAACTAGCTAGAAAAACAGGGTTAATGAGTGTTAACGTGTTCGATTTTTAAAAAGGGTATAATAACTTACATGAGAATATATGTAGAATACTATATTTGATGCTTACAGTCCATTTTTGGAGTTTTTTACTTAAATTAGAGTGTACTTACAATTCATTAATCGAATGAAATACAATTACTTATTAGCTATTTTTCTTTTAAATTTTTACTCGTATACCAGTAGTGCTCAAGTGATAGACCGTGTGATGGAGGACTCTATGTATAAAGAGATAGAGCGCGCTTATCACTTGTTTGATCAATTTGATTATGGAGCAGCTATAAATATTTCAGATAGAGTTATTGATTATGCTACTAAAACTAATAATAACCACTTAAAAGCAAAGGCTTATAATGTTCTAGGAAATACGTATTACAATACGGGTAATGACTCTTTATGTTTGGATTATTTATTCAAATCAAGAGATTATTTTCTAAAATCCAAAGACATTGGAAATGCCATAAAAGTGATAAGTGATATAGGGGTTACGTATAGAGAATTTGATAGCATAGAAAAATCTAATGCCTATTTTAAAGAAGCTATTGAGCTTGGGAGAGCATCGCAAAATAAAGATGAGATCATCTATCCACTGTATAATTATGCAAGATATGTATACGACTCCGAGCAAGATTATACTACTGCGCTTGCCTATTATAAAGAAGCTTATGAGCTGTCAAAAACATCATCGCTTGTTAAAGGGAGGTCTATTATTGGGCATTTATATATGAAAATGAGTGATATCTATTATGAAATAGATGATGTAGCCAATTACGATTTCTATTATAATGAAAGCCTAGCCTATGCAAAAAAATATCAATTTTATGGTATTTTGGCGACACTGTATAGATTACAGTCTGATCGTTATTATACTGATGGCCAAATAGAAAAAGCATTTCTTGCATTACGAGAGTATACACAAGTTGCAGATACGATATACACCTTTAGAGAATTAGAAATAGCCAAAGAAGTAGAGGCGAGCATTCGTATGATCGATAATGAAGAAGAGCTTGTGCGAGCCAATAAAGAAAAAGAAAAACAAGCTGTTGCGTTTAAAAAGGCAAAAGTGTCTAACTTTATATTTTTAGCATTAATTCTCTTTCTTTTATTTGGCGTCTATGCCATCTTTAAGAAAAACAAACAGCTGAAGGTTGCTAAAGAAAAAGCAGAAGCATTATCTAATGTAAAAAGTAAATTCTATTCAGAGATTAGTCATGAGTTGCGCACCCCTTTATATGGCGTTATCGAACTTTCTAGACTACTGTTAAAAGAAAATGTGAATAGTAGTCATAAGGAATACTTGGAGTCTCTCAATTTTTCTGGAAATCATTTATTATCTCTTATTAATAATGTACTTCAATTAAACAAAGTAGAGTCAGGGATGATGACCCTAGAGTTCTTAGAGTTTAAACCTAGAATTTTAATTTTAGATATTGTAGAAAGCCTAGAGTATGCTATACGTCATAGCAATAATAAAATTCAATTAGATTATGATACAAACATTCCTGATGTATTAGTTGGTGACTCTTTAAAACTATCACAAATCCTAATCAATCTAATCTCTAACGCTATTAAATTTACAAGTGATGGTACTATTACAATCATTACAAAATTAGTAGATGAACAAGAAGAAGAGGCCACTGTTTATTTTGCAATAAAAGATGATGGTATTGGAATCTCTAAAGAAAATCAAACAAAGATTTTTGAAGAATTTTATCAAGAACATGCAAAATCAGAAATGTCATTTAAAGGCACTGGTTTAGGGCTCTCAATTGTAAAAATGACCTTGGATGCAATGGGAAGCACAATCCACATAGACAGTGTTAAAGGAGAAGGAGCGATATTTAGTTTTGAACTAAAATTATCTAAAAGTACCAAAGCCATCATAAATGATGCAGATCTTAAAGATTTGACAGAAGACTTGCGACATAAGAAAATATTGATTGTAGACGATAATAAAATTAATTTACTAGTTACTAAAAAGATTTTAGATCAATATGAAATTGATTCTCAAGTTGTTGATTCTGGAGAAAAGGCGATAGCTCTTATAAAAGAAACTGCCTTTGATTGCATTCTTATGGATATTCACATGCCAGAATTAGATGGATATGAAACGACAAAAATCATACGAAATATGGGGGATTTTACCCCTATTATTGCATTGACAGCAACCTCTTCAGAAGAGATAGAGCGCAAAATGAATAGTCAACAAATGAATGGATATATTTTAAAACCATTTATCACCACAGATTTTATCCAGAAAATACATTGTGCTGTTGTGCAAATGAAAAAAGAATGTTAGCTATTTTTAGGACGAGCATTAAACATCCCGACGTGTAAGAACGTTCCAATTTTCCGAGCCCTATTTTTAAGCGTAGCGGCTTTCTCGCCAACAAATAAATCATCTATTGTTTGCACCCAGTAATTGAGCCAAATCCCAAAATGCTGTTCATTGATGGTATATCCTTCGGAAGCATCTACTTCTTGGTGTTTGAGCAACGGATTGCCTGTAAACTTCTTAGAGAAAAAGAGTTGTGCTTCCCAAAAGTCGGTAAGATGTTCTAAATGCGCCTTCCAATCCTGAATGTGACGATTAAAAATAGGAGCGAGGTACACGTCTTTACGTATACGACTATAAAAAGAAGTGACAAGAAACGCGATGTCTTCTCTGGTGGTGATTTCTTTTTGCATAACTAGCGACAAGGTAGGCACAAAAGTTATGATATAGCAAGTATATAATAATATATATGGTTGAGTATGCTTTCGCGAAAGCGTACTCAGAAAATACTAATTAAGCGTAGTGTGTAGCACCCCTATCTGTCCATTTTCATTAATGGTCGTGGCTTTTACTTTTAAGGGCATTGTATTATCAGATGTGATAGGAAATCTAATAATCGCTTCCCCATTTTCATCTGTTTCCACCGAAGGATTCCAATAGACTACAGGATCATTTTTTCGTTCTCTTTTAGAAAGGCTTTCTTGATAGTCTTCAAAGGAAATAGTAGGCTCATACCCCTGAAAGTCTAATTGCGCTTTCTTTCTAGAGATGGTTTCTCCTAGTGCAAACCGAGTGTATACAGCGATCACTCCTCCAGCGGCTCTGGAACCATAAATAGCAGCGTCAGGTCCTAAGAGTAATTCTATACGTTGTACATCTGAGTTATTTACAAAGCCCAATAATGT
>NZ_CALEMI010000060.1 GCF_937910895.1 uncultured Dokdonia sp. | reverse complement strand
GCATTTGTATGAAATTTAAGTGTGTAAGATACAGAAAAGATACCCTTTTCAAAGCGCTCTAAAATCGCATGAAAATCTGTGCATTTGATTGTAGAAGTTCCTCTTTATTTTATGTACTTTCGAGTTATGTTATTAGAAATTTGCGCAAATTCATATCAGTCTGCTATTGCAGCACAAAAAGCTGGGGCACAACGTATAGAATTGTGTAGCGAACTCGCTTTAGGTGGGATTACGCCTAGTAGTGGTTTAATAGAAAAAGTGGTGGCAGATCTGGAGATTCCTGTGTATGTGCTGATACGACCACGGAGTGGAGATTTTACCTATTATGATGATGAGTTTGATGTCATGCTACGTGATATTACGTTTTGTAGAAATAAGAAAGTAGCGGGGATCGTTTCTGGGGTATTACATCCTGATTTAACCATTGATGAAGAGCGTACACAAACACTGGTAGATGCTTCTGGAGGGATGGCATTTACATTTCATCGCGCTTTTGATTGGACCCCTAATGCAATGGAATCCCTTAAGATTCTGCAAAGAATAGGCGTAGATCGGATTCTTACATCTGGGCAATCTGAGACAGCACTTTCAGGCTTATTTGTCCTTAAAATGTTATTAGAAAAATCAAATAATAAACCTGTGATTTTACCTGGCGGAGGGATCCGACCCAGTAATATTGGACAGTTTATCGCTGCTGGATTTAAAGAGATTCATGCATCGGCAAGTAACACGATTGAGAGTTTGGAAGGTGCTTTCCCAATGCACAACTTACAAGCAGTACAGCAAGATTTACAAACCTATTCTGATCCTGAAAAAATCAAGAAGTTGTTGGAAGCGATGTATAATTCGTAATAAAGCCTGAAAAGAAATTTTCTAGAAATTAACTTTAATCATTCAGTTTTAATACCGCCATAAACGCTTCTTGAGGAATTTCTACATTTCCTACGGCACGCATACGTTTCTTACCTTTCTTCTGCTTTTCTAAAAGTTTACGCTTTCGCGAAATATCACCACCGTAACATTTTGCGGTTACATCTTTACGAAGTGCTTTTACCGTCTCACGCGAAATGATTTTTGCACCAATCGCCGCCTGAATCGGAATGTCAAATTGTTGACGCGGGATTAACTGGCGTAATTTTTCGCACATTTTCTTTCCGATATCGTACGCATTGTCTTGGTGTAATAATGCAGAAAGTGCATCTACTTCTTGCCCATTAAGCAGTACATCTACTTTTACAAGTTTAGAAGCGCGCATTCCAATAGGAGAGTAGTCAAAAGAAGCATACCCTTTGGAGACTGTTTTTAAACGGTCGTAAAAGTCAAAAACAATTTCAGCCAACGGCATATCAAAGGTTAATTCTACACGTTCTGGTGTCAAATAGGTTTGATTGGTAATCGCACCTCTTTTTTCTATACACAACGACATCACAGGACCTACAAAGTCTGATTTTGTAATGATAGATGCTTTGATGTAAGGTTCTTCCACACGATTCAACTTAGATGGATCAGGAAGGTCAGATGGGTTATTTACAAGAATAATGTCATCTGGATTTTTATGTATAAATGCGTGATAGGATACGTTAGGTACTGTGGTAATTACCGTCATATCAAACTCACGTTCTAGACGTTCTTGGATAATCTCAAGATGTAACATTCCTAAAAATCCACATCGAAAACCAAAACCTAAAGCTGCAGAACTCTCTGGTTCAAAAACTAAAGAGGCATCGTTGAGTTGTAATTTTTCCATAGAAGATCGAAGCTCTTCGTAGTCTTCAGTATCTACAGGATAAATTCCTGCAAATACCATTGGTTTTACATCTTCAAAACCTTCAATGGCTCTTTGTGTTGGGTTTTTTGCATCGGTGATTGTATCGCCTACTTTTACTTCACGAGCATCTTTGATACCTGTGATTAAATAACCAACGTCTCCTGTTTTAATTTCTTGTTTGGGCGCTTGCGTAAGTTTTAAGGTTCCGACTTCATCGGCTCCATACGTTTTGCCAGTAGCAACAAATTTTATCTGTTGGTTTTTCTTAATACTTCCGTTTAACACTCTAAAGTAAGTTTCTACACCTCTAAAAGGATTGTATACAGAATCAAAAATCAATGCTTGTAAAGGTTCGTCTGGATTTCCTTTTGGAGCAGGGATTCGTTCTATTACTGCGGCTAGAATTTCTTTAATGCCGATACCTGTTTTCGCGGAAGCGGGAATCACATCTTCGATTTTACACCCTAATAAATCTACAATATCGTCTGTAACTTCTTCTGGGCTTGCACTTGGCAAATCTACTTTATTAAGTACAGGAATAATCTCAAGATCATTTTCAAGGGCTAGATATAAATTAGAAATGGTTTGTGCTTGGATACTTTGTGCAGCATCTACAACAAGTAAAGCACCTTCACAGGCAGCAATACTTCGAGAAACTTCGTAAGAAAAGTCTACGTGACCTGGAGTGTCTATTAAATTAAGGATGTAATTTTCTCCTTTATACATATACTCCATTTGAATCGCATGTGATTTGATGGTAATCCCACGTTCACGTTCCAAATCCATACTGTCTAGTAATTGCGCTTGTGCTTCGCGCTTAGTGACCGTAGAGGTTTCGTCCAACAAACGATCTGCTAATGTGCTTTTACCGTGATCAATATGTGCAATGATGCAAAAATTTCTAATATTCTTCATAATCTAATCCAAGTCAATGTGTGCAAATATAGTCGTTATGTTAACGATTACAGACGTTGAAATTTAGAATTTATGTATTTCGTCGAAAAAAATAGTAAACGGTTCTTTTGCGCTTACTTTTAGAGTATTTTTACGCGTTAAAATGAAAAATTTTATCACATTTTTTTTAATGCTATTTTTAGCGTTATCCTCTGGGTTTATTCTTGCTCAAGAAGCCACACTTTCAGGAACTGTCTCTGATGTTTCTGGAGCACCTATTCCATTTGCCAATGTGATCCTTTACAAGATGGATCAAGTAGTTGTAAAGGGGGCTATTACAGATGATAATGGGAAGTATACGATTTCGTCTATTGATCAAGGTACATATCTTATCAAAGTGAGTTTTGTAGGTTATACTGAATATGTTTCTGACGCATTTGATCTTACACAAAATACGCAGTTACCAGAAATAAGGCTTGAGGAAATAACAGAAAATCTTAGTGAGGTTACTGTTATCAGTACAAAACCGACTATTACACGTGAAGTTGATAGATTGGTTTTTAATGTAGAAAATACCATTGCAGCTACAGGAAGTGCTTGGGAAATCCTTAAAAGAACCCCTGGTGTCGTTATTAAACAAGATGCGCTCACAGTTAGAAACAATGCAGTAAACGTATATATAAACGATCGTAAAGTCGAACTGAGTTTTGATGAAATACAAAGCTTGTTGGAGAGTCTAGGCGGTGATGCTATAAAATCAATAGAAGTGATTACCAACCCTTCTGCAAAATATGATGCCGAAGGTGGTGCTATCATAAACATTGTGTCTTCAAAAGCATTGTATCTGGGATACAAAGGCTCGCTAACGGCACGCGGCACGTATGGGATTTTTCCGAAACATTATTTTGGAACGAGTCATTATTTTAAAGGAGAAAAGTTAAATATCTTTTTTAACTATGGCTATTCTCCTCTTAAAAAAACAAAACAAGACAACAGCTTTGTGAACTATCAAAATGGGAATACACCTATCTCAAGATGGGTGCAAGATTTTGAACGTAAAACGTGGACAAAAGCACATAATGCAAATTTGATTTTAGATTACCAGTTCAATGAAAAACAAAAAATTAGTTTTTCAGCGATTGGATTATATTCTCCTAATGAGTTTGATTTTGCGAGATCAGGAACAGCAGTTTCTTCTTTTGTTGATGATTCTTTTGATATCAATACAACGAGTAGACTCGATAGTGAACAAAAAAATCTTGCGATGGATATGACATATTCATACTCTTTTGAAAAAGGCGAACTGCAAGCAAATGCTCACTATACTTCATATAATAGAGATCGTTCTCAACGATTATCATCAGTATATACAGATGATGAAAATGCAGTTTTCAGAAATGTGAGATTTACGAGTAATGCCTTACAGGATATAGAGATTTATACAGGTCAAGTAGATTATACCACACAAGTTGGAGAGATAGCAGTAGAGACTGGAGGAAAAGTAGCGGTTATCAATTCAAGATCTGCGATAACGTTTCCCTCTATTCAAAATAATGCATCCAATGGGTTAGATCTAGCTCAAAATGATGATTTTCTATATGATGAAAATGTTTTTGCAGGATATGCCAGTATGAGTAAGGATATGAATAAGTGGAGTTTTAAAGGGGGGCTTCGTGTTGAGCAGACAAAATCTACGGGAACTTCATTAATTTTAAATGAAGAAGTAGTTTTGGATTATTTAGAATGGTTTCCTTCTGCCTACGTTCAATATAGCCTGTCAGAAAATCATAGTTTTAGTTTGGATTATGGGCGTAAGTTAGACAGACCCCGTTATCAGGATCTGAATCCTTTTGTGTATTTTTTAAATGAGAACAATTTCTCTCGTGGAAACTCTGAACTCATACCTGCTTTTAGTCATGAGTTTAATTTGAACTATTCCCTTTTAGGGAAGTACTTTTTTGATGTGTACTATCGTGATAATGGAGAAAATATACTTAGACTTGGTTTTCAAGATAATGCCAATGAAGTATTGCGATCAGAAAATCAAAATGCGTTAGCAAGTAAGTCTTGGGGATTAGATTTTACACACGGTCGCTCTTTTGCGGCATGGTGGTATTTTTATACCTATATGAGTCTTTTTCATGAAGAAGAAACCTTCCTTGCAGTAGAAAGTAATAATGTGCCATTTACAAATAAAGTAGATGGTTTTTATGGATCCTTCTCCAACTTCTTAACACTAAGTAAGGACAAAACAATTACGGGCGAAATCTCTTTAAATTACTTTTCAAGATTCATTTCAGGAAGTTATGTGCAAGCATCTACAACAGATCTTAGGATAGGAGTTAAAAAAACATTTTGGAATAAACGTGCATCACTATCTATTGCTGTAAACGATGTTTTGGGAGAGGCAAATGCGTTATTAACCTCTCGATATCTGAATCAAGACAATGGATACATAGCCGTTCCTGAGACTCAAAATGTTCAAATAGGATTTACCTATAACTTTGGTAATTTCAGACTTGAAGATAACAATCGCGCGATTGATAAGCAAGAAAGAGATCGTTTACAAAATAAAGACTAATTGATTTTAGTCTACCCAATCTACAATAAAGAGGTTGGTGTCTCTTCCGCCCCCATTATTTCTATTTGAAGAAAATGCTAGTTTTTTTCCATCATTAGAAAATACAGGAAAAGCATCAAAGGTTTCTCCATGTGTGATTCGCTCTAGATTCTTACCATCCAAATCGATCATATATAAATTAAAAGGGAAGCCACGTTCTGCTTCAAAATTAGAAGAAAATAAAATCTTCTGACCACTCGGATGAAAGAAAGGACTCCAATTTGCATTTCCTAAGCGAGTCAATTGACGCATATCAGACCCATCTGCATTACAGATGTAAAGCTCCATTTCTGTAGGCTCTACGAGACCTTGCGCTAGTAAACCTTTGTATTTGCTAATTTCTTCTTCTGTCTTAGGACGTGATGATCTAAAGATTAATTTTGTACCGTCTGGTGAGAAAAAGGCACCTCCGTCATAGCCTAGTTCGTTTGTGATTTGTTGAACATCAGAGCCGTCAATATTCATAGTGTATAATTCTAAATCACCACTACGGGTAGAAGTAAATACAATTTTATCTCCTTTTGGAGAAACCGTAGCTTCTGCGTCATATCCAGGTTGGTCTGTAAGTTGCCCCGTAATATTTCCTTCAAGGTCAGATACAAAAATGTCAAACGTATCATACACAGGCCACACATAGTTCCCATTTTTACGTAACGGAACTTCAGGGCATTCTTTATCTCCTAGATGGGTAGACCCGTAGACAAAGGATTTGTTGTCTGGAAGAAAATAAGCACACGTAGTACGTCCCATTCCTGTAGAAATCATAGGAGGTTGACTGTCCTTAAAAGTCTCTCCTACATTCATTAAAAACATTTGATCACACTCCACACCCCAATCTTTGTAATTAGATTGAAAAACCAATTGTTTATCATCAAAACTCCAATATGCTTCTGCATTATCGCCTCCAAAAGTGACTTGTTGGATATTCTTAAAGTGTATTTCTTCTGGGTAGATTAATGGATTATCTTGAGTTTTTACAACAGCTTCTTCGTTTTTTGTTTCTGTAGTTGGTTGTGATGTGTTTTCTTTGCAAGCAATACAAGCAAAAATAATGGCAACTATATAAAAGTGTTTCATACGAGTATAAATCATTAATTTTGTGCAAAAATACAGTATTCTTCTATGAAAAATCTCATTTTAAGTCTTGCATTGATTAGTTTGATCTCATGTAAAAACGAAGTTCTTATTCCTGTTACTATGGAAAATGATGTGGCTTTCCTTGCTTCCGACGATTTACAGGGACGTGAAACGGGTACAGAAGGCGAGTTAAAAGCGGCTCATTACATTAAGGAACGCTTTGAGTCATTAGGGTTGTCTCCAAAAGGAAATGCAGGTACTTTTTTTCAAACATTTACATTTGCTCCTAAAAAAGATCCACATGGCGAAGTCCGCTTTCGCGAAAGCGGAAACGATTCTCTTGTTACTGGAACCAATGTGATAGGATATCTTGATAATAAAGCATCACATACCATTGTGATTGGTGCGCATTACGATCATTTAGGTATGGGCGGTGAAGGATCGCTGTATCGAGAAGGAGCGGCTATTCATAATGGCGCCGATGATAATGCGAGCGGTGTAGCCATTATGTTACAGTTAGCTCAAAACCTTCAAAACAAAAAATATCAAGGCAATAATTATCTTTTTATTGGTTTCTCAGGAGAAGAAATGGGATTATTAGGTTCTAACTTTTTCACCAAAAATTCCACAATACCACTTTCTGAAATTAACTACATGATTAATATGGATATGGTAGGAAGGCTTAATGAAGAAAAGGCTATCGCAGTTCACGGAATTGGAACCTCTCCTATATGGAGTCAGACAGTATTTGCAGCCAATTCTTCTTTTCAACTAGCAGAGCATGAAAGTGGCGTTGGCCCTTCTGATCATACATCTTTTTACCTGAACGATATTCCAGTCTTACACTTATTTACAGGGCAACATGATGATTATCATAAACCGGGTGATGATAGTGAAAAGCTTAATTATGAAGGGATGCGTATGATCGAAGAATATATCTTAGCTATTGTATCAGAACTAGATAATAATGGGAAATTGACGTTTACTAAGACAAAAGATGAAAGCGCCGTTGTACCAAGTTTTAGAGTAGGATTAGGCGTTGTTCCTGATTACCTTTTTTCTGGTAAAGGAATGCGCATAGACGGTGTGAGTGAAGGTCGAGCTGCTCAAAATGCAGGATTAGAAAAAGGAGATGTAGTCATCAAAATGGGTGATAGTACGGTGGTAGATATGATGAGCTATATGCGTGCACTTTCTGCATTTGACGTAGGCGATGCTACTACTATTGTGATTGATAGAAAAGGAGAAGCGTTAAGTAAAGAAGTGGTGTTTGTGAAGGATTAATTACATAGAGCAATTTCCTAGAATAATATCTTGTTCTGTAGGATCAAAACCATTAAAAACAGTAGTAAATATAATATTCGGAGAATTCACCACAAGATTTGTTATTGCACAAAAATCAGTTAAGTTTTCATTTTGTAGAAAGGTTGCTATCGTTGAGGGTTCGTTAAGATTAGGTCCTAAATTTTCAAGACCATCTAGGCTGGTTAAATTAGGGCAACTTGATATCTCAAGACCTATTATTTCACTTAAAGATTCTAAGCTTTCTAACGATGTTATATTGATATTTGAAAACGTCAAAAATTTACAAGAGACTAAGTTTTGTAAACCACTCAGATCAAAAGTTTCTGATGAATTATCTCCAGAAATAACAATACTATCTGCTCCACTTTGTATATTTTGTAAGTAATTAAGATTAGAAACCAAATTACCGCCTAATGCGATATCGCCATTTATGGTATGAAGGTCAGTAAAGCCACTTATAGTATCTAATACCGAATTCCCAAGTATTCTAAAATTACCTGCTACCTCTAGTCTTTGAAATCCGCTTATAACATCTAGTGCGTTATTACCACTAATACTTATTTCTCCTGTAATTTCTGTTACATTATTGAAAGCATTTAAGGCCTGTAAGGCTGTTGAGTTAATTCTAAGAATTTGTAATGACGTGATTTGATCAAAATTAGGAATATTTTCTATTGAAGGTAATGACTGTAGCCATAGTGTATTACTGAAATTAGTATTTGCGATTCCATTTAAATTTTGTAAGCTAGTGCTTCCTATTATTCTTATATTTCCAAAAATATTTTCAATATTTTCTAGTCCCCCTAGATTTTGTAAATCGTTAATATCTTCAAGAGTCATATTTCCACCAATACTTCTAATCGTGTTTAATGACGCTAAACTTGTAATTTCCGGTCCGCTTGGATTATTTTCATCATAAATAATTGATAGGTTCCCTGTTATTAAAGTGTAATTATTAGATCCAAAACTGTCTACTTCGTCTTGATTGGTTAATACGATGTCGCCTTCAAATACATTTTCTTCTTCCTCCTCTTCATTTGTATCTTCATCATCCATGTCTTCTTCTTCCTGAGACATTTCCATTTCTGGGATTACGTTCTCAGGCTCATTGCTGTCTGTTGAGCAAGCAACAATGCTAATTAGCAAAAAAATGGCAACAATATATTTTAATAAAGACATGGTATATGATTTAAGTTGCAAATATGGTAATTTTGCACAGATATGGCAAAAATAGGAGATATAGATGTTGGAGATTTTCCGTTGTTACTAGCACCTATGGAGGATGTAAGTGATCCGCCTTTTCGTGCATTATGCAAAGAGCAAGGAGCAGATGTGGTATACACAGAGTTTATCTCTTCAGAAGGTTTGATACGTGACGCTGCAAAAAGTGTCATGAAATTGGATATCTATGAAAAAGAACGTCCCGTAGGGATTCAGATTTTTGGCGCTGTGATGGAGTCTATGCTTAAAAGTGTAGAAATTGTGGAGGCAAGCGGCCCTGACATCATCGATATTAATTTTGGATGTCCAGTTAAAAAAGTAGTTTCTAAAGGAGCTGGTGCGGGTATTCTTAAGGATATTGATCTGATGGTAAAGCTTACAGAAGCCATGGTCAAGCATACCAAGCTTCCTGTTACCGTAAAGACACGCCTAGGGTGGGATCATGACAGTATCAAGATTGTTGAGGTGGCAGAGCGATTACAAGATGTGGGGTGTGCAGCAATCTCTATACATGGACGTACACGAGCACAGATGTATAAAGGCGATGCCAATTGGTATCCTATTGCAGAGGTAAAAAATAATCCTAGAATGCATATTCCTGTATTTGGAAATGGAGATGTAAACACACCAGAACGTGCTGTTGAGATGCGAGATACCTATGGTTTGGATGGTGCGATGATAGGGAGAGCAAGTATTGGATATCCTTGGTTTTTTAAGGAAGTCAAACACTATATGGCAACTGGCGAAAAATGCAATCCGCCTACCATGGAAGAACGTATTGAAGCTGCCAGACGTCATTTGCAAATGTCTATAGACTGGAAAGGAGAAGTCTTAGGTGTTTTTGAAACCCGACGTCACTATACAAACTATTTTAGAGGGATTCCGCACTTTAAAGAATATCGAATGAAACTCGTTACGAGTGACCATAGCGAAGATGTATTTGCCGCGATGGATCTTATCGAAAAAGAATTTGCCGGGTATGAGTTTATCTAAATTATTGCTTTGACAAGAAGTTGTTATTTATTCTACTAGAAGCCAGTTTTGCTGCAAAAATGCCTAAAGTGAGGATGGTAGCATATACGATTACTACATTTAGAAACTCAAAACGTACAGGATAAGGCAAAGAGGCTGTGATGTGTACGAGTCCAAATAATTGTTGTATAAAAACAATGATGCTTCCTATTAATACGCCTATTCCACCTCCTATAATAATCATAAGAGCGCCTTGGTAGAAAAAACTTTTACGTATCTCAGTAAGTGTTGCTCCAAGGTCTGAAAATGTTTTAATATGACTTTTCTTATCAATGATAATCATGATCATACTTCCTACAAAACTAAATAGTGCTATAATAAGAACCAGCGTGCAAATAAAATAAAGTGCCAAGTTTTCTGTATTTAGCATTTTATAAAGCGCATCATTAAGTTCTGCTCTATTTTTAAGAAGTATATTGTCTGAAAAAATAGCTAGTAATTGATCTCTTACTTTTGATTCGTCTGCATCTGGCGCGAGTTTAATTTCTATCGTACTTATCTTATCCAAAGGATAGTCTAATAAGTTTCCTACAAAATCAATATTTGCAAAAAGATGATCGTTATCTAGTGATTCACCTGCTTGAAAAATACCACTGGCAACAGCACTCGATTTACTAAATGCGCTTGCGGGATCTGTGATTTGTCCTGTGCCTGGTTTAGGAACCATGATTCGTAACAAGTTTCCATAATCGCTTATTCCTATAGATAATCTACGTCTTATCCCATATCCTATCACAACTTCAGGCTCACCGATGCTAGGCCATGAACCTGCAAAGATGGTCGTGTCGACACTACTTACTTTTAGATAATTTTCATCAACGCCTTTTATAAAACCAAGATGAGTTTTTCCATCATATTCTAGGTATACGCGTTCTTCTATAACCTTAGAGTAGCTTTCTATTCCTGTAATAGTAGCAAGATTTTTTTCTTGTTCTGGCGTGATGGTGATTGTTTTTCCAGTAATAGGAAGGATTTTAAGATCAGGGTCTATGATAGAAGTCACAGCAATATTATAATCTTTAAGTCCTGCAAATGCCGATAATACTATAAAGAGTACGGCTGTTCCTATAATAATGCTTACAACAGATATTAACGTAATAATATTAATTGCATTCGTACCACTTTTTGAAAAGAGGTACCGTTTAGCAATATATAGAGAAAACCGCATTTACGATTTTTTTCTTTTCTCAAGTAAAGAGGGGTCTTGGATGGGGTTGTCTATTCCTTTAAGAGATCTGTCTATACCTTCCATATACTCAAGAGAGTCATCAATATAAAACTGTAATTCTGGCATCCGTCTTAATTGATGACGGGTACGTTGTGAGATCTCGTGTCTAATCTTAGTTTTAACCAAGTTCAGTTCTCGTAACATATTTGCCCCTTCAGCGTTTGGAAAAACACTAATATATACTTTGGCGATAGAGAGGTCTGTTGGAACTTTTACTTTTGAAACAGAAACAATAATTCCTCGATGACCACTATCACGCAATGCATTTTGTAATACATCGGCAAGATCTTTTTGTAAAACGCCTGCTACTTTCTTCTGTCTGTTAGATTCCATAGGGCAAAAATACACATTTTATAGATTGTGTTACTTTTGTGGAGCATGTTTTAATACGATATACGCTTTCGCGAAAGCGTACTCATTAACAAATAAAATAAATGGATAAGATTGAACACATAGGAATTGCGGTTAAAGACCTTGACGTCTCCAATAAATTATATGAAAAGTTACTAGGAAAGCCTCATTATAAAATGGAAGAAGTGCTGTCTGAAGGAGTAAAAACATCTTTTTTTGAAGTAGGACCTAATAAAATTGAATTATTGGAAGCGACAAATGCAGATAGTCCCATTGCAAAATTTATAGAAAAGAAGGGAGAGGGAGTTCATCATATTGCTTTTGCTGTAGAAAATATAGAAGCAGAGATGGCTCGATTAAAGAAAGAAGGGTTTACATTACTTAGTGAGGAGCCTAGGCAAGGTGCTGATAATAAATTGGTAGCGTTTATTCATCCTAAGACAGCAGGAGGTGTTCTGGTGGAATTATGTCAAGAAAACAATAATAAGCCGTAAAATTCTTTGCGCTATTGAGTATTTGTTATAAATTTGCACCCGTTTTCGGTCCCATAGCTCAGTTGGTTAGAGCATCTGACTCATAATCAGAGGGTCCTTGGTTCGAGCCCAAGTGGGACCACTTTTATTTAATGTAGTAGGAAACCTTTTTAATGATTATATCGTATATAATTTAAAACGTTTCAAAAATGCATTTTTATGACCATCATACCTGTAAAACAATAGTATATAGTACTTTTTACACGTATGGTGTTTTTTTATGAATGTAAATTAGCTTTTGCATTTGTATAAAAAAACAAGTAAAGGTTTGTTTTTGTCGATTAAATGCTTAATATTGTCGATCAAAAGCATAAAATCCGATATACTATTAGTGTATTTATAACGTTACAATTAAGTACCTTTTAAATTATATACTTTTGTAATCTATGAGCCCCAAACTCAAAAATTTACTAACGACAGCAGTACTACTTGTTGTTACATACGCTTCTACAGCACAAGAAGCGGTTACGGGTGGTCCTATGCCACCTCCACCACCTGCGCCAGGAAGGATGGGTATCCCGTCGCTTCCAGGTCTCGCTGTTCCAATAGACGAAAATATTTTGGTATTACTAGTTTTAGGCTTGCTTGCTGGAATCGTGTACTTTGTTAGAAATCGTTTTTCTAAGGCGTAGTTTAATACGCTTCTGTAAGTCTCTTTACATATTTTCCAATCACATCAAATTCTAGATTGACAATCGTATCTTTCTGTATGTTTTTAAATACAGTATGCTCATACGTATACGGGATAATCGCAACACTAAAACCATTTCTTGTAGAGTCTACAACGGTAAGACTTACTCCATTTACGGTAATAGAGCCTTTTTCTATAGTTACATTAGCTAATTTTGGATCGTAAGAAAAGGTAAAACGCCAACTTCCGTTCTCTTCTTGTCTGTGAGTGCAAATTCCTATTTGGTCTACATGGCCTTGTACAATATGACCATCCAGTCTCGCACCTAACACCATAGCACGTTCAAGATTTACTTCGTCTTGAATTTTTAGCGTATGCAAATTGGTCTTTTCTAAAGTTTCTTTTATTGCAGTAACTTTGTACTGATTGTCGTGTATGGATACAACGGTTAGGCATACACCATTATGGGCGATACTTTGATCAATTTTAAGTTCTGGGGTAAGATCGCTCTCAACAGTTAGGTGAATATTTTCTTGTTCTTTTTCGATACTGATAATTTTACCTAAATCTTCGATAATGCCTGTAAACATGAATGACTATAATTTGGTTACTTTTGTGATGTAAAAATACAAAACCCATAGCTGTTATATAATGAAGAAAGATCAAAAAATTAAAGTTGGTATATCTGTAGGGGATTTAAATGGTATAGGAACAGAAATCATATTTAAAACATTTGAAGAGAGTATGATGTTAGATTTTTGCACACCCATACTGTTTGCATCTGTTAAGACACTCTCATTTGTTAAAAAAATCTTGGGTAGTCAGATCAATTTACATGGGATAGATGAGGTGTCAAAAGCGGTAGATGGAAAAATAAATGTACTTAACGTTTGGAAAGAGCCTGTAAAGATAGAATTTGGAGAAGCAACAGAAGAGGGGGGTAGTTATGCGTTAAAATCATTTATAGAAGCAACAAAGGCTCTTAAGAATGGAGAAATAGATGTTTTGGTAACAGCGCCTATTAATAAGGCGAATATTCAAACAGAAGATTTTAAATTTCCAGGGCATACCGATTACCTAGCCAAAGAATTAGAAGGCGATGCTATGATGCTCATGGCTACAGAAAACCTCAAGGTAGGTCTTCTTACAGATCATGTAGCGGTAAAAGATGTTTCTGCTAGTATTACTTCAGAAATTATTACTAAAAAAGTAGAAACTCTCTACAAAACTTTACAAAGTGATTTTGGAATTCATTTACCAAAGATAGCATTGCTAGGTATCAATCCTCACTTGGGAGATGGTGGAGTGATAGGAGATGAGGATGATAAAATATTGATCCCTACACTAGAAAAGATAAGAAATACAGGGAAAATTGTGTATGGTCCCTATGCAGCAGATAGCTTTTTTGGTTCTGGTAATTATAAAAATTTTGATGCTATTCTCGCAGCTTATCATGATCAAGGTTTAATCCCTTTCAAAACACTTTCTTTTGGTAAAGGTGTAAACTATACTGCAGGCTTAGAGCGCATACGAACATCTCCAGATCATGGAACAGCTTATGAGATAGCAGGTCAAAATAAAGCAGATCATAGCTCTTTCAGAGAAGCTGTTTTTATGGCTATAGATATCTATAAAAAGAGAGAAGATTATAAAGAGCTCACGAAAGATATATTGAAAGTGTCTCCTAGAAAATCAGTAAATAAAGCGCGTCAAGGCTCTAAGGATTCTTAAATTAGAATATATAATATGTAAAAGACATAATATATCAACAAATAATACTCGAAGCAAGCCCATGACGGTATTCGATAGGATCTCATTTTTTAATTTTCTAAAAAAATTTCGAAGCGTTAGACCTAAGATTCCGTTGAAAAGGCGGGATTAGTTCAATAAGTCGTTTTGTGTATATTGCTTCACAGCTTCTTAAAACAGTATTTCACTAATAAAAATATAACAAGGGGTTTTTAAATAAAGAAAATTATGTATCTTTGCACGCTCCTAACGGATGATGTAATGAAAGATTTGAAACTATTTACCATACAGTATGTAGGTTTAAAAGAAGGAGAGCATAATTTTGAATATCAAATAGACAAGTCGTTCTTTGATTATTTTGAATTTGATGACTTTAATGATGTAGCAATACACGTAAATCTTGTTTTTGTTAAAAAAGCAACATTTATGCAATTACATTTTAAAGTAGATGGCAAAGTCAATGTAAATTGTGATCTTACTAATGAGCCTTATGATGAACCTATTCATGGAGAGTTTGAGCTTATTGTAAATTTTGGTCAAGAGTACAATGATGAAAATGAAGAAATTCTTGTTTTACCGTATGGTGAATATGAATTAAATGTTGCACAATATATTTACGAGCTTATCATATTATCTGTCCCAAACAAGAGGGTTCACCCAGGAGTCGAAGATGGAACATTAGAATCAGAAATACTTAATAAACTAGAAGAATTAAGTTTAGGAAGTAAAAAAGAACAAGAAGATAACGATAAGTTACAAACAGATCCCAGATGGGATTCATTAAGAAAACTATTAACAGATAAATAAGAGTACGTAATGGCACATCCTAAAAGAAAAATCTCCAAAACGAGAAGAGATAAAAGAAGAACACATTACAAAGCTGCTGTACCACAAATTGCTGTAGATCCTACAACAGGAGAAGCACACCTTTACCACAGAGCACACTGGCACGAAGGAAAGTTATATTACAGAGGCCAAGTAGTTATTGATAAAACTGGAGACGAAATAGAAGCGTAAAAGCTCCCTATCTCCATACAACACAAAAAACTCTCACAATGTGAGAGTTTTTTTTATAAATGTTTTTGGGAAAAAAAGTTAATCTTTGGCTCGTTTTGGTCAAATTTTAGTATTTTTCGATCCGTTTTGTGTCATTTTTGATATAGAATGAACAAACCTAACTGAAGCAAATGAATAAAATCTCAGCGGCAATTACAGCTGTAGGGGCTTATGTTCCAGACTACGTGCTCACCAATAAAATTTTGGAGACCATGGTAGATACCAACGACGAGTGGATCACTACCCGAACGGGTATTAAAGAACGTCGTATCCTTAAGGAAGAAGGTAAAGGTACTTCGTATCTTGCTATACAAGCGGCAAATGATTTACTTAAAAAAGCAAATCTTGATCCCTTAGAGATTGATCTAGTGATTGTTGCTACAGCAACTCCTGATATGCCAGTGGCAACCACAGCAGTATACACAGCAACGCAAATAGGTGCAACCAATGCTTTTGCGTATGATCTTACAGCAGCTTGCTCAAGTTTCTTATACGGGATGTCTACGGCATCTAGCTATATAGAATCAGGGCGCTATAAAAAAGTACTCTTAATAGGAGCAGATAAAATGTCTTCTATTATTGACTATACAGATAGAGCCACATGTATTATTTTTGGAGATGGAGCTGGCGCTGTTCTTTTTGAACCTAATGAAGAGGGATATGGATTGCAAGATGAAATCTTACGATCTGATGGAGTAGGACGTGAGTTTTTAAAAATAGATGCAGGAGGTTCTATACTTCCAGCCTCTCATGAAACTGTAAGTAATAAACAACATACCGTTGTTCAAGACGGTAAAACAGTATTTAAATATGCTGTCTCAAATATGGCTGATGTAAGCGAGAAAATCATGACCCGAAATAACCTAAACGGGAATGATATAGATTATCTCATCGCACATCAGGCTAATAAGAGAATAATAGACGCTACTGCAAAACGAATGAAATTAGACGAAGACAAAGTCCTTATCAATATTCATCGTTACGGCAATACAACATCAGCCACATTACCATTGCTGATGAGTGATTATGAAAGCCAACTTAAAAAAGGAGATAAAATTATTTTTGCTGCTTTTGGTGGCGGATTTACGTGGGGATCCATTTATTTGAAGTGGGCCTACAACTCCTAAAAAACAAAAACCTAAAAGACTAACAAACGCACTATGGATTTAAAAGAAATTCAAAACCTTATCAGATTTGTTGCAAAATCAGGCGCGAGTGAAGTAAAGCTCGAAATGGATGATATAAAAATCACCATAAAAACGGGAAGTGATGATGATCGAGGAGCTACCACTTTGGTGCACCAAATGCCAGCAATGACAACAGTTCAGCAGCAAGCGCAACCTCTAGCACCACAAGCAGAAACAACAACTTCTGGAGCACCAGTTTCTCCAGCAGAAGATGAAAACGCAAAGTATATCACTATAAAATCACCTATTATAGGAACGTTTTATCGTAAACCATCTCCAGATAAGCCTACTTTTGTAGAAGTAGGAAATTCTATTTCTGAGGGAGATGTTCTCTGTGTGATCGAAGCGATGAAACTTTTTAACGAGATAGAGAGTGAAGTTTCAGGAACAATTGTAAAAGTTCTTGTAGATGATTCATCACCAGTAGAGTTTGATCAACCCTTATTTTTAGTAGATCCATCATAATCCCTAACGGGTATTTTTAATGTATTAGGGAGGAGTACGCTTTCGCGAAAGCGTATAATGAATCATTCATAACCGTACTATTCTCTGAAAATAAATTGAACACTATGTTTAAGAAAATACTTATTGCAAATAGAGGCGAGATCGCATTGCGTGTTATTAGAACGTGCAAGGAGATGGGCATAAAAACAGTAGCTGTATACTCAAAAGCGGATGAAGAGAGTCTTCACGTAAAATTTGCAGATGAAGCTGTATGTATAGGACCTCCGCCTAGTAGCGAGTCTTATCTTAAAATGGCCAATATTATAGCTGCTGCAGAAATTACAAATGCAGATGCTATTCATCCAGGATATGGATTTCTTTCTGAAAACGCTAAGTTTTCAAAAATTTGTGAAGAACACGATATCAAATTTATTGGAGCTAGTCCAGAGATGATTAGTAAAATGGGAGACAAGGCGACAGCAAAAGCGACTATGAAAGAAGCTGGAGTTCCTTGTGTGCCTGGATCTGAGGGTATTATCGAAGATTTTGAACAATGTAAAAAACTAGCCTTGGAAGTTGGATATCCAGTAATGCTTAAAGCAACTGCTGGAGGTGGTGGAAAAGGAATGCGTGCTGTTTGGAAAGAGGAAGACCTACTCAAAGCTTGGGAAGGTGCTCGTCAAGAGTCAAAAGCCGCTTTTGGAAATGACGGTATGTATATGGAAAAGCTTATTGAAGAGCCTCGCCATATAGAAATTCAGATAGTAGGAGATAGTAACGGAAAAGCTTGTCATCTTTCTGAGAGAGATTGTTCGATACAACGTCGTCATCAGAAACTTACAGAAGAAACGCCTTCTCCATTCATGACAGATCAGCTGCGTGAAGATATGGGGAATGCGGCAGTACGTGCTGCTGAGTTTATCAAATATGAAGGCGCTGGAACCGTTGAGTTTTTGGTAGATAAACACCGTAATTTCTACTTCATGGAAATGAATACACGTATCCAAGTAGAGCATCCTATTACAGAACAAGTTGTTGATTATGATCTT
>NZ_CALEMI010000059.1 GCF_937910895.1 uncultured Dokdonia sp. | reverse complement strand
CGACTTCTTCTATCGCTAGTACTGCTTTCTCAAACGTAGTCAGATATTCTTTACGGTGTTGTATTAACTTGATATGGCAAAGCGCCACAAAATCACGATCTACTTTCGCTTTATTCACCAGACCTACATACTGCTCGATAATTCCTTCGCGTTCTAGTTTTTTGATCCGTTCATACACGGCAGTGACTGATAAATTTAGCAGCCCAGAAAGTTCTTTATTGGTTTTTTTACAGTCTTCTTGGAGATATCCCAAGAGTTTTTTGTCAATAGCATCAAAGGTCATATAGAAAATTTATCTAGTGGTTGTGTTCATATATACGCTTTCGCGAAAGCGTAAACAGTAAAAATACAATATTTATAGTTTATTTTTCTAAATATGATGGTTATCATTGATAAATCATCTATCATATTTTAAATTTGGTGTATAAATAATTAACAGGTATCTCATCTTTTTAAGGATGTGTGCTCTAAAAATACAAATACTATGTCGTATAAACCCGCAAATAAAATTCAAGATTTACAGTACTTTGGAGAATTTGGAGGTGTCAACCCTTCTATTTCTGATAGTTCGACCTATACATTCTTATCTGCCAAAACGATGTTTGACACCTTTGAAGGTGATGCCGACGGCTGCTATTTATATTCTCGTCACAGTACGCCATCCAATCTTTATCTAGGCGAGGCGCTTGCAGCGATGGAAGATACAGAGACAGCAAATGTGTCTGCGAGTGGAATGGGCGCGATCACGCCAGTATTATTACAATTATGTGAAGCAGGCGATCATATTGTGTCGAGCAGAACGATTTATGGAGGAACCTACGCTTTTTTGAAGAACTTCACCCCAAGGTTTGGGATTTCGACAAGTTTTGTAGACATCACAAATTTAGAAAAAGTTGAGGCTGCCATTACCCCACAAACCAAAGTATTGTATTGTGAATCGGTAAGTAATCCATTATTAGAAATCGCCGATTTGGAGGCGTTAAGTGCGCTTTCGCGAAAGCATAACCTGAAACTTATCGTTGATAATACCTTCTCTCCTTTATCAATTACCCCTGTTAAACATGGTGCCGATATTGTGATTCATAGTTTGACAAAGTTTATTAATGGATCTTCAGATACTGTTGGTGGAGTAGTTTGCGGAAGTCAGGAATTTATAGATCAGTTGCGCAATGTAAATGACGGGGCGAGTATGTTACTAGGATCTACGATGGATAGTTTACGTGCAGCATCGATTCTTAAGAACTTGCGAACGTTACATATTAGAATGAAACAACATAGTCATAACGCGACCTATCTTGCCAACAAATTTGAAGCAGATGGATTGCGTACGGTATATCCAGGATTGACATCACATCCAAGTCACGAAGTATTTAAACGTATGATGAATGAAGAGTATGGTTTTGGAGGGATGCTTACGATAGATGTAGGAAGCCTTGATAAAGCCAATGCTTTGATGGAGTTAATGCAAGAGCGTAATTTAGGATACCTGGCAGTGAGTTTAGGATTTTATAAAACCTTATTTAGTGCGCCAGGCACGTCAACCTCTTCAGAAATTCCAGAAGATGAGCAAGCAGAAATGGGACTTACGGATGGATTGATTCGTTTTTCTGTAGGACTAGATAATGATATAGAACGTACGTATCAAGAGATGAAAAAATGTATGGAAGAAGTAGGTGTTTTTAAAGTAGCAGCTTTGATATAATTATTTTGAATACGTTTTTCAGATTTTATATAATAATATTTAGCTAAAAAAATCCCGCTGTTGAGGCGGGATTTTAGGTTTGAATAGATTCTTAATTTAGGGATTAATATCTATATATGCTTAGTAAATTATTTAAGACCTTCTACAAGGTTTTCTAATTTACGAAGACGTGATTCAAGCAACTCTATTTTTTTATTCTGTATCTCTATAACTTCTTGTTGTTCTTGTACAGCTTGTACTAAGGGAACAACAAAAGTAACATAAGACACTTTGTAATTATCTTTAGTAAGGTCTTCTGGTTTGACTAAACCTGAAAAATCGTAATTTGAAGCGAGCATTGCTTCTTCTATCTCTTGAGCAATAAAACCTGTTTCGATTTTAGTTGAATTTTCTCGTACGATTTGAGCGTTGTGAAACGTATCTAATTTTGCAAGATCAAATTTATAGGTAACAGGTCGCAAGCGATTAATGAAATCTAAACCAGGAACATTTGCTTTGATATCATATTTAAAACGACCATCAGACGTATTTACAATAGCAGCAGTCCCTTGATCGATTTCAGTAATACTTCCATATTTTAATTGATTTGCCTTCGTAGGTGTAGCTCCATTTCCAATACCAATGGCATTATTATATCCATTGTTTATCGTAACATTATTACCTAGTGCAATTGCATTGTTTACACCACCTGCTAGATTATTATTATTACCTAATGCAATACTAGAGGAAGATCCATTGTTAATGGTACTTCCATTTCCCAGAATAACGGAGTTACTAGAACCTCCATCAACCGTCGAACCTTTTCCAATAGTAATCGCTGCGTTAGAAGCACCACGGACATCAGCATCATTACCAATCGCGATAGATTCTAGCGAAGTAGCGTCTGCATCATCTCCTATGGCTATGGCGTTGTTATTGCCTGTAGAGGCAGCATTACCTATAGCAATTGCATTATTGAATCCAGTTCCAGAGGTATTTGCATTCACACCTATAAAAACGTTATTATCTCCTGTTTGATTGGTGGTTCCAGCATTAAAGCCTATTGCCGTATTATCATCTCCAGTTCTATTATTATTTAAAGACGTTTGTCCTATGGCAGTATTGTTATTTCCATCTTGGTTTTGTCTTAGGGCATCATTACCTACTGCGGTATTACGGGCTCCTGTGGTATTGTTCTCTAGCGTTTCATCTCCAACCCCTGTATTAAAATCTCCTGAGGTATTTTTTGTAAGACTTAAGGCTCCCATGGCTGTATTATCGCGTCCAGCGTTGGTTGCTTTTCCTACTTGGTATCCTACAAAAGTATTATGTTCTGATGCTGTATTATCAGGATCATAGGCTTCTCCAGCTTCAAATCCTATAAACACAGATTTTTCATCTGCCTCTAATTCAAATTGTCCAAGTTCTGTAAGACGACCTACAAATGTATTATTTACTCTAAAATCTACTTCTTGGCTATTAGTAGTTCCTATAAAGTGCGTCCCACTTGTGACATTGTCATTTCCAGTAATCTTCCAATTGGTATCTGGTGCGATGGAAACCCAATTAGGAATCGTATTGTCCCAATAATAAAACCCTGTAGTATAATCTTGTGGTGTACCACTTACATTTATATTGGTTCTATCTACCGTAAGATAGACCAACATAGACTGTTGATTGATTGTAGGATTGGTTACTGGAAAATTACTGATGCGCGGTATTAATATTCCATCGGTATTTAGCGGAGTAACAGCGTCGGTTGCTAAGATATCTAAACTTGATTGCGGATTTGTGGTGTTAATACCCACTTGCGCAGTCGCTAGAGTACAGACCATAAGTATGGTTGTAAGTAGTAATTGTTTCATGTCAATAATTAGATTTGGGATTACAAACATATTAGATATTAGTATAAAAGGTATATTTAGCTATAATCTTTTCGTTTATCTACATTAAAACATCGACAAAATACTTGTATAAAGATGATTATGTAGTCTAATTTACTACAAACATACACTATTTTTGTGGTAAACCCGTAAAAATTATCTAGTTATATCTCGTGAAGGAGTATCTTTTATTTTATATAAAATGGTTACATTGTGGCTTTAAAATAGCATTGTATGGATAGTCAAAGACAAGACAGTCAAAATGAAAAAATAGTAGAGAATAAGGAGCTTAATATATGGGAAGCATTGATTCCTATTTTTGCGCTCGTCGGAATGCTCGCATTTAATGTTTTTGTTTTTGGTGATGATGCCTTGTCGGGATCTAATCAATTTGTTTTATTATTAGGAGCGGCGGTAGCTGCCATTGTAGGTCACTTTAATAAAGTCAGTTACAAAGAAATGGTAGAAGAGGTTGCTCAAAATGTAAAATCCACAACAGGTGCACTCTTAATCTTATTAATGGTTGGCGCATTGGCTGGTACTTGGCTTTTAAGTGGTATAATTCCAACGATGATTTATTATGGATTACAAATCTTAAATCCAACTATCTTTCTAGCGGCGTGTGTGAT
>NZ_CALEMI010000058.1 GCF_937910895.1 uncultured Dokdonia sp. | reverse complement strand
TTTTATAAATGAAAAAAATAGAAAATTTATAGGTATAAATAAAATGTACTCAGCTATGTTGAGTTGGAGTGAAAGTTCAAATTTTGTATTTTTAAAATATGAAGAATTAGTTGGAAAAAAAGGAAATGGTAAAATTCGAGAACACATTATTTACCATTGAAGAAAGAAAATATTTGAACTATTACCTAAATAAAAAAGAATTTTCGAATGGAATGGATTTACGAAATAAATATTTGCACGGAACAAACAGTAGTTCGGAAGATGAACAACAAAACGATTATCAAATATTATTGAAATTAATAATCCTTATCATTTATAAAATTAAAGACGATTTGAATTTATATGAAACTGAACAAAAAACTGGTGCCAATAACTAAGTCTTCGGACTGTGCGTAGCACAAAGTCTGAAGATCGTGTTGACTAAACCGTATGCAGGTACTATGGGTTTTGCGTGAGATATATGTTGTGATTTTATAGGTGAGTAGAAACCTATTTTAGGAAGATATGCTATACTATGAGGTGTTTTTAGCACCTCTGTTCTGTTTTTAGATCGTCTTTAGAGCATTTTAATATGCTTGTTTTTAGTTTGCTAAAATTGGGACATAGATTACCCTCGTTCCCACCAGTTTGCAACTGCTGACATTATCAATACTCCCAACAAAACCTCTTTCAAATCTCATAAACATTCTCAAAACCCAACCACTCAATCAAAACCTTTAAACCCTTCCCCAAAACATTAACACCTTCTTAAATAATCCTTTATAAAATATTTGTATTTTTAAGTACATCCTGTGCGCGAAGCACAATGGGTATCACTTAAAAAATTAAATAGTATGAAAAAAAGTATGTTGAAAATAGACGGAGTCCGTGTGCTCAATAAAAGCGAATTAAAATCAATTTCAGGAGCATCTTATGTCTCTTGTTATAATGACTCTCACTGCCCTAGTTATTCGTCCTGTGATTGTGCTGGAAGGTGTATCAGTTGGACAGATGAGGATTATGGAGACGGTTTATGCAACTAATCAGTTTCTAGTAGGCGTTCGCTTATAGAATTGATCGCTTAAATCATATACAAAATAGCAGAAAATCACCTACAAAAGGCTTGTGGTTTTCTGCTATTTTTTGTTGATGATCGTGATGTTTGGGAATCCTATTTCCTTACACTGCCCTGCTTCTCGCTGTTCGCATTTTAAGTTTTAAATAAAAATCGAGAAAGCCACTAGTATATCTTTTCGCGGAAGCGTAAAAATTTAATTTAGTACCGTTTTAAAGTGTTTCTAGTTTACCATTCTAAAGAATGAACTAACACCATAAATTTTATTTTTTAATAAATAGTAAATAGATCAGATTCCCAAGACCTACCACGCCTGTTAAACAGCCTAAAATAAAATCTATTTTTGTAGCAATATAAGTAAGTTTATGTTCGATTTTGGTGGCGACTGTGGCGTACAAAGCATATAGCGAAAAGGAGCCTATAGTAGAACCGATAGAGAAGTACAAACTATTTTGCAAAGAATATTCAAAATACTCTAATCCTATTAAAAATGAGATGGATGTAAAATAAAATGGGATGGCAAACGTATTCAGCAAAGACATAAAGATGCCGTGTAAATATGCTTTTGACTTATCTATTTCTACTTTTTTTTTCTCTTTTTTTGAAGCGAAATACAATCTGAAAAAATTAATAGATAAAAGGATAAGTATTCCTGTACCTACTTGTTGAATAAGGGTAATATATTCTGAATTTTTCATCAAAATACTTGACAAATACGCTCCTATATTTGCCTGAAAAAATAATACCGTAGCAAAACCTCCAATCAGATACAAAGCCGATTTCCTCCCACTTTTTAAACTAAACTTTACGACCGTTAGATTTAAAAAACTAGGTACGATACTGCCCGAAACTGCAATGCCAAATCCTAAAAGTAAACAGGTAAAAAAGATCATACTATATTTCTAGGCGCAAATAAACAACTTAAAGATTTTATATAATACTACGTTTCACTTTTAGTTTAATTCAAAAAGGTTGTACCTTTTTAGATACTAACTTTGAAGTATACGTCAACTCATAAAATTTTAAAACATCCTTATGAAAAAAGTACTGATTGCGCTACTCATGATTCCGATGATCCTCTTGGGACAAAACGCTGATACTATTCAAGAAATGGAATTGGAAAAATTAAACGAATATCTATTCACGGAATATGCTTTGCATAAGAATACAAAACCTCTCAACGAAGTAGCCACAGAGGATTTTGTGTTGATTGCAGCACCTGGTATGATAGAAAATAAGAAACAAGCCATTGATGGTGTGGAAAATCTTAGTATTTCATCAATTCATGTAACTATTGACAAAATGATAACAACAGAACACGTTGGCATTATCATAGGCATTCTAGAAATGAAAGGAACGATTATGAATAGACCTGTTCCTGGAAAAATTCGGTATTCTAGTACTTTTGTAAAAGAAGATGGCGTATGGCGACTTAAGGCGCGAACAATGACACCAATGCGCATGCAATCTTCAAAAAACTAAACACGACAAGAAACTACAGTTAATAAACAATATGGAAATACTTTATACTAAAATCTTTGAAAGTCTAGTGGTTGTAGGAATATATATCTTGACAAGAACAACTTCTAACAAACTTATTAATAAAAATATGACCATGAAGTTGATACAAAAACCTCGTGGAAAAATCATTAAAAAAGCAATCAACTTTACCTTACTATTTGTTTGTATTACTTTTATTTTAATTATTTGGGGAGTAAACCAATCTGATGTTGCTGCGTATGTTGGCTCGATTCTTACTGTTGTTGGAGTCGCCTTTTTTGCACAATGGTCCATTCTATCAAACATCACTTCCAGTATTATTCTCTTTTTTAATCACTCTGTCAAAATAGAAGATACAGTTACTATTATGGAAGCAAAAGAGTACGAAATCAAAGGGAGGATTAGCAATATTGGATTATTCTTTGTGACGATTAAAACGGAAGAAAACGAGGAAATAAGCTTACCTAATAATATTTTTATTCAGAAAATGATCAAAAGAGAACCTTCTCATAGTATCAGCGAACAGGAATGAATCATCAAAATTTATTTTTCAATGATACTAAATTAAGAACTCTTTGGAGAATCCTGATATTTGTTTGCTTAGTAGCACTTGCGATTTCTCCCTTAATTCTTCTTAAGAATTCTTTTATACAATTCTTTGGTGCTTTACTTATTCTTATACTAGGTCTGTACCTTAGCTCGAAATATTTAGACAAAAGAGATTTTTCAGCCTATGGTTTAGTGTTCAGAAAAGAAACTTTTGTTCATTTGCTGGTGGGTATCATCATCGGTTCTTTTTCAGTCGTTTTCCTACTTTTTATTGGAAAAGTAACAGGTATTTTGTCTGTTGCTGTAGCAGCTAAAATTCCAAGTCTTTCAAGTTTGCTTCTATTTGCATTTAAAATGTTTCTGGTCGCTGTACTGGAAGAAACATTTTTTAGAGGTTATCTATTCACCAATATCTATGATGGATTCAAATCAGAAACCGTCACCAAAAAACAAGCCATTTTGATTGCGGTTATGTTATCATCTGTCCTTTTTGGACTCGCGCATATAGGCACTAACAATGCTTCTCTTCTTTCTATTATATTTCTTTCCATTAACGGAATGGTTTGGTGTATTCCGTTTATAATTACTAAAAATTTAGGATTGTCCATTGGATTGCATCTGTCATGGAATTTTGCTCAAACTCAAATCGGATTTACGATGAGTGGGAACAAAGCTGTAAACTCATTCTACAGTATTCAAAACAATGGGTCTGATATATTGACTGGCGGAGACTATGGCCCTGAAGCAGGAATCATAGGACTTGTTGGGTTTATGATGATGCTCGTATTATCTATTACTTACTTAAAATTAAAACAAGTTTAAGACTTATTTCTTTTCATTATTTTTATGGTTAAGCCCTTTTTTTTTGCAAAATATACCTAAGAAACTATCTATACTATGATTTCACTAAGATTCAAACTCCATCTAAACTTCTGCCTAAGTACGCTTTCGCGAAAGCGTATAAAAAAAACACCAGAATTAAAAAATTGAGATGAGCCTAACTAGCTATTTTAAATGGTTCTTTCGTAGCACTATAAAAAAGGATTTTACTAAAATAAAAAATATAGGAAATTAAATGCTTTACATCAAATTCAACATACAGGACGCTTCAAAATATGAAGACTTTCAAAAATTATACGAACATCTAGTAAACATAAGAAAACCTGGGTTTCAGTTTGAAGAGGAAGGTCCTGAATTTGATTGGGACCGCATGACAGAGGAAGAAGTTGAGAAAGCTACAAAGCAACTCATTGATTTTTTGGATGAAGAACCTGAAGTGCGTAGATATCGTGAATTCATACCAGAATATACACATCTATTTCTAGAGAACTATCTAAAAGTAGATAACGAAAAACTACAATCGCTTGGGATTCAAGAAGTACTTTCTATTTTTAATTACTTAGAATATGGCTTTGAGGTAGATTTTGATCACCTCAAAAAAATAGATCAACACTTAGGCATAATCGAATTTTCTACAGGCAACTATCCTTTTGGCGGTTTGGAGCGATTTTTAATTACTCTAAAAGCCTTTGGTTTACTTCCTACAGAATGCTTTGATGGGTTTACGATCTGCACATTTGAATGGGTTTCTGATTTTGAATACAATACCACTACATTTCCTGAAAAAACAAAAGACTATTTAAAGAAATACAAAAACTAAAAAAAAGGGAGTCTACATTTTCCAGAAAGCAGGTTCAGTTTTTATTTGTTAAATTAGACTCTTGAAAGCCCCAACTAATTCTATATAAATACATTATTTATAATTTGTTGTGTATTTTGATTAGATTTCTTTATTTTTTCCCCTCCCTGAAGGGTGAATAGCAGAAATCTTCATTCCATCCTTTAGGACTCGAGGAAAAGAATGGAGATTAGTCGTCCAAATAACAGCTATTTTGGCAAAATGCACAATGGGTTATTTATAATTTAAAAAATATAATGATGACTAGATGGTACTTTAATTCAAAAGAAAATTTCAAATCCTATCATCAATTAATTGAACTAAGTGAATTGTCAGAAACAGATAAAATCTTATTCAAAATTAGTTGGTTGGATTATTTAAAATATCTTGATAGACTTGCTATAAAAGATAGCCTGTTTTTTAATATTTTGCAATTGCTCGTTATTATTGTTGGGATCTTAATTCCCGTTATTGAACAAAGCAAGTTGAATTCAGAAATTGGAATCTCTTCGATCACTGTTATCAGTATTTTAGGGCTTACTATCGCAATAGCCACCGCATTAAATAGACATTTTAAATTTGAAGAACGATGGAAGCATTACAGAAGAAATGCAGAAATTATACGAAATGAAGGAGAAGATTTTTTTGGACTCACCGGAAATTATGAGAATGCTCAAAACCAGAAGGATGCGTTTAAAAAATTTATTGAAAACATCACAGCTATCAAAAGACAAGAAGTAGATACTTTTATTATAAAGGTTCGGAAAAAGGAGTAAAAGATGAAGACCATACAACACATAGCAAAACATTTGAGGGATGTCTATTTTTCTGGAAATTGGACCTCTTCTAACCTTAAAGATCAGCTTGCCGATGTTACTTGGCAAGAAGCCACCACACAAATATACAATTGCAATACGATCGCGACACTTGCCTATCATATTCATTATTATGTAGTAACGGTCACCAAAGTATTAGAAGGAGGTCCGTTAGACGGGAAGGATATCTACAGTTTTGACCATCCTCCTATTCGCTCCAAAGAAGATTGGGATACCTTTTTAGAAAAGACTTACAAAGCAGCAGCTCATTTTGCTTCACTCATAGAACAACTTCCCGAAGATACCTTATGGGAAAAATTTGCAGATGAGAAGTATGGAAACTACTACAGAAACCTACAAGGTATCGTTGAGCATACACATTACCATGTAGGACAAATCGCAATTCTTAAGAAAATAGTAAGAGCACAGTAAAGTGTGGTTTTATACGCTTTCGCGAAAGCGTACACCTCCCTAAAAGAATCCAAGAAAAACTAATCCTATATCAAGGCAATATTGCTTTCGCTAAAAAGTTATATTTGTTATAAAATTTTTCTGAATGCGCAGTATTTATACATTACTCATCTTAGGTTGTATTATTTTGGCAAGTTCTTGTCGTAATGATTTTGATACCACACCCAGTACGGGAAATCTACGCTTTTCTAAAGACACGATTTTTTTAGATACCGTCTTTACCAACATAGGCTCTAGTACGTTTAATTTGAAGGTCTATAACGATTCTGACGAAACCATTAATATTCCGACGGTTCGGTTGACAACAGGCGAAGATTCAGATTATCGTCTCAATGTAGATGGAGTTGCGGGACGTACGTTTGAAAATGTAGAAATACTCGCTAACGATAGTATTTTTGTTTTTGTCGAAACCACGACCGATATTAATAATGTTGGCGCTGGAAGTTTAGAGTTTTTAAGTACCGATGCGATTGAATTTGACAGCGGTCCTATTCAACAAAAAGTCGAATTAGTCACCTTGGTTAAAGATGCTATTTTCCTTTTCGCCGATCGGGACGATGCCACAGGCATGGTAGAAACCTTAACCATAAACGGCGTAGAAACCACCTTAGAAGGACGTTTCCTTACCGATGACGAATTAACTTTTACCAACGAAAAACCCTATGTCATTTATGGCTATATGGCGGTGGGTTCTCCAGATGGAAGTACACCAAAAACCTTAACCATAGAAGCAGGTGCGCGTGTCCATTTTCATGCAGATAGCGGGATTATTGTCGGTGATAATGGTACCCTTGACATCAATGGTGCCTTAAGTACCGATGCAGAACTTCTAGAAAATGAAGTTATTTTTGAAGGCGATCGCTTAGAAACTTCGTTTTCTGAAACCCCTGGACAATGGGGTACGATCCTACTTACCGATGGCAGTGTCAATAATGAAATAGACTACGCGACTATAAAAAATGCGACTGTAGGGATTCTAAATGAGTCCATTACACAAACAGGAAATCCTAATCTTACCCTAAGCAATACACAAATTTATAATGCTTCTGCCGTAGGTTTACTCAACCGTTTCTCTATTGTAGAAGGTCATAATGTCGTCATCAACAATTGTGGACAGTTTGCGATGCTAGTGCAATTGGGCGGTAGTTATAACTTTACACATTGTACGTTTGCGAACTACTGGACCCAAAGTTTTAGAGATACCCCTGCGGTGTTTTTGGACAATACCTTACTTGTTGGAGATACCCTCAATGTCGCTAGTCTTTCTGCTAATTTCACCAATTCGATCATTTTCGGAAACCAAGGCGAGGAGATTGGATTTAATCGTGACGAAGATGCCGACTTTAATTACAATTTTAGGAATACGCTTTTACGTTTTGATGATACGTTTGGAAATTTTGATGAAGATCCGTTATATGATTTTACCAACACCACCTTATATACAGACATTATCCGTGGCGGAAATCCTGATTTTCAAAATCCATTTAACAACCTCTTACAAGTAGGCGAAGAAACCGCTGGCAACGGACAAGGCTTCCAAAGTGCTGCTAACCTTTTCCCTTTTGATATCAAAGGCACTAACCGCACCACCGCTCCTGATTTAGGTGCTTATGAAAGTATTGAGTTGCCAGAATAATAAATAGCATACACATATTTTAAAAGCTGTTTCTTTAAGAAATGGCTTTTTTGTTTTGCTCTAATGTTACTCAAAAAGTGTCTATACTCTTTTCTCTATATTCTGTGCTCTCTTTTTTCCGCTTTCAAAGAGCATAGCGATGCAGAAGTTTATGCTGAGCTTGACGAAGTACGAAAAAGGAAACAGGATTCAAAGGAGTCAAGAATCAGAACTAAAACATAAAACTCAAAAAAGGCAGGGTCTCCGTATGTAAACCGTGTCACGAAGGTTTGCATCACTAATTGCTAACACTACCTATAGGTTTCATAAATACCGATTATCTATAAAAAATACTTTTAAACTACGTATATTCCTACTATAGAAACTATTAATTATATAGAGGATAAATTTGTAAAGTTTAATTTATAATTTACTTTTATAGACTCACTAAACTAAAAACAATTATAATGGGGAAAAAAGTATTAATCGCAGCATTTGCTGCAATATGTATCATAAGTTGTAGCACTGAAGACAGTGATATTCAAACAATAACTATAGACAAAAACATTCCAGAAATTGCAGATCTAATAACATTTATTCCTGATTCTCAGTACGACGATACATCAATAGGAAAATATGTTGGTATATTTGGTCACCACTTAAATCAAGAGTTACACGGTAAGATTTATGTAAATGCTGGTCTTGATACTCGGTATACGGCACTTATACAACTTGTAAACGGAGAAGAATTAAAATTTAAAGGCGTACAGCAATCTAGAAGTAAAGACATTGTTTACTTTGAAGGTGAAAGTGGAGCTTTTGATATCGACTTCACAGACCATAGAAGTCCAGAAGTGACTAATGTTATGATGGATAGTTCTGATACAGAAGCGTATATAATTTTAGCCAAAACAACAAGAGGTGTCGATCCTTTGGTCATTGTTGGTAGCTATGTTGATTCTACTGATCCTACATTTTTTGGAAATTGGGATCTTATGGCAAATCCGTCTACAAATACGGCAACACCTGTTTCGTTTATGGGAATAAACGGTACTGCTATCACACAAGAAATTATAACCATGTCCATCAGCCACGCAGGATCAATGATTCCTTTTATTAGTAATACCGCAGAGGATTTTGATACAAACATAGCAGTTGCTTGCGCACCACCTGGAGTTGTAATACCAACGACAGAACCTGTCATTATAGACCTTATTGTTCCATTTGTAGGAAATGTTGGAGGTGGTATAAGTGCAGGAGGACAAACCTCCATGATTAATGGTATAGAGGCAGCATGGAGTTTCAACTACACATCAGCGATTCCTATTGCAGGTCTTCCTGAAATGTATGTAGCAAATGATTGTAGCCCTACCTTATCAGGAACTTGGTCTTGGAACGGGAGAACAGGCACTACCACTGCATTATAAATTGTACGATAATTTAGTACTCAAATGACAATAGCAATGAGGATTCATACATAATGAGTCCTCATTTTTTTATAGCTATATTTAACCATGTTTAGCAAAGAGCAATCAAAAGAAATACGACAACAATTTTGGATATTTTTCGGAAAACGATATCCGAGAAAGTGGCTTTTATATAATACAGGTATAAAAGATTTTGCACTAAAATTTGATTTTGATACCAAAAGAGCGATGGTCGCTATAGAAAGTGCTGCTAATGATGAAATCGATAGAACCTATTATTTTGATAAACTCATCAGTCTTAAAAAGATAGTACTTAAAGATGTTTCGTCGGAACTTATTTTTGATGAACACTATCTACTCCCTAGTGGTAAAATCGTCTCCCGTTGTTATGTATCATTAGAAAACGTAAGTATTCATAACAAAACTACCTGGCCAGAAGTATTTGAGTTTTTCAATACCTATATGAATAAACTAGAAAACTTCTTTTTAGAATACAAAGAGTATATCACCTCTTGAATTATAAAGCATACTGCTTAAAAGTAAACTCAACACTTATTAATAGCGAGTATAAGCTATTACTAGACATGCAATATAAATATACTACTCTTTTCGAATAATTTTTCAAATATACGCTTTCGCGAAAAAATCCTCAGATCCGATCTTTTTGGGTCAAAATAAAGAGTACCAACTTCGTATATAG
>NZ_CALEMI010000057.1 GCF_937910895.1 uncultured Dokdonia sp. | reverse complement strand
GTGCTTTTAAAAGCGATCACTACTTTTTTATCCTGTTCTAATAACTCAAGGGTCTTTTTAGCCACTGATTCTGCCTTGAGCGCAAAAAGCATCTGATCTACAATCCCAAAAACTCTGGAGAAATAAGGGCTTTGCTTAACCCCTAAATTCCTTGGTTGTTGCTTCGTTTTATCGCCCTCGCTTTTTGCCTTGGCATGAATCATCGCAAAGCGACTCTCTAAATATTGACTTTCAAATTCAGCAATACGGCGCATGATTTTTATAATCCGATCTACTTGCTTTCGATGTAAGCTACGCTCTGGTTCTTGATCCAATACCTCGTAGAAAGTTTCAATACCCTCACTAGAGCGTTGACGAGAAATAAGCTGTCCCATTTCTGCTAGGTTGGGCGAGATGATCTCTTGCAAGGCAAGTCCGCCTGATTTCATAGAACGCACAAAAGCATCATTACTAAGCTTGGCTTCGGCAATAGCCGTATACCCTGCATAAATAGGCATTACTTGAGGGTATTTAGCAAACGTAGCGCTGAGGAAGCAACACGAATGCGACAAGGATAAAAGCGATAACATCGCTTGTCCAATAATTGTCTCATGTGATCCAATAGTATGACATTCATCCAGCACAAAAACCACCCCTTTAAATCGGGAATTACCTAATTGTATTTGCTCACAAATCGCTTTTAACCATAAGTATTTGTAAGGCGCTGCCGATTGTAATTGGGAATAGGTAGAAAAGATCATATCATACTCATTCGGCACATGATCGATCACATGGGTAATGATAAGTTCGGGATAGGTATCAGGATCGGGTAAATCCCTGCCAATAGATTTGTAATACGCAATGGCTTTGTCACTATCAGTAGGTACAGTTTCTGAGCTAGTGAGTAGCTCTTTTTGTTCTAAGGAGGAGAGGGAGCTATACACAATACTTCCATCTGCATCTTTAATCTTAGCCTGACTATCGGTATTCAAAATAAAAGGATCAATCTGTTTTAAATCAATAGCTTTTACATCTCTATAGATATCCGAAAACAGCTTCACTTTTTGAGTAAAGAATATCGGCAAGTAGTCTTCCATAACCGCATGGCGGATCACGCCACCTGCCTCACGACCTTTGCCAATACCCGTAGCATCGGCTATAATCAAACTCTTACCCATATCAAACTGTTTTATATACAATCCGAGGGCATCTACCTGTTCGGCGCTAAAGGCTTTCCAAAGATCCTCTAAGGAGTTATAACGCAATCTGTCACGTACCAAATGATCTATATTTCCATAGTCTTTAACGATTCGAGTGAGGGCAACTTGGGTTTCAAAAGCTAAATTCCGAGGCACTAGGGTATCCATTACATACGGCGCATCTGATTTGGGAATATACTCCATCAAAGCGCTTTGTGAATTGACAAGCGCATCTGCATCTACGGTAGTATCCTCTACCTGTTTTAAAGCGATCTCTTGCATATCAGTCAAGTTCAATGGTGGTTAAAGCCTCCAAATAACTACGCAGCGTTGTATAGCTATAGCGCTGAATTGCCTCAAGTTTGCTAATATCAGATGCGGTGGTTAGCCCCTCTTGTTCAATGGTAGGATCATAATCCTTCCAACGAACTCGTAAAGTGGCTAGTGCATCATTCATAGGATCACTATAGAAAATAAAAGTGGTTAACTCTTCGGCATTTTGACCCCCTGAATAGGGAATCTCTAAATAATCTTCAATCAGTCCTGTGACATTTTCTTTTTCTTTTATGGCTTTTTCAATCAGATCAAAAAGGTGGAGATAAATCCCTGAAAAGTGATCATCGCATTGATTAAAAGCCATAGCGTTTTGAACACAGAATAGCGTGGCGCTATCGGTATCGGTAATGAGTTGTGGATTATAAAATATCATCTGTTTGCAATTTTTAATTGTTCTACTAATTTTTTTAAAGGATGTAAATGCGATTTGATCCGAAGCCACAATGCTTCATAGGTGTCTATAACCGATTCTAATTGGGGATGGGTGTGTTTGGTTGGAAACAGGGTGCTAGGGGTATGTTTTCGACCGCCCACTAAAATGAGCATCATACTCGCTACAGCGCCTTGTTTATTGTAAAGCGTAAATCCATTAAGATTGATAATATCATCAACGATATAATGACGGTATAGCCATTTGTAAAAGGGAGCGTATCTTCTTATGTGTCTATCTTCTCCATAGATAAAATGTCCCATAATGATGATCCCTGACTTGCCTGTATCTTTGAGGGTATCTAGGGCTAATCCTGCCATTAAATGCTCCAAGCGCATAAAGCTTGCTAGCTCATAGTGTTTATTGAAATACTTATTGACGATTCGGTTTTTGTCAAAACGATCATCTTCCCATTTTGCAAAGGGTGGATTCGTGACCATCACATCAAAATGATGTTTCCACTTCTCTGAAAAAGGCTTTGAGGCGTTTAAGGCGTGTACCTCTGAAAACCGCTGGAATTGTAAAGAAGCCCTACGGGTGGCATCGATCTCATTAGTAATGGTCTTATGAGGTTTAGCTCCGACGAGTAATAGTCCATTGCCTGCACTTGGTTCAAAAACAGCTTCGGCACTTCTCATACCCGTATACTCGGCGAGCATAGCTCCAATAAGACAAGGCGTGGAATATTGCTTGTATTTCTCCTTACTACTATCTGAATACGCATAAGTAGGTTGTACGGTAGTCCAAAATCGAATCATTGCTTTTAAACTTGCTTCAAAAGGGGTGATTTGTAAATACAGCTGTCTGTACCAGAGTAGCCAAGAGAGTTCCACTGCTTCCCATAACATTCCTAAAGTAGGCGCTGCTGTGGTTTCCATTAAAGCTTCTACTTTCTTTTTAGAGAGTCGCTCACCCTTATGATAATGCGTATGCATCATAGCCACCACTTGATCTAAATAGGAGGTGTCCTGTTGTGTGTCTTGTTGCTTTGAATGATCCGTTTTTGATAGATTTTCTATGTACTGAACAACATGGTTTCTTGATTGCTTTAAAAGCGTGATCGTCCAATCGATATTTCGGTAGGCTTCTTTTGATGCTCCTTTGGGTTTACCCGTCCTAGGATTGATAAGGGATTTTTGAGCTTCTTGTTCATTGGTGATTAACTCATCTATCATAGTCAGGGTACATCCTACATCTTTTACAGGGCGGTATCCTTCTACGGCGTGCCACCACTGTTTTTTGTCCGAAGTACTAGATATAATCTCTCCAAGGGGGCGCACGGCTCTATGATGGGTATAAATATTGATATACGGATAATTAAGGGCGGTAGGGAGTTCCAATTCTTTAAAAATAACTTCTCCTTGCTTTTCAAAATGGCGAAGTAATTTCCCACGGCTCACATCAATTCCATAATCCGTGGGATGAGCAAATTGCATGAGTTCAAATAGCGAAGTAGTGTTAGCCGTTTCTAAATTGCTATCTGAAATTGCTCTCAAATAGGGATAATCTCTTTTTATAAGATCACGCATAGAAAAATTGATAGCCCCATAAGCAAAATGTTCACCAATACCCTCTGGAACCATCATATTCTCTAGGGTTTCTTCTTGAATTGTTTTTGTACGGATTGCAGGGGTGTTTTCATTTTTTAGTGTTGCAAGTCTGAAAAATTCTATTAAAACCAAAACCTGAAATGTGATCGTATCAGAAATTGATTCTTTGTAGTGCTTTCTAAACTGATCTACCGCAAGTCCAACCTCTTGTTGCAGGTTGTCAGATTCACTAGCATCTAGTAACGCTTCAATGAGTCTCTGTGCTAATTCCTTATCATCTTGTAACTCATCTAGCGCTAGGTGTAATTTTTGAATAACCCGCTGGACGACACCATATCCATTTGCCTGTTTTTTCTGAGCGTATTCTCTGTCTAATTGAGAGGCAACCTTAATAGGTTTTGTTTCAGGGGTAACTTGTTTTTCATTAGAAATTTCTTTTTTTGTAGTTGTTTTCTTTTCTTTAGAATGTGTATCGGTTTGAGCAAGTTCAATACCTTTTTCTTTCGCGAAAGCTTGAATACTAATACCTACAGCTTCTAATCGTTTTTTATGAAGGGGGTCATTATTTAAAATAGCATCGCCATTTTCCATCACCGTTTCCACTTTCTTTATAAGGGATACAAAACCTGCTTTTAATGCTTTTTTATGAGTTGGAAATTGCGGATCATAGATGCTAGGCGATCCTGAATAACCAGAGAAGTTTCCGAAGTTTTTCTGATAACTAAGCCCATAACTATAACTGCCATTTTCTAGTTGTGCTATAGAAATTTTAGCTCTGTATTTTAATTTTTTAGCTATTGGGATAGTATACTCCCAAAGCGTTTGTTTTTTTTCTTTAGGCTTATTTACGAATTGTTTTTCGGTTTCTTGATGAGAGATTTTTTGGGTAGGTTGATGATCTTCTTCTTTTGTTTGAGTGATTATTATTGCGTTTTCTTCAATAGGCTCTTTGAGCGTTTCAACAGCCGTTTCTTCTATAGCTAACGGATCAGCTTTATAAGAATCTGCACTAAGTATAATGCGACCATTGTAAAATAGATCTCTACTATCTGCCTTATAATTTTTAGGGTATATATTAATTTTTCTTAGTTCCTCTTTAAAATGGATTTCACTAAACTGTTCTGCAATCTTAGTGGCTAGTGGTATTAATGGCTCAAAGACCACGTATTCTTCTTTTTTTTTAGAAGCATCCTTGAATAGGAGTTGCACTTTGCTGAACTTATCATCTGTAATGTGATCGTTTGACGGCTCGTAAGAAGGATGAATGACAATCCTATCC
This sequence comes from uncultured Dokdonia sp., assembly GCF_937910895.1. Classification (GTDB taxonomy): domain Bacteria; phylum Bacteroidota; class Bacteroidia; order Flavobacteriales; family Flavobacteriaceae; genus Dokdonia. Next base: position 17,754 of record NZ_CALEMI010000057.1, on the reverse strand, counting down.
CACGGTAAATCATTCTGTATCGCATTTTGAAAATCCTTTATGAATTGATGATAAGAGGGATGGTCTTTAGCAAATAGTTTTAAGGGAGCGTACTTGTAATCTCTAAAACCCAATTCCTTTAGATAATCCAATAGATTTTCAGGAATTTCACTTTCAAAGTGAAGTCCTATGCTTTTTTCTTTATTGTGTTGAATCTTGAATTTCAAACCGTATTTCTTTTGAGCCAAAGTACTCTCGCTATACAAGGATTCCTTGGCGCGACTTTGGTAAAGTGACAAAAGAGGTGTTTTTTAGTCTGCTAAATAATTGAATACAAGTGATTTGAAAAACACAAGGGGTGACAAAAAAAGGTATATAGGCTAAAAACAGTATGTTTTCAATAAAGGGGAGGTATTCTATTTCGAGAAAAAAAAGTTAATAAAAGTACTCTCCTAAAATTTCCTTTTTTTCAATAGAGGTGTTTCCTCCAAAAAAAAAATAGTCTTTAGGATACATGGTTATAGAAATTAGCTTTTGAAAATTTGCTCAGCAAAATCCTCTTTTTCTATCAATAGAGCTATTTTGTTCAGAAAAAAAGATAATCTCTAGGATCATAGTCATAGAAGTTGGCTTGTGAAAATTTGCTCAGCAAAATCCTCTTTTTCTATCCATAGAGCTGTTTTGTTCAGAAAAAAAGATAATCTTTAGGATATATAGTTATAGAAATTGGCTTGTGAAAATTTGCTCAGCAAGATTCTCTTTTTCTATCAATAGAGCTGTTTTGTTCAGAAAAAAAAATAATCTCTAGGATACATTGTTATAGAAAATGGCTTGTGAAAATTCATTACTTTCGATGCCTGAAAATAATATCGTGAATAAAAGAAAAATACTTCCAGAAGTAGTAACAGATTTTATCGTTCCACTTTTTGTGTGCGAGAAACAAAATACAATAAATGTATTTGTGGTAGAACAAAGTGAATTTGATTCTGCAACAAATAACACATATGTAGCTTGCAAGAAATTAGATTATCAAGAGGAGGCAGAAGTAATTATTTATTCTGCTGAGAACGCTCCAAGAATCGTCAAATATAAAAGAGAATTGCAAAGCCTACTTTTGACATAAGCTAGAAATTTTAGCTAACGAAACAATATTCAATTTTTCATCAAATATCACCTTTTATGTATACCAAATTTGAGCCTAAATTTGTTTAAAAGGACAATAAATCTAAGAAGTGTTTTTATAAGTCTAGCTAAATATGGACGTGATTTTTGTTAGATTCTTTCGCGTATAACTATGATCTCTCCAAATCATTTTGATAGTATGTGAGACTAGTCGTTTTCTAAAGCTTTCGTTTTCTAATATGGTAATCATATGTAATTCCCAATCAGAATCTTCCAAAACCAAAAGCCCAGCTTCTTGTTTTTCTATGATAGGTGCTACTGGATGATTCTTACAAGCAATAGAGGGAATCCCCAAAGCAGATACTTCCAAATAGTAATGGGTTGGATCATACTTTGAGTATTCAGAAACATTAAAAAGAGCGAGGCGAAGTTGTAACTTTAAAAGTTGTTCAAAGTAGTCAAGAAAGTTTCCTCTTTTGAAAAAAACCATATTCGACTCAGAACTGTAAGGTCTTTGATCTCCTTTATAGTCAAAAATAATGCAAGATATTTCATATCCCTTTTGACTTAGTTTTTTTAGGAATGTTGGCAGTAATGCCACAAACTTCTTTGAAGGATTAAATACACCAATAGTTACAGAATTTGATTCACTCTTATCAATGGGATTTAAATTTTCAAAACTTATCCTGGAGATAAGAGTGGGCATACTTGTCAGATGACATTTTACATCGTTAAAATAGAAGTTTACGGCTGAACGATATTGTTCAACCAACAGTTCATTTTGACAAATACAGATATCTAATAAATTTATGTTAGTGATTAATTGATTTTTTATAGTCTTGTTGATCTTCTTATAGTTGCTATGCCAAGAGGAAGTCTTATGATAGTTCCCATCTAAATGCATGACAATTTGCAGATGAGGATATAACAAACGTATAATTTGCAGTGTGTATGTAATATCTGTTAGAATCGTTGGAAATACAATATAGTGCGCCCATTTTAATAACCGCACATCTAACTTATTCACATACTCAAAGAAATCTGAACTCACTTGATCTAATTCAATGCTATTGAGTATCGCACTATGAGTTATTGTTTTATTGAGTTCTAAAGCAGGTAGTATGCTACTATAATATTCTTGAGAGCGTAATCTAGGACTTACATATAATATGTGAACTTTGCCATCGTGAAGATTATAATTTGGATATCGCTTTACAAAAGGAGTTACCGTTTTTAAATGTTTATAGAACTCAATAATAGTTTGCATACAAGCTATAGATGGTTATTAGTGTAATGTCAAGAGCATTTGACCTGACTCATAATGTGCAATCAAAGTATTACTAGCTAAATCATAGATTTTAATCTTTTTAGCATGGGGGATATAGTGGGTAATCTTCTTTTGAAACCTTTGGAATCCTATCGCTTTGTCTTTAGAACGTGAATGGCCACTTCCCCAATCTAACGAGTAGAAAGTTTTGATATTGCTATCGGAAAACCAAACAATCATCTTAGAGTGTGAATCTATTGGAATTGCCCATCTTTTGCGTATTGGCATGAGATTAAGGTTTAAAAAATGTGATAAATTCACTAAGCAATACTTCACTAGCATTTTGCGTACCAATCGTGTATATTTTTACATTTTCTTCTTTTACCAGAAACATTCGGATTCCTATTGGTTTTGATGGTAATTGGTTTTCAAACGTTTTAAAATAACTCTTGAGTTTTTGCTCAACAACAGATCTTCCAATAAGACTAGCGGTAAAACGATCAGCAAAGAATAATGGAATCTCCTCTAAAGAAATTGTTTTGATGGGCTGATCTCCACTCAACAAAATGGTTGATAACTCCCCATCTCTCAAAATAATTTGTAATGAAATGACTCCATTGTGATGCGATTGTTTTGCTAATGAAGTAGCATGATTAATAAAATGTCGAGCGATACGGTCTTCTTCAGATAAAGAATCCAAAATAAGATTTTTGAGCTTGTTAGAAATACTCTTTTTAAAAACTGTCATACTTGTTTTTTTTTAATGAAATACTTAATCCTTTCCTTAAATTAATCCACAGAGATAAAAAGGTTTTAAAAGTTCTGAATAGTCGCCTTTAATTAATACTCATATAGATATTTATGATTTTCGCCGAAAGGAACTACTAACTCACAAAACAATCTATATATCTTTAAAAAGTGCTACAGGATTGTGATGGCTGGCTTAAAACCTGCGCACCAATCCATCATGTCTCCTGTTTTAGCACTTTTTCCTATGTAAGGAGATTCTAAAATGAGCTTAGCCCCATTAGTAATGGGCTTTAAAGCATCACATATTCATAAAGATTGATCATATCAATTAATAAAAGTAAAGCCATAAAACCCCTTGGTATAAGTGAATTACTTATTCCTATTTAGTTGTGGTTGTTGAATGCAAATAAGGTTAGGAGGTATTCTAGCGTGTGTGGTGCGAATGCTAGAATATAATAGTTTTAACGATTTTTATATCGTTTGACAAGGGTATCAAATTTCTTGTCTAGCTCTTCTTGTTCTTCAAGCTTCTTAGCGACTAAAGCTACACAAGACCTATATAGAGCATTTCTAGTATAGGGTTTAATTCTCTTGTTATTAAAGAACTTTGAGATCGTTGATCGAGCCGATCCAGTAGCCTTTTGTAATACTTCAACTGGATTGCTGTAGAGACCAAACATGGTCTCTACAATTTCTGAGATTCTTTTCTGATTCATGTGCAAAAAGGTTTTTCATAACGTGGTGCAATTTGTTTTTCTAAAATGACTCAAATAGTTTGCCATATTCATTGTATATAACAATTAATTAACGTTAAATAGTATATTATTTGATGATAAAGTAACAAAATAAGATTTTCAAAAACTACTTTTACACGCAATTGACTTAGAATTGACTCTTTACTGACTACCTTTGTAAAGTCGCTATGAAGTCCTAGTAAAGTAGTTGTGAATTCTTGATGGAGTCGTAGTGACTTATTACCATACTAATTTTAATACCTTATATTCACATAACCAACCGTATAACTAAACAACCAATTTTTTTATGCAAGCGCCACAACCAACCCTTCATCCAGAAACCATCAAGTTTTTAGAGGTTATTGAAGAAATAAAGGAAACAAATCGACTTTTAAAAGTAGAACCCAAGACAAATAAGGGAATATCTAGTCTTATTTATCCGACGGACAGAACTATTTTTTCTAAACTAAAAACAGGGATGCGTAAACGAGTTCCTATGGATGCACTACAGAATCTTGCAAACCATTTTAAAATCGACATGAATTATATATTCTACGATAATTTTGAGATTAACTACTTCCCTGAAGTATTACAAGAATCTGCTACTAAAAACCAAGCCAATTATACTGTGTCAGATGACCATTTACGCATCATTAACAAAAACAACTACAATGCACTTGGACTCACCATCAAGCTCTATGAGCAAATGATGAATTTAATGGAACAGAATCGTAACTTATCTGAAAATAAGAAAGTTAAATCTAAGTAAAAAAACATAGTATCTCTTTACTATGTAACTGCATGAAGTCCTACTAACTTAGTAGTATCTCTTTAGTGTAGCAGAATTAGCGCATCATCGTACACAAAGGTTTCTTAGCTTTGGTAGGTACACTATTTAAGTGATATGATATCATTTAAAATAGTCTATCTATTGAGAGGGAATCTATATTCCCATAGTATTCATCCATATACTGAAAACCTGCACAGTATTATAATTCAGTTCGTATGGAAAGTAATAAATTCTATGAGTTAAAAGAGTTAAGAAATATTCTTCCAATTACAGATCAGCGAACCATGACAAAATGGTTAAGCGATCATCATATCCCAATCCAAACTATTGCGGGTAAAAAAGTAGTTCATCGATTTATGGTCGATATGGAAATTGACAAATCACTTGTCAAAGAATTAAAGAAAAAATATCCTGAGAAATGGGAAGAGCTTTATACCTGTTATCAGGATAATGACCGTTTAGGATATTTGTTACTATTAGATGATGAGTTTGTACCTACTAAGCGATATGAATCCATCCTAATAAAAGATGTAGAACAAAAGTCAAGCCTTGCAGCACAACTTTTAAAAGGATAGGAACTATGAAAAATAAAAAGTTACCTATCAAAAGTAAAAAGCACAAAGGCTTAATGATCTATTGTCCTAATAATGATTGTAAAAAGTATTTTACTTGGACAGAGCAAGTTATTGAAGTCGATGGTAAAAAAAAATACAAGCAAGCAACTTGTGGAATATCCGGATATAGTTACACAACGTGTAAATCAAAAGAGAAACACGTTTTTAAATCCAGAGTTCACATTTCAGGAACTACTAGGGGAACCATTAGCAGAACACTAAAGGCAGAGACCTATACTGATGCCGTAGTAGAAGCTATTGCTTTTGAAAAAGAAGTAAAAGATAAAATACTAGATGTGAATGTATCTTTAACTCCTAAAAAACAACCTCGCAATCAAGTGTATTTAGCATCCGCTCAATCTGCGTACATTCTTTTTTTAGAAAATATAGATGTTGCGGATCATCTTAAAAAAGAACGTACTCAAAAACATATCAAAGAAGTATTCAAATCGCTAACACAGTTTAATGATGCATTAAAGAAAAAAGGGATAAAGAAAACCCTCATTCGAATGCTTCAAATAAATGATGACCACGTAGGTTATTTTCATAGCTATCTTTTGAATGAAAAGAAATACGCCAATAAAACCTATAACAATAAAATAGGAGTCCTTAGAAGTTTCTTTGCTTGGGCAATTACTGAATTTGAGCTTAATATGGCTAATCCATTTTCTAAAGCAAGAAATAGAACCGTCAATAAGCAAAATGATTCCATCACTATTGGGGAATACAAGGCACTATTAAAAGTTATTACACCTGAAAATGGAATTTCTTATGAAGGTAAAGACAAAAAAACAAAAAGGAATAGATATAAGCCTTGGTTAAAATCCGCTATCGAATTAGGATTACAGACAGGAGGAAGAAGGGAGGAAATCATCATCCTTACATGGGATATGGTAAAATATGTAGAAAATGAACCTAGTTATTTGGAAGTTCCTAATCTAAAAGTAGAACGAGGTAAAGGCATAGGATTTAATGATGATGTACCTCCTAAAATTATTCCAATTACAGTTGATTTATTAGACTTGTTAAATCGTTTAGGATTTGAAGAGAAAAAAAACACCAAAGAATATCTATTAAATATGAATAGGGAAACAAGCCCCAATGTTCTTATAGAACAAATGTCCAAAGGATTTTCTCATTTCTATAAGCTACTAGAAACAGGTAAAAGTATTCAATTTAAACACTTGCGAAAAACGTATATTAGTTATATGAAATTAGCCATGGGATCAGAAACAGGGGATTTAACCTCTCACTCTTCTAATGAAGTTATTGACAAAAACTATGTTGACAAAAGAGTTATTGCGAATGCACAAAGAAAATTTAAACTTTTTAATTAATCTTTTCTATTGAAATGTTAGGGTTATTCAATCAAAAAAGTTTGAAAACCCTACGTTAAAACCCTACGTTAAACCCTACGTTAAGTGAAAATTTTCTTTTTGAAATTATTTTAAAAAGGGTGTAAATAAAAACAACTTCTTGAATATCAAGAAGTTGTTACTAGTAGCGAGAACGAGAATTGAACTCGTGACCTCCGGGTTATGAATCCGACGCTCTAACCAACTGAGCTACCTCGCCATAAATCGCTTATCAGAGATATAAATAGTCTCTACTCTGTAAGCGGGTGCAAATATAAAAACAATTCATCTTACAACAAACAGATATTTTAAAATAAAATCAAAACTATTTTTTTGTTCTCGCCATATCTTTCAATATATTGGGCTTTACTAACAACAAACCTATGAGCGATAAAATAAAATATGAAATAGAATTTGTGGTGCATGCATCACCAGCTCTATTATACCAATATATGGCCACACCCTCTGGGATGAGTGAGTGGTTTGCAGATAATGTAAATTCTAGAGGAGAATTCTATACATTTATTTGGAATGGTACCGAAGAACAAGCTAAACTAGTTAATAAAAAAAGTAACGAGCGAATACGCTTCAGATGGTTTGAAGACGAGGAAGATGGGGAAGACTGCTATTTTGAATTACGTATTCAAGTAGATGAGATTACAAAGGATGTTTCTCTTATTATTACAGATTTTGCAGAAGAAGATGAAATAGATGAGGGTAAAATGTTTTGGGAGAATCAAATTTCGCAATTAAAACATGTCATAGGATCTGTTTAATTTCTATGCTAAATAGTATATTTGTCCCGTCCTCAAAAGAGTGACGGGATTTTTTTATGATTAATGATAACGGAACTTTAGTACAAAACGATAATGCACAGCTCAACCCTATGAATAGAGGGTTGTTATATGGTGATGGCGTTTTTGAAACCATAAAGGCAGTTAAAGGGAAATTACTTTTTTGGGAAGATCATTATTTTAGATTAATGGCATCTATGCGTATACTCCGTATGGAAATCCCAATGGAATTTACACCAGAACATTTACAAAAACAATTAACAGATACCCTACAAGCTTGTGATTTAATAGAAAAATCTGCTCGTATCCGGATTACGGTGTATCGTAAAGAAGGAGGAGCGTATCTTCCAGAGGATAGAGGCGTAGGGTATTATGTGTATGCCAAAGAAATTTCAAATCCTTTTTATGTTTTATCTGACGCGCCCTATGAAGTTGAATTGTATAAGGATCATTACGTAAATGCAGACATCCTGTCTACGTTGAAGACCACCAATAAAGTGCTTCATGTAACAGGAAGTATTTTTGCTGAGGATAATGGGTATGATAACTGTCTACTTGTTAATAATAAAAAAAACATAGTAGAAGCTTTACAAGGGAATTTATTTTTAGTAAAAGGAACGCACATTAAGACACCACCATTAGAAGATGGGTGCTTGCGTGGGATCATACGTAAACAATTACTTGGCATACTGCCATTAATGAAAGAATATACGTTTGAAGAAGCTTCTATTTCTCCTTTTGAGCTACAAAAAGCAGATGAACTTTTTATTACAAATTCAATAGTAGGGATTCAGCCTATTACAAAGTATAGAAAGAAGACGTATACCAATAAAGTGGCAAGTGCTTTATTACAAAAACTAAATGTAAAAGCAAGGTTAGGTTAATTGTAATGAGGATGCTCAGGAGCATTAGACCAGAGCAAGTAATCACCACCTAATTCGATGATTTTTTCTCTCCAAAGTTTTTGATAACTTTTGGTTAAAATATCTTTTTCATAATTATTTTCTACAACTACCCAAGAATTTTCTTGTAATTCTTGATTGAGTTGTTGCGCATCCCATCCAGCATATCCTAAGAAAAATTGGATTTCTTTGGGCTTAATTTCATTATTTTCGATAAGCTGTATAACGGCATCAAAATCGCCTCCCCAAAAAATTCCAGAAGCAATTTCTGTACTTCCTTCGATCAGGTGGGGTACGGTATGTATAAAATAAATATTGTCTTGTTCTACAGGACCTCCATTAAAGATTGGTAAATCATCGCGCGTAAGAAATGGAATAAAATCATTAAGTTTTTGCTCTAGAGGCTTATTCATAATAAAGCCAACAGTGCCTAGATCATTATGATCGGCAAGTAAAACGACTGATCTATTAAAAGAGACATCACCTATAATAGATGGTTCTGCGATCAATAAATACCCTTTGGTTGGAGGTAGTTTCATGGTATTTTTTAATTACATAAATAAACCTAGTCAATTTTTTAACCATATCAAAATAAAGAATCCTTTTGTTTAATGCTATCTTTTTTTGTTTCAGTGGGTTAAATGCCTATTCAGCTTGAATTATTATATTTGAATTTATTTTTTTAAATCGTAATATGCTGTTTTTTAATAAATTAAAAATAAAGTGATATTGTTAAAAAATTTAAACTTTTAATGATATCACTTTATATTTTTTTTAGTTTTTATTTTATTTGTCAAACATAGCATCATTATGCTAGATGATGTATCTGTATATTTATAGATGCGATGTAACAAAATGATTACTTTTTTTACTTATGGTATAACTTTATTAATTCATATACAATGAAAGCACACGAAATAGATTACGAGATTATAGGAGAAGAAATGCAGTATGTAGAAATAGAACTAGATCCTCAAGAAGGAGTTATTGCAGAAGCAGGAAGTTTTATGATGATGGAGGATGGTATTCGTATGGATACCATTTTTGGAGATGGTTCTCATAAAGATAATTCTGTAATGGGTAAAATCTTTGGCGCAGGGAAACGATTACTTACTGGAGAAAGCCTTTTTATGACTGCATTTTATAATGATGTCTTGGGAAAGAAGAAAGTGAGTTTTGCCTCTCCATATCCTGGAAAAATAATACCCATAGATTTGTCTCTTATAGGAGGGAAGTTTATATGTCAGAAAGATGCTTTTTTATGCGCAGCAAAAGGAGTATCTATTGGTATTGAATTTTCCAGAAAATTAGGAAGAGGACTTTTTGGAGGAGAAGGATTTATTATGCAAAAACTAGAAGGAGATGGCGTCGCTTTTGTACACGCTGGTGGAACAACTTTAAAGAAAGAACTCGCTCTAGGCGAAAAACTCAAAGTAGATACAGGATGTATTATTGGTTTTGACCATACTGTTAATTATGACATTGAGTTTGTAGGAGGGATAAAAAATACCATTTTTGGAGGAGAAGGATTATTCTTTGCTACCTTGTCGGGCCCTGGGACGGTTTATATACAGTCTTTACCCTTCAGTAGACTTGCTAATAGAGTCCTTGCATTAGCACCTTCCAAAGGCGGAAAATCAAGAGGTGAAGGTTCTATTCTAGGAGGATTAGGAGATTTACTAGATGGTGACAATAGATTTTAGCAACTATTTAAAAATAAGAGATTTATGATTTAACATCGTCGAAAAAAGATGTTAAAGTGTGCGAATTTGCTAAAAAAACAAAACAAAAGGTTGTATATTTAAGATATCATAAAAACACCTGCCTATACAGAAAACTACTTTTATTAGATCTAACCTAAACCTAATTTCGAATATGGCAAGAGCAATGTTTGAATACACTAAAACGATCCTTAACAAAGTGAGTTTTGATAGTGTGTTATTTTGTAAAGAGCTACAAAAAGCAGTGAAACGATTACTTCCTTATGAAATAGAGGAATTACGCATTTGGATTAATAATCTTATAAAAGAAAATCCAAATCTTGATCAGTGTCTGATTTATTTAAACCCTTAAAAAATAAAGCCTTGGAAACAAGGCTTTTTTAGTGCTCCAAAATTATTTATTAATGGGACTGATAATTTGTACATTTTGAAAAGTAATGGCTCCCTTTACCACACTAGCAATAGTCGTTCGTAAGGCTTCTATAATTTGCATTTTTAATTCACTTTTATGATAGATAAGACTTACTTCTCTAGCTGGAGAAGGTTCTTTAAACTTTTTAAGAAAATCTAAATCCTTTCCTGTATAATCTATAGTGTGTAGATACGGTAATAATGTCATTCCCAAATCTTCATTGGCTAGCTTTACAAGGGTTTCAAAACTTCCGCTTTCCAGCGAAAAATGATCACCTTCTTGATTGCCCGTTGCTTTGCATAGGTTTATAACACCATCTCTAAAACAATGCCCGTCTTCAAGCAACAACATATCTGTTAAATCCAAATCAGATACTTCTAGCGTTTTGTTTTTATACAAACGATGATTTTGAGTTACATACGCAATAAATGGCTCGTAGTATAATGGTCTTTCTTTGATATTCCTATTTTGTAAAGGTGTTGCAGCAATAGCAGCGTCTAGATGTCCATCCTCCAGTTTTTCTATAATAGTTTCTGTATTTAATTCTTCTATCTTTAGCTTTACTTTTGGATATTTATTAATAAAGTTACGTAAGAACATAGGTAGTAATGTGGGCATAATCGTAGGAATGATCCCTAGCTTAAATTCACCACCTATATACCCTTTTTCTTGATCTACAATATCTGTAATACGATTGGCTTCATTGACAATATTTTTTGCCTGAATGACTATTTTAGTTCCTATCTCTGTCAGTTCTATAGGTTTTTTAGAACGATCAAAAATCAAAATATCTAACTCATCTTCTATCTTTTGTATCTGCATACTTAAGGTAGGTTGTGTAACAAAAGTTTTTTCGGCTGCCTTTGTAAAGTTTTTATACTCTGCAACAGCGAGTACATATTTTAGTTGCGTAATCGTCATAATGATGAAGTATTAGTCATGCAAAAATACAAAGCTATTGGCAAAAACTATACATGTAGGAAAACAATTAGTTTTTCTTATATGCAATTTGTCAATTAGATGTGATGAATATCACGTATAAAAAAGGCCTTACACATCGTGTAAAGCCTTTTTTAATAAATATGTATGGGTATGATTACATCGTGATTTTAAGAGTGATATCTTCTTCACCTACAGTAAATTTTGCATCTCCCCAAGATGGAGGTCCAAAACCAACACCAGCTCCAGAAAGTCCATAAGGCTCTTTTGGCATCCCGCTTGGTTCAAAATCCATGCGTCCATTTTCATTAAAATCGTGTAGCGTTATTATGCCATAAGTTCCTGGTTGTACATTTTTAAATGTAAGTGTAATCATTTTGTTTTCAGGAACAGCTTCGGTAGCGTCTAGTGGTGCTGCTCTCATAAAGGTAGCTTCATCATACAAAGCGGCAGATACTTTACCATCATTGTTTAAAAGGTTTTCAATTTCAATAGTTACCGTGATTCCTTTTGTATCCTGAGCAAAAGCAAATGTAGAAAATAAAAGAGCTGTTAAATAAATAAAAGTTTTCATAAGATGTTGTTTTTATAATGTTAGTTTTGATTGACAGGGTAAAAGTATGTGTACGCTTTCGCGAAAGCGAACAAAACCTTCTGAACTGTCAAAAATGGAGATTGAACTGTTGATAGAGATGTGTATCTGCCAAAAACTGTAAACAAACAGAAGTCATTTCAGGGTTTCTGCTTTCGGCTTGATTGTTGAATATTGAATGTTCATTACTATGTTGACAACTCTTAGTGTTAAAAATTGGAGAATGCTGAAACATTGTTAAATTTATACTAATACATAAACGAAATGTGTATGAATTATAATCCTGAAGAAGAAGAAAATTTTTCCCTAACGCGTTTTGAGTCTATGTTAAAGACGAATAACGTTATGTTTTTTGACTCTGAAGAGTTTGAAAGTATCGCAAATTACTATATAGAAGAAGGCAAAATTGCCCTAGCTAGAAAGGCTGTAAAACTTGGATTAGACCAACATCCAGCGTCTGTAAATCTTAGATTGTACAAAGCAGAGATTTTTATTTTTGAAAATAAATTTGAAGATGCAAATCGTATCTTAAATGAGCTGTATGAATTAGAGCCTACTAATGAAGAGATTTATATTCAAAAAGCCAATATATACAGTAAACAAGACGAACACAAAAAAGCCATTAACTTATTAGAAATGGCGGTAGATCTTACAGAAGAGCCCTCTGACGTGTATTCCTTAATAGGAATGGAGTATCTTTTTATAGACGATTTTCAGAATGCGAAGTATAACTTTATGAAGTGTCTAGAAATAGATGATACAGATTATAGTGCGCTTTACAATATTATCTATTGTTTTGATTTTCTAGAGCAAACAGAAGAAGCGATAGATTATCTCAATATGTTTTTAAATAAAAATCCGTATTGTGAAGTTGCTTGGCATCAAGTAGGAAAACAATACTTTGATTTAAAACAATATGAAAAAGCACTTTCTGCATTTGACTTTGCAGTCATAAGTGATGATCGTTTTATAGGTGCCTATCTGGAAAAAGGAAAAGTACTTGAAAAATTAGGACGATATCCAGAAGCATTAGAAAATTACCAAATCACCCTAGAGCTAGATGATCCTACATCTTTTGCTCTATTACGTATGGGCAAGTGTTATGATCGTTTAGGAAACGATGAGTTAGCTATAAAGCATTATAAAAGATGTGTGCATGAAGATCCATTATTAGACAATGGCTGGATTGCCATTACGGATTATTATAGCAAACGATTGGATTTTCAAAAGGCGCTTTATTATATCAATAAAGCCATTCATATTGATGCGGAAAATGTACTGTACTGGAAACGGTATGCAAAAATTAATTACCGTTTAAAGTTTTATGAAGAAGCAGAAAAGGGGTATAGACGTACTTTAGAGCTGGGTAATTACGAACTAGAGACTTGGCTTACACACGCAGATATTCTATTATATCTAGAAGAGACAGATGCGGCGATCACTATTCTCTCTCAGGCTTTAGAATTTTATCCGGAAAATGTGGAGATCATGTTTCGTTTGTCAGGTCTTAATTATATAAAATGTGATGATATACAAGGTCGTTTTTTCTTAAAAACGGCACTGATGATAGATCCCGATTTTTCTATTATTCTAGAAGAGTTATTTCCGTATGCATATTCAAAAAAAGAAGTAAAAGAACTTTTAGCTAAATATAGTAGCTAAATAGTTTTTTATTAGTGAAACGCTGTTTTGTAAAGTCTGAAAGACGCATACAAAATCGTTTGTTGAACGAATCCTGTTTTTCAGCGGGATGTATGGTTTAACACTTCGACCTTTCGGTCTATTTTGAAATTCCAGAACTTGCTCTTAGCGTTATTACCTTTTATTTTTAGTGTTTCTGTAGGTCTTCTTAACCAAACCCACTATTTTAGCGTATATCTAAGTATATATCTATGTCAAAATCTGTTTTTTCTTACATTGTAATTCTACTTAAAGGAATGGCAATGGGAGCTGCCGATGTTGTCCCTGGAGTTTCAGGAGGAACCATCGCTTTTATTTCTGGCATTTATGAAGAATTGATAGAAACCATAGATAGATTAGATTTTGGTGTCATTAGCGTATGGAGAAAAGAGGGGTTCAAAAAAATGTTCTCACACTATAATCTAGGTTTTTTGATCAGTTTATTTTCAGGAGTTTTTATAAGCATTATATCACTTGCTAACTTAATTTCGTACTTACTAGAGAATCACCCTGTATTGGTGTGGTCATTTTTCTTTGGACTAGTTGTCGCAAGTATTATTTATATAGGAAATCAAATCAAAAAATGGAATCCTCTAGTCATTGTGACTACCATTATAGGAGTTGCTATTGCGTATTATATTACGATAGCAACACCTGCTCAAGCTCCTGATGCATTATACTTTTTCTTTCTTTCAGGATGTATTGCTATTATTGCGATGATTTTACCTGGGGTTTCAGGATCTTTTATTCTTGTATTATTAGGATCTTATGCGATTGTTTTAGCAGCGGTGACAGATTTTATAGAAGGAATCACATCTGGTAATTGGGAAATAGTTAAAACAAGCTTTTTTAAAGTATTCCTTTTTATTATTGGATGTATCATTGGATTAAAGCTGTTTTCTAAAGCTTTAAAATGGATGTTTGCAAACAAGAAAGAACTAACATTGGCCATACTTACAGGCTTTATGATAGGATCTCTCAATAAAATATGGCCTTGGAAGAATATACTTTCCACCAGAATAGATAGGCATGGTCAGGAAGTTCCTTTATTAGAAAAGAGTGTGTTGCCGTCTTCTTTTGAAGGAGAACCATTTGTTATATATGCAACCATTTCTGCCATCATAGGTTTCTTAGCTATATTCTTACTAGAACGACTAGCCGTACGCAAAAAAATAAATGCAAACTAAAACACGCACATTTACAGATAAGTTTTGGCTAGTTCTTAAAGGACTAGCTATGGGGGCTGCTAATAAAGTGCCAGGTGTTTCAGGAGGTGTTGTTGCATTTGTAGCTGGGTTTTATGAAGAGTTTATTGGTTCGCTTCAAAAGTTTAATGGTAAGGCTTTACGATTATTATTTAATGGGCGGTTTAAAAGCTTCTGGTGGTATATAAATGGTAAATTTTTAGGACTTCTTATTCTTGGAATGCTCATCAGCTATTTTAGTGTATCATTACTACTGGATCTTGCATTGAGAAATTATCCATTGCTTGTGTGGAGTGCTTTTTTTGGAATGATCATAGGCTCTATCTACTATATAGGTAAGGACTTTGAAGATTGGAATAGACAAATGGTTTTATGTATGATTTTAGGAGTCATAGCTGGTATTAGTATTAGTCTTTTAGAACCAGCACAAGAAAATGATCACTTAGTGTTTGTCTTCTTTTGTGGGATTATTGGTGTATCAGGAATGACGCTTCCTGGGTTATCAGGATCTTTTATTTTAATTCTCCTCGGAAATTATGTATTACTTCTAGTAGATTCTGTAAATGCCCTATATTCCACGCTTTTGGATATTGTCACTTTTGACTTTAGTTTTGTAAACGACCCAGAACAAGTACGCTTATTAAAGGTATTACTCGTCTTTGCAGCGGGATCTCTTACAGGTCTGGTGACGCTTTCTCACTTTTTAGGATACTTACTTAAGAACTTCAAATACAATACAAATGCGCTTATTTTAGGGTTTATTGCAGGTTCTTTAGGCGTAGTATGGCCTTGGAAAAAGGAAGTTTATAAAGTTGTTAATGGAGCTGTAGCAATTGATATGAACGGAAATCCCATTTTAGATAATTATAATCGTTTTTTTCCATCTGAAATAACCTTAGAAAATACCTTGGCTCTTTTTTTTATTATTTTGGGTATCTTTCTTATTGTAGCTTTGGGAAAATATGGAGATAAAACTAGATCTCATGCATAAATACGGTCTTATTGGTAAGAATATATCTTATTCGTTTTCTAAACATTATTTTACTTCAAAATTTGATAGAGAGCAAATACCTAATACGAGTTACGTCAATTTTGATTGCCAACGTATTGAAGATGCTCACAGCTATTTGTTGAATTCAAAAATTAGTGGGTATAATGTCACGATTCCTTATAAAGAAGCTATTATACCTTTTTTAGACCAATTAGATATACATGCAAGTAACATAGGAGCTGTAAATACCATAAAGCGTAATCAAGCTGGAAAATTAGTAGGCTATAATACAGATTACATTGGATTTAAAGATTCATTTTTGGAGCGTTGTGGTAATCTTTTTGCAATTGCTCCTACACCCAAAAAAGCCTTAATACTAGGAACAGGAGGTGCTTCAAAGGCAGTACTATATGCTTTGAATACCTTAGGATTTACGTGTACGTATGTTTCTAGAAACAAATCAGGAGAGATCATTTCTTATCAAGATCTTACAGCATCTGTGATAGGATCACATACATTAATTGTGAATTGTACTCCATTGGGTACATTTCCTAATGTTGATGCTTCTCCAGATATTCCATATCAGTATTTGCAAGACTCTCATATACTTTATGATCTTATTTATAATCCTGAAAAAACTTCCTTCTTAAAAAAAGGAGAAATGCAAGGCGCAACTATTATCTCAGGGTTACGTATGCTCGAATTACAAGCAGAAGCAGCTTGGGAAATCTGGAAAAAATAACGCTATTTTCCTTGTTTTTTAATAGATAGACCCATAATCCTTATGGGATATTATAATTATAGGAGTGGGATTAGTATCTTTAGCTCTTTAAAATGAACCTTAACATTGAAACAAATGTCAGAAGAAAAACAATCTCAAAAAACAGAAGGAGAAATTAAAGATACCGAAGCGCAAGAGGAGATGACTTCTCAACCAGAAAAAGGAATCCAAGAAGAAATAGAAGCATTAGCAGTCGAAGCAGAAGCAACGGAGTTACCTACACAAGAAGCTGTAGAAGCTGAAATAGAAACAGAAGATGCTGTTGAAGCTAAAGAGGAAGATGTTGTTGAGACTAAAGTTGAGGCAGCTACAGAAGAAGTTGTTGAGGCTAAAGAAGAGAATGTTGTTGAGACTAAAGTTAAGGTAGATACAGAAGAAGTTGTTGAGGCTAAAGAAGAAGATATTGTTGAGACTAAAGCTAAAACAGAAACAAAAGAAGTTGCTAAGACTAAAGAAGCAACAGAAGAAGCTTCTGGTAAAGAGATTGAAAATAAGCCTAAAGAGATTCCTAAGAAAGACTATACTTCTTTATCAAAAGAAGAATTATTAGAAGAGTTTAAATCATTGCTTGCCAATGAGAAAGTACAGTTGATCAAAGATCATGTCGATGAAATTCAAAGTGCTATTGAAGCAAAGTTTGATCAGGAACAAGAAGTAGCAAAAGCTGCATTTATAGAAGAAGGAGGTAATGTCATTGACTTCAGGTATTTTTCTCCTCTTAAAAAAGAGTTTAATGAAACGTACTATACCTACCGTAATAAACGATCTAACTATTATCAAAATAAGCAAAAAGATCAAAAGGCTAATCTAGCGTATAGAGAAGGTCTTATTGAAGAAGTAAAACTATTGCGAGAAGAATTAGGGGGTACAGAAAGTATCCAATCTACTTTTAATAAGTTTAAAGATATTCAAGAACGTTGGCATAATGCAGGTAATATCCCGAGAGATCGTTATAATTTAGTTTGGAATAATTATTACCACCATATTGATAACTTTTATGAATTATTGCATTTAAACCGCGAGTTTAGAGATAAACATTTTCAAGACAACTTAGCGAGAAAGTTACAGCTTATAGAACGAGCAGAAGAACTTGCTTTAGAACCAAAAATAAATAAGGCTTTTAAAG
>NZ_CALEMI010000056.1 GCF_937910895.1 uncultured Dokdonia sp. | reverse complement strand
AACTTGTTTAGCTATCCTTTTGCTGGTCCGATGATGTTAACAGTGGGTTGGTCTCAAATTGCAATGTTCGTATAGGAAACGGAATGTCTATATCCGCTTTCGCGAAAGCTTTCTTAATTTCAATAATACCTTTACTTTTTGCTTTTAACTTAGGAACACCAGAGGTACCATCTATCCAGAATCTCACGATAAAATTGATAGAACTGTCACCAAATTCTGTATAGTAAAACTCCATCTCACTATCTATCGATTCTTGATTAAAATGTTGATTAATGGTTTCTGTAGTTAGCTTCTCAACCAATTCTAAATCTGAATCATAACTGACTCCGCAGCTAATGGTTACACGTATTTTGGGCGTTAGAGAATGATTTTTAAATGAATTTTCTAATATGGATTTGTTTGGAATTATGACGATATTATTATCTGCTTCTTTCAGTACAAAATAATTGATATTTATATCCATGACTTCACCTTCATATCCATTGGTTTCTATCCAATTTCCTATTTTAATATTTTTTCTAAAGGATAAAATAATCCCCGACAAGGTATTAGATAGGGTACCTTGTAAGGCGAGCCCTATGACCAATCCAGAAATTCCAGCTGCCGAGAGTATTGTTTTTAATGTGCCACTAAGGTTTAAGACATTTAATGTGATGAATAATCCTATACAAAAAATAACGACAGAAGACGTTCTACCTATCAACCTCGCAATCGCTATTTTTGGCACCCTTTTATTGACTAGTCTGAGTACAACATTGTAGATGATCCTTGATGCAAAATAGGAAACAACCAAAACAATGATTGCCAATATTATATTTGGCAGTCCTGCAACCAGAGAATCACCCCATTCTTTTAATGTATCTAAACTTTTTTGTATATCCATTGTTTTAAAGGTATAAAATTTCAAAGACTTATTTAAGTACAGTCAATGCTATGATAAGTTATAATAAAAAAATTAATCACTTGTATTTTTATTTTTAGATAGTAAGTACTCATTTTGTTTTTCTAACTGTGTATTGATTTTGTCGAGTAACTCAATATCTTTAGGTGTTTTTACTTTTGGATTTTTAGGATCATCCCCTTTGTTTTTTAGTTTATTCATAAACTTTACAATAATAAATACGGTAAACCCTATAATGATAAAATCAATACTTACCTCTAGTAATTTTCCATAGCCAATCGCAATTTCTTCAGGTTTTACAACTCCATTTTCTATAACAGCTTCTCTTAAAACGAATTTTTTGTTTTCCCAATTAATTCCGTCCGTGAGGAATGATAGTGGTGGTAAGAATATCTCTTTAACTAATACATCTACTACTTTATTAAAAGCTGAACCAATAATAACACCAATGGCAATATCGATCATATTGCCTTTTACAGCAAATTCTTTAAACTCCTCAAATAATTTTATGCGCATCCTTATATGAAAATTAAATTTTAAAAGTAATAAAACTCATTATACACTTACATCCACTTTTTTCTTTTAAAGAAAATCAAAAGTATAACAAAAAGGCAAAACATAACTCCTAACAGAATAAAGTAGCCGTACTTATATTGCAATTCTGGGATATAGCTAAAATTCATCCCATAAATCCCAGCTAAAAAAGTGAGCGGAATAAAAATCACAGAAATTAGGGTAAGTAATTGCATGACTTTATTCATTTTGAAACTTAGCTCTGCAATAAATAAATCTTGTAAACTATTAAGCATATCTCTGTAAGAGTCAACACTATCTATGATTTGAATTGTGTTTTCGTAGAGATTCCTAATAAATATATGTGTATTTTCTTGAATAATGGTGTTGTCACTTCTAGAAAAATTGCTAATCACCTCTCTAAGCGGAGCTATAGATTTTCGCAAAACTAGTAATTCTTTTTTGAGCCTATGAATTTTAGATTTGTCAACATTACTTTGATCTTCAGAAATACGATCTTCAATATCCTCTATCACCTCTTCAAATTGATCTAAAGTGATGTAATAATTATCAACAATACTATCTAATAAGGCAAATAAGAGATAATCTGTCCCTCTCTTTCGTACTCTGCTTTTACTATCTGCGGTTCTTTTTCTTACAGCTTCAAATAAATCAGAACGCGTTTCTTGAAAAGTGATAAGCGAGTGATCTCTTATAATAACGGCTACATGTTCTCTATGCACGCTTAACGTGGTCTTATCAAAAGAAAGTGCTTTAAAAGTGACAAATATGGCGTTGTCATGTTCTTCAAAATTTGGTCGTTGATGTACATCCACAATACTTTCTTGTAGTAGTGGATGTACTTTAAAATGAGTAGCAATAGAGGAGATCACATCGGTTTCTTGCATTCCTCGGATATCAATCCAATCAATATAATCAGGTTCAAGTGTTATTTTTAGAAATTTATCTTTATGAATCGTACTATCTTTAATCGTATCTGCATTAAACTGTAAATGATGAATAATAATATCATCAACCTGTTTATTACCCGTATATACGACCGATCCAGGTGCCATCCCGGTTTTAATTCGATGCTTTTTTGCCATAATGCTGTGTATGATTAAAAATGAACGTGTAGTTATCGTAATGATTTCTATACTTCAAAGTGTATCTTTTCAAAAGATGAAACAATATAGGAATTCTCTTGCATACGATATATATTACAGAAACCTAAAATATAAGAAGGTTATACAATAAGTTTGTATATTATTCAGGCTATGAAAAATAAAAAGAAAATACTCCTTACTGGCGCGACAGGATACATAGGAAAACGCTTACTTCCTATTTTGGTAGAAGAAGGATATCATGTAATCTGCTGTGTAAGGGATGTTAATAGATTTTCGCCGCCTTTACCGCTCCGAGATGCTATCACCGTTATAAAAGTAGATCTTTTAGATCCAACATCACTGGAACAAATTCCACAAGATATAGATGGCGCTTATTATTTAGTACACTCGATGTCTAGTAGTGATGATTATCAAAAATTAGAACTGGAATGTGCTGTAAATTTTAGAACAGCACTAGAAAAAACAGAGGTAAAGCATGTGATTTATCTAAGTGGTATAGTGAATGAAGAAAATTTATCCAAACACTTATCCTCTAGAAAAGATGTTGAAATAGAATTATCAAAAGCTAGCTATCATTTTACAGCACTGCGAGCAGGAATTATCATAGGGTCGGGGAGTGCCTCTTTTGAGATTATACGCGATATTGTAGAAAAACTTCCGATTATGATTACGCCTAAATGGCTGGACACAAGATGTCAACCTATAGGCATTACAGATGTGCTTGCCTTTCTATCAAAAACGCTTTTCCATGAAAAGACGTATAACCAAAACTTTGACATTGGAGGGTCAGATATTCTTACGTATAAAAATATGTTATTAGAATTTGGAAGGAAACGTAATTTAAAACGTAGGATTTATACCATTCCTGTCATGACTCCAAAACTATCTTCCTATTGGTTATACTTTGTGACGTCTACCTCCTATAAGTTAGCAACAGCACTCGTACATAGTATGAAGGTAGAGGTCGTCTGTAGGGATAATAAACTCTCTGAAATTTTGAACATACAGCCTTTATCCTACAGAGAAGCATTAGATAAAGCATTTGTAAAAATTCAAAACAATCAGATTGCTTCTAGTTGGAAAGATGCGCTTATAAGTGGGGATATGAATATGAAGATCTTTGATTTTATTGAAGTTCCTAGCTTTGGTTGTTTTAAAGATAAACGATCAAAAGCCTATACAAATAGAAGAGATACCATCGATAAAATTTGGCGCATAGGAGGGAAGACAGGTTGGTATTATGCGACCTGGCTATGGAAAATAAGAGGCTATATTGATAAGCTGTATGGTGGTGTAGGCCTCCGTAGAGGAAGAACAAATGAGGATACCCTTACACCAGGAGATACGGTAGATTTCTGGCGTGTTTTGTACTCCAATAAAGAAGAAGGAAGATTACTCTTATTTGCAGAGATGATTCTTCCAGGAGAAGCTTGGTTAGAATTTAAAATAGAAAATGACGTCCTTACACAAACAGCAACATTCCGACCATTAGGACTTTCTGGGAGACTCTATTGGTACGCCGTATTGCCCTTTCACGGATTTATATTTAAAGGCATGCTCGCTAGATTAACGGCATAAATTGTTTATTATCAGTTTTTTAATGATAGGTACTTTGTATTTTAAAAAGAAGGCTCGCTTTTAAGCTGACAATCTATAAAAAGAAGTACGCTTTCGCGAAAGCGTAACAAATAATACTTCAAGAGTTGTCTATAGATCTGATAACTTATAAGTTAATCATCCATACTATCTGAAAAATCAAATGACACTGATATTTGTATGATAAATTACACCGTAGTATGCTAATATTCATACAATCTCGCTACCTTCGGCAACTCTTATGAAGAAGCAAGCGTATCTCATTGTGATTGCCTTTTTTTCGATCTATGTCTTTTGGGGATCTACCTATTTATGGAATAAAATTGCAGTAACAGAGTTGCCAGCATTTATGCTCGCTTCTATGCGTTTTTCGACGGCAGGTCTTATCATATTTCTTATCGCTCGAAGCATGGGGGTTTCTCTTAAAATCACTAAAAAAGAATTTTTCAACTGCTTGTTAGCGGGATTTCTCTTTTTAGGGTATGGAAACGGTGTATTTGTTTGGGCACTTAAGTATGTAGACAGTAGTTTTGGAGCCTTGTTAGCTTCTACGCAACCTCTTATCATTTTAATACTAATGCGTTTGTGGCAACGTAAAGCTTTTAAAGTAAAATCTATGATCGGGATTGGTTTAGGAATGGTGGGGATGTACCTATTAGTAAGTCAGAAAGGATTACAAATGCAAGAGGGAAGCACATTAGGTATTATGATGATTTTCACCTGTATCTTGAGTTGGAGTATCGGAAGTCTCTTTGTAGCACAAGCGTCTATGCCTAAAAACTTCTTTATTACCACAGGTTATCAAATGATTCTTGCAGGAATGATGCTAGCCATCACGAGTTTTATTCTCGGAGAAACTTGGATTTCACCGCTAGATTGGACATTAAAAACACAAGGATCGTTACTCGCCTTAATTCTATTTGGAAGCATTGCTGCCTTTACCTCATTTAATTATTTATTAAAAGAAGTAGCTACCGAAAAAGTAGCCACTTCGTCTTATGTAAATCCGGTGGTAGCTATTATTTTAGGATGGTATTTCTTAGATGAAGTCATTACGCTTCAAACCGCTATTGCAGCAGTCATCCTTCTTGCGGGAGTGTACTTTATAAATACCACTAAGAAAGGGAAAAAGTATACGTAAATTAAAAAGATGTACTCTATAAATAAGTACATCTTTTTAATAGGGTATGTTTCTTTAGACGCTTGCAAGGAGCATACGACGTAGAAGTTTATACTGTGAGCGTAGTCGTAGTACTGAAGCGTAAAAACCTTAATCCAATCCACCTTTACGGGTAGGACTTCTAGGAGTAGGCCAATCACGAGGCTCTCCCGTTCTAGAATCGATGGGAAGTACACTTTTAACTCTCGATGTTTTTTCTGGATCTTCACTAGCCATATAGGTTAAAATAGCGGTAAGAATCACATTATTACGTACATCATCAAATATAATTTTATCATACGTATCTCTGTTGGTATGCCACGTATAATTCCAATACGACCAGTTCAAAGAACTCAAGCTAAATGCTGGAGCACCTGCCGCTTGAAAAGAGGCATAATCAGAACCTCCTCTGGCTGGAGCTCCTGGAAACGTGGTTTCGATATGTTGTGTGATCTCTTCCGGCACTGCATTTAACCATCTTGATAAATAATCATACGAATATAAAAACCCCCCACCAGATAAACGAACAACACGTCCGGTACCATTGTCTTGATTAAAAGAAGCCTGTACACCAGCTACAATATCTGGATGATCTTCTACAAAGGCTCTAGAACCGTTGAGTCCCTGTTCTTCACTTCCCCAATGTCCTACTAAGATGGTTCGTTTAGGATTTGGGTAATATTTCTTTAAAATACGCATCGCTTCCATCATCACTAAAGTTCCTGTACCATTATCAGTGGCACCTGTACCGCCATCCCAAGAATCAAAATGTGCCGAGAGAATTACATACTCATCAGGTTTTTCTGTTCCTTTAATCTCTGCGATGGTATTAAAGGCGGGCATTTTACCTAAATCTTTAGACTGTGCAACGATATGAATTTGTGGTTTATTACCAGAGTTTACCAGTCTGTATAGCATCCCGTAATCTTCCAATTCAAGATCTACCGTAGGAATCTTTTCTGTACGAGCGCTAAAAATTTTATTGACACCAAATCCTCTAGACCAATTGGAAGTAACAATACCAACGGCACCTGCTTTTTCTAATGCTTCTGGTAGCGTACGCGACGTATGTCCCATGGCTTTTATATTATCATCCCAAGCTTTTGTTTGTGCTTCACGTGCTTCTTTCATTTTAGTAAAAGATGCTTCTGTCGCAAATTCTTCCCAATTATAATCGGGTCTTCCAGTAGGTTGCAACATAGAGATCAATACGATTTTACCTTTTACAGAAGGAAGCCACTTTTTAAAATCGGCATCATCTTTTATAGTTGAAGGAAGTACGACAAGTTCGGCAGTGACGCCTTCTTTTGACGTACTTGGATTCCAAGCAAGTTGTGTTCCTCTAAGGCTTTGCACACGAGGGTACACCATATCAATATGTGTGATACCACGTTCCCAACCACGCCATTCTCCCCATTTCTCATTACGAGCAGAAATGCCCCAATCATTGTATTTGGCGACAGCCCACTCATTAGCATGCTGCATTTGAGGTGTACCTACAAGACGAGGTCCAATCAAGTCGGTAAGTTCATGTCCTAAGATTTCTAATTGAGAGTTTTCAGTAGCTTCTTTAATCATCCCTTCAATGACAGGGTCTGTTTTTTGAGCGATTAAGAGACTAGATCCAATACATAAAAAGAGTATGAGTAATTTAATTTTCATGATAAATAGGCGTTGTTTTAGTTATGAGTTTTAAAAAGATTGCACTGAAAATACAAGAAATCTTTGAGTATCTAAGAGAGAACCCTCATAAAATTATAAAAGACCAAGTATTCTCTTTGATCGTTGTTAATAGAAATCTGGCTGTATAGGCGGTAATAGCGTATAGAATCAGTATCTTTGTTCTTAATTAAATGTCCTTAAGTCTCTGTAAAATTTAGTGTTCCACAAAAACACGATACTTCTCAAGACATTTTATATAAAATAAATAATTAACTTCTAATCTCATTAATGTAAATAATGGCAAAATCGCAACAGACCTTTAATAAACTTGAAAAAGAAAAAAAGCGTTTAAAAAAACGTGAAGAAAAACAAAAAAAGAAAATAGCTCGTAAAGCTGAAGCCAAAGAAAACGGCGGCGGAATCCAGTTTGCGTATGTAGATCATTTTGGAAACTTGACAGACACTCCTCCAAATCCAGATGATAAAATAGAGGTAGATGTAGAAGATATCGTTCTAGGAATTCCTAAGAAAGAAGAAAGCGATGAAGATAAATTTGATCCCGTTCACAAAGGAAAAGTTTCTTTCTTTGATACTTCAAAAGGATTTGGATTTATTTTAGATGCAAAATCACAAGAAAAATACTTTTGTCACGTAAGTGGTCTTATTGATAAGATTGCTGAAAATGATCAAGTTTCTTTTGAACTTGAAAAAGGCGCAAGAGGAATGAATGCTGTTAAGGTTAAAAAGATATAATACATGCGATCTATCGCACTTTGTATTTTTCTAATATGCTCAGTTGCTATCACTATTGCTCAAGAAAAGAGTGAAGTAGATCAGTTCTGGGCATCATTACAATCTCTATGTAATACATCCTATAAAGGTCAACTTGTCTTACCTGAAAATGATCCGCAATTTGCAGGTAAGGAATTGATCATGCACATTCGATCTTGTAGTGACAGGGAGATTAAAATTCCATTCTTTGTAGGAGAAGATCGTTCTCGTACATGGGTGTTTACAAAAGAAAATGATCGTATTACCTTAAAACACGATCACCGTCATGAGGATGGAAGTGAGGATAAAATCACGATGTATGGTGGTACGACAACTAACATAGGTCAACCAACATTACAAGTATTTCCTGCAGATTCGCAAACACAAACGATGATTCCCGCTGCATCAGGAAATGTATGGTGGGTAACGATAGATAAAAACACATTTACCTATAATCTAAGAAGATTAGGCACCGAACGTATTTTTACGGTTTCTTTTGATCTTTCTACTCCTGTAGAAAATCCTGAAGCACCGTGGGGTTGGAAAGAATAAAATTCCTACTTCCTATCAATAGATTGTAAATAGAGTTGCTCCACTTTCTCTCTTGCCCAAGGCGTTCTACGTAAGAATTTTAAACTTGATTTAATAGAAGGGTCTTTCTTGAAACAATTAATATTTACTTGATAACTCAACGCTTCAAAACCATATTTTTCTACTAGAA
Source organism: uncultured Dokdonia sp. (assembly GCF_937910895.1). Classification (GTDB taxonomy): domain Bacteria; phylum Bacteroidota; class Bacteroidia; order Flavobacteriales; family Flavobacteriaceae; genus Dokdonia. The sequence continues at coordinate 14,158 of NZ_CALEMI010000056.1, read as the reverse complement.
ATTCTAATATATCTAAGAGTTTTACTCCGTGAAGAGGATTATTAGGTTGTGACATCTCATTTTTTTTGCAAGCTACTACAATTGTATAAAATAGTATCTTAAATCATCCTTCATTTCTTATTTTTACACCGTGAATCGCACGAAGCATACTTTTATCATTCAGGATACTGAAAAGTTTAAAAATCAACTCTTACACTGGTCGCAACAATTTGAAGAAATTGTATGGCTAGATAGTAATAATGATCCCGATCAACAGTATAAAAGTTATGACGCTATCCTAGCGGTAGATGGATTTACAAGTATGAAGACATCTTATCAAGGTGCATTTGAACGTTTAGAAGAATATCAACAATCTACCAAAGATTGGCTTTTCGGGTATTTATCGTATGATTTAAAAAATGATATAGAACGCCTTAAGAGTGCCCATGAGGATCACGTAGGTTTTCCTGATCTCTATTTTTTTCAACCCAAACGTGTTTTTCTACTAAAAGGAGATTCGGTTGAGATGCAATATTTGCCTATGGTCGATGATGAGATGGATACCGATTATGAGGACATACAAAACACATCTTTAGCTAAAAATATTATAGAAGACACCACACCACTACATATCAAACTTAAAATACACAAGGAAGCGTATAAAGATAAAGTGCGAACACTGCTTCAGTATATTCAAAAAGGAGATGTATATGAAGCCAATTTCTGTCAGGAGTTTTACGCGCATGGCACTATAAATCCTTTACAAACCTATCAACAGCTGAATGCAATTAGTACGCCCCCTTTTGCTACGTTTTTAAAATTAGAAGATCATTTTTTGGTTTCTGCAACCCCAGAACGGTATTTAAAAAAGGAGGGAAGCAAGCTCGTGAGTTCTCCTATAAAAGGAACTGCAGCAAGAAGTGAAGATTTTCAGGAGGATGTCGCTTTCGCGAAAGCGTTATCAGAAGATCCCAAAGAGCGATCTGAAAACATTATGATTGTTGACCTTGTACGTAACGACCTATCGCGTATTGCTCAAAAAGGAAGCGTTACCGTGGAAGAATTATGCAAGGTATATTCTTTTAAACAAGTATATCAAATGATCTCAACGGTCAGCGCACAGATCGCTGTAGGAATCTCTCCTGTAGATACCATACAAGCCACATTCCCGATGGGAAGTATGACAGGCGCTCCCAAGATAAGAGCCATGGAGATTATAGAAGAACTAGAAGAGACTAAACGCGGTTTGTATAGTGGAGCCGTTGGTTATTTTACACCCGACGGCGATTTTGATTTTAATGTGATTATACGTAGTATTCTCTACAATGCGGTAGATGAGTATATATCCTATTCTGTAGGAAGCGCGATTACAGCAAAATCAGACCCTGACAAAGAATATGCTGAGTGTTTGTTAAAGGCAAAAGCAATGCGTGAAGTTCTGGACCTAAAACGTGATTGAATTTTGTAAATTAGCAAATCCTAGTACACGATAAATACTAACTAAAATGATATGTTCGCTTTCGCGAAAATGTATACAACTATGAGTGATGATAAAAAAATAATATTTTCTATGTCTGGGGTTTCAAAAACCTATCCAGGCGCACAAACACCTGTATTAAAAAAAATATACCTAAGCTTCTTCTACGGAGCAAAGATTGGAATTTTAGGTCTGAATGGTTCTGGTAAATCTACATTAATGAAGATTATAGCTGGACTAGACACCAATTTTCAAGGAGAGGTCACTTCAGATAAAGAGTTTACCACAGGCTATCTGGAGCAAGAACCACAACTAGATCCAGAAAAAACGGTATTAGAAGTCGTAAAAGAAGGTGCTGCAGAAACGGTAGCCATTCTTGATGAATATAATAGTATCAATGATCAGTTTGGTCTGGAAGAAGTCTACAGCGATGCCGATAAGATGGATAAACTAATGGCGCGTCAAGCAGTACTTCAAGATGAGATAGATGCTCGTGGCGCTTGGGAGTTAGATACAAAACTAGAAATCGCTATGGATGCATTACGTACACCACCAAGTGATCAAAAAATTGGATTGCTTTCTGGAGGAGAAAAACGTCGTGTTGCCTTGTGTAGACTTTTATTAAAAGAGCCTGATGTATTATTGCTCGATGAGCCTACCAACCACTTAGATGCAGAATCTGTACACTGGTTAGAGCATCACTTAGCACAATATAAAGGAACCGTCATCGCTGTAACACACGACCGTTATTTCTTAGATAACGTAGCTGGATGGATTTTAGAACTAGATAGGGGAGAAGGAATCCCTTGGAAAGGAAATTATTCTTCTTGGTTGGATCAAAAATCAAAACGTATGGCGCAAGAAAGCAAAACTGCTTCTAAACGCCAGAAAACGCTAGAGCGTGAGTTGGATTGGGTACGTCAAGGTGCTAAAGGTCGTCAGACAAAACAAAAGGCGCGTTTAAAGAACTATGACAAGTTGATGAGCCAAGATCAAAAGCAAATGGATGAAAAGCTTGAAATCTATATTCCCAACGGACCTCGTTTAGGAACAAACGTGATCGAAGCTAAAGGGGTAAGTAAGGCTTTTGGCGATAAGTTACTCTATGAAGATTTAAACTTTAACCTTCCACAGGCAGGGATTGTAGGAATTATAGGCCCTAATGGTGCTGGTAAGACCACTATTTTTAAAATGATCATGGGAGAAGAAACCCCAGACAAAGGGAACTTTACGGTAGGAGATAGTGTGAAAATTGCTTACGTAGATCAAAGTCATAGTAATATTGATCCAGAAAAAACCATCTGGCAAAACTTTTCTGATGAGCAAGATTTAATACTGATGGGGGGCAAAGAAGTCAATTCTAGAGCGTATTTAAGTCGTTTTAATTTTAGTGGAAGCGAACAAAACAAAAAAGTATCAGCCCTTTCGGGAGGAGAACGTAATCGCTTGCATCTTGCCATGACCCTAAAAGAAGAAGGAAACGTATTACTGCTCGATGAGCCTACCAACGATCTTGACGTAAATACATTAAGAGCGTTAGAAGAAGGCTTAGAAAATTTTGCAGGCTGTGCCGTAGTGATTAGTCACGACCGTTGGTTCTTAGACCGTATTTGTACACATATTCTAGCATTTGAAGGAGATAGTCAAGTATATTTCTTTGAAGGTAGTTTCTCTGATTATGAAGAAAATAAGAAAAAACGTCTTGGTGGTGATTTAATGCCAAAAAGAATTAAATACAAAAAATTGATTCGATAAGAATCGTTCGATATTTAAAATAACAAGGCTCAAGGTTTTTTAATCTTGAGCTTTTTTTATGATCTAATTATCTCATTATAAAACAATAATATACTATAATGTTTGTGAAATGAAAACATCAGTAAGCATGGGTACATTATAAAAAGAGTTTAGGCTCAGTATGAACTTCTACGTCGTTATACTCCGAGAAAGCATATAAAACCATTTTAAAATTTAGGTAAGAATTACTTTAAACCACGTCTGTAGAGCCACAGTTTTGCATAACGCATCCAGATCGCATACGAGTGCATATAACTTATAACAAGTCCTACAACACCGTCTCTGAAGCCCATTTGTACTACGTAGTGTTTAAAAAAGCCCCAAAAAGGTTTAATGACAAAATGATACACGTGAAGACGTCCCGTTTTCTTATCATAATCTCTTGCTTGCCAAGTAGCATAGCGATTAAGCTTTGTGATGTGGCTATTTAAACTAATATAAGTATTGTGGTGAAAACGATTTTTTAAGAAGCCTACTTTTCCATCGGCAATAATTTCGGCATGAACCATTTTGTCTTCATAAGAACATTTACTCTTACGAAATAAACGAATGACTTTATCATTTTGCCATCCACTATATCGAACACGTTTTCCCATAAAATGGTTGGTACGATAAATCCAATAGGCAACCGTGTTGTTGGTAGGTGGATTTTTAAGGATTTCTATGATTTCTTCTCTTAACTCTGGAGTTACCCGCTCATCAGCATCTACAAGGAGAATCCATTCATGAGCCGCTTGCGGAATCGCCCAATTTTTTTGGGAAGCAGAATAATGATAGGGACGCTGTATAATTCTATCTGTAAATTCTTTGGCAATAGCGACCGTTTGATCAGTACTCATAGAGTCTACCACCATAATCTCATCAGCAAAGGACACAGATTCCAGTACCTCACGAATGTTGTGCTCTTCGTTACCTGTAGGGATGATCGCAGTTAATTTTTCCATAAATTTAGTAGGATAGCAAAACTACTAACTTTTTTATAATATAAAAGTTTATTTTTGTAGTAAACCAACCGAATGCAGAAACTTCCTAAAATAACGCTCATTATAGCTACATATAATAATGTGAAATGGCTTGAAAAAGTACTTTATGGCTATTGCACACAGACGTATAAGGATTTTGAAGTGATTATAGCCGATGACGGCTCTGGCAAAGAAACAGAAGCGCTTATTGCCTCCTTTCAGAAAGATTATCCAGTTCCTTTACATCACCTTTGGCATGAGGATAATGGATACAGAAGACAAACCATACTTAATATCGCCTTAACGAAAGCAGCGCATGAGTACATTGTTTTTACCGATGGGGATTGTATTCCTAAAGAAGATTTTCTAGAACGTCATGCAAATTATGCTGAGAAAGGAAAATTTTTATCTGGAGGTTATTGCAAGTTAGATATGGATTTAAGTGAAGGAATTACCAAGGAAGATATATTATCGGGTAATTGCTTTAATGTTGATTGGTTAAAGGAAAAAGGTTCATTAGGTTCTTCTCAATACAGAAAACTGGCGAGTGGAGAGACTGTCGCAAAATTATTAGACACGGTAACGCCATCCAATGCTTCCTTTAATAATTGTAATTCATCTGCCTGGTTAAAAGATTTAATTCGCATTAATGGATATGATGAACGTATGCAATACGGAGGGCCTGATAGGGAGTTAGGCGAACGATTAGAAAATGCGGGGATCAAAGGAAAACAAATTCGTCATCGAGCTTTGTGTCTACATCTAGATCACCCAAGAGGTTATAAAACAAAAGAATCTTTAGATCGAAATCTTGCGATACGAAGAAATACACGTAAAAAAGGATATGCTTATACATACTATGGTATTGTAAAAGGTGATGATATAGATTTATGAAAATATTAGTAACAGGAGCCGCTGGATTTATAGGATCTCATCTTTGTGAACGTTTAGTTTCTAAGGGACATCAAGTACTAGGAATCGATAATTTTTCTGATTATTATGATCCGAAATTAAAACACATTAATGCCGAGGACATTAAGAAATCCGGTGTTACATTACTTACTGCTGATTTACTCGATGATTTAAAAGCTGTTTTGCCAAATGATATAGCTATTGTTTATCATTTTGCAGCGCAACCGGGTATTTCGGCATCAACGCCGTTTGTAGATTATGAACGCAACAATATTCAAGCGACTCAGAATCTATTACAATGGGCGATTCATCACAATAAAAAAACACAATTATTTGTCAATATTGCTACTTCTTCTATTTATGGATTACACGCGACTTCTACAGAAGAAGAAGCACCTATGCCTGTATCTGATTACGGGGTGACAAAACTTGCTGCAGAGCAGTTAGTATTAGCTTCTCAGCGTTCAGGAAAGCTTCCAGCTTGTTCTATTCGGTTGTTTTCTGTGTACGGACCTAGAGAGCGTCCAGAAAAACTCTACACAAAATTGATCAAGGCTATTTATGAAGAAACGTCATTTCCTTTATATGAAGGAAGTGCTAATCATGAGCGTAGTTTTACGTATGTAGGTGATATTATAGATGGTTTAGAAAAAATACTAGATTATAAAGCATCTTGTGATGGAGAGATTATTAATCTCGGAAGTACCGAAGTATACACAACTGCACAAGGCATCTCTTTGATAGAAAAAATCATCGGGAAGAAGGCTCTTATTGAACACGTGGTAAAACGTCCTGGCGATCAATTAAAGACTTCGGCAACTATAGACAAGGCAAAACGTCTTTTAGATTATACCCCAAATACGGATTTCGAAGAGGGGTTGAGAGCTCAAGTCAAATGGTACCAAGAGAAATTTCTTTAGGAATGGCTTAGTGCTTCGATAGGAATACATCCAACTTTTCTTGAATCATTTCTGGTTTCAATAAAGAATAATAATAATCAGTTCTTTTTTTTATATCCTTCAAGCTTTTTGTATTATAAAGCGCTGTATCATAATCTTGTAAATGTATGATATGGTTTTGATCATTTTCATACAAGGACCATGCGGCTCTACGAATCCAAGGGGAGAAGATGGCAAATGTGGGAACATCAATCGCTTTTGCCATATTAATAGCACCACCTTCATTACCAATTAAGGCATCGCATTGCGTCGTTAATGCAATGAATTCTCGTAAGCTTTTTCCATAGATCTCTTTCAACACATGGTGTCGTGTCTTTTCAGTACACAGTGCTAGTAGTGCATCTACTTGCTCTATTTGCTTCGGGATGTAATTAAATAACAATTTAGCATCTGTAGTCGTAACGATATGATCTAATAGGATGGCAAGATAGAATAGTGGATAGGTTTTGTTGGGGGCACTTCCAAGGATGCCAATCATGTATAGTTTTTGTTCTGGGTATGTTTTAACGTCTGCTAGTTTCGCTTTCGCGGAAGCGATCTCCGCATCGGTCACATATAATTTTGGTTTTAACGCTTTAGGAAAATTCGTATCAATCGCTTGTAGTAACTTCATCCGATTCTCAATGGCAAGTCCTGCTTTCGTCTCAGCAGTGTAATGGTAGGTGTACAAATCTGTATAGAATGCTTTGGTGTACCATTTTTTATATCCGATGCGTTGGGAAGCTTTGGTCGCTTTAGTTATACGTGCGCTTCCAATTTTTGAGTAGACATCGATGACAATATCATACGCTTGAGATGCTAGTTGTGAACGAAATTCTTTTGCCGCTTTCCTTCTTTTTACCATATCTAGCGTATACACCATCTTCTCATCTATAAATGGATTGTTTTCCAGTACAGGCAGTGTATGCTCATTGATAAGATAATGAACCGTAGCATTTGGATACTTCTTTTTGATCGCCTCACAAAGAATAGACGATGTGAGTACATCGCCTATCATTTTGTGTTGTATAATCAATATTTTTTTATCCATGAGATGGGTGCTAAACCGCTACGTCATATTCTCTTAACGCATCATTCAACGATGTTTTCTTATTGGTGCTTTCTTTACGTTTTCCTATAATCAATGCACAAGGCACATTGTATTCTCCAGCAGCAAACTTCTTTGTGTAACTTCCTGGAATGACAACGGAGCGTGCAGGAATTCTACCTTTGGTTTCAATAGGTGTATCTCCCGTCACATCAATGATTTTAGTACTCATGGTAAGTACCACATTGGCGCCTAACACGGCTTCTTTTTCTATATGTACGCCTTCTACTACGATACACCGACTTCCGATAAAGGCACCGTCTTCAATGATGACAGGTGACGCTTGTAAGGGTTCTAAAACTCCACCAATCCCTACACCACCGCTTAGGTGTACATTTTTACCAATCTGAGCACAGCTTCCTACCGTTGCCCACGTATCTACCATCGTACCTTCGTCTACATACGCACCTATATTTACATAACTAGGCATCAAAATCACACCGCTAGAAATATACGCACCATGGCGTGCTACCGCATTTGGCACCACACGAATCCCGCGATTTTCATAATCTCTCTTTAGCGGAATTTTATCGTGATACTCAAAAATACCAGCTTCCAAAGTTTCCATTTTCTGAATAGGAAAGTACAATACGACTGCTTTTTTGATCCATTCATTTACTTTCCATCCATCGTCAGTGGGTTCTGCTACACGTAAAGTACCACGATCTAGCATATCTATGACTTCACGAATGGCGCTAATAGTCACACGATTTTTTAATTCAGAACGATCGTCCCAGGCTTTTTCTATTAGATTTTTTAGTTGATTCATAACAAATGTAAATTCTATTATTTTTTAATGAAACGCTGTTTTGAAAAGTCCAAAGGACGAATTCAAAATAGCTAGTTGAATTAACCGCGCTTTTTCAGCGGGATTTTAGTTTATTATTTTTATTGATATAATTTTCAAATTGGGCAAAACTACTGAACCGAGCTTGGATACTGCCGGTGTGATCTATCAGTGTATAGGTGGGAAATTCCCATATAGACAGATCATACGTCAATCGTTTTTCAGGTTTTTGTTCTCTCACATTCACCCACGGATAGTCATTTTTTGTAAGATAGTTTTTCCAAAGCTCATAATTATCATCTCTAGAAATACTAATAAGTTCGATATTAGTTTTTTCAAAAATACTATAGTTCTTTGCCATACGCTTATGATCTCGGATACAAGGCGGACACTTTACAAACCAGAAATCGAGTAGGTATTTTTTTGAAGGCTCTAGTATAATAGTTGCTTTTTCATCAGCTAGATCTCCTAAATCATACACTTCAAACTGAACCGCTTTTTCATCAAGGATCGTTTTTATTTTATCATTATTATTAATGAAATGTGACTTTAAACTATCGGTCTGCATTCGCATGATTCGGTATACATTATCCATTTTATTTCGATCGTTTTGATTTCGGAATACATAGTTTCCAACAATAGCATGAGAAAAGGGCGTGTCTATATGATTGCGTATTTCGGTAATTAGAAAATTGTCAATAGTAGTGCTATCTGTTTCTGAAGTCACTAACGCTTTATAAGTTTTTGAATATTGTAAAGATGCCTCATATAGCGGTGATGCATCAACGCGATCTACCGTTAGGTTTTTGTTATCAAAAGTCATATCGATAAGAAGCCGATCGCCATTTAACCACAACTGTGTACCGATTCTTTGATTTCCGGTGTGCACATATACATTATAAAGATCACTTAAAGTTCTTTGCAAGTCCACTTTGATCGTATCTTTAAAAGGAAGAAAAAGGCTTTCTTTTTGACCAATATCTGCGATCCAAATACTATCAATAGGTGTCTCAGACGCAATAACTAAATTAATATCAGATAGGTGTAAGTTCTCTTTAGCATTCGCTTTTTCTTCAGGTATCTGTTCATTACACGCTATGAGTAGCATAGACAGTACTAAAAGTGAGAAGAATCGAACGATCATTTTTGGCATATTGATTACAAAATCAAAGATAAAACTTCACAAACGTTTCCAACGGTAGATTTTCTATAAATTAATAACAAGCGTTTATTGTGTAAGAGCTTAGTTACATATACTCTGTTTTTCCTTATTTTTGCACCAAATTTTAAGAATGGCACGCATTATTGCGATAGATTATGGTACCAAACGTACAGGGATTGCGATCACTGACGAACTGCAGATTATAGCTTCAGGCTTGACGACGGTAGAAACCAAAAAGCTAATTCCGTTTTTAAAAGAGTATTTTCAGAAGGAAAACGTAGAGGCAATGGTGATAGGAGAGCCAAAACGTATGAATAATGAAGCTTCAGATGTAGAGGCGCACATTATACGCTTTCGCGAAAGCGTACTCAAAAACTTTCCCGATCTAAAAGTGATTCGTCAAGACGAACGATTTACTTCAAAAATGGCGTTTCAAACCATGATTGATAGTGGGATTGGAAAAAAGAAAAGACAAAACAAGGCACTTGTTGATCAAATAAGCGCCACGATTATATTACAAGATTACCTTTATAATAAATAGCATGATTTTACCAATAGTAGCTTATGGAGATCCCGTTTTAAAGAAAAAAGCAGCTCCGATTACAAAAGAATATCCTAAGCTTCCTGAGCTTATTGAGAATATGTTTGAGACCATGTATGGAGCCAACGGACTAGGACTTGCAGCGCCGCAAGTGGGACTTTCTATCAGAATGTTTCTAGTAGACACGTCTCCTTTTGCGCATGACAAAGAGTTTACAGAAGAAGAAAGAGCGATCTATAAAGACTTCAAAAAAGTGTTTATTAACGCTGAGATTATAGAAAGAGAAGGAGATGAGTGGGCTTTTAATGAAGGATGTCTAAGTATTCCTGGAATTACAGAAGATGTCTTTAGAGAGTCTACGATTACCATGAAATATCAAGACGAAAACTTTAAGGAACATACAGAAACATATACGGGTATTATTGCTCGCGTGATTCAACATGAGTATGATCATATTGAGGGTATTTTGTTTATTGATAAGCTATCGAGTCTTAAAAAACGCATTCTAAAAGGAAAACTTGCCAATATCTCAAAAGGCAAATGTGACGCCGATTATCGGATGCGTTTTCCAGAGGTCTCTAAAAAGAGATAAGATAACTACCTTGAGGAAAGCTTACGAGACATTTGCAAGAGAGTAACTTTTGAATTTCAAGACAAGTCTAGGAATATTTAAATCTCGATTATCGAGTAAAGTGTTAAATATATGACAAAGGCCTCATTTTCGTAGGCAATAAATTTTGATTTTACATTCCGGCAACGCATATTTGCCGACCAATTTTGATACTAAAAATTATATGGGTTTAGATAAAATATTAGCCATCTCTGGGAAACCAGGTATTTACGAATTAAAAACGCAAACCCGTAGTGGTTTTGTTGCAAAATCTTTATTAGATGGAAAGCGTATTTCTGTAGGATTACGTCATAACGTAAGTATCCTTTCAGAAATAGCGATATATACCCTTACAGAGGAGATACCATTACGTGAGGTTTTTGAAAAGATCAAAGAAAAAGAAGACGGAGGTCCTACCATCAATCATAAGGTGTCTAAAGATGAGCTTGAAGAGTTTTTCTTTAACGTAGTACCTGATTATGATGAAGATCGTGTGTATGCAAGTGATATCAAAAAAGTGGTACAGTGGTATAATATCTTACAGAAAAATGACTTGATGGACTTTTCTGCTCCAGAAGAAACGCCTGCTGAGGCATCTGACGAAGAAGAATAGTGCATAACTTTTTTATAAAAGAATACGGCCTTTGCAATTAGATTGCAAAGGCTTTTTTTAGTTTAGTAGCATCATTAATAAGCAAGATGGTATATCGCAGCGTTTAATAGAGGGTACTAATCCCGTAGTATGGCGGGATCTCATGCTGAGAAGTTTGGGTGAATTGAGAACGATTGGAAAGTATTATAAACCGAATATATCTTTTCCCCCCGTTCCTAAAGGGCAACTATATTCTCAAATTAAGATAAGAATTAAATTTTCACACCCTTTAGGATTTTGGGGAATTGAAAATTTAGGATGATGATATATTGATAAAAATAAACACATGAAAATCGGCAAGAAGTTCAATCAATTAATGAAAAGTGAATACATTCACTATATCGATAATCATAAAAAGTACACAGACTTTAATACCTTAGGTTTATATCGATCGATATGTGAAAATGAAAAACTAGATGTGAATGACCGCATAGAGATTAGAGACTATGCGCATACGGTCTTTGAAAAGACATTCAACTTTTACCAATTAAAAGATCCAAGAACTTATTTTAATGTATCTACACTAGGTATGGAATTAACAGTGGCTGATGAACAGCAGCTGTGGAAGAATATCATAACCAATCAACAAAAAATTCTATCTGAAAAGAAAATAAAACATCGGAGTTTTGGTGTGTATTCAAAACATGATTGTGGTTATGAACACTGTCCGTATAATGGATTGATGGTTAAAAAAGACTCCTATTTTGCTGAAAATCAAATGTGTTTTACATCCGATAAAAATGAATATGCAGCTAAGGAAAAGTCGTTAAAAATTAAGAAACAACGTAAAACCAAGCATAAAATAATTAGAGACGATTTAGATCTTTAAAATAGGTTACGAATCAAAAAAGAGATTACCGCCCCTTCCTAACGTTAGGTAAGTACGCGGAGATGAAATATACTTATGAATACAAGACAGCAACAACTAAACGCTATTGATAGACTCCTCACGATTATGGACGAGCTCCGTGTTGGATGTCCGTGGGATAAGAAGCAAACCATGCAGAGTTTACGTCATCTTACCATAGAGGAGACCTATGAGCTTGGTGATGCTATTCTGGATAATGATTTAGAAGAAATCAAGAAAGAACTTGGAGACTTGCTTTTGCACATTGTTTTTTATGCTAAAATAGGAAGCGAGACCCAAGACTTTGATATCGCCGATGTGGCTACTAGTATTTCGGACAAATTGGTAGACCGTCATCCCCATATTTATGGAGACATTGATGTAGCCGATGCTAAAGAAGTAGAACGTAATTGGGAGAAACTAAAACTCAAAGAAGGAAAAAAATCGGTTTTAGAAGGCGTGCCTCGTAGCTTACCTGCGATGGTAAAAGCCAGCCGAATTCAAGATAAAGTCGCTGGGGTCGGATTTGATTGGGAAGAACCTCAACAAGTTTTTGAAAAGCTACAAGAAGAACTCGGGGAGTTACAATACGAAGTCCACACAAACGATCAAGAAAAAATAGAAGCCGAGTTTGGCGATGTACTGTTCTCTATGATTAATTATGCACGCTTTCTTAACGTAGACCCAGAAAGCGCTTTAGAACGTACCAATAAAAAATTTATCAAACGATTTCAATATCTAGAAAGCAAGGCAGCTATTCTAGGAAAAAGTCTAAGCGATATGACATTGGCTGAAATGGATGTATTTTGGGAAGAAGCAAAGAAGCTATAAACCAACTATTTCTTTTTTATTAGTATCCGATATAAAATAGATACATCTATTAGGCTATATACAGTAGATATTACACAGGCTTTTTAATGAATAAATTCTGCTTATCCTTGGTATGAGTATTTTAGATGGAGGGATGAAAATTTATTAATTTTTCAGCTAGTTTCAAATCAATAACAATTAAATCTTACGTCTTATGTCTAACAGCGAAGCGGTCTTATGTCTTAGTTGGACACGACTATTTCTCTTTCTTGATAAGCTGTTCTTTAATTTCAGAAACCTCTTTAAGTAAGTGTGTCACAGATGCATCAATTTTGATCAAAGCTTTTGCTGTTATCGAAGCTCTCGTATCTTCATTTTCGATAACATACTGTTCCGCAGGTTCATGGATAGCAGACAAAGGTTTTAGCATATCTCCTTTACCCGTCAGTAACCACTCTATATTTAGGATCGGATATTTCTCTACAATCAAATCTATTTTTTCAAGACCAATACTTCTCGTGATATTATTAATATATCCATTTGATGCATTGATTGATTTCTCAAAAGCCTTCATGGTAATCTGTTGAGATTGTACAAATGTCTTTGTCCTTTTATTGATACTCATAAATCTAAATAATTCAATAAAATAGAGTAATACTCTATTAAAATTATAAAAAGTAGAATGTTACTCTACATCATTGCTTATTAAAGCAAATGGTTGCACAAAGTAATGAATAATAACATAAAAAGTGAAATAAAGGCGCACTATAGCACACTAAAACACGGGTAAAATAGATTTCAATTTTTAGAGAAAAGAGTGAGTCGTTTACTTAGTAAATGTCTAATTGACAGTAAATTTGGAGATATAAATGTGTTTTAAAAAGAAAAAGGAAAACCTAAAAAGCCTATTTTTCTTTCTTAATAAGTTGTTCTTTGATTTCTGAAACCTCTTGAAGTAAGTGTGTCATAGAAGCGTCAATTTTGATCAAGGCTTTTGCAGTGATAGAAGCCCTTGTTTTTTCATCTTCATTTATATATTGAGATTCAGGTTCGGTAAAAGCGGATAATGGCTTAATCATATCGCCTTTTCCAGTCAATAACCACTCAATATTTAGGATGGGATATTTTTCTACAATGAGGTCTATTTTTTCAAGACTAATACTTCGTGTAATGTTGTTGATATAGCCATTGGAAGCGTTAATTGATCTCTCAAAAGCCTTCATGGTGATCTGTTGAGATTGTACAAATAATTTCGTTCTATCGTTTATGCTCATACGTAAACACCTCATTTAAAATAGAATAATGCTCTATTTTATTTTGTAATATTAGAGTAATACTCTATCTTTGTCATTCATTAGAGCAAACTGTTGCACAAAGTAATGAATAATAACATAGAAAATAAAATAAAGGTGCGTAGAGAGCTTAAATCTAAGCTTGGCTATGGTGATATTGCAAAGATTGCTGTCTTATCCGATACAGAAAGGACTACGGTTCACAGATGGTTTAGAGGAGAAACAGATAATCCAGATATTGCATTAGCGGTAGAAGGCTTAATAGCACTTAAAATGCAAATAGTTTC
>NZ_CALEMI010000055.1 GCF_937910895.1 uncultured Dokdonia sp. | reverse complement strand
ATATTACCAGTTCCTTTGAATTCTTCAAAGATTACTTCATCCATTTTAGAACCCGTTTCTGTAAGTGCCGTTGCTATAATAGTCAATGATCCACCATTTTCTATATTACGAGCTGCTCCAAAGAAACGTTTTGGTTTGTGTAATGCGTTGGCATCTACCCCTCCAGAAAGAATCTTTCCAGAAGCAGGTTGTACCGTGTTATACGCACGTGCAAGTCGAGTGATAGAATCTAATAAGATCACTACATCATGACCACATTCTACGAGACGTTTTGCTTTCTCTAATACTATATTTGCCACCTTTACGTGTTCATGCGCTTCTTTATCAAAAGTAGAAGCTACCACTTCTCCTTTTACATTACGTTGCATGTCTGTCACCTCTTCCGGACGTTCATCAATCAAAAGAATCATTTGATATACCTCAGGATGGTTTGCTGCTATCGCATTTGCCACATCCTTAAGTAACATGGTTTTACCCGTCTTAGGTTGTGATACAATCATACCACGTTGTCCTTTACCTATAGGTGCAAACATATCCATCACTCTTGTAGAGATACTAGACTGTCGCTCTGCTATATTAAATTTTTCTGTAGGAAATAAAGGTGTTAAGTGCTCAAAAGATACTCTATCTCTTACAATATTAGGACTGAGTCCGTTAATTTTAGATACCTTAATTAATGGAAAATATTTTTCTCCTTCTTTAGGAGGTCGGATCACACCGAGTACCGTATCCCCCGTTTTTAATCCAAATAAACGGATTTGAGATTGTGATACATAAATATCATCCGGAGAAGCTAGGTAATTATAATCTGATGATCTTAAAAACCCATAACCATCTTGCATGATATCAAGGACACCTTCGCTTTCAATAATACCTTCAAATTCAAAATCTGGTTCACGATAGCGATTACGGCTATCTTTATTGCCATTCCCTGTATTAGAGTTACTACGATTACTATTCTGATTGCGATTATTCTGATTGCGATTATTGCTATCGCGATTGCTAGTATCACGAGTATTAGCATCGCGATTCTGACGCTTATTATTCGGATTATTATTCGGACGATTGTCGCGTTGAGAATCTCTAGATTTTTGTTCGTTAGAATTAGTATCTGAGTTTTTCTCTTTTGTTTTTTCGTTGGTATGTGTTGTAGCTGGTTTTTTAACCTCTTCTTTTTGAGGAGCTTTTGGTTCCTTGGCTACTGGAGTTGTAGTTGATTTTGTATCCTCTTGCCTCTTATTCTTAGGATTTTGATTTCTTGGGTTTTGAGGCTTTTCGCGAACTGGTCTTTTAGGGGTCTCTGCAGTTTTGGATGTGTTAGGCTTCGTCTCACGAACCATCTTTCTGGGTGATTCTACTTTAGAAGATTCTGGATTAGAAGATTTTACAGCCGTATTAGCAACCTTTTCAGGTTCTGCTGCTTGTACATCTAAAATTTTATAGACTAAATCTAATTTTTTTAACGTCCTAAATTTAGGAACCTTAATACCTTTTGCGATTTCCTGTAGCTCAGGAAGTTTTTTTGCTTTTAATTCTGAAATGTCAAACATCTAGTAACTAGAGTGAATTAATAATTGTGCGATTTTTTTTGAAAATATATCGAAAGAAGAAATCGATAAATAAACTAGCAAGAAAATAAAAAGCGGAGAGCTTATTACATTATTACATTACAATGATACAATTTTATTTTTAAACTTTTCCTAATAACTCACAAAAGAAACTTATTTTTGCACCTGAAATTATTTACACAAGGTGATACAACGCATACAATCCATATATCTAGCCCTAGCAACTATTGTTTCTATAGGATTACCCTTTGCTTTTAGTCTTTATGCTGATGCGGAAGGTAATGCCGTATGGGCTAAAGAGGATCCTATTGTTTTAGGATTATTTGGACTTAGTGCGCTCCTATCATTCATTAGTATATTTTTATATAAAAAGAGACAAAATCAGTTTGTTCTAGGACGACTGGCAATTATATTAAACTTTGTTTTATTAGGTGTATTGGTATACCGATCACAAATCTTATCCGGAGGAACGGCGGTTCTTGAGAAGGGTATTGGAATGATCATCCCGCTTATTTCTATCGTTTTACTAGCCTTAGCCAATAAGGCCATTAAGCGCGATGAAGATCTCGTAAAATCTGTAGATCGATTGCGATAGACCTATAAATCTTAGTTATTAGTGCGTAAACCCTCCAGAAATGGAGGGTTTACTTTTTTGTAATATCTATTCTATTTTTAAATACTTTGAAATCGTTAATTACGATAGTACACACATTACATTCCTTTAGCAATAGATTTAAATTTACCATATCTCTATTTTAAAAACAAAAAACCGTTTCTAAGCATCCCTAGAAACGGTTTTAAATATTATTTTAAGGGCTCTCTTTAAGCTCCTAATGCAGCTTCTACTCCTGCAGATAGTCTTTTGTATGTTCCGTTTTCTAAACGTGTTCTAATCGCTTCAAATGCGATTAATGTTTCTTCTACATCGGTAAGTGTATGAGACGCTGTAGGAATCATACGTAAAAGGATGAGTCCTTTGGGTATTACTGGATACACAACAATAGAGCAGAATACTCTATGATTTTCACGTAAATCTTTTACAAGTGCCATTGCTTCTGGAATACTTCCTTTTAAATATACAGGTGTCACACAACTTTGTGTCGTTCCTATATCAAAGCCTTTTTCTTTTAATCCTCCTTGTAATGCATTTACATTTTCCCAAAGCTTCTCACGAAGTTCTGGCATGGTACGTAACATATCTAATCGTTTCAGTGCTCCTACAACAAGTTGCATCTGCAATGATTTTGCAAACATCTGAGAACGTAAATTATATTTTAAGTAATCAATGATTTCCTGATCTCCTGCAATAAAAGCCCCGGTACTTGCCATAGATTTTGCAAATGTGGCAAAGTATACATCAATATCATCTTGCACTCCTTGCTCCTCTCCTGCTCCTGCTCCTGTAGCACCAAGCGTTCCAAATCCATGCGCATCATCTACTAATAGACGAAAGTTATACTTTTTCTTAAGCGCTACAATTTCTTTAAGCTTTCCTTGTTCTCCACGCATTCCAAAAACACCTTCAGAGATTACAAGAATTCCTCCTCCTGTTTGCTCTGCCATTTTAGTCGCACGTTCAAGATTTTTTTCGATACTTTCCATATCGTTATGCTTATAGGTAAATCGTTTCCCCATGTGCAAACGAACACCATCTATAATACATGCGTGAGTATCTACATCATATACAATGATATCATCTTTTGATACTAATGCATCAATTGTAGAAAGTATTCCTTGATATCCAAAGTTTAATAAATAAGCAGCGTCTTTGTTCACAAAAGCTGCCAATTCATCTTGTAATTGTTCATGCAGGCTTGTGTGTCCACTCATCATACGTGCTCCCATTGGATATGCACTTCCATAGTCTGCAGCTGCTTGCGCATCTACTTCACGAATTTCTGGACGGTTAGCAAGTCCTAAATAATCATTGACACTCCAAGTAATCACTTCTTTTCCTTGAAATCCCATACGGTTAGAAATAGGTCCTTCTAATTTAGGAAAAACAAAGTAGCCTTCTGCTATCGATGCCCATTTTCCTAGTGGTCCTTTATCCTTGTATATCTTATCAAATAAGTCCTTCATATTCAAATTTTCAAACGAAATGCAAAACTACATAAATAATATATCTTGACCTAATTCAAAATTACAATCAGCTGAGCGTCTAGTCTTACATAACCTGTGTTGCTATTTCAAGATAAGGCAACTTTAGGAAAAGAAAAATTACTATGAATAATTCAACATAGTTTTTTTAGATACATATCTTCAAAAAACGATACGTTGATCAAATACATCGTCATAAAGGATATTTTTTACACTCTATTTTTTACAGTTTCTGCAAACAAAAAATTATTTAAAAAAAGATGAAACTTGCACTTTTAGGGCTTTTAAAGACAAATGCTCCCTAGAGATTTTAAAAGTAAGCAAAATACCCTCTACATTTATTACATATTTATACTTAAAACACATTTTACACCTACATACGTTTATATTACTGTAGACAGTAAGTAAAATATTGAAATCTATCTGATTTTTTTACTTACAAATCAGCATCCAAATGCATTAAATTATTTAAAAATATTTTTCTACCTCAAACAAACACCACTTCTTTGCCATATCAATAACAAACAACTATTAAAAATCTTTAAAATTATCTATTATGAAAACGCAAGAAATCACATCTACAAAACAAGTAAAAACAAACAAAGTATTAGGGATATACACCGTATTTATGGTATCACTATCTGTAAGCTACATCATCGCTACTTGGTTACAATTTGTAGGATAAAAAAACAAACATCAAAAAAAGTATTTATTAACCACTAAACTCACACACATGGTACAAATTATAATCGCAGCTTTAGAAGTTATCTTCGGATAACAATCAGACCACTTCCGTTCAAGACGCACGCATATCTCTAGAACGTATTATATATATTTGATGATTACTATTGGTTACGCTTTCGCGAAAGCGTACCATCTCATCTAGCTTATTCCACTAAAATTATAGAATGTATTAAAATAGCGACAACGTTCGCCTAGATAACAACATCCTAATTTTGAATATAGCAATGACTAGTGAATTGCGTTTTCAATACTAGTCAACACAGACCTCCTTGCTCTTGATCAGAAAATAGGAGGTTTTTTTATGCTATATGTTTAGTATTTTTGAAATCAATTTGGCATCAAAATTGAAACTTGATAAAAAAGTCAATAATTATGAAGTACTTCTACACGACATTATTTTTATTACTCTTCTTTAATAGCTGTTCATCGGTAAAGAAATCTACTACTTCGCTATTAAGTGGTAACTATGATAGAGCAATAGCTACCTCTGTACAAAAACTACGTAAAAATCCCACAAAAAAGAATAAAGAATCTCATATCCTACTATTGGAAGAAGCCTTTGCAAAAGCTGTACAAAGAGATACCGAGCGTATTACTTTTTTACAGAAAGAAGGGAATCCAAATACCATAGAAGAAATTTATCAATTATATAAGTCACTGCACAAACGGCAAGAAAGTATCAAACCTCTGCTACCACTTAGATTGCAAGAGCAGGAGCGAAATGCTGTATTTGAAATTAAAAACTACAATACGCAGCTCATCTCATCAAAAAGAGAACTCACAAATCAACTCTATAATCAAGCAGTTGCAAATCTTGAGGTAGCCAACTCAAAAGTAGATTATAGAAAAGCCTACAACGATCTAGAATATCTAGATGATTTGACACCTAATCATAAAAACGTAAAACAACTTCTAGACGAAGCGCATACTAAAGGAACAGATTATATAGAAGTTGCACTATACAATGATTCAAACATTATAATTCCAGAACGTTTACAAAACGATCTTTTAGACTTTTCTACCTACGGTCTTAATGATTTTTGGAAAGTCTATCACAGTACGCCACAACAAGGAATCACCTACGATTATGTGATGGATGTTTCTTTACGGGAAATCAATATCTCACCAGAACGATTTAGAGAAAGAGAAGTACAAAAAGAAAAAAGCATTAAAGACGGAACAGAATTTCTTCTTGACGAGAATGGTGATTTTGTAAAAGATGAAGATGGAGAAAAAATAGAAGTAGATAAATTCATCACCGTGCGTTGTATGTACTATGAAGTATTACAAAGCAAAGCTGTAAATATTATTGGACAAGTACGCTATACCTCTCAAAATACAGGACAAGTAATTGAATCCTTTCCGCTGGCTAGTGAGTACGTCTTTGAACATTATTATGCCACCTTTGATGGAGACAAAAGAGCGCTAGAAAATGATTTGTTAAGATATACACGTAATAGACAAGTGCGATTTCCTACTAATGAGCAAATGGTGTTTGATGTAGGAGAAGATTTAAAACAACGTTTAAAATCAATTATCGTAAAATCTAATTTTTAAGATAAATCTGACATGTAAAATGGCTACTCAAATTGAGTAGCCATTTTTATTCTATATACTTAAGTAGGACTATAAATACTTATGCAGTGCAGGAACATTCACACCTCCATGACTATCATCATAGACAGCTGTTCCATTTTTTATCACAATCATTTGCGGACTTTGATGAATGACTTGAAAACGTGCAGCTATTTCGTTTGACACCTCACGGTATGTTTTTAAATCCAAATAGTAAATATCCATTTGATTTGCATCTATATCATACGTTGACTCTATCTGTCGTAATACCATTCGGCTAATGCCACAAGTGGTGGAGTGCTTATAGATCGCTATTGGTTTCGCTTTAGAATCTTCTACAATTTTATCCAATTGACTCACCGTTGTAAGCGGTTGCCAAGGAATTTCTGGTTTTGGCTCTTTAGGCTCTTTTGACCCAAATAATCCATTAAATATGCCCATAGTTACATTTTTATACAAAAATAGCTGTTTGTCGTTGAGTTCGCTTTCGCGAAAGCAAAAAAAAATCGCTCCCAAAGAGATTTATTAATTGAGATAATGAAAACCACACATCCCTAACACGTCAAAAAGTCACTATTTATAAGGGCTAAAGCGCCATTTTGTCTTATGCGCTGTCTTGGAATAACTATTGACTATTCACTAATCAAAACAACTTAAAAAACTTAGAAGCTATGAACTTCAACAATTTTACTATAAAATCACAAGAGGTCATTCAAGCAGCACAACGAATTGTGCAAGAATTGGGACATCAACAAATTGAAAACGAACATATATTTAAAGCAATTCTAGAGGTAGATGAAAATGTAACACCTTTTCTATTACAAAAACTAGATGTAAATATTCCCTTGCTTAAACAAATCCTAGAAAGTACACTTACCAGTTTCCCTAAAGTATCGGGAGGTGATGTCATGCTTTCGCGTGAAGCGAATAAAGCAATAAACGACTCCTCCATCATTGCAAAAAAGATGAATGATGAGTATGTGTCTGTAGAGCATATCATTCTTGCTATTTTTAAAACAAAAAGTAAGATTGCACAAATATTAAAAGATCAAGGAGTTACTGAAAAAGCATTACAAGCTGCTATTGAAGAACTTCGCAAAGGAGATCGTGTAACTTCTCAAAATGCAGAGGAAACGTATAATGCGCTAAGTAAATATGCTAAAAACTTAAATCAGCTTGCAAAAGATGGTAAACTAGATCCCGTCATAGGAAGAGATGAAGAGATTCGTCGTATCCTTCAAATCTTATCTAGACGTACCAAAAACAACCCTATTCTTGTGGGAGAACCAGGTACAGGAAAAACAGCTATTGCCGAAGGATTAGCACATCGTATTGTAGATGGAGATATCCCAGAAAATTTACTAAATAAGCAGATCTTTGCCTTAGATATGGGTGCGCTGATCGCTGGAGCAAAATTTAAAGGAGAATTTGAGGAGCGTCTCAAAGCCGTCATCAAAGAAGTCACCACGAGTGATGGAGACATTGTTCTCTTTATTGATGAGATACACACCCTTGTTGGAGCTGGTGGAGGTCAAGGCGCTATGGATGCCGCAAATATTTTAAAACCTGCCCTTGCCCGTGGAGAGTTACGTGCTATAGGTGCTACGACACTTGATGAGTATCAAAAATACTTTGAACAAGACAAAGCGCTGGAACGTCGTTTTCAAAAAGTGATGGTCGATGAACCCGATACAGAAAGTGCAATTTCTATCTTACGTGGTATTAAAGATAAATATGAGACCCACCATAAAGTACGAATTAAAGATGATGCTATCATAGCGGCAGTAAAATTATCACAACGCTACATCACTAGTCGTTTTCTACCAGATAAGGCAATTGATCTTATGGATGAGGCTGCGTCAAAACTACGCATGGAGATTAACTCTAAACCTGAAGAGTTAGATGTCTTAGATCGTAAAGTGATGCAACTAGAAATTGAAATAGAAGCCATTAAAAGAGAAAAAGATGAAGCCAAACTTAAAAGTTTGCACTTGGAATTGGCTGAACTTAAAGAAGCACGTAATGAGCTAAATGCCAAATGGCTCTCTGAAAAAGAAGCTGTAGAGCGTGTACAAACGACAAAGCAAGAAATTGAAAATTACAAACTAGAAGCAGAGAAAGCTGAGAGAGATGGAGATTATGGCCTCGTAGCCGAGTTACGCTATGGTAAGATCAAAGATGCACAAGAACGCTTAGAAGTATTACAAAAAGAACTTGTTGCTCATGAAAAAACAGCACTTATTAAAGAAGAAGTAACTAGTGAAGATATTGCAGAAGTAGTCGCAAAATGGACAGGCATTCCTGTGACAAAAATGCTACAAAGCGACCGAGAAAAACTCCTTCATTTAGAAGAAGAATTACACAAACGTGTTGTAGGACAAGAAGAAGCAATCATCGCAGTAAGTGATGCTGTGAGACGTAGTCGCGCTGGATTACAAGATCAACGTAAGCCTATTGGTTCCTTCTTATTTTTAGGAACCACAGGTGTAGGTAAAACAGAACTCGCAAAAGCACTCGCCGATTATCTTTTTGATGACGAAAATGCCATGACGCGTATTGATATGAGTGAATACCAAGAAAGTCATAGTGTAAGCAGACTTATAGGAGCACCTCCAGGATATGTGGGGTATGATGAAGGAGGGCAACTTACAGAAGCTGTGCGTCGCAAACCTTATTCGGTTGTGTTACTAGATGAAATTGAAAAAGCACATCCAGATACGTTTAATATCCTTTTACAATTATTAGATGAAGGCAGACTTACCGATAATAAAGGACGTACCGCAGATTTTAGAAATGTGATTGTCGTTATGACCTCTAATATGGGAAGTGATATTATCAGAGACCGCTTTGAGGCTATTCAAGATATGAATAGTGCTATAGAAGCGGCTCGTATTGAGGTGCTTGGTTTATTAAAACAAAAAATACGCCCTGAATTCTTAAACCGTATAGACGATATTATTATGTTTACTCCGCTTACGCGAAAAGATATAAGAGACATCGTAAAGTTACAATTGGAAAGAATTAAAAAGATGCTGAATCAACAAGGAATTACCTTAGATTCTACACGTCAAGCTATTGACTTCTTGGCAGAAAAAGGATTTCAACCAGAATACGGTGCTAGACCTGTAAAAAGGACGATACAACGAGAAGTGCTGAATCAATTATCAAAAGAAATACTAAGTGGGAATGTGACCACAAATAGTATCATACTTTTAGATGCCTTTGATGATGTACTTGTCTTTAGAAACCAAGATGAGTTGACAGGTGAAGAAGAATAATCACTAGATGTAGTTGTTCTAACAAAGGTCGATATAAAACTGACTTCTTACAGAATCAAATATTAAACAAAAAAAAGCCTCTTTACAGAGGCTTTTTTTATGCGATCTTGTGTAATTATATTATTTCAAAAACAACTATCTACAAGCAAAAAAAAATACACGTCCAATTTTCGGTTGCTGGTTAGATTTCATCTTCAGTACTTTGCATCAAAACATAAAAGATGAAATTTAAAAATCTACACAATCAAGACACCCCTTTAGTGATTGCAAATGTCTGGGACGTTCCGAGTACAAAAATAGCTGAGAAACTGCATTTTAAAGCTATTGGGACTTCAAGCGCTGCTATTGCAGCAATTTTAGGATATCAAGATGGCGAAGAAATGGAATTTTCCGAGTTAGAGTATTTCGTAAAACGAATTGCATTGAACACACAGATACCGCTATCGGTAGATTTAGAATCTGGGTATAGTCGTAACCCAAAAGAAATCGCCCGTCACATAAAACGATTGGTAAAATTAGGTGTTGTCGGTATTAACATTGAAGATAGTATCGTTACTGAAAAACGAATTTTATTAGACGCTGAAGACTTTGCAAATACAATCAAAGAAATAAAAGGTCATTTAGAAAAAGAATATATCGATATTTTTCTAAACGTGCGAACAGATACGTTTCTCTTAGGTCAAGAAAACGTAATCGAAGAAACGAAAAAAAGAATTCAACGATATCAAAATGCTGGAGCAGATGGAATTTTCACTCCTTGTATTGAAAAAGAAGAAGATATCAAAACGATTGTCGATTCCACACATTTACCCATTAACGTCATGTGTATGCCGCATCTCCCAGATTTTGAAACATTAAAAAGATTAGGTGTACAACGCATAAGTATGGGTAATTTCCTTTTTGACAAGATGTATAGTACATTTGAAGAAACCGTACAAACAGTAGTAAACCAAAATTCATTTAGCGCAATTTTTTAACATGCTGATCACAGACAACCATAAAATCGAAACCTATTATCAAGCGCTATTGGACAAGAAGCAAAGTTTTGTTGGTATTTTCTTCGTAGGTGTAAAAACCACTTCCGTTTTCTGTATTGCAACCTGTCGAGCGAGAAAACCAAAACTAAAAAATGTTGAATTTTATACTACATTCAAAGAAGCATTAGATAATGGATATAGACCCTGTAAGATCTGCAAACCTACCGAAAATGCTAATGAAGCACCCAAACAAGTTGAGAAAGCAATTACACTCGTAAAAGAAAATCCTAAAAAGAAAATAACTGACTTCCAATTAAGACAACAAGAAATTAGCCCAGAAGTCGTACGCAGATGGTTTAAAAAAAATTACGGGATGACCTTTCAAGCTTATCAAAGGATGTATCGGATTAACAATGCCTTTCAGGAATTAAAGCAAGGAAAAAACGCTACACATACTGCGTTTGATACGAGTTACGAATCCCTGAGTGGTTTTGGCTACACCTTTAAAAAACTTGTTGGTAAATCGCCAAAACAAAGTAAGGATAAAAATATTATTCTCATCAACCGACTTACAACACCCTTGGGTCCTATGTTTGTTTGTGCAACCGATAAAGGAATCTGCTTACTAGAATTTGTCGATCGGCGGATGCTCGAAACAGAATTTAAAGACTTACAAAAACGATTAAACGCAAATATCATTTCAGGTGAGAATGAACATATCAAACAACTCATGAAAGAAATAAAAGAATACTTTGATGGCACCAGAAAAACGTTTGATGTAGCTATAGAAACACCCGGAACTGATTTTCAAGTTTCTGTTTGGAAATCTTTACGCGAAATCGATTATGGAACCACGACTACCTATCAAAGTCAAGCAGAAAAAATCAATCATCCAAAAGCAATAAGAGCTGTTGCTTCTGCAAACGGATCTAATAGAATTTCTATTATTGTGCCTTGCCATAGAGTTATCGGGAAAAATAGAAAAATAACTGGATATGGCGGAGACATCGAACGAAAAAAATGGCTCATAGAACACGAACGGAACAACGTCAACTCATAATACGGCATTCTGTAAGGAAAGTACAGAATCAAAATACATAATCCATATTTCTTCAGATCTTATATTGATTTTGAGTCCTTTAAAAAATACTGAATCTATTGCTTTACATAAATGCTATTATTCGTTGTAGCGCAATTTCCCATTGAAAATCACTATCTTTAAATAATAACTTGGGGATCAGAGGGTAGCACTGCCAAATAATTCCATTACGAAATCCTAGCCTAACCGTAATAAGCGAAATCAAACTCTACAATGGGGAAAAGTAAAAAATGTAAATTTTGTTTTAGTGAAATCCCTGCGCAAGCTACAAAATGTGCGGCGTGTCTTGAGTGGCAAACAACCAAAAAAACGGAACATAAAATCTACGAAGATCAATATCTAGATCAAAAAACTTTTACCAATGTTTTTGGTGTACTTAAGCGTCCATTTCAATTGAATCTCGTAAACTTTACAAGGCTCCCCTATTATTTTACTGTATTTATTATCACTGCCATCTTCTTTACCACGATTCAAGCCTATTGGATTTATATCAATGGAGAAAACCAATATCTATTGTCATTTTTAGCCTATTCGCTTCAGATGATGATCTCTTGGATGTGTGTAATATGGATCTATACGGTCATCAAAAGAGATCATAATTTCTTTATTGAAATTTCTAGAATCAATAAAAAGTTAACGAACAAAACCTATAACAAAGGAGTCTTGGAGTATAAGAAATTTAATGAAAAGATTTTCAACAAAAAGTATTCTATTTTTTGGGGATTGCTTGTTGGGATCAGTTCTGTTATAGCAGATCTTATTATAGGTCTCCCTTTTGAAGACTATAGAGCTCAGATTGCTTTTAGTTTTTTAGCCTTCTTTAATATGTTTTTTGGCGGAGCTGCGCTTTATAGTATGTATCAATTTAGCAGGTATACGTACAAAATCAGCAAAAAATACATTAGGAGTAAATTCATGACTATTGAGCAAAAAAGAGCTGTAAATCAAATTGGAGTTATTCATTTGAGATCTGCAATTCTCGCGATACTTCCGTTAGGCTTAGGCATATTAGCAAAATTTTTTGGCGATTGGGAAATAAATAATATGGTCATTGGATGGTACACCTTCTTTGGAATTCTCATCATTATATACATCTTTTGGCCCATGGAAAATATCCATAATCTACTTAAAAAAGACAGAGATATTCAAATTATAGCCATACAAATGAAAATACGAAAAAAGCTAGACGAGGTTAATGTCAACCTAAGCTCCAGTAATTTATTAAAAATTAGCAATTTAAGAGAACTGGAGAAAAAGACGAGCTTACAAAAAACATGGCCATTTGATACCAGAGGGATTTGGCTGGTCTTTTTAGCTACCCTTTTTCCAATTATACTAATGATTATTAACGAGTATCTTGTTAAATAAAAAAAGCTAATAACTTCGTGAGTTAATGAGTCGTGAGTCTTTTTCTACTATTAAAAACCTCTATACTTTTCACTTTCCTAAAAACTCAAGACTCAAAAACTCAGAACTAAATATCAATCCGTTTTAAATACGCCAATTCTTTCTCGTTGAGCAATGGCTTTACACTTTCCATAATCTCTTTAATTCGTTGCTGTTTTAGAAGATTGTTGAGTGTTGTGCGTGCGCTTTCGCGAAAGCGCCAACTATGATGTGTACAGGCTTCCACTAGATTTTTAAGACTCGTACGATCAAAGGATTGGATTTGAGATAAGTATTGAAACGCATTTTCCCGCAATTGAAACGGATATTCGGGTGCTGTATACGAGATCAGCTCATCATAGCGTGCACCCGCTTCATCGCTTTTGTAGTCTTCTGTTGCCAGACTTAACGTTAACCACAACGTACGGATATTTCCGTCAGAAAAACCAAACTGATCATCCATATCCTCTAATAATTCGTGTTGTTTTTGGAGATCATTTTTTGCTCTGTAATACAACCACAACTTTAAAAATGCCTGCTCACGTGTGATATAACTTTCATCCTTCAAGAAGCTTTCAAATTGATACAATAGCGGATCAGGAATTTGATCTACAGACGTCGCTATGGCTTGTCGGATGAGGGTGTTTTTGGTGTTAAATGCCTGTTTATACAAACCGATACTTTCCTGTAAGTTCGTTCCCGAAAGTTGGTACACCGCCTCTTGCCCTAAATAATCATTGGATAATTCTAAGGAACTTTCCAATGGTTTCAGTTTATCTTTCAACGCATACGGACGCAAGGCTTGCAACTCAAAATACGAGCGCATAAATTCCGATCTTTTTAATGATTCTAAAGCTTCGGCGGCTTGGAAGGCACTCTGATACAGCCAATTCTTTTTATAATCGATGAGTTCTTGTCCGTAGACGGCTTCGACTTCTGCAATAAAATCATCAGTCGTCACATTTTTATAAGCAAATTTTGTAAGGTAGTTTTTAACCGCTTTCGCGAAAGCGGACGCCCCCACTTTCTCTTTTAAAATATGCAATGCCCATGCTCCTTTTTGATAGTAGGTGTGGCTGCTCCCGCCTGCCGCCACCAGTTGTTGCCCTTTTCCCTGATCACTGAGTTCACGAAGCTGCTCTGCTGATTCATACAGTTTATAATAAAAATAATCATCACCAAATACTTCGCGCTCTGCGAGTAAGGCGTAATAGGTGGCAAAGCCTTCCTGAAGCCAATGATGTTCGCTTTTGGTCGCAGTAACCAAATCACCAAACCATTGGTGGGCAAGTTCGTGGGCGTTGACATTGACGTAATTCCGATCCGTAAAACCGATACTGTCTACGACAAAACTATCCGAAAAAATAGTCGCGGTGGTGTTTTCCATCCCTGCATACAGGAAATCCTTTACTGGAATTTGCTTGTAATTCTGCCACGGATAGGGAACGCTAATTTCCTTTTCAAAAAAATCAAATAACTGTTTAGAATAGCGGTAGGTAGACTCTGCCTTTAGCGAATCTTCTGGATAGTAATAAAACTCCAAAGGCACGCCAGACGCGGATGGAAACGTGGTTTTTTTATACTCGCCTACCGTCAGCGCCACCAAATAACTAGACATGGGTTGTTGCATATCAAAACTCCAAACCGTCGAGGCTCCAAGGGTTTCTTTCTCCATAAGTTTTCCGTTGGTCACTACCTGATACGCAGTAGACGCAATTACCGAAATATTAAACTCTATTTTATCATTTACATCATCGATACTCGGTAACCAATGAGAAGTGTACTTGCCTTGTCCTTGTGTCCAGATTTGATCGTTGCCACCTGCGTTGACAAAATACAAAGCTTGTTTGGGTGTGGCAGAATAGTCAAATTGTACGGTGTATTCTTGAGTTGCTTTAAAGTCTCCCGTAAAAACAACATGGTCTTTTTGGGCAGTGACCGAAGCAATATCGGAGCTATCTGCTACCGTCATATTTTTGGCATTTAGACGAACTTCAATGACGTCTTTTAGAGGCGTAAAACGCACCCATACTTGCCCTTGAATCGATTTAGTCTCAAATTGAGGTGTGACTACCGCACGGATACTTTGGATATCAACGGTGGTAGTTTGTGGTGCGATTTCTTGGGCGTACGCTTCCGCGAAAGCGAACATAAAAATCAAAAAAGCAACAAAATATTTCATAGGGATAAAAATACAATTTCGTGCGGAATGTGGCTGTGAGAAATTTGTTAATTGCTGTGGATGTGTTTACAACATTTTTCTTCACAATAAATGAGCAAAAAAAAAGGAAATTCTTTTAAAGAATTTCCTATTTATTCAGTTACAAAAACGGCTATTGTTAGAATGGTAGAAAATTATTCAGAAATTTTTTTTAAAAAAAAATTATCTATATTTGCTGTTGCCCCAGGTGCTGTAAAAACAAAAATGTTACAAAAAGTTCTTAAAGTTACAAAAGTTGGCACTAAATCAAAAATGAATGATGTAATCAAATTTATAAATTTTTCACTTAAAATTAATACATCGATGTTTAATGGAAGATTAATAAATATTAAAGACAATATTAATAAAATCTCTAAAAATAAAAATCCAAATTATCTCAAATTGAGGAGAGTTGAATGAATATTTTTTTTATAGGCATGGGTTATATGGGCGTCGAAAGATTGAAGAATATCATAAGTATAAGAAGAAATATAATTTAAATATTTGTGGTTTTTATGATCCAAAAATTAAAACAATAAAATTAAAGGGGGTAAGTTTAAAATCAGAAAAGAATTTTTCAAAATCTCTTTTAGATAAAAAAAAAGTAGATTTGTGTTTTATATCAGTCCCTCACAATCTAAGTCTAAATTACTCTCTTATATGCTGTAAAAGTGAATTTAATCCTCATCTA
>NZ_CALEMI010000054.1 GCF_937910895.1 uncultured Dokdonia sp. | reverse complement strand
TGATACAGCTCTAAAACCAAATCCTAAATCAGAGCTATAACTAGAGTTCTTTATTTTATTTAATTCCTTTGATGTAAGCCATTTATATAAGGGGTGCTGTTTGCTTCCTTTAACATCAATTTTTTCTGTAAGCAAGAAGGTTACCCCGAAATTACGTTCACAAAAAGTCTGTATTTCTTGGGCATCACCAGGCTCCTGTTTCCCAAACTGATTGCAAGGGGAACCTATCACAACTAATTTTTCAGGATAGGAATCGCTTAGTTTTTGAAGGTCTTTATATTGTTTTGTAAATCCGCATTCTGAAGCTACGTTCACAAATAACAACTTCTTTCCTTTGAACTCAGTAAGATCAATAGGCTTTCCATCTAAACTATGTATAGATACATCGTATAGTGATGGAGTCGTCGTTTGTTTTGAGGGAGCGGTTTTAGCTTTATCAATTAGGTTCATAAGTCTCTTATTGGTTTAAGTAATTCTGTAATTCTGCGATTTTTGTTGATGTATTAAATACCCCTCCATAATAGGAAGTAACAGTCGCCGATGTATCGTCTTTAATGCCACGAGAAGATACGCATAAATGTTTTGCATCTATAATAACAGCTACGTCTTCTGTATTCAATATGGCTTTCAAATCTTCGGCTATTTGATTGGTCAGGCGTTCTTGTACCTG
This sequence comes from uncultured Dokdonia sp., assembly GCF_937910895.1. Classification (GTDB taxonomy): domain Bacteria; phylum Bacteroidota; class Bacteroidia; order Flavobacteriales; family Flavobacteriaceae; genus Dokdonia. Next base: position 9,329 of record NZ_CALEMI010000054.1, on the reverse strand, counting down.
TGGCCGTTTTGCATAATACTGTACAATTCTATTCAATTTTGAGAGCCCGATAACCTTTCCAGAAGAAATATATGCGACGTGCGCTTTTCCAATGATAGGAACAAAGTGATGTTCACAATTAGAGTAAAAAGTGATATTCTTCTCAACAAGCATTTGATTGTATTGATATTTATTATCAAACAATGCTACTTTGGGTTTATTAGCAGGGTTAAGACCAGAAAATATTTCTTCGATGTACATCTTGGCGACTCTATTAGGAGTTCCTTTAAGAGAATCATCGGTAAGGTCTAGTCCCATCACATCCATAATTTGACCGAATAGAACTGCTATTTTTTCCTTCTTTTCATCATCAGTCATCTTAAAAGCGTCAGCTCTCATAGGGGTTTCTAGACCTGTGTATATGTGATCATCTCCAATTTCATCTTCAGAGAAACCAATAAGTCCGCTTTCCTTAACAAGGGTATTCAACATAGTTTCTTGGTGTTTCATATAATTTTATTTTTAAGTCTAAACCTGAAGCGAGTTCAGGTGCTAAAAGGTTATAAATAGCGATAGCAATATTTTCTGCTGTAGGATTTACATCTTTAAATTCTTGTGTATCTAGGTTTAGGTTTTTATGATCAAATCTATCTAAGACTTTATCTTTAATAAGATCTGATAAGATTTTAGTGTCTATCACATACCCCGTTTCTGGATCACATACCCCAATTACTTTGACTTCTAAGTCATAATTATGACCATGATAATTGGGATTGTTACACTTTCCAAAGACTTCTTTGTTCTTAGCATCACTCCAATTTTTGTTATGTAATCTATGAGCGGCATTAAAATGCTCACAACGTACAATTGCCGTTTTATTCATTATGATTATTTTGGTAAAAATTATTAGATGTTAAAGGTATTTTAATTTTTGTTTAATTTTTAATTTATTTTGTTAAACAAAAATTAAAACTAGTAACTTTACACAGTCAACATATACACAGTACAAGAATTCATGAAAAAAAACAATCATAAAATACATATTGTAGGTGCAGGAGTAAGTGGTTTAATCGCAGCTCAAGTACTTGAAAATAATGGTTTCTTTCCTATCATTTTAGAAGCAACAGATAGAGTAGGCGGGCGTGTAAAAACAGATAGTATAGATAATTATCAATTAGATCATGGGTTTCAAGTACTATTGACTTCCTATCCAGCAGCACAGAAGTATTTAGATTTTGAGGCTTTAGAACTACAAAGGTTTCTACCAGGGGCTTCTATATTTCATAATGGTAAGCAGTCCATATTAGGAGATCCTCTAAGAAATATATCACTATTGCTTCCTACTTTATTTTCTGGAATAGGATCTATAAAAGACAAATTAAAAGTTCTTTCGCTTAACGCGAAATTAAAAAAGAAAACCATCCCAGAGATTTTTTCAGATAAAGAGAAAACGACCCTAGCCTACTTGGAAGACTTTGGTTTTTCTCATCAAATGATTACTACTTTTTTTAAACCCTTTTTCAGTGGAATCTTTTTAGAATCAGCTCTTGAAACATCCAGTAGAATGTTTGAATTTGTGTATAAAATGTTTGGCGAAGGTCATGCGGCGCTACCGAAAGCGGGTATAGAAGCCATTCCTAAACAATTACTTCAAAACCTCAAAAACACAACCATCAAATATAATACCTATGTTTCTTCGGTACAACAGCAAGAAATCTTATTAGCTACAGGGGAGATTATCCCATCTGATTTTACAATTATAGCCACCGATGCAAGTACACTCGTTAAAAATTTAGTGACTACAGCTATAGCATGGAAATCCTGCGATACGCTTTATTTTGAAACCAAAAACAGAGCGATTTCAAAACCGCTGATAGGTCTTGTTCCCGAACCAGATGCATTGATCAATAATATTTTTTATCATACAAGTATTGCAACAAGTCAACAGCCAGTGCATGAATTGCTGTCTGTAACGGTTGTAAAGGATCATGAACTGTCCACAGAAGAACTTATAAGTAGGGTAGAAGGAGAGTTGAAAAAGTATTGTGGTATTGAATCCTGTCGATTTATAAAGCGCTATACGATTCCTAAAGCGTTACCTCAATTACAGGACATTCGGTATGAGATGGCTCCATCAGAAGCACGATTAACATCAAGCATCTTTTTAGCAGGAGATACACAGCTCAATGGTTCCTTAAATGCAGCAATGATTGCCGGTGAGAGAGCAGCTTTGGGCGTTTTAGAATCTATTTAATTAATATCAAGCGCTCCTATCATTTGTTAGGAGCGCTTAAAACTTGTACAAAAATAATTTTATATACGTGAATCTGGACGTCCTTTTAATCGAACTTCTATCTTTTTCTTTTTAGCAGTAAGTCGTTTCATTACATCCATAAGTTCTGAATCTCTTGTTTTCTTATAAATCTCGTTGATAGCGAGGATTAGACGTTTTGCTTCTCTTGATGCAACAACACGATCACTGGTTGACATATGACTCATTTTGGCGCTTTCAAAGGCTGATGCTTCTTGTAAAATATCCATGGTCTCTTTCTGTTTATTTTTTTATAAAAATAGTTAAACATTTTAAATTGTACAAATCTAAACGATTAATAAATGAGATAATGACTATAAGATGGCATTTATTTAGATTTAGTTTTATAGCGTTTTGTTAAAGAAGCATAAGACGCATAAATAATTCTCTATATTTGTAACTTAGTGAGAGAAGGTCTTCTAGAGATGGGAGGCTTTTTCTTGTTTTATAGCAAGGATTATTTAGAACATAAAAGGGAGTCTAAAAATAATGAAGCTCTTCATTCTAAAATTTATACATCAATTCCTTGATTTTATTAAAATAAATTTGACTGAATACAACTATCTATTTTAGACTTCCTTTTTAACTTTTAGTTACCTATATAATACATTATACAGGATCCCCTGGAGCTGTACAAATACACGCGATACATCTTTGTGGATACGTGCACTCAGCATCAGAGTGGCAAAGGTTTCTTGGAGGCCTTCCTCCAGCTATTTGTTTTTGTGCTGTTTCGCTCAAATTCTGAGCTCCTTTTACTGTTGAAATCTTTTTTAACATAATGATCAATTTAAATTATACACACGCTGAGCAATTAAAGACATTCAGCGTTTCTGTCTAACAAACTAGTTTTGTATGATTTAAAGATATGAGCATTGCTAGCGACCCTAAAGAAATGCATTTCGGTTTTCATGAATATTGATAAAGTAACTCGCTTCCCTATAATGTCTTACGATTGTATGGATTGTTGTTCTGAGCAATCAATAGCGATTATGTATAATCTTAGAGTGATGTGGTTTTTTGTTTAGAGATTTTACTTCCCAATACAATAGGTAACTATTCGCATATGTATGGGGGTTGTATCATTGTGAGGTGTACATAAGGTGGGAGACTTTATTTACTTTTGGTTGTTCTTATGTCAATATAAATGATAGTTGTTTTCTAATTATTATATGTTGATTACTAGTTTAATAACTTTTCTTTATTTTTTACATCATTTCTGTAATTATTTAGATATTGTATTTGAAATCCTAATAATGAATTAATTATGAAATTATCAGAGTTTATTAATGAAACGATTAAAGAAAATAAAAATGCAGAGCAACAATTTATTAAAGAAACTTTAGAAATTAATCTATTTAAAGAAAAATTTATTGAATTGATTATTGATGATTTTATTGTTAATTTAAATTCAATTGTACCAAGTGACAACGGTTATTTAGAGATAAAAGAGATAAAAAAAGAAATATCTAATTATCCTTTATTTTTAGAATATGAAATTGAATTAAACATCAACCATAATATTGCTCAATATTATCTCGAAATAATAGGAAATCCAGAAAAAAAGGATGATGGAGTTTTTCTGAAAATGATAAGTGTAGGGTATAATAGAGCTTTAGAAATTGAAGAATTAGACTTTGATCAAATAGAAGACTTAGATGTAGAAGAATATATTGTTGGATTATTTCAAGAATTTAAAAAATATGATTGATAAAAAGTTCCAGTTTTAATATTTTAAAACGTAAAAGATTAAATAATTATCGAAGATAAAGATCATTATGATGTTTATCTCATATTAGGATTAGATGAATTAACAGATTTTTATCTTGAATTAGAATTCTAAAATATAGATACAAATGATTTCAAGAAATTAATGGAATATTGGAATCGACCCGATAGTTCAAAATTAGACCCGATGCTTATAACTAAATAAGTGTAGGCTTCCCCATATATTATGAAGCATATTAGCATGGTTTATGAAGTTCAAAATATATCAGAAATTTATTCTGAATATATTACTATGACTGATTATGAAACAAAAAAATCAGAGTACTTTAATTGTAAATATTGTGGAACTAATAATAAAAAAAGATTTAGGTCTAAAGCTCATTTAATTCCAGAGTTTACTGGGAATAAGGAATGGTTTTGTTATGATGAATGTGATAATTGTAATCATATTTTTGGAAATTATTATGAAAATGCATTAAAAAACTTTGGAGCTTTTAAGAATTCGTTTTTGCCTATTAAAAGAAAAAAACCACATCCTAAATATATTGATGGTCATAAAAAATTTTCAATTAAATATCGAAATGATAATACTTTAGTGATGAATACTTCGGAAATTGGAAATTTTTTTGATATTGAAAATGATAATATTAAAGTTAGTTCTGTAACACCTCCATTTATACCTTTATATGTGTATAAATGTCTATTTAAGTTTGGATTAGCTTTAATGAATACCAGTGATTTCCAAAAATTTAAATCTAGTATTCCTTGGTTATTAAATAAGGATATGAAAATAAAAGGTAATATTCCTTATATCATGCTTTTAAATTCTCAAACAAAACCAGTCGTAAAACCTATTGCTATTTTATTAAAAAGAAAAAAAGAGTATAATTCTCCGGAGTATAGTCTAGTTTTTCAATGGGGGTTTTATTTTTTTCAAATTTTTTTACCATTTAATTCATTAGATGAAAATTTGGATTACAATGAATTGAAATTCCCTGTATTTGAAAATTTTGTAATAAAAAATAATAAAGGGAATTTTGGGTTATCATATTATGATATGGATAGTTTAAGCAAAGTTAAATCTATTTATGATGCAAATTTTGGTTTAAAAAATTTTAAAAAAATAAAATCACCTTTAATATAACAATACATTAGGCTCTTTTAAAAGATTATTAAAAGAGTTACTTCCCGATACAGAAACTTTTTTTCCTTATTTTATACTACTTTAGATAGAATAAGGTACAATTAAGTTGTTAATTTCGCTAATTTTAATTAAGGGCAATGATAACATTCAACTTAACACTTACACTTCTTTGTTATTAGGTTATTTTTTTAAAACATTTCATGTGCTTTTATGTGATAATAGATAGTCACTGATTTAAAGGGCTTCTCAAACAAGACTTTTCTGTATATATCACAAAATGCATTAACTTTCGTTTCTAAGATATAGATAGTTTACTTTTAAAAAGACCTATTAGGCGTTTTTTCCAAACTGAAAATGCTTATAAATTTATGGACGATAAAAAGTTTCCAAGCTATTGGAGGTTAGTAAGAGAGGATTTTAATAAATTTGATTCAGGTACTTACTAATAACAAGTACTAAAAAATGATTAACAAACTGTTTAAGATGAACGTACGCCTTCCAAAAGACGAAAATATACATATAGCTAATACAAAAGATATAGCGCGTATAATGCGTAAGATTCTTTTAAGACAAAATCGGTTACATCGTAAGAAAGAATATTTATGGGCTATAGGTTTAAGTACTGCCAATAACATAGAATACATCGAACTTTTAACCATAGGAACGCTTAATAAAAATAGTGTTAAACCTATCGACGTATTTAATTTTGCAGTCGCTAAGAAGTGCGAAAAGATTATCATTTGCCATAATCACCCATCGGGAAATATAACGCCTAGTAAAGATGATATAGCAATGACACAGTTAATAACAGCAGGTGCAACTGTATTAGGAATTAAGTTATTAGATCACATAATTATAAGCGAAGACAAAGAGTACACAAGCATAAAAAATAAATAAGTCCTTTTTACTATTATCAAAATTAAATTACAATAAATAAAAGCTTAGAACGTATTAAAAAAGTAGTAGAAGGGGCAGAAAATATGCTAGAAACATTTGTAAGCTTCCCCAATTTAGAACTGCTTATTTTTCCAAAACTTTTATATAGTTGCCAAAATTGTTACTAATTAGGGGTAGGAGTGGGGTGATTTTAAGAATTAATAAATATTAATCTATGCTACAGTAATAAAAATAGCTTCAATATTATATTTTTACACTATGTTTAATTTTCAATTAGACATTTCCTTTTGAACACCTACTCTAAAACAACGTTCTTCTCCGAGATAAAGAGGGTTTCCGTGTTTTTCTGACCAAAAACCATCTAACAGATCTTTAGTGATACATTTATAAACAGCAACTCCTTTGTAAATAGCACCTTTTTCATTTTGGTACTTAAAATTAAGTATCAGGATATTATCTTTAAAAAAACCAGTTCCCAATTGAGTTTGATTCTCATTAATAAGCCATTCAGCAATAATCCTTTTGTTTTCGTCTAAGGTTAAGCTTAATGGTCCCTTATAATTTCCTCCTTCTGCATCTTGATTACTTCCAATGATACTAAACGTACCTACTAAATCCTGTTTATTCATTTTAAATGAAGTATAGTCTAAGTTTTAATCTCTAGTTATATTTTTTAAAATTCTCAGCCTGTTCAAAAATTTCTTTAAACACCTCATCTTTGGTTATTGGTGGATAATCATTTTCTGCTAATAGTATGATAAGATCAACTTTTAGTTCTGCTTTAATATCATCTCTTTGATTCCAGTCGGTATATCTTGCTTTATCATCTACTACTTTTTTAACTTCCTTGGCTAGATGAATTAATTTATCTTCAGGGTAATCAAAATCATATTTATGAGCTATGGCTTTTAAAATATCATAAAAAGCTTTTTCTTCAAAATCAATTCCCATGTCTTTAAAAGAAGATTTTTCTTTTTTTAATTCGTGGTATAAATCTATGATTTCATCTGTAAAATCTTCCAATACATTACTCTGCAAAATATCAGATTCTTTACGTTCGTTGTATTTGTCGACAAGGCTTTTAAATTTTTTAGAAAAATCTATTCCTTGTTTTTTGTTTGTCTTCTTTAACTCATCAATTGCCCTTAATAACAGTTGTTGCAAAAGTTTTATTTTAGTATTTGGCAGCTTAATTTTTTCAATTTTCGCCAAATAAGACTCATCAAAAATATCAATTTCAGTACTCTTATTCTCGCCTAACTTAAAAATTTCTTCTACGCCATCACTTTGTAATGCTTGTTTGATGAGTTCTCTAACCCTGGCATTCATTTGTGCTGTATCTGGTGCATTCCCTTTTGTGAGTTTAAATACAATGGAGCGGATAGCTAAATAAAAATGGATATGATCTTTTTGATTTTCTGTAAAAGCATCTGTACCACAACAAATATCATAAGCAGCCTTTAAACGCTTTACAATATTCATGAAACGGGTTTCAATGTTTTTGGTTAGCTGTACATATTCTGCACCATTATTTAAGCACTCTAATTGTTTTAAACCAGTTTCAGAAAAATAATCTGAAGCATCAAACCTGTGAAATAGTTTTGCTAATAAATCCAATTGATCCTTTATTACAACTATAGATGTTTCAATATCTTCAAAATTCTGTCCATCAATAGCAGAATACTGTTTTAGAGCTAAATTCATTTGTTTTTTGAACCCAATATAATCGACTACTAACCCCTTTTCTTTAGACTTATATTTACGGTTAACTCTAGAGATGGTTTGAATCAAATTGTGTTGCTGTATAGGTTTATCTATGTACATCGTATCTAAAAAGGGCACGTCAAAACCAGTGAGCCACATATCTACTACAATGGCTATCTTAAAGTTTGACTTTTCATTTTTAAATTGTCGGTCTAATTCTTTTCTATCGTCTTTGGTACCCAACAAATCATACATTTCTTTTGGGTCATCTTTACCTCGCGTCATTATCATTTTAATGCGCTCCATAGGTTTTATTTCCTTTATTTCTTTTTCGGTTAAGGTAGAACCTTCTTCAAACGCTTTAACTTCTGTCCATTCTGGGCGTAAAGCAATAATTTCTTGATATAGATTGAATGCTATTGGTCTCGAGCTGCAAACAAATAAGGCTTTACCTTTTAGGGTTGCGCCTTCTTCTATTCTCGTTTCATAGTGTTTAACAAAATCTACGGCAATTGCCTTTAGTCGATCTGGATCGCCAATGATGGCATTCATATTGGCAGATGCCTTTTTACTTTCTTCTATTTGATAATCATTGGCACCTTCTTCTGCGCATAGTCTATAATACTCTTCTATTTCATATAGCTTTTTATTTTTTAAAACTACTTTGGCTGCACGGCCTTCATACACAATGCGAACTGTAATCTCATCTTTTTCAGATTCGGTCATAGTGTAGGAATCTATGATGTCTCCAAACACATTTAAAGTCGCATCTATTGGGGTGCCTGTGAACCCAACATAAGTTGCATTTGGTAAAGAATCGTGTAAATATTTAGCAAAGCCATATGTTTTTTTTACACCATCTTCGGATACTGTGACTTTTTGATCTAAATTAATTTGACTTCTATGCGCTTCGTCTGAAATACAAATCACATTAGTCCTTTTGGTTAAAATTTCTAGATCTTCCGTAAACTTATGTATGGTAGTTAAAAATACACCCCCGCTTTTTCGTCCTCTAAGTAATTCTTTTAACTCTTTTCGGCTTTCTACACTAACGATATTATTATCTCCTATAAAACCCTTGGCATTCGTAAATTGAGAGGATAATTGATCATCTAAATCAGTTCTGTCTGTTATAATAATTAATGTTGGACTTTTAAAATGTTTACTTCGCATTAATAGTCTTGACAAAAACAACATCGTGTAGCTCTTTCCACAGCCTGTTGCTCCAAAGTAGGTACCACCTTTACCATCTCCCTCTGGTTTTTGATGCAACTTTATATTTTCCAATAGTTTTGTTGCAGCATAATACTGCGGATAACGACAAACAATTTTTTCGTCTTTGGTAGATTGGTCGGGTATATAAATGAAATTGTGAATGATATCGAGCAAGCGATTCGGTGCAAGCATACCCTCTATCATGGTAAATAAAGCATCAATGCCATCTACCTCACTTGCCAAGCCATTGGTTCTGCGCCAGGCATACCAAAATTCTCTGGGCGCATAAATAGACCCGGCTTTGGTATTGACACCATCGGAGATGACCGAAAAGGCATTATACTTCAATAA
>NZ_CALEMI010000053.1 GCF_937910895.1 uncultured Dokdonia sp. | reverse complement strand
ACTAGATTTCATGTTATTAAGATACGAAATCAAAAAAATAATGCAAAAAAAAAGAGGCCACCTTTTTAGACAGCCTCATTATTTTAAGGTAATATATATGATGTGATTAGGTAGTGTTTTTTACGCTTTCGCGAAAGCGTACTAATCCGACAACGATCAAAACTCTTTAAGAACAACTAAAGGATTATAAAACGAATCTTAGGTTCTATGGTGTAAGAGGGCAACGTTTTAAGTCATAGCTGAGTGAGAGGTATTAGAAAGCTCTTAATTACCGCTTAATGCAATTCCTTCATTCTTTTTTATCAATGGTAGTAAATCTGCGTGTTGCTTAAAATTTGTTGTGATAAGGTCACTTATAAGCGTATAGCTATTTGACGATTTAATGCAAGCTGATAGCGCGTATTTTAAAATACTATCCTTATCATCTAGTTGCAGATACAACCTAATCATTGTTAGATCATAGGTATTAGAAATATCGAGACCCTTTCTCTCTGCACGTTCTTTAATATCCTTGAGCATATCCATAAAATCTTTGGCTTTTCCTTCATAGCCCTTCTCAAAATCATAACCTTCTACTTGCGCTGCAATAAAATCGAAGGCTTTTTGAAGTTTTTGTTGATTTACATCTTTTTGAGAAGGTAATTCTAACACTTCTTCATACGTAGATTTGTAAGACAACTCATTATTAAAATACCTCTTATATAGCCAGATTCCTTCTTGTGGGTTTTGCATATCCCAATCTATGTTTGTTCTGAATACAGTTTCATCTGCCCCAGCTTTTGGGAATATATTCATCGTAAGACGATTGTCCTTTAAGCTCATTTGTAAGGCATTGTAATATTTTTCTGTAAGTTCAGAACTTAAGAGACTTAAAGATCCTACGGTTGCAGAAAGTGCCATCACTTGATCCTTACCATTAAGGGCAATAAATGCTGGAGAACCATCGTGTATGATACCCTTTACACTCATTTCACCTATTGTTTTATCACCATCATACTTTTTCCAACCATCAGTATCGCTGAAAGCGACTTCAATTTTTGTTTTTTTATTTTCTTTTGAAATTCGAAAAGCGGGGTAGATGACAGTTCCATTAAAATAGTTCTTAAATGTGTGTACGGTTTCTTGAGTTCCAGTCTCCATATCTATTTGGTACTCTACACCACTTTTTTTATTACCTATGTATTCAGCATAAATCGTTGAGGTTCCTTTAGGATTATAGATATAACTTATACCGAGACCTAGTTTTTCTCCATTTTCATAATGTCCTATAAAAACACCATTTTTTAATTCAGATCGAGATAGACCTACATCGCAGCCTCCATTTAGACATTGAGAGTACGAGCTTGACATTGTACACAGCCAGAGGGCTATGATACTTAGTAACTTAAATTTCATAATTTGATGATTTGGGGGTTAATCAAATAATGCGATCACATTGCTGTAAATCAGTATGTTTGTATTACTGCAATTAAGTAAAAAAAAACATATCTTCCTAATAGAATTCAAGCTTCTTGACTACTTAATATGCTATGACCATCACTAGTTACTTCTTTAAAATCCTGTGATTACTTGTTATGAGTACATTTGAGATGATTTTTTATAGTTCTAAAAAAAATATTTTTTTTTGACTGTATGACGTTTAAAATTGCTTTATGAAGAAGTATGAGTAAATATTTGTAATATATTACCTACAAAATTTATTGTCAAAAGTTTAGATTCTTTATGAAAGTACTTTTCATTTCTATAAAATGTATCAAGATGTCGCTAGTAACACGTCTCGTTTTAAAATTTATGTTTGTAACGGTTACACGCATTGGGGAAGTGCGGCAGATGCAATACTGAGTACAACAGAAAAGAGCATGGAATAAATACTAACGAATCAAACTTTTTAAATTATACCTGTATGGATTTCTTGAAATTTGTCGTCCTTCCAATGATCGCTAGATGAAAGGAATTAGGGCTAACGCAAGATGATGTAAATTATAAATTGGGTATTGCTGATCGCTTAGTTCGTAAATGAGAGTATGGGATGCGGACACCAACATCATTTAATTTGCATTGTTGGGCGGAAGTTTTAGAGGGTATTATGATTTTTAAAGCCAATCCTGACCCGATAACACCGAGTTCAATTTTAAAGAATAAAGGCACAAATGATAATAATAGGAAGAATAAGGCGGGTAATGATAATGAAAGGGACTTGCTTGGCGTAAACTTATCAACAACACTAAAAGTAGAAAATAGCCAAAATTGTTGTATATATGTTGTACATTAAATAAAAAGCAGTTACAAAATAAATGTAACTGCTTAATTTTTAAGTAGCGAGAACGAGAATTGAACTCGTGACCTCCGGGTTATGAATCGTAAAGTGTATTTTATAATATACTGATTACCATTAATTTAAAATACACGTAAACTGCAAATCATAGCATATCTATACATCTTATAGCATGAAAACCCTACGTTCGCTTTCTGTTTTCATTAAGCTTAATTTAGTTGATATAAAATTGACTTACTTATATAAGATTTAATAAAAACCTCTTTCAAACAATTGAAGTTATTATACATATTATTCCATATACTTTTGCCATATAACTAAAACATATTTTTGGTTTACATCCAAGAATCCGTATTCATAACAAAACAGATATATCTTATTTTCTTTATTCTTCCAATAATGCGTGAAATAATTAGGATCAAAACCTTTATCAAATAGTTTTTGTTTTCTTACTGTCGCTAATCCAGCTTTGTTAAATTCTTTCAAAATTTTTCTATTGATCTTTAATTGTCTATCTATTTTTTGAAACAATTGATCTTCTTTTTCTTTATTTTTCTGATAATGATACGAGGATTTGCAATAAGAGGTGCAAAATTTCTTATCGGTTCTTCCTTCTAATAATGCATCACAATTAAGGCAAGAGGTACTCATAAGTGTAGTGTTAAACGTTTAATAAACGTATAAATGTACGACTATGTTTTTGTAATTCATTTCTCTTTATCACCTTTAAGAAATGAAACCTCTTTCTAGACATATAACGTTAAAACACCTTCTGATCAATAATCAAAAAATGATAGGTATAAAATTCTATCCAGATAAAGTAATACAGGCATTAATAAAAGAGTTAGCTAACCCTAAATGGAGTAATGAATTTGGTGTGGTATATGTCACCAATACAAAAGAAAATCTAGCCCATATTTTTGAAAAATTTAGAGGAGTAGCTTGGGTTAATGGAAATTCTTTTTTTAAAGAGAAGGTACGGCGGGATAATCAACCTGTTGATATAAATTGGTATCGCAATAGAGCTAAAACTACATCATACAAATATGTTCCAGAAGAATATCTCATCAAATTAGAACTCAAAAGATATGCCTTAAACACTTGTAAAGCCTATATCTCATTATTCGAGAAGTTTATAAATCAGTATCCCGATAAGAATATTGTTGAATTATCCGAACAAGAAATAAGAACATATCTTCAATTACTCATCCAACAAAACAAATCCAATAGCTATATCAATCAAACCATCAATAGTATTAAATTCTACTATGAAGTAGTAATGGGAATGCCCAATCGGTTTTACAGCATTGAAAGACCTAGAAAACAGCACAAACTCCCACAAGTGCTTTCTAAAGAAGAAATTTTAGCTATGATTTCAAATACTAATAATATAAAACATCGTTGTATTGTAGGGCTTTTATATTCAGCTGGATTACGTAGAAGTGAACTATTAGATTTAAAAATTGAAGATATAGATAGTAAGCGGATGTTGATTCATATTAAAAATGCCAAAAATAATAAAGACCGATATTCATTGTTATCAGAAACCATACTAAAAGAATTAAGGATATATTATAACGATTGGAAACCGAAAGAATACTTGTTTGAAGGGTTAAAAGGAAATAAATATAGTGGTAGTAGTGTAAAAGAAATAGTAGTTAGAGCAGCAGAAAAATCAAAGATAAACAAGAGAGTAAGCCCACATATGCTAAGACATAGTTTTGCTACTCATCTATTAGAAAATGGTACCGATTTAAGATATATTCAAACGCTGTTAGGGCATAGTAGTTCCAAAACAACAGAAATTTATACTCAAGTGGCTGTAAACAATTTTAAATCAATTAAAAATCCGTTAGATTTGTAGTAAATACATAGAATATAATAGCAATTGCTATTATAACATTGTTGGGCATAATTAAAGAATGACTGCATTAAAAGGAATAAAATCAGGAATTGAAAAGGGAGATAATAGTCAAACTATAGCTCGCAAAATTTTCTTGTCATATACTACAGAAATCTTCAAAGATAATCCAGATGCTGAATTCTATATTAAGAATTCAATTAGTAATGCATTTGACATCCCATTTTCATCTATTCAAATCGTTGGTTCTGGAAAAACAGGTTTAAGTTTTTTTAAAGATAAACCTTTTACACCAGGAGTATCTGACTTGGACATTGCTGTAATCAGCTTACCACTTTATAATAAATTCTGTGAAATTTCACATAAGGCAACAAATGGTTATGTAAATCTAGAAGTTTTTCCA
>NZ_CALEMI010000052.1 GCF_937910895.1 uncultured Dokdonia sp. | reverse complement strand
GTGTTTAGTCATCTCAAAATAAGTTACAAGAACTTCAGGGAGTAATAAATGGGCTACAGCAAATAAAGCGTCTGAGGACATAGAATTTTTTAAAGCAAAGTTGTCTCAAATTTAGATACCCCACAACTTTTTGTGTTGAGCCGGATCAAATGCAAAAGGGATCAAATGCAAAAGTTGTGGGATTTTAAGGTATATACATCTTATAAAAGTCCATGCCGAGTTATATGTTTAATCGATGTATCATAGGAAACTCTTTTCATTAGCGTTTGAAAGAACAAAACTATACTAATTTAGAATTATATAAAGACCACACATTGAGAAACTTCCCTTGTAGGGGATGCTTTATTTCAAAAGTATCATAGCGATAGCAGCGCGTAATCTATCATCGTTCCCAGAATTCTTTGCCCTAGAACAGATGGGTTGTTATTTTTAGTTATAATATTTGCTAACATGATGTTTTAAAAAGCAAGTGAGTATTCTTAAAGTAGTGGAGATATACTAAATATGGATGAAGCAAATGAGTAATTTATTAAAACGAAAAACAATACATATTTTCATTTAAAACAATTTATCGTCTTTGCATGATATGACTTTCGCAAGTTTTTATGCAAACAATGAAGATCTTATTAAGTGAGATTCATTACAGTATATATTTTCAATACTAAAAAGTTAAAATTTTAAGATATTATTAGCAGTAGAAGATTAGTAGGTATGCCGATTTATTCAGATATTAAGGTGCTTTAATGCTGAGTGTTTCGCAACGCTCAAAACCACAATCAAAACGTATACTCTTATGAAAAGACGAAATTTTGTCCAACTAGCCGGATTGGGTGCTGGGGCAATGATGATGCCTTCGCTGTTAATGGGAAATAATATCCCAACAGAGGCACTCCTAGAACCAGGAATGGACGTACTAATAAAGAAACAAATGGCAGATGTTGCTCTTAACACAGCCAAAAGTTTAGGCGCTTCCTATGCAGATGCCAGAATAGGCAGATATCTCAATCAATTTGTACGCACTAGGGAAGATAAAGTGCAAGGTGTTGTCAATACAGAATCTTTTGGGATAGGTGTACGTGTCATCGCAAATGGGACTTGGGGTTTTGCATCAACCAATGATGTGACACCAGACGGTATTAAAAAAGCAACAGAGCAAGCCGTTGCGATTGCAAAGGCAAATTCAAAATTTCAAACAGAACCTGTGATACTAGCACCAGTACCGGCTTTTGGAGAGGTCTCTTGGAAAACACCTATCAAAAAAGACTTTAAAGAGGTGCCCGTATCAGAAAAGGTAGACCTGCTTCTTACGGCAAATGCTGCTGCACAAGCTAACGGAGCAAACTTTGTAAACTCCGCTCTATTTATGGTAAATGAGCAAAAGTATTTTGCTTCTACAGATGGGTCGTACGTAGACCAAGACATACACCGCATCTGGCCTACCTTTGGAGTGACCGCTGTGGGTGGAGGGAAGTTCAAGACACGTCAAGCGATGAGTGCTCCTATGGGAATGGGATATGAGTATCTAGATGGTCTCGATTCAGAGAAATTAGAAGGTCCAGAAGGTCTTAGACTCTATAGAAATAGCTATGACATGGCAGAAGATGCCACATTAGCGGCAAAGCAAGCCAAGCAAATGCTGACAGCTAAGTCGGTAGATGCGGGTAAATATGATCTTGTGCTAGAACCTAATCACTTAGGTCTTACCATACACGAATCTGTTGGACACCCTACGGAGCTGGATCGAGTACTTGGGTACGAGGCCAATTATGCAGGAACCAGTTTTGCAACCCTTGATAAATGGAAATCAAAAAGCTTTAAATATGGTAGTGATATCGTAAACATTGTGGCAGACAAAACACAGCCCAACTCATTAGGAGCGGTAGGCTGGGATGATGAAGGCGTAAAGACTAAGAAGTGGGATATCATCCGTAATGGAATCCTTGTAAATTATCAAGCCATTCGTGATCAAGTTAAAATTATTGATCAAAATGAATCCCAAGGCTGTTGCTATGCACAAAGTTGGAACGATGTCCAGTTCCAACGTATGCCTAATGTTTCTCTAGAAGCAGGGAAAGAGCCGTATTCTATAAACGATATGATTAAAGATGTAGAGAAAGGTATCTACATCGCTGGAAGAGGTTCTTATTCCATCGATCAACAGCGTTATAACTTCCAGTTTGGAGGGACGATGTATTTTGAAATCAAGGATGGTAAAATTGCAGGAATGCTTAATGATGTAGCCTATCAGTCTAATACACAGGAATTTTGGAATTCTTGCGCAAAAATATGCGACAAGAATGACTATCGTTTATTTGGATCCTTCTTTGATGGGAAAGGGCAACCTTCTCAGGTAAGTGCCGTATCTCATGGTAGTTCTACTTCAAGATTTAATGATATCAATGTAATTAATACCGGGCGTTCGGTATAAGTCTAACTTTTAAAAAAATAAATAATGGCAATATTTTCAAAAGAAGAGGCTAGAAAGATCTTAGAAAAAGCATTAAGCTTTTCTACAGCCGATGCCTGTGTCGTAAACCTAAGCGGAAGCCAAGGGGGTAATATACGTTATGCACGTAACTCAGTTTCTACAGCAGGGTACCAGTCTAACCAAAATCTGGCGGTGACATCAAGTTTTGGTAAAAAATCAGGAACGGCAACTATAGACGAGCTTGATGATGAATCCCTAAAGAAAGTAGTACAGCGAGCAGAAGAGCTTGCAAAACTGTCTCCCGAGAATCCAGAATATATGGAACCGCTAGGGCCTCAAGTATATGACGAATCTAAAACCTTTATAGAAGCGACCGCAAATATAACTCCAGAGTATAGAGCAGAAGTAGCTAATAGCAGTATTACACCTGCAAAAGCAAACGATGTGACCGCAGCAGGATTTTTAGATGATGGTCAAGGCTTTAGTGCGATGATGAACTCTAATGGTCTTTTTGCATATAACAAGTCTACAGATGCGAGTTTTACCGTAACGATGCGTACTAATGATGGTACAGGATCAGGATGGGTCACTCGTGACTATAATGATATTTCAAAATTTGATGCCTCAGAGGCATCAAAAGTGGCGATTGATAAAGCCGTACTCTCTCGAGAAGCAAAAGCAATCGAACCAGGGAAGTATACGGTCATCCTTGAACCTTCTGCTGGTTTAGGATTACTACAAGGCCTCGGTAGATCCATTGATGCACGCTCTGCAGATGAAGGGCGTAGCTTTATGTCAAAAGAAGGAGGAGGAACAAAACTAGGAGAGAAAATTGTAGATGAGCGTGTAAACCTTTGGTCAGATCCCCTTAATGAGGAAGTTCCTGCCCCCACTTGGAATGGGGAAGGACAACCGCTCAAGAAAACCTCTTGGATTGAAAACGGAGTGGTGAAAAACCTCGCTTACGGAAGGTATTGGGCTAAAGAAAAGGGAGTAGAACCTGTTCCCTTCCCAAGTAATTTCATCATGGGTGGCGGCACTGCATCTTTAGAAGATTTAATCAAAGGCACCAAGAAAGGAATACTCGTGACACGTTTGTGGTATATACGTTCCGTAGACCCTCAAACTTTATTATACACGGGACTTACCCGAGATGGAACCTTCTATATCGAGAATGGTAAAATCAAGTATCCAGTGAAGAATTTCCGTTTTAACGAGAGTCCTATTATTATGCTTAATAACTTAGAAACCCTCGGAAAACAAGTACGTGTAGATGGAAGTCTGATCCCCTATATGAAGATACGCGACTTTACATTTACCAGTCTTTCAGATGCAGTATAAAATAAATTAAATTTTAAAGAACTGGTTACTGCTAATGTAGTAGCCAGTTTTTATTTTAAGTTCGCTTTCGCGAAAATTGAAACCGAACAAAACAACGCTTTCTTAAAATTAAGAGATCAAACCTTAAACGATTGCTAAAACAGAATGCCTAATAAATTTTTCTTCACGCGCTTACAATATGAATCCGGAGACTGGGATACAGACCAACGTATGCCGTCTAATTTACTGAACTCATTGGTAGAGTATACGACGCTAGAAGTAGATACGCAGGAGAATATTATCACCCTTGCGAGTGAAGACATTTTTAAAAGTCCCTTTTGTTATATCTCAGGACATAAGCTCGTACAATTTACCCAAAAGGAAAGAGAGAATTTTAAAAAGTATGTTGAGAATGGAGGCTTTGTCTTTGCAGACGATTGCAACCACGATATCGATGGCTTGTTTGCTAAATCGTTTGAACGACAGATGGAAGATATTTTTGGACTCGATAGCTTAAAAAAAATTCCTAATGACCACGAGATTTATAAGGTCTTTTTCGAATTTGAAGATGGCCCACCAACCACTAGTCAAGAACTCAACGGTTGGGGCGATGACTTGGTACACGAATACCTAAAAGCGATTGAAATCAATGGTCGTATCGGTGTGTTGTATAGCAATAAAGATTACGGATGTGAGTGGGATTATGACTTTAGAAATAAGCGTTGGTATAAAATAGACAACACCCGTTTTGGAGTAAATATTGTCATGTATGCGCTTACGAGTTGATAGTTGAGTGTTATAACTTCGAAGTGGAATGGTTTGTATTTTGCTTTCGCGAAAGCGTATAATGAACAAATCAATTAGGATTTGAACGAAGGGATCAAACAAGATCACTTGAGTAGAAATTTCAAAACAATATGAATAAAGACTTAGTAGCCTTAGAAAAAGAAGTAAACACGCTCACAGGAAAATTGACAGACCTCAAAAAGGAGATTGCAAAAGTCATTATTGGTCAGGAGGAAACGGTCGAGCAGTTGCTCATTACCTTTCTAGCAGGAGGGCACGCATTGTTAGAAGGCGTTCCGGGGCTTGCCAAAACCTTAATGATTAGAACGCTAGCCCAAGCGATTGATCTTGATTTTAAACGCATCCAGTTTACGCCAGATTTAATGCCGTCGGATATTGTGGGAACCGAAATTCTAGAAGAAGACCACACAACGGGCAAAAAGAGTTTTGAGTTTAAGAAGGGTCCCATTTTTGCCAATATCATCCTCGCCGATGAAATCAATCGTACACCCCCAAAAACTCAGGCTGCTTTACTAGAGGCGATGCAAGAATTTGAGGTGACGTATTCAGGCAATACTTATACATTAGAGCGGCCTTTCTTTATCCTAGCCACTCAAAACCCGATAGAACAATCGGGTACGTTTCCGTTACCAGAAGCACAACAAGATCGCTTTTTATTTTATATAAAAATTGGGTATCCTACCGCAGCAGAGGAAACACATATTTTAAAGAGTACGACAGGTACTAAAAAAGAGAAAATTCAACCCATACTTTCAGGCCAAGAGATTTTACGTCTGCAAGCGCTAGTGAGAGAAGTGCCTATTAGTGATCAGCTAGTCGAGTTTGTGAGCAATCTCGTTCGAGCGACACGTCCAGAAACCACGACCAATGACTATGTAAAACAATGGGTCGGTTGGGGTGCAGGGCCTAGAGCTGGGCAAGCCATGATTCTCACGGCAAAAGCAAGAGCCCTTGCCCAAGGAAGAATTGCGGTCACTTTAGAAGATATACAACACGTCGCTCTTCCCGTATTACGTCATCGGGTGATTGTCAACTTTAAAGCAGAAGCAGAAGGAATCACCTCAGATAGAGTGACGAGCAAGCTTCTAGAACAAATTAATTTCTAAACCAGATACCAAACTCGTGAAAGACGATTATCAAGCCTTACTCAAACCCGAAGTAATCAACAGTGTCTCTGGACTCGCGTTGATTTCTCGCGTGATAGTAGACGGATATTTGTCTGGATTGAATCGAAGTAGAAGGGTAGGAGCGGGTCTCGAGTTTAGTCAGTACAGAGGCTATGAGCCTGGAGACGATTTGCGTTTGCTCGATTGGAAGATGCTCGCTCGTTCTGGGCGCTATTACATCAAGCAGTCAGAAATTGATACGCATATTACCGTCAAATTTATCATTGATACCAGCGCTTCAATGTTACATAAAGAAGGAGAACTTTCAAAAATGGAATATGCCCAAGTCTTAGTGGCAAGTCTGGCACACCTAGCGCATCGGCAAGGGGATGCTGTGGGATTACACACGATTAATGATGAGAAAGTAGAGATCTTGCAACCGGCAACGAGCAAGTCTCATTTTAATCGCTTTTTGTATCAACTCTTGAAGTTAAATACCCAAGGGAAGTGGCCCACCCAGCTAGTCGGAGAAAAACTACATCATCGCAGTCATCGGGAACTGTTGTTTTTTATTTCCGATTTGTATGAGAATGAAGAAGAAATTACCAAAACGATCACGAGTCTTAAAACCTCGCGTAATGAGGTAGTTGTGTTGCATCTCTTAGGAGAGCGGGAACGAACGTTTGATTATAAAGGGCAGGTTATTTTTGAAGATCTTGAGACAGGCTCAAAAATTAAAGTCAATACGAAAGAAGCCAAGGCATTATACTTAGAAGGATTGGAGGCTTCTTTGCGAGAGATGAAGGAAGGATTGCTCTCTAGTGATATTACCTATCACTTATTTAGCTTGGACAATCATATAGGAGAAGCTTTGCAATTATTTTTAAAAAAACGCTTAAAAATCAGCTGATATGACTTTTCTACAACCATCATATCTCTGGGGATTATTGGCACTTGCCATACCCATCGCCATTCACTTTTGGAGCCGTAAAAAAGTGCAAACGATCAAAGTAGGAAGTACTCAGTTTATCACTCAAACCAAATCCAAACAAAGTAAAAGTATCCAAATCAATGAGTGGTGGCTATTGTTGTTAAGATGCCTAATTATTGCGCTACTTGTCGGGATTCTGGCAGCCCCTCAAATAACGACGACAGTACCACGGCAAGATGTTGCTTATGTCTTTGAGCCTTCTTTGCTGGCGACCGCAGAAGGACGAGCACGCTTTGAACAAATCCCTCAAGAAGGCAGATACCTCTTCACAGAAGGTTTTCCAGAATGGGAGGAGGATAGCCCTGTAGAAGAAGGAATTCCTCACTATTGGCAACTTGCCAGAGAGATGGAACAATTAGCAGCAGATAATGTAGTGGTGTTTACATACGCTTTCGCGAAAGCGGTCAAAGGAAAACGCCCTACTGTTCATAAGAACATCACTTGGATTACAGTAGACACTGAAAAAACGGTTTCAGAACCTGTTTGGACACGCGTTAAAAAAGATAGTGTTGAGGTCGTAGCGGTATACAGTGATGCGACCACTTTATCGTTTTCTAAAACCACCATCGCTGAAAATGAAATCAGACGGAATGCTTCTCAAGATAGTCTTGAAGTCAACACAGAAAACGGGGTCGCTCAAATTCCGTTATATCCTGAAAAAAAGGTCAAAGTAGTGATGATGGTTGATGATGGTCTTGAGACCCAAAGTATCTTTGTAGAGTTGGGAATTAAAGCAATTGCAAGCTATACCCAAACGGATATCATCATAGAAAAGAGTGCTCCATCTGCAGAAAAGGCATTTGCTGAAAGTGATTATATTGTTTGGCTGAGTGATGCTGTGATGCCTGAGACTACTGCAAAAACCTTGCGGTATCGTCAAGATATTTTAGCG
Organism: uncultured Dokdonia sp.; assembly: GCF_937910895.1. GTDB lineage: Bacteria > Bacteroidota > Bacteroidia > Flavobacteriales > Flavobacteriaceae > Dokdonia. Next base: position 196,127 of record NZ_CALEMI010000052.1, on the reverse strand, counting down.
CATCGTTTGATTGAACCGGGTACTTCCCGTACTGATTTTATATTAACCAAAGAACTCAATACAAAAGTGGTGCTTGAAGAAGATTGGATGGGACATTTATTACGCTGGCTTACGCTAGATAAAGACGTTTTTGGTCAAGTACAAAAAGAAGATCTACGTACGATATCGAGTGAGCAATTACAAACCAAAGTGGCTCTGAACACTAAAACGATACCGAAAATCGCCGCTGCGGACTTTTCTGGTTGGCTGTGGATGGTTTTACTATTTTTAATGGTGGGCGAACGTATTGTCGCAAGCATACGAAAACAATAATGGAAGGGGCCAAACTCATACAACAATATACCAAGCACTGGCAATTATTGCGAGCCTTGGAAGCTATGCTATATGGTATAGGCGCTGGCGTCTGTATAGGCTTGATAACACAGAGTATGCTATGGGGAATACTTCTTTTATGTGTGGTAGCTGCGATGGCGCTTTTCGTGATTCGACCTTGGCAACTATCAAATGAAAAGAGCAGTCGGTATATAGATGATCATCTCAACACTGCGGAGTATAGTAGCAGTTTGTTGCTTACGACACCCACTGGATTATCAGGGCTTGCGCAGCTACAAAGAGAAAAAGTAACCACCCGTCTTACTTTAGAAATAAAGCATGTCAAGCCTCAAACGGGACTTAAAAAAGCCATGCTCACCGCAGGAGTTCTTTCTTTCATCGGTATGTTGGTTTCTGTAGTATATACGATGGGAATCGCATCAAATATGCCAAATGCTGAAGAGGAGCCATTGATGGTTTTTCAAACAACCGATTCTGTAGCGCCTGTCTATGAATCTCCCGTATTATTGAATCAAAAGGTGACTATTGCATATCCTGCTTATACTCAGATTCCTACCAAATCAAGCAGTGATTTGAATGTTAAAGTAATGGAAGGTACTCGGCTCTCTTGGAAGCTAGGCTTTAATCAGCCGTTGCGTGAGGTGCGTCTGGAAGGTATGGGAGAGAAAGACGTGACGATGACTTCTCAAAAAAGTGGAAAGCAAAATGAGTATGTTACACAATCCATCGTGCCGCAGGCCTCGGGCTATTATAATTTTAGATTTGCAGACAGCTTGGGTGCCCAATATGTATCTGACTTGTATACTGTAGAGGTCATTGAAGATAAGGCTCCTACCGTAGAAATCACAGACATCCCTCAGTTTTCATCTTTTGATTTTGAAGATGATAAAGTACTTAACTTTACGGCAGGAATTACAGATGATTTTGGCATAAAAACAGCTTTTATTATTGCGACGGTGAGTAAGGGGTCTGGAGAATCTGTGAAGTTTAGAGAAGAGAAACTTGCCTTTGACCAAAAGCTGGTACAAGGCTCAAAAAAGGCGCGTCTCTCAAAAAATATACGCTTAGATCAACTAAAAATGGAGATGGGCGATGAACTTTATTTTTATGTTGAAGTACAAGATCAAAAGACACCTAAAGCGAATAGTACGCGTAGTGAAACTTTTTTTGCAGTGATTAAGGATACGATACGTGATGGCTTTGGAGTAGAGGGAACGATGGGCGCAGACTTGATGCCTGATTATTTTAGGAGTCAGAGACAATTGATTATTGATACCGAGAAACTCATTTCAGAAAGAAATCAAATCCCACTTCAAGAATTTAAATCGCGAAGTAATGAGTTAGGCTTTGACCAGAAAGCCTTACGCTTAAAATATGGAAAGTTTATGGGAGATGAGGCCGACTCAGGTATTGCCGTGACACCAGACATAGAAGAAGCAGATTTTGACCCCGACGACCCTACGGCAAGCTACCGCCCTGACCACGATAGTGAAAATGAACACAACCTTGTTGAAGAACATCACGACGAGCATGAGCACGATGACAAGGAGGGCGAGGAAGATGAATCTGGTTTTGAGGAATATATGCACAAACACGATAATCCAGAGGAGTCCACCTTATTTACCGCCTCTTTAAGGGGGAAATTAAGGGATGCAATGGCCCAGATGTGGGATGCAGAGTTGTACTTACGACTGGCCGAGCCTGATAAGTCTTTGCCCTATCAATATAAAGCGCTCAAGCTTATTCAAGAGATTAAAAACAGTGCGCGTATTTATGTACATCGTATTGGTTTTGACCCACCACCCATAAAGGAAGAAAAACGACTTTCTGGCGACCTCGATGAGATTGACGATTTTTATAAGCAACAGGATATGAATTATGAAATTTCGTATGGCGCGATGCGAGAGAGTGTGGCTATTCTTGAAGAACGACTTGCGCAAGGTGCTAGTATTACGGCTGCCGATCGAGCGGTTTTTGCACAAGCAGGAAAAGAACTTGCCGCCCTTGCTATAGAAGAACCTTCCAAATATCTTAAGAGCTTACAAGAGTTATCCTGGCTCACCGAAGAGAAACCACAAGCGACTGTGATACTGCAAAGTGTACGACAAGGTTTATTGCGAGTACTCCCCGCAGTAGATACTGACCCTGTGGTGAGGTATCAATACAGAGGAGCCTTGGAAAAAGCATTCATTCAAGAACTCAAAGCTAGTGATCGATAAGGACATCTTCTTACTGGAAAACTTGTGGCTACCCGTACTGCTAGGTGTCGTCGTGCTATGGGGCGTCTTTTTATGGAAAGAATATCGCTCAGGAAGTAAAAAGTGGTGGTTCCTAAAAGCGCTCATAGGCTTGATAGCGGTAATAATGCTAGCACTAATGGTTCTCAGACCTTTGGTTTGGGAGAATCAAGTCAAGGGAGTAGGGGCAATCCTGACGCAAAATTATAGCGAGCGTCAGCTGGACAGTTTGAAACGACTGCGCAAAAATCTACATCTTATAGCGTATGAGATGGATGGTTTGGATCAAAAACAAATGGATAGTATTACCACCGCCTATATTCTTGGTGATGGGATGGCACCTTATGATTTTTGGCAATTGGATAATGTTAAAGCAACCTATCTACCTGGGAACGTATTAGGTGGTATCAAACGCTTACAGTATGACTCCAAGGTGACGTTGGGGGATTCTCTAATCGTACGTGGTTTATACGAGAAACCATTAAAAGGAACCCAAATCGTTTTGGAAGACTCAGGTGGAAATGGACTCGACTCCTTAGCGATTGCAAAGGAAGAGGAACTAATATTTGAAGTGGGTTCAACCCCAAAAATAGCTGGTACTTTTGTTTATACGTTGATTACCAAGGATTCTTTGGGAGAAGTAGTAACGAGAGACCCTTTGCCTGTACAAGTAAACCCGAGTCGAGTTTTAAAAGTGGTTATTCTCAATAGATTTCCCACTTTTGAGACCAAGTATTTAAAAAACTTTTTGGCAGAAAATGGACACCAAGTATTGGTACGTAGTCAGATGACCAAAGACACATACAAGTTCGAAAATTTTAATCGGCCTCAAGCGACTTTGTATAACCTTACCACTGATAATCTAGCAGACTTTGACTTGGTGATCCTTGATGGGGGCTCGTATGCAAATCTTTCTTCTAGTTCTCGACGAGCGTTGCAAGCTGCTGTGGAAACTCAAGGTCTCGGGGTTTTTATACAACTGGATGAGTCGACTCTGAGGGGTAGGGAGGTATTTGGTTTTCGCTTTAAGCGAAATGAAGAAAAAGAAATTCGTTTGCCACAATGGCCGAAGGTGAACGTCTCTGTTGGACCTGTTCTTTTTGCCGAAAATGCTAGACTACAACCTATTCTAGAAGCAGAGAATACGTTGCTGAGTGCCTATGAGCAAAGAGGATTTGGCCGGGTGAGTACGTCTATGATTGTGGAGTCGTATCCGCTAGTTTTAAAGGGGAATCTGGAGCAATATGCCTATATATGGTCTCGTATCTTAAGTGCCGTGAGTCAGAAAGATATTCCCATCGTTCGATGGGAGACGGAAGATGATATGGCTACTCCTGATGTGCCTTTTCATTTTTCATTACGTACTTCTATGTCTCAACCTACCGTAATCAATGCACTTGGTCAACCTGTTGCGCTCCAGCAAAATGTATCCTTGCCAGATGAATGGTCAGGCATCGTATATCCTCAAGAGCCTGGGTGGGAAACACTTAAACTCGCAGAAGATACGACGGCTGTTTTACGTTATTACGTGGCTACTTCAACGAGTTGGCAAGGGGTGAAGGCCTATGATTGGCGTCAACAAAATAGACTTCATTTTCAAGATAGCAAGGCTTCTGCTGAAATGACAAAAGTGCAACGTCTTGTCTCGCGTCTTTGGTTTTTTATCGTGTTTGTATTCGCAATGGGTTTGTTATGGTTGCTTCCTAGATTGGAAGGGAACTAATACTAAATGAACATTAAAATAAGCCTTATAATTAGTTTTTATGGCACTTATATTTCACAGTAAAATAAAACCGTAGCTAAGGCTATGCTCTTCTATCTCCATGATCATTTTACAATAATGTTTCCCATTTATGGGATATATCACAAAATAAGATAGTTGCAAATAGTCTTTGAAAACTAGAATTTAAATTAGAAGCTAAGTTGTTTTATCAGCTTTACTTTTAATGTTTTATAGCCTGATCGATTTAATCTTTTGATAAGATTTACTTCTTGGGTAAGAATTTCATTGATCTCACTATGCATATATTTATTATCAGATTCGTGTTTCCAACGAGAGATATTAGGACTTGGAATCAGAGCTATTTCTTCTCTAGTGAGAATATCTTGTAAAAGTCCGTGACGAGTAATATGTTTAATCGATGTATCGTAGGAAACTCTTTTCATTCTATAGTGTTTGAAAGAACAAAACTATGATAATTTAGAATTATACAAAGACCACACTTTGAGTAACTTCCCTTATACGGGATGCTTTATTTCAAAAGTGTGGTAGAGATTGCAGGGCAATAAATTAAAAGAGAAATTTTTCAGGAATAACGATCAGTGAGTTGTTTTATTAATGAAAGCCAATAATGTTAACCAGAAAAGAATGACTAAAATGTTAGAACTGATTTCTTGATTTTTGAAAAACAATACCTAATTGCCATGGATGAAACATAAAGTAAACATCAAGATACAGATGTCACTAAAAAGAAACATCCGCTAAAGCTAAAATGTACCTACTAGTTTTTTAAATATACAAGTAATTTTTGGTTACTTAAGAACTACTCCAACATCCCCCAATGTTGGAGTAGTTTTTATGTACAACTTTAACTTTTTTAATTCATTTATTTCCTAGCCTCACTAAACTTCTCCCGAATCTTATCCAAACACAAATTTCCCATACTTCCTATATGCGTATGCTCCTTTGCATCTGCGGGGGTGTAGGTACCTGACTGCACTTGAGCGCCTACTTTCTGATAGGCATCTCTAAAGGAATCTCCGTTGATGACCAGCGTATTGATACTGTCTACGGTATACAAATAATGGTACTTTTCATCACTAAGATCAATGTCTAAGATCTTGATTTGTTTGATAGCATATTCAAAAATGGTGAGGATCTCTATCACGTCTTCAAAAGCAGTAATGCTATGTTCTTTTAGTAACTGAAAATCTCTATGGTATCCGCTTGGGAGATTATTGGTGATTAAGAGCATTTCGGTATGCAATGCTTGAATTTTATTACACTTCCCTCTAATGAGTTCAAAGACATCTGGATTTTTTTTGTGAGGCATAATACTACTCCCAGTAGTGAGTGCATCTGGAAAGGAAATAAAACCAAAATTCTGACTCATATACAAGCAAATATCCATGGAGAATCTTGCGAGGGTATTACACAATCCTCCCAAAGCACTGGCGATGATACGTTCATTTTTCCCTCTGCTTAATTGGGCGGCAACTACATTGTATTTAAGAGTTGTAAATCCTAATTCTGTGGTGGTAAAATCTCGGTCAATCGGAAACGAACTCCCATATCCTGCCGCCGACCCCAACGGATTCTGATCAACGGTTTTTAATGCGGCCTGAAGCATATATACATCATCTATCAATAGCTCTGCATACGCAGAAAACCATAAGCCAAAAGAAGAAGGCATCGCCACTTGTAAATGTGTGTAGCCTGGTATTATGGTTTTTTTATGAGTTTCAGCAAGTTCTAAAAGGGTGTTGAATAAGCTTTCGGTTTTTGATAGTACATGCTGTAAATGATCCTTATAAAACAAGTGTAATGCCACCAGTACTTGATCATTTCTTGAACGTGCGGTATGGATTTTCTTACCGACCTCTCCATATTTTTTGGTGAGTTCATATTCAATCTTAGAATGTACATCCTCAAATTGAGGCTCTATGACAAAGGTTTCTTCTACGATTTGTAGTGCTATTTCTTTCAATCCTTTCTCAAGTTGTTGTAATTCTTTGGAGGTAATGATGCCAACAGAAGTTAGCATTTTTGCATGCGCCAAAGACGCTTGCACATCATATATAGCAATGTGCAAGTCGATTTCCCTATCATTTCCTACCGTAAATTTTTCTATTCGTTGGTCTATCGTAACCCCTTTATCCCAAAGTTTCATACTGTTGTTTTTTAAAATGTTGTATACGCTTTCGCGAAAGCGGACTTAGCAACCATCCCTTTCTACTATGTATCATTTGTGATCTTTACTAATTTTCTAATGCTTGTATATACGCCGTTAGCAATTAGTATATATTCTATTGTCTATTAGCGCAGCGATCTTGTCTCTTTTTTATCGTGTATCACTATTTATATAATAACTTGTTTTAATAGTTCAGTGTATATGCGAATTCCTTCCTCAATTTCTGAGAGATAAATAAATTCGTTTGCGGTGTGCGAGCGGGTGCTGTCCCCAGGCCCTAATTTTAAAGAAGGGCAAGACAACACGGCTTGGTCAGATAGCGTAGGAGAGCCGTAGGTTTTTCTTCCCAAGGCAACACCCGCTTTTACGAGTGCGTGATCAGGAGGAATAGACGAGGAGTTTAATTTTATACCTCGTGGTGTGATGCTCGTACACGGACTTTCGGCTTCTAAAATATCACAGATTTCTTGATTGGTATAGGCGTCATTTACACGGACATCTATGACTAATGAAACCTCTGCCGGTACCGCATTGTGTTGTATCCCCGCATTGATTTGTGTAACTGTCATTTTCACATCCCCTAAGACCTCTGACGTCTTTTTGAATTGATAGTTCTGAAACCATTCGAGCACAGGAATCGTATTATAAATGGCGTTATCAGTATTAGGATGTGCGGCGTGACTAGGCGTGCCTTTTACGATCGCGTCAAAAACAACCAATCCTTTTTCGGCAATGGCAAGTTGCATCAAGGTAGGTTCGCCTACAATGGCAACCTCTATTTTTGGAAGGATGTCTAAGATACTATGTAACCCATGTGGTCCGCTATTCTCTTCTTCCGCCGAAGCGACAAATACCAAATTGTATTGTAAGTCTTCTTGATGGTAATAATAGGTAAACGTAGCCAGCAGAGAAACTAAAGCACCTCCTGCATCATTACTGCCTAACCCGTATAATTTTCCATCTTCCACAATAGCTTTAAAAGGGTCTTTTGTATATCCTTTATTGGGTTTTACGGTGTCATGGTGTGAGTTGAGTAAAAGGCTAGGTTTGCTTTCGCGAAAGCTTTTATTAGTCGCCCAAATATTATGATTCACTCTTTGATACGGAATGTTATAGGTTGTAAACCATGCTATAATAAGTGCGGAAGTAGTGTCTTCTTCTCCTGAAAATGAAGGGGTCTCAATTAATTTTTTGAGCAATTGAATGGCGGCTGTTGTGAGGTTTTCTATAGTCATGAGTCTTGTATGAGGGTGTGAGGAATTGTGGTGTCAAATACCATATCTGGTAAGCCTATATGTACTTGACTTACAAGGTTTTTAATAGCATAAAAACTGTTGTCTAGCTTCGGAATCATCCCGTGGGTGATGATTCCTTGATCAATGAGTGATTTGTAGTTTTGTGTTGTTATATTTTTTATAACGGATTGTTCATCATCTATAGATGTAAGGACTCCTTTTTTTTCAAAACAGTAATATAATTCGACTTGATAGTTCTTTGAAAAAGCGATAGCCAACGCTGAAGCAATTGTATCTGCATTGGTGTTGAGTAGTTGTCCTTGCGCGTCATGGGTGATGGCACAAAAAACAGGCGTTATGTTGTTATTGATGAGAAGACTCAGCGTCTCTGGATGTACTTTCTTAATATCTCCTACAAATCCGTAATCTATTTCTTTAATAGGTCTTTTTACAGAAACAATCGTATTTCCGTCAGCTCCAGAAAAGCCAATGGCATTGCATTGATATGCTTGTAGCTGAGCCACAATATTTTTGTTTATTTTACCCGCATAGGTCATGGTGATGATATCTAAAGTTGCAGTATCTGTAATACGTCTTCCTTCTTTTATTTGGACTTTAATGTTCATTTTTTTAGCCAATGATGTAGCTAGTTTCCCACCTCCATGAACTAGGATTTTAGGGCCTTTAAGGCGTGCAAACTTTTCTAGAAATGCATACATTTCTTTCTCAATATCAATGATATTACCTCCTATTTTTATGACCTTGAGTGTTTCCATACTATAGGTTTTCTAATATTTTTTTTAATACTACTTGCGCTGCAAAAGTTCTATTGCCTGCTTGTTGTATGACGGCGGAGTTGTCACTATCTAATACAGCATCTTCTATCACCATGTTTCTGCGGACAGGAAGGCAGTGCATACAAGTAGCATTGCCTATCTTTTCTTGAGTAATCATCCAATCGGGATTTTGGTCTAAGACCTGTCCATAGTTGTCATAACTACTCCAGTTTTTTACGTACACAAAGTCAGCGTCTTTTAAGGCTTCTTCTTGATCATAAGAAATAGGGGTGTTCTTTGTGATGTTAGGATCTAGTGCATACCCTTCGGGATGCGTAATCGAAAAGTCTACGTCTATAGATTGCATCATTTTTATAAATGAATTTGCAACAGCATGTGGCAACGCTTTAGGATGTGGTGCCCAAGATAAAACGACTTTGGGCTTTTTTTTGTTTGTGAGTTCTGATATCGTAATAGCGTCTGTAAGTGCTTGTAAGGGATGTGCGGTGGCACTTTCCATATTAATGATAGGCACGGAGGCATATTTTGTAAAGTTGTTTAAGATATATTCGGACTCATCTTCTTCTTTATTTTTCAAACTTGGAAAAGCTCTTACAGCAATCACATCTGTATATTGCGAAATGACTTGAGCGGCTTCTTTTATATGTTCGGCGCTGTCTAGATTCATGATGGTGCCGTCTTTAAATTCCAGATTCCACGCATTATTAATATCTAGAATCATCACGTCCATCCCTAAATTTTTAGCTGCTTTTTCAGTACTCAATCTCGTACGCAAACTGGAATTAAAAAAGAGCATGACCAGTGTCTTGTGTTTTCCTAGATGTTCGTATTGGAAAGGATTTGCTTTTAAGGCAATCGCTTCCTGAATAATTTTGGGGATGTTTTCTATATCGTGTATGTCTGTGTACTTTTTCATCTGTTTGAATTTTGTAACGATCTGAATAGTAATTTAATAATGCCAATGGGTGTTAGTTATTGTCTGCTAAATATCTTTTATGACTCTTATAATTCTTGGTGTAAAGCATCCATAAAATGATCAATATGTTTTTTCTGAATTGTCAGTGGAGGAAGGATTCTTAATAAGTTTGGGTTTTTAGAACTTCCTGTAAATATGTGATGTTGATAAATAAGTGTTTTACGTAAGGCAGCAATAGGAAAATCAAATTCCAATCCTAGCATGAGTCCACGGCCTTTGATGGTTTTTAGTTTTGGAAGTGTTTGTGCTTTTTCAACAAAATAGGCAGACATCTCACATGCGTGTTGCATAAGACCTTCCTTTTGTAGTATTTCTAATACAGCAAGTGTAGCGGCACATGCTAAGTGGTTACCTCCAAACGTAGTCCCTAACATTCCGTAAGAGGGCTTTAAATCTGGATGAATTAAAATCCCGCCAACAGGAAATCCGTTCCCCATTCCTTTTGCCATCGAAATAATATCAGGCATGATTCCGTGTTTCTGAAAAGCGAAAAAATCTCCAGTTCTTCCAAAACCAGATTGTACCTCGTCTGCAATGAATAAGGTGTTGTATTTTTTACAGATTTTCGCGACAGCGGTATAAAACGCCGTAGGCATTTCATCAAGACCACCTACCCCTTGAATATGTTCGATAATAACCGCACAGGTTTTTCCCTCTTTTAAAATGTCTTCTACCTTCTCAATATCTCCTAATGCCACAAAATCTACTTCTTGTTGTGCATTGATGGGAGCAATGATGTTAGGATTGTCTGTGGCTGCCACCGCCGCAGAAGTTCGCCCGTGAAAAGAATTTTTAAAGGCAAGCACTTTCTTTTTTCCAGTGTAAAAGGAAGCTAGTTTTAGCGCATTTTCATTGGCTTCAGCACCAGAATTACAAAAAAATAATTGATAGTTTGAACACTTAGAGAGCTTACCTAGCTTCGTTGCTAACTCATGTTGTAGCGGATTCTGAATCGCATTGCTATAAAACCCGATCTTCTGTAATTGCTCACTGATACGTTGGACGTAATGAGGATGCGAATGCCCAATAGAAATAACGGCGTGACCTCCGTATAAATCTAGGTATTCAACCTCATTGGTGTCGTACACGAATACGTCTTTCGCGAAAGCGGGAGTCATATCAAATAGGGGATACACATCAAATAAACTCATAATTGCTCCTTTTTTATGGTGTTGATTTTATGAAATGACGCTACAATTCCTTGAATGAGTGAAGAGCTTAATCCTTTGTGTTCCATCTCGTTGAGACCTTCTATGGTACAACCTTTTGGCGTAGTCACTCTATCGATTTCCTGCTCTGGATGTTGTTTGTTTTGAATGAGTAGACTCGCGGCACCCTCACAAGTATACATCGCAAGTTGTTGGGCTTCTTTGGCGTCAAATCCTAATTGAATAGCACCTTGTGTCGTAGCGCGTATGAGTCGCATCCAAAACGCAATTCCACTAGCACAAATCACGGTAGCGGCTTGCATTTGAGCTTCTGGAATCTGTAAGGTGTGTCCTAGGTTGTTAAAAATAGTCTCAGCCATATCAATGCGTTTTGCCCCGTGAGCATTGCTACAAAGGCACGTCATCGATTTACCCACAGCAATGGCCGTATTGGGCATGGCTCTCACTACAGACTTGTCTTCGCCAACTATTTGCTCGATATTGGCAATAGAAACGCCTGTGACGGTAGAGATGATAATATGTTTTTTGGTGAGTAAAGGTTGAATCTCCTTCAAAACTCCTTCCAGATGCGCTGGTTGTACTGCAAAGATTAAAACATCAGTATGTTGCGCCGCTTCCAAATTATCTTTTGTTAAGACGACATTCTTGTAGTCTTCAAATTCTTTGAGTTTTGTGAGGTTTCTTTTGGTAAGGTACAGGCTCTTGAGTGCTTGATTGGTAACCAATCCTTTTGCGATAGACTTCCCTAAATTCCCTGTTCCTATGATAGCTATTTTCATACGTTTTATTTTTTAAAAAATGGATCCTTTTAATTGTAGACCATCGGTTTCGACAAGACCAAAAGCCAAATTCATATTCTGAATAGCTTGTCCTGAGGCACCTTTCAAGAGATTGTCTACAATGCTTGTGATTAATAATTTATTGGTATGCTTTTGTAAATGAAGGACACATTTATTGGTATTGACCACTTGTTTTAAATGGATTTCTTCATCCGATATGATGGTGAAAGGTGCATCTTGATAATATGTTTTGTATAATGCGATCGCTTCTTCTAAAGATTTTTCAAAATAGGTGTACGCTGTCGCGAAAATCCCTCTGGAGAAATTCCCTCTATTAGGAATAAAATGAATGTCAAGATCAAAATCAGGTTGCACATGATGCATGGTTTCGTGAATCTCTGCTAGATGCTGATGTGTAAAAGATTTATAATGCGAAAAGTTGTTATCTCTCCATGTAAAATGAGTAGACTTCGAAAGTGATGTACCAGCCCCAGTGGCACCCGTGACGGCATTCACATGAATGTCTTTTGTTAACAGATTACTACTTGCTAGTGGCGCTAATGCCAATTGGATCGCTGTCGCGAAACACCCTGGATTTGCGATGTATTGTGCTTTTTGAATGGATTTTTTATATACCTCTGGCAATCCATATACAAATGATTTTCCTTTGTAGACTTGATCTTCCAAAAGTCTAAAATCAGTACTTAAGTCGATGATTTTGGTGTCTTCAGAAAATGAATGTTCTTCTAAGAATTTTCTTGAATTTCCATGCCCTAGGCATAGAAACACCACATCTACTTTTGGATTGATGGTATTTGTGAACGTTAAGTCCGTCGATCCGATTAAATCTTGATGCACTTTATATACTTTATTTCCTGCATTGGAGGTGCTGAAAACAAAATTAATCGTTGCTTTAGGATGATGCAGTAAGATTCGAATCAGTTCTCCTGCGGTATATCCGGCTCCTCCTATAATTCCTACTTTGATCATGATGTTGCGTGTATTTGTTGGTAGATTTTATTTTGATTCCCATTTATTTTGATGAATCCTTTGGCTTCTGCAGCAGTCCACTGTGTGTTCATTTCGCCATAGCTTCCAAACTTTGAACACATCAAATCATTCTTAGAAATAATACCGTCTAAGGAAAAGTGATATGGTTGTAATGTGACCATCACATCACCAGATACTTTTTCTTGACTGCTGGATAAAAAGGCTTCCATATCTCTCATGACAGGATCTAGATATTGTCCTTCATGCAAATGCATACCGTAAAAATTGGCTATATATTCTTTATGTTGTAATTGCCATTTAGTAAGCGTATGTTTTTCTAATAGATGATGTGCCTTAATGGTAATCAGAGCTGCTGCAGCTTCAAACCCCACACGTCCTTTGATGCCCACAATCGTGTCGCCTACATGAATATCTCTTCCTATAGCATAAGGTGATGCTATGTTCTCTAAGACTTCAATGTTTTTTTCGGGAGCTTGTATGTTACCATTGACGGCGATTAATTCTCCTTTTTCAAAAGTGAGTGTGACTTGCTCTTTGCCTGTTTTGGTCAATTGAGATGGGAATGCATTTTCTGGCAATCCTTTTTCTGAGGTTAAAGTTTCTTCACCGCCTATGCTTGTACCCCAAAGCCCTTTATTAATCGAATATTTTGCTTTCTCCCAGGAGAGATCTACACCATAATTTTTTAAATAATCAATTTCTTCTTGTCTAGAAAGTTGTTGGTCTCTTATAGGAGTTATGATTTCAATGTCTGGGGCAAGTGTTTGAAAAATCATATCAAATCGTACTTGGTCATTTCCTGCACCCGTACTTCCATGAGCAATGTAGTTGGCATCAATGTTTTTGGCATATTCAACAACCTTAATGGCTTGGATGATACGCTCGGCACTTACAGATAAAGGATACGAATTGTTCTTTAACACATTCCCAAAGATCAAATACTTTACGACTTTTTGATAGAAAGGAGTGATGGCATCTATATTCTTATAGCTGGTTACACCTAATGAATACGCTGTGTTTTTTACGGTATTAATCTCTTCATCAGAGAAGCCGCCAGTATTTACGCTTACCGCATGTACTTCAAAGTTTTTATCTTTTGATAAGTGTACGGCACAGTAAGAGGTGTCTAAACCACCACTATAAGCGAGCACTATTTTTTTGGATGTATTCATTTTTTTTATTTTTAGTGAAATTCAATTTTTGAGAAGTTTACAAGACACACTCAAAATTGTAAGTTGAACTAATCCCGCTATTGAGTGGGATCTGGTTTAATCGATTGACCTAGGTTTTATTGTTTTTATTTTTTAAAAAAAGCGTGTGTTTGATACTTTTTAATCTGGAAAAAGCGTTGCTTGTTATTTCTTTTTGTTCTGTTTTTTGCTTGCTATTTGGGTCGTATAGCATGCCGGTACAAAGGCACATGGATTGGTTGGTTCTTTGTAGTATGTCGTGATTTTTACACGTTTGACAACCATCCCAAAATGTTTGGTCTTTGGTGAGTTCAGAAAAAGTGACGGGGGTATATCCAAGATTACTATTTAATTTCATTACCGCCAATCCTGTGGTGATACTAAAAATTTTTGCTTCTGGAAATTTGGTTCTTGAATGCTCAAATATTTGTTTTTTAATTTTCTTAGATAAACCTTGCCCTCTATAGTCTGGATGTACGATCAAACCAGAATTAGCAACAAATTTCCCATGACTCCAAGTTTCTATATAGCAAAAGCCAGCAAATTTCTTTCCATCAAGAGCAATGACAGCATTTCTCTTTTCCATTTTTGAAATGATATATGTAGGTTCTCTTCTAGCGATGCCCGTTCCTCGTACTTGAGCAGCTTCTTCTATGGTGTCGCATATAATTTGAGCATATATGCTATGTGTCTGATCAGCAATAATGATTTCCATTGTTGTTGATTTTAAAAGTTAAAATGTATTGAGTTAAATTTCGAAAGCAGAACCGGACTCACCTAAGTTCTATAAATAGAAAAGTACCCTTACGGGCGGGGAAAGAAAAAGCGGCGTACAAAATCGTTGCTATTTTGAGAAATAGCTGGAAGATGAAAATAGGATTTGAAATTTGAATGGTACATAATAAAAAAATAAAAACGTGAAATAGTATGCGGCTAGCTAAAAGAAATTAGCGGTGGCGGCGCACGGGTGGTGCGATAGGTACTATACGTGTTTTATTTTTTGAAGTAGTCATATTACAAATGTAGATTTTTTTTTAAATAATACAGGGTTTGTATCTATTTTTTTAATGAAATGATTGTAAAAAGGATATATGATTGGGTTTTAGTTTGCTGTTAAAGTTATTTTAAACAAAAAAATAGCGGTCTGTTCAGAACCGCTATTTTTGAGTGATAAAACATATAGTAAGAACGAAGTACCAGTTTTTTCTTAATATATTATTTTAAACTAAACTAAATTATGTGTATTGTGGCTTAAATCAACAAATAAATTACTTGCTTAATCTTCAAGTGTAATATGTATAACACTATGCATTTTTACTTTCTTTCCTTCAAGTTTTGCTTGTAAAAAAATATCTTCTGCTTTTATCTTTGCTTCTTCAAGTTCTAAAATTCTATCTCTATCTGATGCACAAGAATCACTGTGATTCTTTTCGAAAAGAGACATACGCTTTACTTGGTGAAAGTTGATTTTCTTAGCGAGCATAGGCGTTAAAATATCCTGTGCTTCTGATGCAGAAAAGCAACCATCTATTAAATTAATTTGATGTTTGTCTTTTGCTACTTCTGGAGATGTGGCTACTGTATTCATAGGTGTCAAATTTTAAACTGATTTATTTATAGTACAAATGTCTGATTAAATGTTCGTATATTTTTATTTATATATTTAATGCATAGTATTAGTAAAATTTATGATTATTGAATAAGGTATAGATACAACGGCATTCCTAACGTAATATTGAATGGGAACGTAATGGCTAGTGCCATAGGTATATAAAGACTTGGGTTTGCCTTTGGAGCGGCTAGTTTCATAGCGGCAGGAACAGCAATATAAGAAGCACTTGCTGCGAGTATGGCAAACAAGAGTCTGTTACCTTCACTTTCTATAAACAAGCCACTTACTACAGCAACGATACTTCCGTTTATGATAGGTATAATAATAGCAAATAAAAAAGCAAACCATCCTTTCTTTATAAAATCTGATAGTTTTTTTCCACTCGTAATTCCCATATCCAATAGAAACACGGCTAGAAATCCTTTGAATATATCTGTAGTAAAAGGCTTTATACCTTCTGCTTGAGCTTCGCTAGTTAAAAATCCTATAATCAAACTTCCTATAATAAGGAGTACACTTCCATTAGTTAATGCATGATGTACCACTTTCTTCATTGGGACGCTATCTTCTTTCTTATTTTTGGCAAATACAGTGATAAGCAAGAGTCCTACCATAATAGAAGGAGCTTCCATAAGAGCCATTACGGCAACCATGTGACCGTTAAAAGGAATTTGCTCCATCTCAAGAAATGAGATCGTAGTAACAAATGTTACGGCACTTACAGACCCATACGCTGCGGCAATAGCGCCTGCATTTTCTACAGAAAACTTTCGTCTTAAAATAAAATAGGTGTAACAAGGGATCGCTATAGCGAGGAACATTCCAAAAAGTAACGACCATAAAATTTCGTTATTAAAGGTGCTGTGAGCCAGTTCTTGACCTCCTTTGAAACCAATGGATAAAAGTAAATAGAGGGATATGAATTTTGAAGAATTTGAAGGTATACTTAGATCGCTCTTAAGTTGAACGGCAATAACACCTAAAAAGAAAAATAGTAATGCAGGGTTTGTTAAGTTGTCAAATAACAAGTGTAAATCCATAATTATGTGATATCTGAACTACCTTATTTGTTGATTTTTGTAGTCTCTTTTGATGAAAAGGATAAACTTATAATAGCTGTAGCGATCAAAATTTCTTCTAGAAAAAGATAGTTGCTTGCTACAGAAAGACTGATGAAAAATCCAAGCATTACTACAATTGCTATTTTATTTGATAAGAAAGGAATATGTCTTTTTTTAGATGTTTGTAACTGTATTATTTTTGTTTGATGTTGTTCTGTATTTTGATGCTTCATAAAAGTGTTAATTTTTAATTTATGCAAAGATGTGCAGTTTGTTTTGTATATTTTTATTTATATTTATTATGAAATACATAACTATTTATTATGAATTATACGCTGCATCAATTAGAAATTTTCTATAAAATATCAGAGTTAAAAAGTGTAACTAAGACTTCAGAGGAGTTGTTTCTTACACAACCTGCTGTTTCTATTCAGTTAAAAAAGTTTCAAGATCAATTCAAAAATCCCTTATTTGAAGTAGTAGGTAGAAAAATTTATATCACTGAATTTGGTGAGGAGATTGCAAAAGCTGCAACAAAAATCCTCGAAGAAGTACATGCTCTCAACTATAAAGCGCTTTCTTTTCAAGGCGAGCTTGCAGGTAAATTAAAAATTGCGATTGTCTCTACCGCAAAATATGCCATGCCTTATTTTTTGGCTGATTTTATGGCACAGCATACAGGAGTAGATTTAATAATGGATGTGACCAATAAAGCAGAGGTCGTACGTTCTTTGGAAAATAATGACGTAGACTTCGCCATGGTATCCACCATCCCTAAAAACCTTAAAATTGATCGTGTGCAACTTATGGAAAACAAATTGCATCTTGTAGGAGGTCGGAAATATAAAAATGTAGGAAAAAATCTAAGTCCAAAAATATTTGAGGAATTACCTCTTATTTATAGAGAACAGGGGTCTGCCACCCGTAATGCGATGGAGCGTTTTATAGCATCTCATAAAATCTCTACCTATAAGAAAATGGAACTCACATCAAATGAGGCGGTGAAACAAGCTGTGCTAGCAGGATTAGGGTTTTCTATCGTTCCGCTTATCGGGATTAAAAACGAACTCCTTAATGGAGATTTACAAATTATTCCAGTAAAAGATTTACCTATTGTGACCAATTGGAATCTTATATGGTTAAGTTCAAAGAATCTGTCCTCTATCGCAAAACGGTTTGTAGAGCATATCAATGATAATAAGTCTAGTATTATGCAAAATCATTTTAATTGGTTCAATGATTACTAATCTCAAGTAAATTTCAAAAAAATGTAAAGCGTATCCTTTTAGAAACCTGAATAGTTAAGATTAAAAATCAGATAGTTTTTCTTAGTCCTTTTTCGCTTTAAGCGAAAGAATATAAAGCACTCATTTTTATAGATAGCAGTGATATAAGGTAAAAATCGTAACTGTTAAGGAACGTTGCTAATGTTAATTTTTCAATAAATAACACTGCGCTGTTTAATATTTGTTTACTTTAGTTCAACAAAACAATCTTAGTTGCCAATTATGAAAACAATTTTCTCTAAATTAAGTATTTTAGTCGTTTTAGTATTTCTATCAGTTAAACCCACACCAACTGTTCAAGAGTTTCAAGGTCAGGCAGTTTACTTTTCAAAATCTACTATGGATTTGGGTAGTTGGGGAGCTAGAATGAGCGAAGCACAAAAAAAGCAAGTTCAAGCACGTCTTAAGGGTAGATTAGAAAAAACCTATGTATTGGACTTTAATAAAGAAGAGTCTATATTTAATGAAGAGGATAAATTAGACGCTATGTCTGGTGCTACAGATTCTTGGGGTCAGAACTTCACACAAGGAGAACAATATAAAAATATTAAGGAAAATGCCTTAGTCCAGAGTCAGGAATTTTATGGAAAGCAATTTTTAGTGAAGGATAAGTTACAAGCCATAAACTGGAAAATGGGTACGGAATCGAAGCAAATAGGACAATACATGTGCTTTAAAGCAACCGCTTCCATACCAACGTCTGAATTAAGTTGGTATAATTTTTCTTGGAGTGATCTAAGACCAACTCCTAATAAGGAAACAGATACCATAAGTGGACAAGCCCAAGAACCTGAAGTAAAAACGACGGAAGTCGAAGCATGGTACACACCTCAAATACCAGTAGGACATGGACCAAGCGAATTTTGGGGTCTTCCAGGACTTATTTTAGAGGTGAGTGCAGGAAATACTACTTTATTATGTTCTAAAATTGTCATGAACCCTAAGGAGAAAATTACAATTGAAGCTCCAGATAAAGGGAAGGTCATTACAAAGATGGCATATAAAGAGACGATTACTGAGAAAATGCAAGAGATGAGAAACAACCGAGGAAGAACACGAGGTTAAGATCAACCGGCTACACTGCATTTAAAAGACCATTCAAACTAGCAAGTACCACACATTATGAAAAATATATTTTGTTTCGCACTACTTTTTGTAGCGGGGCTTACTCACGCTCAAGTCAAACTAGAAGGCGTGGTTAAGGATAGTTTGAATAATCCCTTAGAGTTAGCAAATATAATCGCAATAAATCAAGAAACAAGTGGACTAGAATCCTATGGTATTACGAATGAAGAAGGAAAGTATAAGCTAGAATTAGGAAAAAATAATACCTATAAAATACAGGTGAGTTACATAGGATTGAAAACTTTTGAGGAAATCCTTCCAACACAAGAAAGTGATATCACAAGAGATTATATACTCCAACCAGATAACTCCTTGGATGAGATAGAGCTTACCTTTGAAATGCCAGTGACCGTAAAGGGAGATACGTTGATTTATAATGCGGATTCTTTTAAAAACGGAACAGAACGGAAGTTAGAAGATGTATTGGAAAAATTACCAGGGGTAGAAATCAATGAAGATGGGCAAATTGAAGTAGAAGGTAAGGTAGTTAATAAATTGATGGTTAATGGGAAAGATTTTTTTGATGGCGACACCAAATTAGCAACGAAAAATATCCCATCAAAAGCTGTAGATAAAATAGAAGTATTACGAAACTATTCAGAAGTGGGTCAACTCAGCGGAGTTACCAATAACCAAGATAATGTGGCACTAAACATAAAATTAAAGGAAGGAAAAGAAAATTTTTGGTTTGGTAATATTACTGCAGGAGCGGGTACTTCACCAGATAATGCATTATACTTGGTGCAACCAAAACTGTTTTATTACAATCCAAAATACAGTATTAATTTTATCGGAGATATCAATAATACGGGAGAAGCAGCATTAACCAGACGTGATATTAGAAACTTTGGAGGCGGTTTCCGATCGCCAAGTAGAAGTAGCGGAACAAGTATCAACCTTGGAGATAATAGTCTGAATTTCTTAACGACTCAAGGCAATGCTCTAGAAATAGAAAATAAGTTGGCAACAGGTAATTTTAGTTACTCCCCAAATCAAGCTTTGGATTTGAGCGGATTTCTTATTTACAATAGTAGCCGTATTCTTTCCAGAGAAACAAGTTTTATCCAATATACAAATCAAGAATTAGGAATTCCTGACGAAGCGACAGAACAATCAAGCAGAGAGCGTTCAAATCAGGGGTTATTAAAATTGAGTGCATCTTATCAACCAAACGTTAATAATCAATTGGATTATGATGTGTTAGCTCGCGTATCTAATGACAGCCAAAACCAGAATGTCTTTTCTTCTGTTATTGGGGATACCAACCAACTAGATGAAGTCACACCATTTAGCATCAATCAGAATATAAATTATTACTATACGCTTAACGAAACCAATATTTTCGCTTTTGAAGCACAGCATTTATATAAAAACGAAGATCCATTCTACAATGCACTTTTAGTAAACGATCCAAATGGAGATGATGCTTTTGATACCACTGCAGATGGTTTAGGATTGGATACCTCATTAACCAATTATAACATAGGTCAAGACAGGCGTATTAAGTCAAATCAGTTAGATGCCAAATTAGATTACTACAACATCCTTAATACAAAAAGCAACCTCAATCTGACCTTAGGAACGATCCTAAGTCGTCAACAATTTAATTCTGCTATTTTCCAGTTTCTAGAAGATGAATCTCTCTTTAATCCAACACCAACATTTAATGATGGTCGTGCCACGAATGATACAGAGTACACTTTTAGTGATATTTATGTAGGAGCACATTATAGATTTAAAACAGGTAAATTTACCATCACTCCAGGCTTTTCAGTACATGCATACGGAAACAAAAACACACAGTTTGGAGAAACTTTTGAAGACAACTTCTTTCGCTTTTTACCAGACTTTGAGACCCGAATCCAATTAAAAAAGAGTGAGTCCTTGACATTACGATATGATATGCGTAATCAGTTTACAGATGTGACACGATTAGCAGAAGGTTTAGTGTTAAACAATTTCAATAACATTCAATTTGGAGAGTCAGACCTTCAGAACGCATTATCTCATAATGTAAGTCTGTTTTACAGCAGTTTCAACCTTTTTAATTATACCAATGTATTTGCAAGAGCAGCATATTCAAGCAATATTGACCAGATACGAGGGCTGACCAATTTTGAGAATGTGATCCGAACAAGTACTTTTTTTAATTCTAATTTTGCCGATGAAAATGTAAATGTCTTTGGACGTGTACAACGTACATTTGGAAAGATTAGAGGAACCTTAAATGCTAATTTTAATTACAGTAAGATCAATCAATTCATTCAAGGACAGCAATCACTTAATGAAGGCTATACACAGACGTATACTCCAGGGATTCGCACCAATTATAAAGTAGCGCCTAACGTGAGTTTGACATATCGTTATAGCGTGACCAATAATAATCAAGGAGGGCGTAAAACAACTTTTGTTACCAATGCACCTTCTATTGAGTTTGATGCCTACATCTGGAAATCAGTTACATTCCGTACAAACTATAGTTATACCAATCAAGATCTTGGTAATGGAGAATCTCAATCTTTCCAGAACTGGGATGCGACACTTTCGTATAGAAAAGATAGAGATGCTAAATGGGAATATGAACTCAAAGCGACCAATATACTAGACATTGACTCTCAAGTAAGAAACAGTGCAAATAATTTATCTGTATTTACGTCAGAAACTTTTATTCAGCCACGATTTGTAACCTTTAGATTTGTTTATACTTTGTAGTGAATTCGTTAAGAACTTCTATTTTTATGGTAAATTAGACAGTAATTCTTTGAGCTAAATACATTCTTTCCCTGCACCAGGAAAAGTTCTATAAGCATAGTATTGCAACACTTCTTCGATAGCCATTTTAAGGGCTTTATTTATAGGTAAAATCTTATTTCCTAAGTAAAAATCTATTTGGTTTAGCTGCATATAGTATTCTGTAAAAACAGGCACATATAATCCTTTTTTAATAGCTTCGTTGGTAGTGTTATACTTTTCGGCTTGACCTTCCTTGATGATTTTACACGTAGCCAATCTTAAATTCCCATATTTATCCGTATTGGCACCAAATCCAAATAGTCGACAAATCAAACCTCGATATTTGTAATCGCTACAACGACCCTGTCCTAAAATAGTTAGGGGTTTGTAAATCAGACACGTTGGATGATTTGTTTTAGTAAGTATTTCTAACGTCTTTTCTGCTTGTCCATTTAAAAATAAGTGAAAAGCCCATGGTAAAAACTCTAAAGGAGAAGCTTCTACATCTGGGTATGTACAGCACTTTCCACAACCAGAAACACAACCTATTCCTGATGATTTTTGAAACTCTGCACTTTCTTGCTCTAATTGATGAAAAAGATTTTCTACCAATTGTACTCTACGCTCTATCGACATTATTTTTTATCGAAGGTAGACTTAAAAAGGTTACGTAGTTTTATTTCTTTCTTAAAAAATCCAAGATGATTTTCACTTTTTAAAGTGAAAAATCAAGTCATGTATGCGTTGTTTTCTAAAAGGTGACAAAAGTCATCTTTTTCCCGTCTGTCATATCATAGTTTTGACCTGTAATTAAAAACATCTTATCACTATGAATGCACTATATACAAAAATCAGTACCGATTGGAATGAAAACTTTATTGGCTATTCTGCACTTGCTATTATTTTGTCAACCTGTTTAGGTTCTATTGCTGTGATGACTACGATGATGCAAGGCAACGGACTTGCTCAAATGACACAAGTATTCTTTGTGGTGGCTGCTTGCAGTGCACATAATGCATCTATCCTAACCGTACAAAAACCAAATTTAGTACTTAATCTTTTAATCACAAGTGTGATCGTAAGTTTGCTAACCATCTCTACGGGACTCTTGTTTTAAAACATACTTCTAATGTGCACACTTATTTCAAAATACAATGTAGCTGGACCACGATATACGAGTTATCCCACAGTACCTTATTGGGATCAGGAACAATTCTACTTAAAAGACTGGAAGAAAACGTTGCAAGATAGCTTTCGCGAAAGCAATACCAGCGAGGGTATAAGTGTGTACATACATTTACCATTTTGCGAAAGCATGTGTACATTTTGTGGCTGTAATAAACGGATTACAAAAAACCATGAGGTTGAAGTTCCCTACATACAATCCATTATAAAAGAATTTGTATTGTATAATGAGTTGTTTGATGAAAGGCCTATTGTTAAACAGCTTCATCTAGGGGGAGGTACGCCTACCTTTTTTTCGCCAGCACATCTAGACAGATTGCTATCAGGTATTTTTACCATTGCCAAACAAGCACCAGATTGTGAATTAAGTTTTGAAGGTCATCCCAATAATACAACTAAAGCACATCTAGCAGCACTCGCCACACACAATTTTACACGAGTATGTTATGGCGTGCAAGATTATAATGAAGTTGTACAAAAAGCAATTAATCGTCTTCAACCTTATCAACACGTACAAAAAGCAACCTGTAATGCACGGGAAGAAGGATATACCTCTGTAGGGCATGATATTATTTACGGACTTCCTTTTCAGACACAAGATGATGTGATACATACCATACATAAAACAATCACATTACGACCAGATCGTATTGCGTTTTATAGTTATGCACACGTGCCATGGATGAAAGGAAATGGGCAACGAGGTTTTAAAGAAAAAGACTTGCCTTCAGCATTGCAAAAACGTAAACAATATGAGATTGGAAAAACTATGCTTACCAAAGCAGGCTATGTGGAAATAGGGATGGATCATTTTGCTTTAAAGACAGATGCTTTATATGAAGCACAACAAAATGGTACCATTCATAGAAATTTTATGGGATATAATGCTGCCAAAACACAAGTCATGATAGGACTAGGGGTATCTGCTATTAGTGATAGTTGGTATAGTTTTGCTCAAAATGTAAAAAACGTAGAGGAATATCAACAACTTGTAGATGATGGGATTCTCCCTGTTTTTAGAGGACATATCCTGACAGATGAAGATCTCATTATACGTACCCATATCCTTAATTTGATGTGTACGTTTGCCACCTCTTGGGAAGAGTCTTCTCTATACTTTCCTGAACTTCCTGATGTGCTTATCAAATTAAAAGAACTTGAAAACGATGGACTTATAGAAATCTATCCTAAAAAAATAGAGGTGACTAAAAAAGGGCGTCCTTTTGTGCGTAATATATGTTTGCCCTTTGATATGCGCCTACAGCGAAAAAAACCAGAAACACCATTGTTTTCTATGACAGTGTAGTAGAGATGGTTTTTGATGTTTATAGTTGGGAAGAAAGGAAGGCGTAATGCTTTCCTTTTTTTTGTTAGTGAAACGCTGTTTTGTAAAGTCTGAAAGACGCATACAAAATGGCTAGTTGAACTAATCCCGCTTTTTCAGCGGGATCTATGGTTTACTATCTCAATCCTTGGGTCAATTTGTAGTGTAAGAACTTGCTCTGGGGTTTACTATCTTTTATTTACAAAACGCTGTTTTATAAAGTCTGAAAGACGCATACAAAATGGCTAGTTGAACTAATCCCGCTTGACACTGAACTTGTTTAAGTATCAAGCAGAATCTATGGTTGGCTCCAATATTAGATCGGGGTTTAATATTTAGAATCTTGCCATGAGGAGTATCTATGAAACTGACATTTTTTCAGATGTCGCTTTCGCGAACCTGTCTGACGGCAGACAGGAGCGTACAAAACCAGAATGGCATTTTTTTTGTAAAATCATAAATGTCTTGAGAGATCATGATCTCAATGAAGAGGACGTATAGTTATTGTTTAATAATTAATAGTTGTTTGTACGATGAGTGTAAATAATGTTAACAAGTATCCAATCTCTAGTTCCGTTAGACAACATACTTTTAAGCTCAAAGAACTAGATATGAGATTTGAGGATGATGCTTTAAAAATCAGATTGAAATCGCCATTATTAAAAGCATACAACCACACGATCACTTTAGAGAATGGGATTCTTACATTAAGAATAATGACAGAAAAGGTATACGTTAATAAAGGTCAAGTTTTAAAAACACCTGTATTTACAGAAAGTTTTTTATCAATTCCTGATCCATTATATACGCATATAGAGGAGAACTCTTTTATAGACGATTGTCTATGTATTACGATAAGAAAAAAACAGGCTAGAAAATCATTTATAACACCTTATGGAATAACTTAAAATACTACAATTATGAAAAGAATTAAATATGTTTTGCTCTTGGGACTTGTTGCATTTTTTTCAACACTAACAGGCGCTTCACTAAAAGTGTGGGGATATGAGATAGGAAGCCATTTTCTGTTAATCGGACTTATAATGGCTACGATTACAGTCTTTCTAGCTATTCCCAAAAAGAAAAGTTTTTTAGATCGTTGGATCTAGAAAACATATATAGATTTTTTGTTTAACTTAAATTTTAAATTATGGACAAATTAATGACCGTTCAGAAAAATGGAAGTTCTGCAAATCAAGATAGATTTCAAGACTTCCCAGCTTGGTCCTCATGGATTGATACAATGTTCTCCAGAGAATTGCCAGCTTTAATGATGTCTAATTTTAATACAGGTATGACTTTGCCAAAAGTCAATATTCGTGAGGTTACAGATGCTTACTTTGTTGATATGGCAGTGCCAGGTATGCGTAAAGAAGATTTTCAAATTGATCTTGACAATCACGTTTTATCAATTTCTTCAGAAATTTCTCAAGAAGAGAATAATCAGGAAGAGATATATACACGTAGAGAATTTGGATATGCTTCTTTTAAACGCACATTTACATTGCCAGAATCTATAGAAGAAGCCAAAATTCAAGCTACGTATGTAGATGGTATTCTACGAGTGCAATTACCCAAAAAAGAAGAGGCAAAACAAAAACCACCTCGTACGATTACAATATCATAAACGGAGGAAAGAATTAGCCATAGAACTACACTGGTATATGCCAGTGTAGTTTTTTGCTATGTATAAAAATGAATATAATAAAAAAGAATATGTACTTTCTGCTCTCATCGCATTGATGATAAGCATTTCTATAATATATCTAAACTAGCTTTGACTTTTATCTCCTTTTTTATCGCTATTAGCCAGATGATACACCACGGCGACCATAACAATGCAAACCACGGCAAATATACCTATGATGATAGCACCCATTCCCCAATTAACTAAAGGTAAGATTAGATTTTTCATATCATGATTTTTTAAATGAATACAAGTTAGTGGCAATTATGATTTGCTGCAACCGGTTCTATAGTGACCATTTCAGAGGGAGAGATGTAGGGAATCCCTAATCCTAATCCTCTTAGTATAAAAAGCATTCCTATAACAACGACCACCACAGGTATTGCTTTTACAATGCGTTGTTTTATGTTACCTTTCAAAAAGTTCCCCAAATATATCGCTGTTGTCATAAGCGGTATGGTACCCAATCCAAAAACGGCCATATACAAACTTCCCTGTAAAGGACCTCCCGTTGCTAGCGCCCCAAAAACTGCCATATAGACAAGACCACAAGGCAGAAGTCCGTTGAGATATCCTATAGTAAAAAAAGTACCTGGATTTTTCTTTTTAAGCTCGGTGCCCATCGCACTTTTTATTTTGCCCACTGCTTTATAAATAGGTCTAGAGAAATTATATCGATTAAAAATCTTGACAGGTAATAGAATACTTACAATCATAAGAAGCCCAACACCTATAGACAGTTGTTGCTGTACGCCAAATAGATTTAATCCTTTTCCGACAATACCAAAAGCCATCCCAATAAGCGCATACATAAAAATACGACCTGAGTGATAACTCAATACCTGTAGGATGCGTTTCGATTTATTTTTACGATCCAAAGGCAATAAAAAAGCAATAGGCCCACACATCCCCACGCAGTGAAAACTCCCTAAGAGACCAAATATGAGTGCCGCATACAACATTAATACACAATTGATTTTTTATACAAATAGGATGTACTATCGTATTCAAATTCTATGGTAATGTTCCACCGACCGTCTACCAGCTGTTTGTCAGGTATGAGCAAATTTGATCCGGAAAGGACTAATGGGAAGTCAAAATCCAGTTGCTGATTAGACGGTCGGTATAGGAACACTTTCCCTATGATTTTAGAAGCTTCTAATTCTGAAGGAAATGACAGTAACCATCCTTCTTTTGTCTTCTTGCCTTCTATGTTTTCTTTGAGATTATTTGTGTTTGTTTCGGCATCAATCTCGGTTTGGTATGCCATTTCTTTTGCATAGTATGATTCGGTTACTAAATCATGACTATATTTTTTATTGGTACTCATCGTAATGACCATATAGAGTATAAACCCTATAAAAGCAGCCATGGCTACCACGAGACCTGTTCCCCAATTCCATTTCATAATTTATGTCACGCCGTTAGCGTGATATCTTTTTAATTAAACCTCTTCTTCTTTTAGTAATTCTTGTTGTTGCTTTACGTTCTCCATCAATAATTTAGCTTGACAGCGTGGGTTTCGTCCTGGTTGTCCATTTTTACATCCTTGACAGCATTTTTTATTCTTTAACTCATTCATCGTTCTACTATTTTGGGCGTGCCCTTTATCCTTCACTACGTTCAGGAATCAGGTCAGGCTTTCCGTTTTTACGCCTCGCACTTCCTTCGTCAGGCTGTGGGGTAACCACTACAATCCTTCACGCAGATAACTACTGCTTTTATATATTCTTTATACACTTTCGCGAAAGCGAAATATTTAATTATTTATAACTCCTAGGTCCTAAAAAAGCCGTGGTTGTTGTTTCAATTAAATCAGTACCGCTATAAATTCCTATTTCTAATCGGTCTTTGTCTCCACTTAGCGCACTGGCATTTATTTCTATAAATAAGGTGCCTTCTGCAAGCCCTTGACCGTCCACTTTAAAATCGTTATTAGATACTAATTCGATAGTTCCTTTATGAGATAGTAATTCAAAATGAACATTCTCGATATCATCTACTGTTTTGTTAATCAGTTTGAAGGTATATACATTGCTAATCATATTATTTGCCTTATGCTCATATAATTGTCCTGGTAAACGAAGGATGCGGGCTTCAACATCATTACGTAAAAAAAGCATCCCAATAAGTACAGCTGTGAGAATCCCTAATACAACCGTATATCCTTTTAAGCGAGGTGAAAAGGTAAATTTCTCTTTTTTCTCAATAGCATCTTCACTTGCATAGCGGATCAATCCTTTAGGTAAGTTTACACTCTCCATCATGTGATCACAAGCATCAATACATGCTGTACAGTTGACGCATTCTAACTGCGTTCCATTACGGATATCTATTCCTGTTGGACATACGTGCACACACTGAAAACAATCAATACAATCTCCTTTTCCGGTGGCGGGTCTCTCTTCGTTCTTTTTAAATTTAGCGCGACCTGCTTCTTTTTCTCCACGTTTATGGTCATACGCCACCACAATAGATTTATTATCCAGTAATACACCTTGTAGTCTCCCATACGGGCAAACAATGATGCAAACTTGTTCTCGAAACCAAGCAAAGACAAAATAGAATACGCCTGTAAAAATGAGAAGCGATATGAAAGTACTTTGGTGTTTTAAAGGCCCTTCTGTGACATACCGAAGCAACTGATCACTCCCGATGAGATAGGCTAAAAATACATTGGCAATAAGAAATGATATGATAAAGAAAATAAACCATTTTAGAACTCTTTTCCTAATCTTCTCGGCATTCCATGGCATTTTAGAAAGACGGATCTGTTTGCCTCGATCTCCATCTATCCAATATTCAATACGACGAAACACCATTTCCATAAAGATCGTTTGAGGACACACCCAGCCACAGAATAGTCGTCCAAATGCAACGGTAAATAGGATGACAAATACCACACCGATAAGCATCATAATCACAAACAAATGAAAATCCTGTGGCCAAAAAGGGAAGCCGAAAATATTAAAACGACGTTCTAGTACATTAAACATCAAAAACTGATTTCCTCCTATTTTCACAAAAGGAGCAGCAAACAAAAAGGTCAGCAATACGTAACTTACATATTTACGATATTCATACCACTTACCATCAGGCTTTTTAGGAAAAACCCAAGCGCGCTTTCCTTCTTTGTTAAGCGTTCCGAGGGTATCTCTAAAAGTATCTTGACCTTGTTCTGCCATCGTGTTTGTTGCTGTTTTCGCTTTTGCCTACTGGCGTGTGCAAATACTTACTTATTGATCGTGATATTTACTACGGTAGAGTCTATAATGACTTCCTTTATTTCCAAGATGACTTCTTCTGGTTGATCAGGATCTATCCAAATATCTCCTTCGGGAGCTTTAGGTTCTGCTGGTGTGGTACCTTCTAATGTTAGGACATAACTGGCTACTTGTGCCATTTCTGCAGGGCTTAGTTCTGTTTTCCAAGCAATCATTCCCTTTCCATCACGGCCTCCCTCAGAAATCGTTTTAAACACATTTTTGATGCCTCCTCCAAGAATCCAATTAGGATCTGTAAGATTAGGACCTATACCACCACCGCCATCTACTTTATGACAAGCTATACAGTTTTCACCAAAAATAGATTGACCCACTTTTAGATCGGCTGCATCCGCTAGGAATATGACTGTATTTATATCTACGAGATCTTTAGCTGTTTTTTTCCACTCTTCAATTTCTAGGTTTGCCTCTGCTACTGCAATTTCATACTCTTCTGCCTGATCGTATTCGTTAAAGACTTCAAATCGTACCAAATAAATAATGGCAAACACGATGGTCGCATAAAACATATATACCCACCAAGGCGGTAAATTATTATCTAGCTCTTTAATCCCGTCGTAGTTGTGATCAAGTATAATCTCGTGTTCTTCTTCTAGCGCTTTACTTCCTAGAGAATTTTTATATTTTTCTTTAATCCATCTGAATTGCTTTGCTTTTTCTTGAGCTTCTTTTTGATCATATCGCTTTTTTGCTTCGGGAGATAATGTCTTGTAAAGAATACCTTTAAGTGCTGCTACGCTGACCTCTCCTGCGATATAAAAAAGGATAATGGCTCCAAATAAAACCCACATCCATGGGTTTTGTATAAATATAGAAGTGTCTCCAGTGGTACCTACATAGTCTAGGAAAAAATAACCAAAAACTGAAAATCCGAGTATTCTTAAAAATGATGCTGTTGTTCTCATAACTGTCCTTCTTTTAAAATGATCGTATCATCTTCTAATGGGATATGACTCACGGTGTCTATATGTGCCTTTTTTGTGGTGAATACCCACCAAAAAAGGATGGCAAAGAAGATGAAGAATATAAGTAGTGAAATGATAGGATAGACTTCAACTCCATCTATGTTTTCTAGGTTTCCTTTTATAAATTTTAGCATGTCTTTACTCGTTTATATGAAGGGTGGTATCATCACCGTTTTTTACTTTAATATCAGTTCCCATTCGTTGTAGGTATGCGATTAAGGCAACCACCTCACGATTTCTCATTTCTATAAATTCTTCTCCATTTTCTAGCGCATACTTCTTATCTGCTTCGTATGTCTTTGCAAAATCAGGATCATTATAAAGGTTCTTTTCTATTTGAGTTCCTTGTTCGTCCATCCATTCATAAGCACGTTCTATATCTTCTTTGGTATAAGGAACTCCTAGAGAGAGCATTGCTTCCATCTTATCTTGGGTGCTTCCTTTGTCTAGCTTGTTTTTAATAAGCCATTTGTAGGATGGCATAATAGATCCAGATGAGGTACTTTGTGGATCATAGAAGTGATTAAGGTGCCAGTTGTCACTATATTTTCCACCAATACGCATAAGATCTGGTCCTGTACGTTTACTTCCCCATAAGAAGGGATGATCATATACATATTCTCCTGCTTTGGAGTATTCACCATAACGTTCGACCTCGCTTCTAAAAGGGCGTATCATTTGGGAGTGACATGAGACACAGCCATCTCGTATATAAATATCACGTCCTTCTAGTTCAAGAGGTGTATATGGTTTTACACTGGTGATTATAGGGATATAATCATCTACAATCAAGGAAGGGATAATCTGCACCATACCCCCTATAAGAATAGCAATCGTTGCAAAAATGGTTAACTTCACTGGGCGTCTTTCTAACCAGGTATGATATCCCTCCTTTGCAGTTCGTTTTTTGGTGACTCTTTGTAGAGGAGCAGCTTCTGCAAGTTCGTCGGTTACTTTATTTCCAGCACGGGCTGTCATAATAATGTTATAGACTCCAATTAAAGCTCCGACAATAAACATGGTACCACCTATAGCACGCATCCAATACATAGGGATAATTTCACTTACGGTCTCTAAGAAATTACCATAGGTTAATGTCCCGTCTGGATTAAATTGTTTCCACATAGATGCTTGTACAAATCCAGCGACATACATTGGTAATGCGTATAAGATAATTCCTAAGGTTCCTATCCAGAAATGAGCATTGGCTAGTTTAGTAGACCAGAGTGTGGTTTTAAATAATTTAGGTACCATCCAGTAAATCATACCAAAGGTTAAGAAACCATTCCACGCGAGTGCACCTACATGCACATGCGCAATCACCCAATCACTAAAATGGGCAATGGCATTTACATTTTTAAGGGATAGCATCGGACCTTCAAAGGTTGCCATACCGTATCCTGTAATAGCGACGACCATAAACTTAAGCACAGGGTCTGTACGTACTTTATCCCAAGCACCACGCAGAGTAAGTAAGCCATTAATCATTCCTCCCCATGAGGGAGCTAAGAGCATGATAGAAAAGGCAACACCTAAGTTTTGAGCCCAATCGGGTAATGCAGAATATAATAAGTGATGCGGTCCTGCCCAGATATAAATAAAGATCAATGACCAGAAGTGTACAATAGAAAGTCTATACGAATAAACAGGTCTGTTTGCCGCTTTAGGAACAAAGTAATACATCAATCCTAGAAAAGGAGTGGTTAAGAAAAAGGCAACGGCATTATGTCCGTACCACCATTGTACTAGTGCATCTTGAACTCCCGCATACATAGAGTAACTTTTTAAAGCACTCACAGGCACTTCCATGCTATTTACAATATGCAATACTGCTACCGTAACAAAAGTGCCTAAGTAAAACCAAATAGCGACATACAAGTGGCGCTGGCGACGTTTCAGGATTGTTCCTATTAAATTGGCTCCAAAAGCAACCCAGATCAAGGCAATAGCAATATCAAAAGGCCATTCTAACTCTGCATATTCTTTTGAGGTTGTAAATCCTAACGGAAGGGTAATTGCAGCCCCCACAATAATGGCTTGCCATCCCCAAAAATTGAGATTGCTTAACCAATCTTTCCACATACGCGCTTTTAATAATCGCTGCGTAGAGTAGTAGACCCCTGCAAAAATCGCATTTCCTACAAAGGCAAAAATGACGGCATTGGTATGTAATGGACGTAAACGACCAAAACTTAACCAAGAGATTCCGTCAGTAAGATTTGGGAATAAAAACATAAAAGCAAGGAGTAATCCTATACTCATCCCTATGATTCCCCAAAATAGTGTTGCGACAATGAATTTGCGTACGATCTTATTATCGTAATAAAACTGTTGTACTTCCATAGTTACTTAGGTTGTTCTTTTAATTTGATTGGTTTTGTTGTTGTTTTCTTAGCGGGTAGTACGGTTTTCTCTTTGATAATTTCATCTTCAAAAAGCATCCGTACCGAAGGAGTATACGTATCATCATACTGTCCTTTTTTTACAGAAAAAATGAATGCCACAAAAAAGACGAGCGCTACAAAAACACTAATTGCCAAAAGCATATAAATAATACTCATACCTACCTGAATTATGGTGTAAAACTAGGGTTGATGGTTTTCAAAAAAGATGACATTTGTCAGCTTTCAGAAATATATTTTGAGTGCGCTACTTAGACAGGCTCAGCATATCATTTCCCAAACCTACCTGCCTGCCGGCAGGAGCGTACCCAACATTCATTTTACTAAGTTTCCTGCCTGCTACATACGTAGCTATAGTTGTAAAAACAACGATGCTAATAGAACTTAAAGGCATCAAAATTGCCGCTACGACTGGAGCTAGATTTCCAGTAATGGCAAAGCCTAATCCTATGATGTTATAGAGCAGCGAACCTATAAACGCATAGGTAATGATCTGTATTCCTTTTTTGGAAAGCATTAAAAACTGAGGAATATCCTTAAATCGAGAAGCGTCCAAAATCCCGTCACAAGCAGGAGAAAATATGTTCACATTTTCTGAAATAGAAATCCCGACATCACTTTGTGCCAATGCACCTGCATCATTGAGTCCGTCGCCTATCATTAATACGTGTTTCCCTTCTTTTTGCTGATTTTTGATATACTGAAGTTTATCTTCTGGTTTTTGATTAAAAAGCAGGGTAGCATTTTTAGGAAGTAGTTTTTGTAAGTACACTTTTTCGCCATCATTATCTCCAGAGAGGATCACAATATTTACCGTTGATTTTAACTGATCAAAAACCTCTTTTACACTGTCGCGATATTCATTATAAAAAACATAACATCCTTTATATTGATTGTCTGTACTTATATGTACCGTTGTTTTACGATACCCTTGTTCTTCTAGGTTGTCAGAGGTATTTACAAAGCCGTACGAACCTATTTTGATCTTATGATTATTAATAACACCTGTGATTCCGTGCCCTATTTCTTCCTTGAAATCATCTAGTGTTTGAATATTATTTTTATCTAAAATTGCATACAAAGACCGACTCAGCGGATGGTTGGATGCTCGTAGCGTACTGGTTAATAAGGAGACTTCTTCTTCTGTGAGCGTAACTCCTTCATAGGTAATGGTATTTTTTGAACTGGTGGTAAGCGTTCCTGTTTTGTCAAAAACAACCATATCAATAGACGCTAATTGTTCAATAATGGAGCTGTCTTTTATATATAGTTTATGGCGTCCAAAAATGCGAACTAAGTTTCCTAGTGTAAAAGGAGCTGCTAGTGCAATAGCGCATGGGCAGGCAACAATGAGTACGGCTGTAAATACGTTTAATGCAATAGAGGTATCAATAAATAACCATACAATCATAGCGACAATGGCTATAGCAAGAAGGCTTACTGTAAATCGTTTGCTAATCCGATCTGTAAGGGATTCAAATACACTTTGTTTGTTTTTTGAAAAGACCTCGTTAGCCCATAATTGTGTTAAGTAACTTTGTTCTACAGGTTTTAAAACCTCTACTTCTATGGAGCCTGCTTGTTGACGTCCACCCGCATATACGTAATCTCCAGATTGTTTGGTGACAGGCACTGCTTCGCCGGTAACAAAACTGTAATCTATTAAGGCATTTCCTTTGATGAGAATTGCATCTACAGGCAATAACTCGCTATTTCTGATCAGGATACAATCGCCTTTTTTTAGATCATAGACCTGTGCTTGTTCTTCTGTTTTTGCTTTCGCGAAAGCGGAATCAGCATCATTTGAATTTTCAATCAATCGAGTGACAGCAATGGGAAAATAGGATTTGTAATCACGTTCAAAAGAAAGAGATGCATACGTTTTCTGCTGAAACAATTTCCCTAGTAATAAAAAGAAAACCAATCCAGCCATACTATCAAAAAAACCAGTTCCTGAATCTGTAGCAATCTCTACCGTAGAACGAATAAATAATACAGAAATCCCTATGGCAATAGGGACGTCTATATTTAAGATTTTAGAGCGCAGTCCCTTGTAGGCAGCTTTAAAATAATCAATCCCAGAATAAAAGGCGACGGGAATAGCAAATGCAAATATCAACCATCTAAAAACGTATTTGTACCTATCTAACCAAAATTCGTGTACTTCAAAATATTCTGGAAATGAAAGAAACATGATGTTTCCAAAAGCAAAGCCAGCGACGCCTAGTTTGTAAAGTAGACTCCTATCTATGTATGATTTCTTTTCAGAGGCATCATCTAGTGATATATAGGGTTCATATCCTATTCTAGAAAGTAGGACGACAAGTTCTTTGAGAGGAATGCACTCTGGAGAAAATGTAATCGTTACGGTTTTCTTTGCGAAATTCACCTGTGCTGTTTTTACACCTGTGCTGATTTTATTCAAATTTTCCAACACCCAAATACACGAACTACAATGAATAGATGGGATGAGTAAGGTGACAATTTGAGTTCCTTGTTCATCAAACTCAAGAAGCTTAGAGACAATTTGCTCATTTTCTAAAAAGTCAAATTTGCCTTCTATACGGTTAGGTGTAGTTCCTGGAGTGTGTTCTAAATCATAGTAATAGGAGAGATCATTCTCATTGAGAATGTCAAAAACAGTTTTACAACCTTGGCAACAAAACGACTTGTCATTATGTGAGATGATTGTAGTGTTACAAAAATCACCACAATGGAAACAACTTTCCATACGAATTTTAATTTGCTCAGGCTCTTTTAAAAAGCCTTATGATACCTAGTGCAAATTTGAATAAAAGCTTTCTCTTAAAAGATGATAAAAGTCATCTTACAAAATAGAGATTCTTGAATTTGTTTTGTTTAAAAGCATTTGGTAAATTGTAGATAAAACTAATGTTATGAAAATTTCTGCTATGCAATGGCTCGCCTGTACGACATTGCTTTTAATCACTGTAACTATTTTTGCTACTATGAATTTGAGTTTTAGCTGGGTGTTTTTTCTCACAGTGTTTGGTCAACTAATGCTTGTGTTTACCGTATATAAAGTCCTAAAAGATGATTACACCACAGATAAGACTTTTAAAGATTTTTATGAAGATCGACCCGACTTAGGCGAGTCATAATTTGCTAACATCTAAAATGATGTCATAGAAAATCTATTACGGTACTTTTAAAACTCATCATAAAGTTTTAATTTATAATCTGAGTTGAAATTTCTTGCACCTCGTTTTCACTTCTAGTATATTTAGATTCTTATTTTAGAAAGAGATGGAGAACCACAAAGAGGGTAGATGTGAAAACTGCATTGTACGGCAGTTGAATGCTCTAAAAGCTTTAAGTAAAGAAGAACTCAAAAAGATATCCGACAGTAAAATCACCAAATCTATAAAGAAAGGTGATGCTCTTTTTCAGGAGGGAGAAAAGCTTAACGGAGTCTTTTGTGTGCGTAATGGGGTTTCCAAGCTCTCTAAGATGAGTGATAATGGGAAAGATCAGATTGTCAAGATTGCCACCAAAGGAGAAGTATTGGGACAACGTTCTGTAATCACCGAAGAGACAACCAATTTAAGTGCTGTGGCTCTTAATGATATGGAAGTCTGCTATATTCCTAAAAATCATATTACAGACAATATCAGTAATAATGTTGCCTTTACCAAAGCCATTTTAATACACATTGCAAATGACTTAAAGTTTGCCGATGATGTGATTGTGAACATGGCTCAGAAAACGGTAAAGCAACGCATTGCAGAGACTTTACGCTATTTGGCTGAAAATTTTGGAACAGATCAGGATGGATATATTGCTATGACACTTACCCGTGAAGATATCGCAAATGTAGTAGGCACTGCAAAAGAAGCCTGTATCCGTACACTTACTATGTTTAAAAAAGAAGGGTGGATTACTACAGATGGCAAACGTATTAAGATAGAAGATGACAAAGCCCTCTATCGTTTGATAGAAGGCTTGTAGGTTTTGGATACTTTTGTCCTCCTTTGACTAGCTTACTGTTGATTACGCTTTCGCGAAAGCAAAGCGTATACTTACATCTTAAACGTAATAACAGGAAGCTCCGAATGGTTTACAATGTCTTCGCTTATACTCCCTGAAAAGAAATGCGCTAATCCTCTACGACCATGTGTAGGAATTCCTATGACACCCGCTTTTACTTTCTTTGCAAAATTAAAAATACCTTGCTCTACAGAATAGTCTGCATAGATGGTTATATCTTCTGGTAAGACGGTGTGACTACTCTTATCAAGATGTACTAAAAAGTCTACAATTTGTTGTTCTATTTGTTTTGTGCTTTTATAATTTTCTCCTGGAAGATTTATATATACGAGTTCTGTATCTATTCCTAATAACCTAAAGAGATTTATTGCCTTTTTAAAAACATCAAGGCTTTCTAATTTGTAATCACAGGCAAACACTGCTTTTGTAGTAGTAAAATCATGTTCATTTTTTATGACGAGTACAGGAACGCTAGCTGTTCTTACTACTTTTTCTGTATTAGAGCCAACAAAAACTTCTTGAAGTCCGCTACTCCCATGTGACCCCATGACAATAAGATCAGCTTGATGCTCTTTTGCGACATCATCCAACTCGCTAAATATCTTATAATTTTTAACGGTCTGGAGTACAGTAATACCTTCCAGATAGTCTTTATCTAAGAATTCTTCAAAACGTTTTTGTGTAAGTTTGATGAAGAACATACCTTCCATACTATTATGTTCTTTGGTGAGGTTTGCTTCACTCAATCCCATCATATGTACAGCTATAATCGTTGCATTTTCTTTTTTAGCCAGTTGTGCTGCCACTTTTAGTGCATTTTCAGAGAATTTAGAAAAATCTACAGGAACTATAATTGTTTTCATAAGGATTGTTTAAGATGGTTATAACGCAAAAGTAAGGGCGCTATTTATTTAAAAAGATGATAAAAGTCATCTACAGGTGATTGTATATCCTATAAGTTTATAGTTTAAAATATACATATCATGAGAACAACAGTAACCATACAGAATTTACAATGTGATGGTTGTAAAAATGCGGTTGCTATACAACTGAATAAAGTAGAAGGAATCTCAAATATAGCGATTGATGTATCTAGAAGCAGTGTTAGTTTTGATTATAGCACACATAACACGCTGGAAGGCTTACGAATGCATCTTAAAGAGATCGGATTTCCTATTACAAATGATCCCAATAGGATTTGGTAGCGGTATATGTAGATGATAAAATAGGCTTGCTACATCATAAAACAATGTACGAGTGTGTATAAGTACGCTTTCGCGAAAGCGTACTCAACCTATTTTAAAACTGATATTCAGGATGTCCTGTTTGTTTAAAAGCAAAAGCAATGATATTTGCGTATTCATTAAAAATCTTTGTTTTGGTATCGTCTATTCCATGTCCAGAATCTGAATCTACCAATAATAATTTTGGATTATTAGACGTATCATAAGCTTGTATTTTTGCTATGAACTTTGCAGAGAACCAAGCTGGTACTCTAGGATCATTTAATCCAGCGGTGAGTAAAACTGCTGGGTATTTCTTATTTTTTTGAATATGGTAATATGCATCCATTTCCAATAGTGCTTTGAACTCTTCGGGGTTTTTTATGGAGCCAAATTCTTTTGTATTATTGGCGCCGTTAGTATGCATTTCTGATCGTAGCATATTTAAAGATCCAAATTGGACAATAGCCGCCGCAAATAAGTCAGGACGTTCTGTGATGGAACGACCTATTAATATTCCGCCTGCGCTACCACTAAAAATGGCTAGGTTTTTTGGGGATGTATATTGATAAGCGATGAGATGTTCTGCGCAGGAGATAAAATCCTTCCAAGTATTAGGTTTCGATATCTTGTAACCTCCTTTATACCATTTATTTCCTTTCTCTCCACCACCACGTACATGGGCAATTGCGTAGACACCTCCTTCTAGAAGCCATAAAATTCTATGGGTTTTGAGGGTGGGTTTCATAGAGACTCCATAGGCTCCATAGCCATCCATGAGCACTTGGTTTTTCCCATTTTTGACCATGTCTTTATGATAGAAGATAGATAAGGGTATTTTTTTGCCATCATGTGCTGTAACTTCTATTTCTTCAGTAACGATGTTTTCTAATATATTTGAAATCTTTGTGTTATGTAAATTTTTTGAGGTAAGCTCATTATTTATGTACTCGTAACGTTCACTGTCGGTAGTCCATCCCTTTCCAGTAATCCAAAGCTTTGGATATAAATATCCATGAGATGAAAGTTCGATACTTCCATACATTTTCGGAAGTACAATTTCCTGATCTAGTGAATTCGTGTGTTTGAAAAGTTTTGCTTGAACACTGTTTTTGCTAGTTACATAATACAATCCTTCTGATGTTACGGCAAAATCTGTAATTACGTGGTCTTTACTTTCTGGCACTAGAATTCTAGCAGTATTGAAATTTGGTTTTTTTATAGATGTGATTCCTATTTTAAAATTGGGAGCATTATACGATGTTTTGAATATGATAGAATCTCCTATGATTGTATACTCTTTGATTAATTCTTGTTTTGAAAATAATGGTTTCCAATTAGGAGTACCTATTTCCTGTATAGGCAAATAGTAGGTATCATCGTATGCGCTAGCCCCAGAAGCTGTACCTATTAAATATTTATTAGATTGACTTTCTATCTTTGTAGTAGGAAAATCTTCTTCTTTAATATCCAGATTTTCACAAAACTCTTTTGAGAATACCTTTGTATCCTTTTTTTGGTGCTCTCCGACTTTATGTAAAACAGAGGTTGCATTTAAAAGAATGTCTAGAGAGTTGTTAGTTGTATTTGGGAAATGTAAATAAATAAAACCTGAATTATCAGGTAGCCATTGAAGCCCTCCCACATCTGATGGCCAGGTATTTTCTAAAACTTCTGAAAAAACTTGATTTGTTTGTATATCTAGAATGATTATTTGAGAAATTTCT
This sequence comes from uncultured Dokdonia sp., assembly GCF_937910895.1. Taxonomy (GTDB): domain Bacteria; phylum Bacteroidota; class Bacteroidia; order Flavobacteriales; family Flavobacteriaceae; genus Dokdonia. Next base: position 156,867 of record NZ_CALEMI010000052.1, on the reverse strand, counting down.
TTTCCCTTTTCTGTAAGACTAATGGCAATTTTTGAATTTGCCCAATCTGGTTGGAAATAATTAATGACAAAGTCCTTGTTTTCTGATGTATTAAATGAAATAGGATTGTATAATAAAATTTCTTCACCTTCAAAAGAAGTTCTATAATATAGTTTTGCTACATTTTCGGTAGGAAGTCTTTTTAAGTAAAAGTAGTACTCATTGTTTGTGACCTTCAGTTTGGAAATAATAAACTCACTTTGTTGATCGAGCTTTATTTGCGTGTCAATGAGAAACTGTCTTTTTTTAATTTTATTTAAGAAAGATTGAGCTGTTTTACTCTGAGTATCTATCCAATTTTTTACTTTGGGATTCGATAAATCTTCTACGTATCTGTATGGGTCTTCAATTTTTTGATTGTGATATTGATCAATTACAATTTCAGGAGTTAATACAATGCTATTTTGAGCATTGATAGATATCGACACTACAATATTTAGAATCATTATAAGTAGGTGGATATTCTTCATGAAATGTTTTTTAAAAGGGAGAATATATGATATGTTCTCCCTTAAATTAATGACAGTTTAAAACTTTCTATTGTAACAATTATCCACTTATTGGAGGTTCAATTTGTGTCATAGTTGTTGTCCAAATAGTTGTAGTATCTGAAGTGTCTTCTTCCTGAGTTCCCTGTGCATTATTATGGTTAGCTATCCCTCCTATAATATTATGTAGGTTATTCAGCTTAGCAATTTGAAATTTCTCAAGACTTAATGTGTTTTTTTTACTAATTGTTTTCATGGTTATAATTTTTACGATTAATGACACTGCTAAACTACTAGTCATGCTTCGAAAAATAGGTGTCTTTTGAGAGGAGCCTGCACGTTTTCAGGAATAAAGATGTCTGTTTTCAGGAAAACAGACATTTAAGTAATTGATAATAAAGTATTTATAAATTTATTTTTAAACTAGCATTTAAAATATTTTTAAAAGCTAAAATGAGAAATTCATGCTGTTTTTAAAGAAAAGAGTGTGTGAGGATTCTATATTTAGGATATAGATTTAATTTTTGTAGGCTTTTTAAACTGTTATTTATTAATTTATTCCTAAGAAGTTAGTTGAATTCTCTAAACATACAACCTCATAAATATAAGATTATTGATCTATTGATCTAATAAATCTATTTAAAGTTAATACTTGGCTATTCATTATTATTTATAACTACTTTTATTATAAAACCTTACATTAAAGAATCATAAAGCATCAGCTTAAAACAAGCTAGTTGGATTACTCTTTTTTATAATTATTCAAGGCTTAATATCTCTAAATTAATTTCAGAAATTGAAAAAAAATGTTTTGATGAATGCTTTGTTGTGAATTTACTTCAAGGATTATTTACTCTTAATAACTTGAAAGATGTATTAAAAAAGAATAATATTTATTATCAAAATCAAAGGAATTATCTATTGAAATTAAATTTTATGTTTTTTTGAAATCTCCTGCTTTTCTAGTTGCTTCATGAAGAAAGAAGGGTATATCCCTGTTGTTTTGTAAAAAGACTTAGAAAAAGCTTCTGTAGTATTAAAGCCTATTTCATTTGCGATAGCTCTTATAGTATATCTTCTAAATGTAGAATTGACTTTCAGCTCTTCAATCACATAGTTTATACGTAACTCATTTATATAATTACTAAAACTTTTATCTTTATGAACGTTAATGACTTTAGACAAATATTTTGAATTTGTTTTAAATCGTTTTGATAAACTAGCTACAGAGATACTAGCTTGAAGAAAATCATTATTTTCTTCAAATTTTTCTAGATTCTTTAAGATATCATTTACTATAATTTCTGAAATACCAATGTCTTTGGGTTCATTCTCAATAATAGATTGAGTTTCTTTTTCTTTAGTAGTCGTTGTTTCGCTAGATTTTTTATTTTCTAATAATTCCTGAAAACGCTTTTGATAAATCTTTTGTTTTTTCTTATTTCTAATGATTATAATCATTAGTAAAAGAACAAAGACAGATAAAATGACTAAGACCACTATTTTGGTAATGTTATTTTTTTCTAGCGATTCTATAATCTGTTGTTTTTCTAAAATTAGATTAGGTTTTGAGTATTCCTCATTTATATGGCTAGATAAATATTTTACATCATTATCCAAAATACTATCAACCAGAAGCAACCTGTCTATATAGAATAATTGCTTCTCTATGTTTTCTTCTTTTTTATAATGTTGAATTAATAATTCATAATTTTCTCTTATTGAAGGGAAAAAGAAATTATTTTTAAATGCAAACGAGTCAACTTTTAGGAGATAATGTAATGAAGAGTCTACTTTTTTCTGTTTATAAAATGTTCTTCCTAAGAAAAAATTAATAGTATTATTAGTTGCATCATCACTTTTTTTACTTGAGCTAAGTTTTTGTAATTTTCTAATACTATCAAGACTGGATTTATATTCTTTTTTATTGTAATGTACAGCTGCAGAAGAAAGAAGTAATCTGTTATAATAACTACTATCTTTAGTTTTTAAACTTAAATGAATAGCTTTATCATTTATTTTTTGTACTGAGTCATACTTTTCTAAAGTATTTAAAACACTTCCATACGCGTATAATGATCTTATATATTCATTTTCATGCTCTTTGTTTTCCAGATATTTTTTTTCATAATATTCGACAACACTCTTGAAAAGTTTTAAACTTTCTTCATTTTGTCCTAAATTATTTTTTAAAATAGCAATGAAGTATTTTATTTGGTATTGTTGATCTTCATTTTCATTAGTATTAGCATAATTATTTGCTTCTGCTAATTCATTCATGGAGTCCTGAAAATTACTCTGAGACCCTAGAATTTTGGCTTTTAATAAATGTGCTTTTGCAGGATAATTATAATCATTTTTATCTTTTGTGATTGTGATAATAGAATCTGCATACACTAGAGCTTGTTCGTTCTTAGAAGTCCTAGTAAACATATCAGCAAGCATATAATATGCATCAGCTTTCTTTATGATATTATTTTCTTTTTTGGCTTTTAGTAAAAAAGCTTCAGCATACAATTTAATAGTTAGGGTATCATTTTTAGATTCGAGTGTTAAAAAAGTCTCAGATAGATCTTTGTAACTCTTTTCTGTGAGTTTCTGTATTTCTCTTTTATCAGATACTTGAGCGTATGTGAGATTATAACCTAATATAGTTAGAAAGAAGGTTATAATGAATTTGTCTTTTATCATCTTATGCATATCTAGAAAGATATTTTTTAAATGCGAGTTCTTAAGTTTTTAACCCTAGAATTTACAAGAGGGGGAAGGATAAAGATTGTCTCTAATTATATGATAGTACTTTTTTAGTCATTTTTTTGAATTATCGTTATTTGCATAATTGCGTAGAGTATACACTTTATTGTTTTGTAAGCCTTAAAATACTAATTAGATAGTACACTTTTCCAAAGATATACTATAGATCATTTTGTTTTCTAATTAAATTTATAAAGCATCTCTATATAATAAGGTTAGTATAATTCAATTTTGTTACCCATTAAACCCATATTAAGTTTACAAGTTACGTTAACTTCTTAATAATATACAAGTATTTTATTTCTGAATATTGCTATTATCTGCTTTATTTTGCAACAAACGTCTGTTTACGATTAAAATTCTTCTGTATCATTATTGCTTTCTAGAATGAAATCAAGGTAAATATAACTGGATTTATGGTCTTTTCTATCTACATAGCTTTAGAAGGAGTGTTTTATAGTGATATTTATTTATTTTCACTTAAGTAGTTGATTTTAAAATATTTAAAATTTAATTAGAGCGTCTGTTTTCCGTGAAATACGGGTGGACTTTCCTGAAAACGGACAGTGTTCACTTTTTTGAGGCTTCGTTTTGGTATATGTTTGTACCATAATAATAAGTAAAGCAAATTGTTGCACACTTATTATAAACAGTTGAAATTTTGAACCTGGATTGAATGATTATTAATATGTAATCAGAAATCAACTCTCAATATATGTATAAAGAGAGTTTCTGTATCAAACTATAGGATACAATAAAGATCAGTTTCTTTTACAACATAATTTCCTTTTAAGAATGAACGTGATGTGAGTCAAGGAAGCGAAGCTATGTTTTTTTTTAAGATTCTTTATCTACTCTATTATTTAAACGTCAAACATATAATTGCTAATACATAGTGATTGTATAATTAAAAACAATAGTTATGGGAAAACTTCTAAAAACAGGTTGGCATGTTCTTTATGTTAAGTCACGCCATGAGCACAAAGTAGATAATTTGCTAAGAGAGGTTGGATTACAACCGTTTTTACCTTTAGTAAAGACAGTACGTACTTGGAGCGATCGTAAGAAAGTAATAGAGTTACCACTTTTTCCATCATATCTATTTGTTATGATTGAAAATGCAAAAGATTTTTACAAAGCATCTTCAATCAATGGTGCCTGTACTTTTATAAAATGTGGCTCTGTATATGCCACTATAAGAGACAGCGAAATTCAAAAAATTAAATTTCTATTAGGTTCTGACGGTATAGAAGATATAAAGAATGATACAGAATTATTAGAAAAAGGTGAAATAGCAATGATTCAATGCGGCGCCTTTACTGGATTAGAATGTGAAATTCTAAATATAAATAATAACAATAAGATTGTTGTTCGTATGGATTCTATCAATCAAAATATTACGGCAACATTACCTTCTCACTATTTGTCTAAATTATCAAAAGCAGTCTGATGAAAAATAATGTCACAAACGTACAGAAGTATATCTGGCTAGATCAGATGCTTGAAAGCGAGTCTCCAAAATATAATATTGGGGGTTACGCATTTATAAAAGGGAGTATTAATATAGATCGCTTTCGACTTGCCATTGATATTTTAGCAAAGGAGAACGATATCTTTTCTTTTTGTTTTGAAGAAAAGAGTGGATTCCCAGTATATACCATTCAGGATATAGATCCTAATCTAGCTTTAACCTATCTAGAAGAATCTGATAAATCAAAAGCTATAAAAGCTATAGAAGAAGATTTTGTAATTCCTTTTGATCTTAAAAATGACGAACAATTATATAAGATGTGGCTTATAAAAATAACACCTACATCTTATATATGGTATTCAAAACTGCACCATATCATATCTGATGGTTTTTCTTTTCAGTTATTATATACTAAAGTGAAAAGAATATATGAACAACTCAATACTGACTTAGCTTATGATGATGCTTGTATAGAAAAGAATACTTATTCGTATGAGGCTTTTATAACTTCTGAGGAGGCATATAGAAATTCTGATGAGTTTTCTAATGATAGAGATTTTTGGTTAGACCGCTATGCAGAATTACCATCCTTAATTTATACAGGTACCAATAAGACTACAAGTCACTGTAATATTGAACTTGCTTTATCTGAAAATGAAAATGAAGCTTTTTGGGAATTTGCAAAAACCGAACGCCTAGGCATCTTTCATTTGTTATTAGGATGTTTTTCAATAATACTATCAAAATACTATAATACAGATGAAGTAAATCTTGGAATGCCTATTTTGAATAGAAAAAATGCAGCCGAAAAACGTACGTTCGGTCCTTTTTTAAGTTTACTCCCTTTAAAACTTTCATTAGAATCAACAACATCTGTTATTGATTTTATAAAAGAAATAAAGAGTACACTTTTTATGTGCTATAGACATCAGCGTTTTCAGCAAGCAGATATACTAAGAAACCTATCTCAAGAAGCATCAAAACTATATGATGTACGCCTATCATACGAGCGTATGCAATATGAAGCTGAGTTTTCAGGAAACTTAACTGAGATTTACCCTTTATCTAACGATAGTGAAGAAGATCCTATCTCTATACATGTTTTTGAAGATATGAATAGAAAGATTAGTTTTAGATTTGATATTAATGAAAAATACGTTTCTAGATCTGATGCAGATCAAATCATTACTTCTTTTAAAAATGTGCTAACACATTTAAAAGATATTAAGGACACGACGATCGCTGAAATTCAAATCGCTAGTAAAGCGCAATTAAAAGAAGTATATGCCATTTCAAATGGAGTCCATATACAACGACCTGAAGAAACCTTTTTAGATCTTTGGAATCTTGCACTATCTAAGTATCCTTCTAAAACAGCAGTCACTTATCAATCTACTTCGCTAACTTATGAGAAACTCGAAAAGTATGCAAATACGGTAGCTTCATACTTACAAGTTAAGGGTGTTAAAAGAGGAGATAAAGTAGGTGTGATGCTTTCAAGATCAGAAAAAAGTATTGTTGGGATTCTTGCGGCATTAAAAACAGGTGCTATGTATGTGCCAATTGATGATACATATCCACAAGAAAGAAAGCAATATCTTATAGAAGATGCTCAATTAGACTTTATCTTAACAGATTCAGCTTCTCAAACAATAGCAGAAGCAATAGAATGTAATATAGATACCATTTTAGATGCGTATACATCTTTAGAGAATTATACTCCTGTCCAGCTAGAGCCTAGCGATAACGCCTATATTATATATACTTCTGGTTCAACAGGAAAACCTAAAGGGGTTGTGATTAATCACACATCTTTATATGACTATATATTGACATTTAGAGATTATTTTACTCTTAGCCAGCAAGATGTTGTTTTACAACAAGCGTCTACTTCTTTTGATACTTCTATTGAAGAAATTTTCCCTATCCTATCGGTAGGTGGAAATCTAGTTATCGCAAATGATACGAAAGACTTTAATAACTTACTTCAAGAATGTGAGTATTATAAGGTTACTCTATTAAGTACAAATCCTTTTGTATTACAATATCTTAATGATAATCATACAAAATATGATCTACACTTTAAAACACTTATTAGTGGAGGTGACGTACTAAAACCTCATCAGGTAGATCAACTTATAGATATGTATCATGTATATAATACATACGGACCTACAGAGAGTACTGTTTGTGCAACCTATCATAAAGTAACAAAAACAGATGTTTCACTGCCTATAGGGAAACCTATTACAAATAGAGGGGTGTATCTTCTGGATGGCACAAAAATATTACCTAAAGGAGCGATCGGGGAGATCGGACTTTCAGGTATCGGACTTGCTGTTTCTTATTTGAATAAGAAAGAACTTACAGATCAGGCATTTTTAAATATAGATGGAAAACGCATTTATAAGACAGGTGATCTTGGAAAATGGGATATTGATAATAACCTCATTTTCTACGGAAGAAAAGATAATCAGTTAAGTTATAAAGGATATCGAATAGAAATAGGTGAGATTGAACAAGCGATACAACAAGCAAATGTATATGTTATAGATAGTTATGTGTGTATTAAAGAGGTAAAAGAAATGCCTATTTTAATTGCCTATCTCGTAGCAAATGGATCTTTTGTAAACATAAATGCATTGGTCGTAGATCTAAAAGAATATCTGCCAGAGTTTATGATTCCAACCCATTTTGTAATCATAGACGCAATTCCTTTATTACCAAATGGTAAAATAGATATTAAAAGTTTACCAGAAGCAGTCACTGTAAATACAAATCAAGTTGTTGAACTTCCTTCTACAAAAGAAGAAAAAGAGATTGCAGCTATCTGGCAAGAGTTATTAAAGTTAGATGAGGTAGATGTTACGGTAAGTTTCTTTGAATTAGGAGGACATTCATTACTCGCAAATCAGTTTATTAGTAATTTAAGAGATCAGAAAGGAGTTGAGTTATCATTAAAAGATTTCTATAAATCTCCTACAATCAAAGAGCTTGGCGAACTTGTTCCTACGCTTGATAAAAAAGAGATTCAAAATATTATAGCGCCTACTCAGGAATTTTATCCATTATCGTATGCTCAAGATAGGTTGTGGTTTCTGAATCAGTTGGATACAGAAGACACTTCGTATCATGTATCAAGAGCTATTCGATTAACAGGATGTGTTGATGTACAAATATTAGAAAAAACGTTTTCTAAACTTATAGAAAAGCACGAGATTTTAAGAACCGTTTTCGTTAATAATGAAGGCGTGCCTTATCAGAAAATATTATCTCCTTATGCGTATCAGATTCCTGTTACAAACTGTAGAGAAATAAAAGAAGATGCAAAGGAAAAAATGATTACTGATCGCCTTGATGCCTTAGAAAGTGTCTCTTTTGAAATAGAAGAAGGACCTCTTTTTAGAGTTGAATTACTTAAGTTTTCAGCAGAAGAAAATGTGCTTTTATTCTGTGAACACCACTTGATCTTAGATGGGTGGACACAAGGTATTTTATTTAGAGATTTTGTAGATATTTATAATGAATTAAAAAGAAACCCAGCATTTGAGGTTAAAAAACCTAAGGTAACTTTTAAAGACTACGCCTACTGGGAAAAAGAAAGCTTTCGCGAAAGCGTACTCAGAGAGAAATTAGATTTCTGGGAAGAAAAATTTGAAGGTTTCTCTAATGAGAAATTATTACCCCTAGACTATAATAGACCAGAAACAGCTAGTAAAAATGGAGGGTCTATCTTTCATGTATTTTCATTAGAATTTTCTGAAAAGTTGAGAAAATTTTCAGAAAAACAAAATGTTTCATTGTTTATCACAATGATTACAGCGTTTAAAATTGCATTGCACAAATTTAGTAATCAGACAGATATCTGTGTTGGTACCGCAGTAGCCAATAGAGGCTATAAAGAGTTTCAGGAAGTACTTGGAATGATTGTAAATACCATTGCTTTGAGAACAACATTTGCTCCTGATAGTACCCTTATAGATGTACTTCAGGAAGTGAAAGAAACATGTCTAGATGCGTATGCGCAAGAAGATACTCCTTTTGGAAAAGTAGTAGAGAGAATCAATCCAGAAAGAGGATTACATGTGCATCCACTTTTTCAATATATGTTTAGCTTTATAAACGTCCCTATACAAAGTATGTCTTTGCTTGATGCCGAGATTGAAATTATAAAAGGGCATAATAAAGCTTCGCAATTTGACATAAGTGTTGTCATAAATACCATTTATGAGCAGATAGATTATACAGTAGGAAATCAACAGGATAGAAGAATTTCTATAGAGTGGGATTATAATGCAGATATATTTATGCATACGACCATGGAGCGTATTTTGATGGCGTATCTAAATATCTTAGAAAGTCTTATCATAAATCCAACACAATCTTTAACAGCCATAAATTATATTGCAGAAGCAGAAAAAGAAATGCTGTTAGAGGATTTTAATGCGACAAGAGCTGTGTACCCATCAGAAAAAACAGTTGTTGATCTGTTTGTAGCACAAGTTGAAAATACACCAGATGCTATTGCGTTAGAGTTTGATGGTGATAAATTTACGTATAGAGAACTAGATGCTGTTTCAAGTCAATTGGCTAATTACTTATTGACTAATTTTGATATTGAAATAGAAGATTTAGTCACTGTAAAATTAGAGCGTAGTGAGTGGTTATATATTTCGCTATTAGCGATTTTAAAAACAGGAGGAGCGTATGTTCCAGTAGATCCTAGTTATCCACAACAGCGTATTGAATATATAGAAAATGATAGTAATAGCAAGGTTACAATAGACGCTAGATTCATATCAGATTTTGTTGCAAAAAAAGATCGTTATAATACACAATTGCCAATGGTTTCTTTAGAGACCACTAACCTTGCATATATTATTTATACATCAGGATCAACAGGAAATCCTAAAGGCGTGATGATTGAGCATAAGAGTTTAGTTAATTATATTGTGGGTCAAGGGAAAGCTTTTGATTTTAGTAGTTCAGAACGTGTATTACAATTTTCAAACCCATCTTTTGATGCTTCTATGGAGCAAATATTTTTAGCATTTTTACACGGAGCCACGCTAGTTGCGGTGTCTAAAGATCGTATACTAGATCCGGTAGATTTTACGAAAGTATTACAAGAATATGCTATCACACACATTCATGCAACGCCAAGTTATTTAGAACATTTGGATGACCTTAGCGGTTGTAAAGATTTACGTAGAATTATTGCAGGTGGAGAAGCTTGTACAAAGAATCTAGCTCAAAAGCTATATGCTGTTGCAGATTTTTATAATGAATACGGTCCTACTGAGACTACGATTAGTTCTACTATGTGTAAAGTTGATGAAAGTCATTTAGAGAATGATATTATATCAATAGGAACACCTGTAACAAATACGGAGGTGTATATCCTATCTGATGATTTATCATTACAACCTATAGGGGTTTATGGAGAGCTATGTATCTCTGGGGATGGGCTATCTAGAGGCTATTTACACCAAGAAGAATTAACCAAAGAAAAATTTGTTACACACCCTTTTATAGAGGGAGCAAGGCTTTATAAAACAGGAGATGTTGCCAGATGGTTGTCAGACGGGACAATAGAATTTTTAGGTCGTAAGGATGATCAGGTTAAAGTAAGAGGATATCGTATAGAATTAGGAGAAATAGAGAACGCTCTATCTTCTCAAGAAATCATTAATCAATGCGTTGTCGTTGTTAAAGAAGTAGAAGGTGATCAGGCTATTGTCGCTTATATTGTGGGTAATAACCCAATAGACAAACAAGAATTACGTATCAAACTAAGTGATCAATTACCCGATTATATGTTGCCTAATTACTATGTAGAGTTAGCAGCAATCCCTTTAACTTCTAATGGTAAAACAGACAAGAAGGCATTGCCATCTATACAGTCTAAAGATAGAATTAAAAATGAGTATGTAGCACCTACAACTACAATAGAAAGACAGCTAGTGACTATATGGCAAGAAGTATTAGGTATAGAGAATATAGGACTTACAGATAATTTCTTTGAGCTTGGAGGACATAGCCTTAAAATGACACTAGTTGTTAATAAGATAAAAAGTAGATTAGGATATGATATCACCATAAAAGATATGTTTCTTAATCCTACAATAGCGTCTATGATTCCTAAATTAGGAAATCGCACGTATGGTACCATTCCAAAAGCGCCTGTTCAGAAAGATTATGTATTGACATCTTCACAACATCGTTTATGGATTTTAAGTCAGTTTGAAGGAGGCAATAAAGCTTACAACATTCCAGGTTCATTTGAGTTGGAAGGAACTCTCGATGTAGAGCACTTAAAAGAAGCATTTTATACAGTTATTGCTAGACATGAAGTATTAAGAACATTTTTTAAACGAAATGAGGAAGGAGAAGTACGTCAATATATCGTAGATGCTCTGGCTATTGAATTTGATATTGATTGTTATGATTATAGTGAGGTTAAAGATCAGGAAGCGGCTTTAGAAAAAAGAGTTGCCAATAGTTATAAATATCAATTTGATTTAGGAGAAGCACCTTTAGTGCGTGTCACTCTTGTAAGATTATCAGATGATAGGCATGTATTACTTTTTAATATGCATCATATTATTAGTGATGGCTGGTCTATGGAAATATTAAGTAAAGAGTTTATTACTATTTACGACCATTTAGTGCGAGCAAAAGAGATATACTTACCAGAACTTACGGTACAGTATAAAGATTATGCTTCTTGGATGCGAAGTGATGCTCAAGCTTCTTCATTTAAAATATCAGAGGAGTATTGGTTAAATACCTTTAGCGGAGATCTACCCGTGTTGGACCTTCCTACCAATAAAATGAGACCTAAAATAAAGACGTATGTAGGAGATTCATTAACGTATGATTTCTCAAAAGATGTAAGTGCCAACTTGAGAGTATTTTCAGAAAAACAAAGCGCTAGTCTATTTATGGTCTTGATGGCAGGTGTTAATGGGATTCTATCTAGATATACCAACACTACCGATATTATTGTAGGTACTCCAATGGCAGGGAGAGAGCATAGTGATTTAGAAAATCAAGTAGGCCTGTACTTAAATACACTAGCTATTAGAACCACTTTTGAAAAAGAAGTGACTTTTGAAGAGTTGTTAACGATACAAAAAGAGAACTTATTAAATGCTTATTCACATCAGGGATATCCTTTAGACCAGTTGGTAGAAAAATTAGGATTAGGAAGAGATACGAGTAGATCTGCGTTATTTGATGTATTGGTCGTATTCCAAAATCAACAAGATATATTTGATGCTACGCATTTAGATGTAGAGGAATTAAGCATCCGACCTTATACAGGCTATAAAAGAAAAGTGAGTCAATTTGATTTAAGTTTTATCTTTTCAGAGAAAAGCGGACAACTATCACTACAAATAGAATACAACACAGATATTTATGAAGTAGATTTTGTAGAACGTTTATGTTATCATTTTAATAACTTTTTGTTAGAAGGAATTCAAACACCAAATCAACGTGTAGCGAGTCTTAATTATTTAGGATCATCTGAGGAATCTCAACTATTATACGATTTTAATGATACAACGGTTGCGTATCCAGATACTACGATGGTAGATCTGTTTGTAGCACAAGCTTCAAAGACTCCAAACGCTACGGCACTTGTTTTTGAAGATCAAACATATACATATAGAGAAATTGATAAGGTTTCAAATGAGTTGGCTCATTATCTTTTAGTACACTATGATTTAGGGGTAGAAGACCTTGTAGGCGTGAAGTTAGATCGTAATGAATGGTTACTTATTTCATTACTAGCTGTTTTAAAAGCGGGATGTGCTTATGTTCCTTTAGATACAAAGTATCCTGCACAGCGTATTTCTTACATCGAGAATGATAGTAATTGTAAAGTAACGATAGATGCGACAGTTTTAACTACTTTTAAAAAGGCTGATACGATTTCAAACACACTTCCAAAAGTGCCTTTTAACTCAGATCATTTGGCATATATTATTTATACTTCAGGATCTACTGGTAAGCCAAAGGGAGTGATGATTACTCATAAGAATGCATCTTCTATGTTGCATTGGTCTATGAGAGAATTTAGTGATACGAATTTTGATATATTATATGCAGTGACTTCTCATTGTTTTGATTTATCAGTCTATGAATTTTTCTATCCACTGAGTGTTGGAAAGCAAATTCGTTTATTACCCAATGGGCTGTCTATTGGAGACTATATAGATACTGATAAAAATGTATTGATTAATACAGTTCCTTCAGTCATACAAACACTTATAGAGAAGGAGGTATCTTTTAAAAATGTCGTAGGAATTAATCTTGCAGGCGAAGCTTTTCCAATAGCTACTGCTAATTATTTTGAAGGTTCAGGAATTGCTGTAAGAAATTTATATGGTCCATCTGAAGACACTACTTATAGTAGTTATTATCGAGTTGCAGGATTTTACACTGGTGCTGTCCCTATTGGTAAAGCGATAGACAATACTCAATTTTATATTGTATCAGAAACATTGTCATTACAACCTATAGGAGTGATTGGAGAAATATGTATTTCTGGCGACGGATTGTCAAGTGGATATCTAAACAAACACTCATTAACAGCAGAAAGTTTTGTAGAAAACCGCTTTCGCGAAAGCGGAAAATTATATAAGACTGGAGATTTAGGAAAGAGATTAGCCGACGGTACTATCGTATATCTAGGTAGAAAAGACAGTCAAGTAAAAATTAGAGGACACCGTATAGAATTAGGTGAAGTTGAATATGTTTTACAGCGACAAACATCTATTGACCAGGCGGTCGTTGTAGTTAGTACGATCCAAGGGAATAATACAATAGTTAGCTACTTGGTTAGTTCTGAAACTATAGATAAACAACAATTACGTATATCTTTAAGTAAGGAATTACCAGAGTATATGTTACCGAGTTATTATGTATTTCTAGATGAAATGCCTTTAACTCCAAATGGTAAGATAGATAAGAAAGGATTACCGCTTGTAAGTCCAGAAGATGTGATACAACGCACCTATGTAGTACCTAGTAATGACCTAGAAAAAGAACTGGTTATCATCTGGGAAGAAGTATTAGGAATAGAAGGTATTGGTATTACCGATAACTTTTTTGAATTAGGAGGAAATAGTTTAAAAGCCACTGTTTTAGTAAATAGAATAAATAAGGCGTATGATACTAGATTTTCTATTCAAGATTTATATGAGACTCAAGAGATTATAGGGGTTTCTAAGAAATTACAATTCATTGTTTTTCAAAATCAATTAAAAGTAGATAGTGTAGATGAACTCACTATTTAACGTGCGCAGATTCTCTGTATAACATTACTATTTACATCCATTTCATAGATTTTCAATTAGTGTCTATTGTGATTTTATTTCGCACTAGTAATGCTTTGATCTTGAAAACCATATACATTTCAAATTAACTTTAAAAACTTACGTCGTGATAGAACATTTAATACATACACTACAGTCGTCAAAAATCGGACTCAAGGTTGTAAACGGGAGTCTCAAAATTAATGCTCCAAAGGATGCTCTGACCCCAGAAATCATTGATGAAATCAAAGCTCATAAAAGTGAGTTAATCGCATTACTTTCTTCTTCAGAGTCTATACCTAAAGCAGTGAAGAAAGATTTTTATGCACTTACGTCTTCTCAGCAGCAATTATGGACATTGAGCCAGTTTGATTCAGGGAACTCTGCATATAATATATTTGAGGCGTTTGAATTTAATGGACTATTAGATTTTGATAAACTATCGTTGGCTTTTAATCAATTAGTAGATCGACACGAAAGTCTTCGTACGGTCTTTAAAGAAGATCAGGATGGGACATTGAGTCAGTATATTGTTTCTACAGAGGCATATACGGGATCTTTACAGTTTGTAGATTTAAGTGATACTGCTAATGATGAATTAAGAGCGTATTCTGATACCATTCAAAAACACGCTTTTGACTTAGAAAAAGGACCTTTATTTATAGGAGAGATTGTTAAAATTTCTGATAAGAAACACATCCTAATGCTTAACATGCATCATATCATAGGAGATGGTTGGTCTATGGGAGTTTTGAGTAGAGAGTTTATGACTATATATAATGGGCTTTCTTTAGGACAAGAAGTAATATTGCCAGAATTACCTATTCAGTATAAAGATTATTCAGAATGGCAGAATAGTGAGACAAGGCAGGCTGTATTAGAAAAATCTGAAGCCTTTTGGTTAGATACGTTTTCTGGAGACTTACCTATTTTGGAATTACCTTCTAATAAAGTAAGACCAAAACTTAAAACCTATAACGGATCAAGTTTAGATTATGAATTTTCAAAAGAATTTACGGCACTACTCAATGGGTATGCTCAAAAAAATGGGATGACCTTATTTATGGTCTTAATGGCTAGTATTAATGGATTACTTTCTAGGTATACTAATACAAGAGATATCATTCTAGGAACTCCAGTAGCAGGTAGAGATCATAGTGATTTAGAAAATCAAGTAGGATTGTACTTAAATACATTAGCCATTAGAACATCTTTTGAAAAAGAGGCAACGTTTGAAGCGTTATTAGCAATACAAAAAGAAACCTTATTAAGTGCGTATTCACATCAGGAATATCCTTTTGGTAGTTTAGTAAGAGAACTTGATATAAAAAGAGATTTAAGTAGATCTGTATTATTTGATGCCTTAGTTGTATTTCAAAATCAGCAGGGATTATTGGTATCTGAAGGTTTAAATTTGAATGGTGTTGAGATTACTCCTTATCAGAATATGGAAAAGTCATTTAGTAAATATGACTTGAGTTTTATCTTTTCGGAGAAAAAAGGGAAGCTCTCATTACACATAGAGTATAACACAGATATTTATGAATTAGATTTTATAGAACGATTAAGTGTTCATTTTGATAATTTTTTAGCCAAAGCAGTACAAACACCACAAGATAAGGTGTCTACCATCAATTACTTAACTCCTGAAGAGGAGTCACAGTTGTTAGTTCATTTTAATGCGACAACTGTTGATTATCCAGATACTACTATGGTAGATCTGTTTGTAAATCAAGCAAAAAAGACACCAGATGCTACCGCTTTAATGTTTGGAGACATAAGTTTTACCTATAAAGAGTTGGATGAGTTATCAAATCAGTTATCACATTATTTACTGAGTACTTATAACTTAGAATTAGAAAATCTAGTTGGGGTAAAATTAGACCGCACTGAGTGGTTACTTATTTCATTATTAGCTGTTCTTAAAGCAGGATGTGCTTATGTACCTTTAGATACAAAGTATCCAGCACAGCGTATTGCGTATATAGAACAAGATAGCCAATGTAGAGTAACCATAGATAAAGAGGTGATCGCCTCATTTATAACTGCAGAACCTATTTCTAAGGAGTTGCCAAGTGTAACTTTTGGATCTGAGAATTTGGCGTATATTATTTATACTTCAGGGTCTACAGGGAAGCCAAAGGGAGTAATGATTACTCATAAGAATGCTTCTTCTATGTTGCATTGGTCTGCAAGTGAATTTAGCGATACTCATTTTGATGTATTATATGCAGTAACGTCACATTGTTTTGATTTATCTGTATATGAATTTTTCTACCCTTTAAGTATAGGCAAGCCTATCCGATTATTGGATAGCGGATTATCCATAAGTGATTATATAGATACCGACAGTCATATTTTAATAAATACCGTTCCTTCGGTTTTAAAGATGCTCATAGATAAGGAAGTTAATTTTTCTAATGTAGTAGGTATTAACTTGGCAGGAGAACCATTTCCAGCAAGCATCACCTCCTATTTTAAGGATTCAGGAATTGCCTTACGTAATTTATATGGTCCATCAGAAGACACAACCTATAGTAGTATCTATCGAGTAGAAAAAGAGTATGATCGTTCTGTTCCTATTGGAAATGGTATTCACAACACTCAGTTTTATATACTCTCGGATGCATTAGCATTACAACCTGTAGGAGTAATTGGAGAGATTTGTATCTCTGGTGACGGGATCTCGAGAGGGTATTTGCATCAACCAGAATTAACAAAAGAGAAGTTTGTTGTTAACCGCTTTCGCGAAAGCGGAACCTTATATAAAACCGGAGATTTAGGAAAATGGTTATCTAACGGTAGCATAGAATATGTAGGAAGAAAAGATAGTCAAGTAAAGATACGTGGGCATCGTATAGAATTAGGAGAAATTGAGCATGTATTAGAATTACAAGAAGGAATTGATCAATGTGTTGTGATGACATCAAAAGTTCAAGACGAACTGGTAATTGTCACTTATTTGGTAAGTGAACATCCAGTAGATAAGCAAGAACTTCGTTTGTCATTAGGACAAGAACTGCCTGAGTATATGTTGCCAAGTTACTATGTATTTCTAGATGAGATGCCGTTAACGCCCAATGGGAAGATAGACAAGAAAGCACTACCGCCTATAAGTTCTGACGATGTTATCAAACGTGAGTACGTAGCCCCAACCAATGAGATAGAAGAAACACTCGCTCAATTATGGGAAGAGGTGCTAGGACTAGAAAAAATAGGAGTTACCGATAACTTTTTTGAGTTAGGAGGTAATAGCTTAAAAGCTACAGTCTTAATCAACAAAATTAATAAAGCCTACAATACACGGTTTTCCATTCAAGACTTATATGAAACCCAAGAGATTATGGGGGTTTCTAAGAAATTACAATTCATTGTTTTTCAGAACCAATTAGAGTTAGAAACCGCTGATAATATGGATGAAATAACCATTTAAAAATCTTAATTTTTAATAAGTATTTATTTTAAAAGCATGGCTATTTACAATATCCATACTTGTTAACGCCCTTCACTTACGTCATTATTAATAAAACCTACTGATATCCAATAGGTAATGCCAGTGCGTAACTCTAGAAACCATTTTGGTGTTTCAAATTAACTTGGAAAAAATCATATCGTGATAACACATTTAATACATACGTTACAATCATTAAAGATTGGACTCAAGGTTGTAGATGGAAGTCTTAAAATCAATGCTCCTAAAGGAACTTTGACCCCTGAGATCGTTGATCAAATCAAAGCACATAAGAGTGAGTTGATTACATTACTTTCTTCTTCGGAGTCTATTCCTAAAGCAGCACAGAAAGACTATTATGCGCTTACATCTTCTCAACAACGCTTATGGACATTAAGTCAGTTTGGAGAAGCTAATACAGCATATAACATATTTAATGCGTTTGAATTTAAAGGAACTTTAGATATCAATATTCTATCGTTAGCTTTTATTAAATTAATTGAGAGACACGAGAGTTTACGTACGGTCTTTAAAGAAGATAGACAAGGGAATTTAAGTCAATATATAGTACCTATTCAAACGTATCCAGGCGCTTTACAGTTCGTAGATCTAAGCAATGCAACTACTGATGCTCTAAGAGCATATTCTGAAGCGATGCAAAAGCATACTTTTGATCTAGCTAAAGGCCCATTATTTATAGGGGCGATTGTTAAAGTAGCTGAGGATAAGCATGTCTTAATGTTTACTATGCACCATATTATCGGAGATGGATGGTCTATGGAACTATTAAATAAAGAATGTATTATTATCTATAATGGGCTTTCTTTAGGACACGAAGTGATGTTGCCAGAATTACCTATTCAATATAAGGATTATTCAGAATGGCAAAATACAGACGCTAGAAAAGTCTTATTAGAAAAATCTAAAAGCTTTTGGTTAGATACGTTTTCAGGAGAATTACCCGTATTAGAATTACCTTCTACTAAGATGAGACCAAAGCTTAAAACTAGCAATGGTTCTAGTATCTATTACAAATTTTCTGAAGAATTCACATCTCAGCTTAATAGGTATGCTCAGCAAAATGGAGCGACACTATTCATGGTTTTGATGACTGGAATTAATGGGTTACTCTCTAGATATACAAATACAAAGGATATTATTTTAGGCACACCAGTAGCTGGAAGAGAACATACGGACTTAGAAAACCAAGTAGGGTTATATTTAAATACGCTAGCCATCCGCACAAGATTTGAAGAAGCTACAAGTTTTGAGGAGTTACTTGCGATACAGAAAAATACATTATTAGATGCATACGCACATCAGGAATATCCTTTTGATCGTTTGGTAGAAGAACTTGATATAAAAAGAGATTTAAGTAGATCGACGTTGTTTGATACATTGGTTGTATTCCAGAACCAACAGGAATTATTATTTTCTGAAGAATTAACACTTCATGGAATTGAAATATCTTCGTATGAAGATATAGAGAAGTCATTTAGCAAGTTTGATCTAAGCTTTTCTTTTGCAGAAGTAAAAGGGAGGATACATTTAAATTTAGGGTATAATACAGATATTTATACCTTAGATTTCATAACGCAAACTATACATCATCTTGAACGTTTTTTAGAAATAGGAGTTTCTAACTCAAAAGAAAAAATTAGTACAATTGATTTTCTTTCACTAGAAGAAAAGCAACAAATGCTGGTTGATTTTAACACCACTCAAACGACATATCCAAAAGAAAAAACAGTTATTGATTTATTTTTAAATCAAGTAAATGAGACGCCAGAGGCAACGGCAATACAATGTGAAAATTCAAAAATCACGTATCAAGAATTAGATATTTTATCAAATCAATTAGCGCATTATATAACATCTACATATACTATTTCTAAAGAAGAAATCATTAGTATACACTTAGAAAAAAGCGAGTGGTTTATTATCAGTCTACTTGCAGTACTCAAAGCTGGATGCACGTATTTGCCAATAGATGTTAATTATCCAGAAGAGAGAATCTCTTATATAAAATCAAATAGTAATTGTAAAATAACTATTGATGAGAGTTTACTTACTGATTTTAGAATATCAGAAGTAACATTCTCTAAAAAATTTACTGCAGAAGCATCAGCACTGGCGTATGTCATTTATACTTCAGGATCAACAGGAAAACCAAAAGGAGTGATGGTAGGCCATGACTCTCTAGTAAATTATATACTGCACCAATCTAAAAATTATGCTATAGACCACACTGAGAGTATATTGTATTTCTCTAATGTTGCTTTTGATGCCTCTATTGAACAACTATTTTTAGCATTATTAAACGGAGCTTCGTTAGTCATCGTATCAAAAGATGATATTATAGACGTTGCCAATTTTTCAAAAGTTTTAAAAGAGTACAATATTACTCATTTTCATGCAACCCCTAGCTACATCAATCAAATTCAGGATATAGAGAGTTGCACAGGTTTGAGAAGAATTATTTGTGCTGGAGAAACTTGCCCTAAAGAATTAGCAGATAGACTAAGTAGTAACGTAGATTTTTATAACAAATATGGACCAACAGAAACTACGATTAGTTCAACAATATATAAGTACGATACTCAAAAATCTATAGGTCAATCCGTACCTATTGGAAAGCCTATTTCTAATACAGAGATTTATATTGTTTCTGAAGATGATTTATTACAGCCTATGGGGGTTGTTGGAGAGATTTGTATTTCTGGTGATGGTTTGTCAAGAGGGTATTTACATCAACCAGAATTAACAAAAGAGAAATTTGTTGTTAACCGCTTTCGCGAAAGCGGACTCCTTTACAAAACTGGAGATTTAGGAAGATGGCTTCCTGATGGGAATATAGAGTTTGTTGGCAGAAAAGATGACCAGGTAAAAATAAGAGGGTATCGTATTGAATTAGGAGAGATAGAAAACACATTAGTAGCTACAGATGTTATTACTCAGGCTGTTGTAACGGTGAGTGAGTTTCAAGGCGAGAATGTTTTGGTGGCTTATTATACTAGTGATGAAGTTATAGATAAGCAAGTTTTACGTACTTCATTACGCAGTGAATTACCGGATTATATGGTGCCTAGCTATTTTATAGCACTTGAGTCGATTCCATTAACAGCTAATGGTAAGGTAGATAAGAAAGCATTGCCAGTTATCGCTTCAGAAGATTTAATAAAAAACGAATATGTTGCTCCTACGACCGAAGTAGAGAAACAATTAGTTACTATTTGGGAAGAAGTTTTAGGGATGGATCCTATAGGAATTACCGATAATTTCTTTGAATTAGGCGGTCATAGTCTTAAAGTTACATTGATCGTTAATAAAATTAAAACTGAATTAGGATTAGCGGTATCTATAAAAGATATGTTTTTATATCCTACCATATCAGGGATTACAACGCAGCTAAAAGAGAGTACACAAACATCAATTCCAACCTCAGAAGAAAAGGCAAGCTATGCTTTGACCTCATCTCAACGTAGGTTATGGGTGTTAAGTCAGTTTGAACAAGGGAGTGTTGCGTATAATATTCCTGCTGTTTTTCAGCTAGAAGGTACTGTAAACGTTACATTAATAGAGGAAGCTTTTGCTATTTTAATAGATCGTCATGAGAGTTTACGTACGCGTTTTATGCGTAATGATCAAGAAGAAGTACGTCAATACATCCTTTCTTGTAGCGATGTTAATTTTGTGATAGCACAACAAGACTTGAGCGATGCAAAAGATCAAGATGTAGCGATTGCCGATGTTCTTAAAGCTAACAATAGTCACTGTTTTGATTTAAGTAATGCCCCTTTAATTAAGGCAGGCTTAGTTAAATTGGCTACAGAAAATCACTTACTGGTATTAAACATGCATCACATCATTAGTGATGGATGGTCTATGGAAATATTGAGTAAGGAATTTATGATGATTTATGCTTCATTAGTAAAAGGAGACTTAATAACATTACCAACACTCTCTATACAATATAAAGATTATGCAGAGTGGCTAGCAACAGAAGCCCAAAGATCTAAGTTATTAGCATCAGAAACCTATTGGTTAACTCAATTTAAAGGAGAATTGCCAGTATTAGAATTGCCTACATTTAAAGCAAGACCAAAAATTAAAACCTATAATGGAGATGCCATAAACCACCATTTTTCTAAAGAGTTAAGTGCTGAGTTAAGAATATTTTCAGAGCGCCGAGGAGTTAGTCTATTTATAACGTTAATGGCAGGGTTGAACGGATTGCTTTCTAGATATGCAAATACTACAGACATTACATTGGGAACACCGGTGGCGGGAAGAGGAGAAGCCGTATTAGAAAATCAGATAGGATTATACCTCAATACACTAGCAATACGCACAAAGTTTGATAATACCTTCAGTTTTGAAGAGTTATTACAACTTCAAAAAGATACTTTATTAGATGCCTATGCGCACCAAGAATATCCATTTGATAGTCTCGTAGATACATTAAATGTTCAACACGATACGAGCAGATCTGCTTTATTTGATGTCATTGTAGTATTACAGAATCAGCAAAACTTATTTGGGGGAAAAGATATTACTATAGAAGGATTAGAAATAAGTCCCTACACAAAACAACAACGTTCTATAAGTCAGTTTGATTTAAGTTTTGTTTTTTCAGAAACAACAGATCAATTATCATTACATCTAGACTACAATACAGATATTTATAAGAAGACTTTTGTAGAGAATTTAGTAAATCATTTAGAGAATTTATTGAAAAGTTGTATTCAAAATTCTAATGAAAGTGTCGCTAAGATGAACTTCTTACGTGAAGCCGATACTCATCAATTAGTCGCTAGCTTTAATAATACCAAAGTACCGTATGATATCGATAGAACTATTGTTGAAGTATTTACAACACAGGTAGAGAAAACTCCAAACGCTATTGCTCTTGAGTATAATAAAAAACAATTCACATATAAAGAAGTAGACGAGTTATCAAATCAGATGGCACATTATTTACTATCCAACTTTGAGTTGTCAAAAGAAGATATTGTAGGAGTTACCTTAGATCGAAGTGAGTGGTTAGTGATCTCTATTTTATCAGTTTTAAAGACAGGATGTGCTTACGTCCCGATTGACCCAAGTTATCCTAAGCAACGCATTGAATACATTAAAGAAGATAGCAAGTGTGTAATCACCATAAATGAAGAGATCATACACTCATTTTTACGTACAGAAAACATACCTACATCACTTCCAGAAGTACACATATTACCTTCAAACTTGGCATACGTGATTTACACATCAGGTTCTACAGGAAGGCCTAAAGGGGTTATGGTAGAACATAAAAGTGTATTAAATTTATGCTTCTGGCATATATCTGCATACGGAGTTACAACATCTAGTAAAGGAAGTCTTTATGCAGGAATTGGATTTGATGCTTCGGTATGGGAAATCTATCCTTATTTATTATCAGGAGCTTCATTAGTTCCAATTTCTGATTCAGAAGTTAGATACGATGCAACTCTTCTCGCAGGATTTTTGAAAGAAAATGCAATTACACATGCGTATTTGCCTACAAAAATCTGTGAGGCGCTGGTAGCTCAAGACATCGAATTAGAAAACATTAAAATTTTAACAGGAGGAGAAGCACTTAAATTACCAGAAGCAAAGCAAGGATTACATATTTATAATAACTATGGACCATCTGAAAATACGGTAGTTACCACAAGTTTTAACCTTGAAGATCGTGTAGGAGAAAATATTCCTATTGGAAAGCCTATTTCTAATACAGAGATTTATATTGTTTCTGAAGATGATTTATTACAGCCTATGGGGGTTGTTGGAGAGATTTGTATTTCTGGTGATGGTTTGTCAAGAGGGTATTTACATCAACCAGAATTAACAAAAGAGAAATTTGTTGTTAACCGCTTTCGCGAAAGCGGACTCCTTTACAAAACTGGAGATTTAGGAAGATGGCTTCCTGATGGGAATATAGAGTTTGTTGGCAGAAAAGATGACCAGGTAAAAATAAGAGGGTATCGTATTGAATTAGGAGAGATAGAAAACACATTAGTAGCTACAGATGTTATTACTCAGGCTGTTGTAACGGTGAGTGAGTTTCAAGGCGAGAATGTTTTGGTGGCTTATTATACTAGTGATGAAGTTATAGATAAGCAAGTTTTACGTACTTCATTACGCAGTGAATTACCGGATTATATGGTGCCTAGCTATTTTATAGCACTTGAGTCGATTCCATTAACAGCTAATGGTAAGGTAGATAAGAAAGCATTGCCAGTTATCGCTTCAGAAGATTTAATAAAAAACGAATATGTTGCTCCTACGACCGAAGTAGAGAAACAATTAGTTACTATTTGGGAAGAAGTTTTAGGGATGGATCCTATAGGAATTACCGATAATTTCTTTGAATTAGGCGGTCATAGTCTTAAAGTTACATTGATCGTTAATAAAATTAAAACTGAATTAGGATTAGCGGTATCTATAAAAGATATGTTTTTATATCCTACCATATCAGGGATTACAACGCAGCTAAAAGAGAGTACACAAACATCAATTCCAACCTCAGAAGAAAAGGCAAGCTATGCTTTGACCTCATCTCAACGTAGGTTATGGGTGTTAAGTCAGTTTGAACAAGGGAGTGTTGCGTATAATATTCCTGCTGTTTTTCAGCTAGAAGGTACTGTAAACGTTACATTAATAGAGGAAGCTTTTGCTATTTTAATAGATCGTCATGAGAGTTTACGTACGCGTTTTATGCGTAATGATCAAGAAGAAGTACGTCAATACATCCTTTCTTGTAGCGATGTTAATTTTGTGATAGCACAACAAGACTTGAGCGATGCAAAAGATCAAGATGTAGCGATTGCCGATGTTCTTAAAGCTAACAATAGTCACTGTTTTGATTTAAGTAATGCCCCTTTAATTAAGGCAGGCTTAGTTAAATTGGCTACAGAAAATCACTTACTGGTATTAAACATGCATCACATCATTAGTGATGGATGGTCTATGGAAATATTGAGTAAGGAATTTATGATGATTTATGCTTCATTAGTAAAAGGAGACTTAATAACATTACCAACACTCTCTATACAATATAAAGATTATGCAGAGTGGCTAGCAACAGAAGCCCAAAGATCTAAGTTATTAGCATCAGAAACCTATTGGTTAACTCAATTTAAAGGAGAATTGCCAGTATTAGAATTGCCTACATTTAAAGCAAGACCCCAGGTTAAGACATACAATGGAGGCTATTTTGCTCAAACATTTTCTAAAGAAGTACGTAATCAAGTGCATGCATTTTCAGAAAATAATGGCGTAAGTGTCTTTATGACGTTAATGGCAGGGTTGAACGGATTGCTTTCTAGATATACCAATACTACAGACATTACATTGGGAACACCGGTAGCTGGAAGAGATCATAAAGCGTTAGAAAATCAAATAGGATTATATTTAAATACATTAGCGATACGCACACAATTTGACGAGGATGCTTCTTTTAATACATTGTTAAGTATTCAAAAAAATACACTTTTAGATGCGTATGCACATCAAGGATATCCTTTAGATAGTTTAGTAGACAAGCTAGATTTACAACATGACACTAGTCGATCTGCATTGTTTGATCTGATGGTCGTATTTCAAAATCAGCAAAACTTATTTGGAGTTCAAGAGATCGCTATAGATCACTTAGAAATAAGTCCTTATACGCAACAACATCGCAATGTAAGTCAGTTTGATATTAGCTTTATTTTTTCTGATCATAACGATACGTTATCATTGCAATTAGAGTACAATACTGATATTTATGATATTATTTTTATAGAAAAAATAGCAACACACTTAGAGGCGTTTTTAAAAGAATGTATCACACATCCAAATAATCGTATCGCAGAGGTATCCTATATTACAGAAAAAGAGAAGCTACAATTATTAAATGATTTTAATCATACAGAAGTAGTATATCCAAAGAATAAAACAATCGTAGAATTATTTGTTGAGCAGGTAGAAAAAACACCAGAATCAACAGCTCTTATTTTTGAAGATAATGTGTATACCTATAGAGAACTTGATACTGTTTCTACGAGACTTGCAAACTATTTATTAAACTGTTATGACTTTGAAATTGAAGATTTAGTAGGAGTTAAACTTGATAATAGTGAGTGGCAGATTATTTCTATCCTAGCAATTTTAAAAGTAGGCTGCGCTTATGTGCCGATTGATACAAATTATCCAGCGCAACGTATTGTATATATGGAAGAGGATAGTGCGTGTAAAATTACTATAGATGAAGATGTACTCAAGGCTTTTAATAATGAGATCAAGCTTTCTAATACATTACCTGCGGTCCAAGGATCATCAGATCACTTAGCTTATGTAATGTATACTTCTGGATCTACAGGAAATCCTAAAGGAGTAATGATAGAACAGAAGAGTATTGTTCGTTTAGTAAAGTCTACCAACTTTTACCAGTTTTCTACTACAGACGTTTTATTAAGCACGGGAGCTTTTTCGTTTGATGCAACAACGTTTGAGTATTGGGGAACTTTGTTAAATGGGGCTTGCTTGATACTATCTTCAAAAGATACATTATTGGATAGTGATTTGCTGTCTAGAGAGATAGAAGAGAGAGGTGTAAATGTCATGTGGTTCACTGCTGGCTGGCTTCAAATGCTAGTAGATACGTCTATCACATTGTTTTCTCCATTAGCTACAGTACTAGCAGGAGGTGATAAATTATCGCCAAAACATATTGAGAAGCTAAAGAATACCTATCCAGAATTAGAAATTATTAATGGGTACGGTCCTACAGAGAACACAACATTTTCTCTTACGTATAACATCCCAGATGTAGTGGGAGATATTCCAATAGGATACCCAATTAATAATAGTACTGCGTATATTCTTTCAGAAAATCTAGATGTACAACCTATAGGAGTTGTCGGTGAAATTTGTTTAGGAGGAGATGGATTGTCTAGAGGATATTTAAACCATCCTGAGTTAACAGCAGAGAAGTTTGTCAAAGACCGCTTTCGCGAAAGCGGAACCTTATATAAAACCGGAGATTTAGGACGTTGGTTGCCAGATGGGAAGATCGCCTTTATGGGACGTAAAGACAATCAGGTAAAAATAAGAGGATATCGTATTGAGCTAGGTGAGATTGAACATGCATTATTATCTCATGCAGAAATTTCTCAAGCGGTTGTCATGATTAAGGATATGCATAATACCAAAGAAATTGTAGCATATATCGTAAACGATAGTCTCATAGATAAACAAGAGTTAAGAACATCACTACGTGTGATGCTACCAGACTATATGTTACCTAGTTATTATGTTTTATTAGATACAATACCATTAACATCAAATGGAAAAGTAGATAGGAAGTGTTTACCAGAGGTTACTATAGATGATGCTATTCAGCAAAAATATGTGGCTCCAAATACAGCTACAGAATTAAAAATTGCTGAGATCTGGAGTAAAATACTCCAAAAAAATACCATCGGTGCTACTGATAGCTTTTTTGAACTAGGAGGACATAGCTTAAAGGCTACACAGTTAATTAATGAATATCATAAATCTTTTCAAGTTAAACTAGGTTTAAAAGATATATTTTCAAATCCAACCTTGGTGGCTCATGCCAACTTACTAGAGAAGTCTAAAGTAACTACGCATTACAAAATCGCTAAGATTCCTACATCAGAAAGTTATGCAGTATCTGCTGGTCAGCATAGACTATGGACACTATGTCAATTAGACGGAGGATCTGAAGTTTATAACATGCCTTTTCACACAGTGTTAGAAGGAGATTATGATATTGACTGTTTTAGTAAAGCTGTATTAGCTGTAATAGATAGGCATGAAATATTACGTACTGTTTTTAAACTGAATACTGAAGGTGCTTTACATCAATATGTACTTCCTTTTAACGAGTTAGTTTTTAAGATCGGATATACTGATTTTAGAGAAGCAACAGATAGTTTAGGAGAAGCAATGCGCTATATGGATGAAGATGCTTACAAATCTTTTGATTTAGAAGCTGGCCCGTTATTTCGCGCAAGCGTACTAAGAACGGCAGATGATGCTTATATCTTTTATTACAATATGCATCATATTATTAGTGATGGATGGTCTATGGGAGTTATTTCAAAAGATGTTTTAGCATTTTATGAATCTTTCATCACAGAGACGCCATTAACTATTGACCCTCTTAAGATCCAATATAAAGATTATGCTGCCTGGCAATTATCTCAATTTGAAGAAGCGCAGAGTAGTATAGATAAAGACTATTGGACGTCATTGTTATCAGGAGAATTACCGTTATTAAATTTGCCGTCTAGTTTTTTAAGACCATCTGTAAAAACACATAAAGGAAACGGTTTTAGAACATATATATCAAAAGAAGATACAAAGGCACTTAAGGATTTTAATCAAGAACATAATGGAAGTCTATTTATTAGCTTATTGTCGGTTTGGAATGTATTGTTTTACAAATACACCTCGTCAAAAGATATCATTTTAGGAAGTCCTATAGCGGGTAGAGATCATACAGATCTAGTAGATCAGATAGGATTTTATGTAAATATGCTGGCACTGAGAAATGAGATTGATCCTTCAGAAAACTTTGTTTCATTATATAATAGGATAAAAAATACAACACTAGAAGCTTATGAACATCAGATGTACCCTTTTGATCATCTGGTAGAAGCTATAGATTTAAAACGAGACGTAAGTCGTAATGCTATTTTTGATGTGATGTTAGTATTACAAAATAATACAACGGAATCATCTGAAATCATTATTTCTGAAGAGGATGTAGACGTAATTGCAGATTCTGATAAAAAAGTATCAAAATATGATATAGAGATTGGTTTTAAAGAGATAGGCGATTATATATCATTTGATATGACATACAACACAGATGTGTATGAAGCAGATATGATTAAAAGCTTGATGTCTCATTTTAAACAACTGGTAGGTAGTTTATTAAAGTCACCAACGATTACTATAGATATGATACCGTATTTAAAAGAGTCAGAGAGAAATTATTTACTACATGAGCTTAATGCTACTAGTGTCGGATATCCAAAAGATAATACAATTATTGATTTGTTTGTGGCACAAGCTATAAAGACACCTCAGGATATCGCTTTAATCTATGGTGAAAAAGAGTTCACTTATGAAGAGCTAGATAAAAAGTCGAATGAGTTATCTAATTATTTATTAAGTTATTATGATCTCTCTAGCGAAGATCTAATAGGTATCAAAATAGCTCGTAATGAATGGTTACTCATCTCTATCCTAGCAGTACTTAAATCAGGATGTGCTTATGTACCTATTGATCCTAATTATCCACAACAACGAATTGAATATATAGAGGAGGATAGTCAGTGTAAAGTTACCATAGATAAAGATTTACTGGAAGTATTTGCTAATGAAAGCGACATCCCAAGTAAACCACCCAAAGTAACTGTCACTGCAGATACACTTGCGTATGTAATTTACACAAGTGGATCAACTGGCAAACCAAAAGGAGTTATGATTACACATAACAATGCGGTTGCTATGTTATATTGGTCAATCCGAGAGTTTAAGGATACGGATTTTGATGTGTTATATGCAGTTACATCTCATTGTTTTGACTTATCAATATATGAGTTTTTCTACCCACTAAGTATTGGAAAGAAAATACGATTATTACCTAATGGCTTAGTTATAGGAGACTATTTGAATACTGATAGTAACGTATTACTTAATACAGTACCATCTGTTATACAAACGCTTTTAGATAAAAAGGTTTCCTTTAAAAATACTGTAGCGATTAACCTTGCAGGCGAACCATTTCCTTTAACTCTAGCAAATCATTTTGCTAATTCTGGAATTGAAATGCGTAATCTATATGGACCATCAGAGGATACTACATATAGTAGTTGCTTGAAATTAGAAGGTTCATATAATCGATCAGTACCAATAGGCAAACCTTTGGATAATACACAGTTTTATATTGTGTCAGAAAATCTAGAGTTACAACCTGTAGGTGTTGTTGGAGAGATTTGTATTTCTGGAGAAGGACTCTCTAGAGGCTATTTAAATCAACCTGAATTAACTAAAGAAAAGTTTGTAAATCACCCATATCTCTCAGGAGATCGGATGTATAAAACGGGTGATTTAGGGAGATGGCTATCAGATGGAACTATAGAGTATATGGGAAGAAAAGATAGCCAAGTAAAGGTAAGAGGCTATCGTATAGAATTGGGAGAGATAGAGCATGTGCTCCTATCGTATGATCATATTGATAAGGCCGTTGTCGTGGTTAAAAAAGTAGACAATGATCCTGTAATCGTAACGTATTTAGTAAGTGATTCACTGATAGATAAGCAAAAATTGCGATTTTCATTAGGGACTCAATTACCCGATTATATGATCCCGAGTTACTATGTAATACTTGATACTATTCCATTAACACCTAATGGGAAAGTAGATAAAAAGGCATTACCTGATATTGAAGAAAAAGATATTATTAAACAAGAATATATAGCACCAAAAACCGATATAGAAAAGCGACTCGTAGAAATGTGGGAAGATGTTCTAGGGATTAAAAAGGTAGGAGTTACAGATAATTTCTTTGAGTTAGGAGGTAATAGCTTAAAGGCAATGAATCTTATTTTTAAAATTAAAAATGAGTTTAATGCTCAAGTTAATATCCAACAGGTTTTTGTGAATCCAACAATAGCATTCTTAGCTGTTAGTATTGAAAATTGTATTTGGACTACTCAGAATACAAAAGATTTAAAAAAGATAGTTATTTAAAAGCAACTTTGTTGATACGAAAGTATGAATGAAATATGAATTTGTACGGTCAATAAAATAATGATCTTCTAAAGATTCAGTGTAGCTTATTAGAAGAGGAGGTGTTACCTCTTTTACTAAACAAAGCTGTATTGATTAATGACCGAATCACTTTGGTTTCCTCCCTTATTTTAAGGGAGGGCTGAGGTGAGGGTTTTAGTACAGTCATGATGCCGTAATCGCAGAAACTATTTCTACATTTCAAATTAACTTTAAAAAATCATATAGTGATAGAACATTTAATACATACGTTACAGTCATTAAAGATTGGACTTAAGGTTATAGATGGAAGTCTTAAGATTAACGCTCCTAAGGGAGCTCTAACTACTGAGGTCGTTAATAAAATCAAAGCACATAAGAGTGAACTGATTACATTACTTTCTTTTACAGAGTCTATTCCTAAAGCAGAAGAGAAAGGCTATTATGCACTTACCTCTTCTCAGAAGCGTTTATGGACATTGAGTCAATTTGAGACAGGTAATACAGCATATAATATATTTGATGCGTTTGAATATAAAGGAGAGATAGATATTGATGCATTATCATTAGCTTATACTAAATTAATAGAAAGACATGAGAGTTTACGCACCATCTTTAAAGAAGATAATCAAGGAGCATTAGGACAGTATATAGTACCTGTAAAAGAATATACGGGAGTATTGCAATTTGTAGATTTAAGTAATGAAACAGATAAAGTTTTCGGCGACTATTTTGATGTTATTCAAGGACATGTTTTTGATCTAGAGAAAGGGCCATTATTTATTGGAGAAGTTGTAAAGGTTACTAATGAGAAATATATCTTGATGTTTAATATGCATCATATTATAGGAGATGGGTGGTCTATGGAGGTGTTGAACAAAGAATTTATGATTCTATATAATGGATTCTCTACAGGACAGGAAATGGAGTTGCCAGAATTACCTATACAATACAAAGATTATTCAGAGTGGCAAAACAGCGATGCTAGACTAGCAATTTTAGAAAAGTCTAAAACATTTTGGTTAGAAACATTTACTGGGGAATTACCAGTTTTGGAATTACCATCTAGTAAGATGCGACCAAAACTAAAGACGTATAATGGTTCAGGAATAGATTATTCATTTTCTAAAGAATTTACATCACAGCTTAATGGATATGCTCAGCAAAACGGAGTGACATTGTTTATGGTCTTGATGGCCAGTATAAATGGATTGCTTTCAAGATATACCAATACAAGAGATATTATCTTAGGAACACCGGTAGCTGGTAGAGAACATAGTGATTTAGAAAACCAAATAGGTTTATATCTAAACACACTTGCTATTAGAACAGCATTTGAAGAAGACGTTAGTTTTGAAGAGCTATTAACGATTCAGAAGGATACCTTGCTAAAAGCATATTCTCATCAAGACTACCCTTTTGATAAGTTAATAGAAGAATTAAAATTAAATAGAGACATAAGTAGATCGGCTCTTTTTGACGTAATCGTTGTGTTTCAAAATCAGCAAGAGTTATTAATATCGGAAGATTTGACTTTACATGGAGTAGAAGTATCTCCGTACGAGGATATAGATAAGTCATTCAGTAAGTTTGATATTAGCTTTTGTTTTAAAGAAGTAAAAGGACAGTTAGACCTCCATATAGAATATAACACAGATGTTTATGAGTTAAGTTTTATAGAGCGTTTATGTACACATTTTGATAATTTTTTAACGAAAGCTATCCAAAACCCAGATCAAAAAATAACTAGAATTGATTATTTAACTGTAGCAGAAAAGTCTCAATTACTAATTGATTTTAATACAACAAGCAATGATTATCCAAATTCAACCATCGTAGATTTATTTGTCTCACAAGTTGAAAAAACACCAGATGCAGTTGCTATTGTATTTGGAGAGGTAACGCTTACCTATAAAGAATTAGATATAATGTCTAATCAATTAGCACATTACTTATTGTCTAATTATGATCTTAAAACAGAAGATTTAATTGCAGTTAAATTGGATCGTAGTGAATTGTTAGTTGTGTCTTTATTAGCTGTGTTAAAGACAGGATGTGCTTATGTTCCAATAGATCCTAATTACCCTAAACAACGTATTAAATATATAGAAGATGATAGCGACTGCGTGCTTGCGATTAATGACAAATTATTAACAGATTTTCAAGATACCAAAGGTCTGTTACAATCTATACCTGCAGTAGCTATTATGCCTTCTAATTTAGCATATGTAATTTACACCTCTGGTTCTACAGGAAAACCAAAAGGAGTGATGATTGAACATAAGAGTGTTTTAAATTTATGTTTTTGGCATATTGACAACTATGAATTAGATACCTCTAGTAGAGGGAGTTTATATGCTGGTATTGGATTTGATGCTTCTGTATGGGAGATTTATCCTTATTTAGTATCAGGAGGCGCATTATATCCAATTTCTGATTCAGAGATTAGATATGACGTTCATTTTCTTACGAAGTTTTTAAATGATAATGAGATCACTCATGCGTATTTACCTACTAAGATTTGTGAAGAACTGTCACTACAAAAGATGGAATTAAGAAATACTAAGATATTAACAGGCGGGGAAGTTCTTACATTATCAGAAGAGACTCATGCTTTGAAAATCTATAATAATTATGGACCATCTGAAAATACAGTAGTTGCCACAAGTTTTGATCTCAGTGATCGTAGTGATAATAGTATTCCTATTGGGAGACCAATCGCTAACACAGAGATTTACATTTTGTCAGAAGGTTTAGCATTACAGCCAATAAGAATTGAAGGAGAGTTATGTATTTCTGGTTCAGGTCTGTCTAGAGGTTACCTAAATCGTTCAGAATTGACTGCGGAGAAGTTTATTACTCATCCATTTAAGACAGATGAGCGTATGTACAAGACAGGAGATTTGGCGAGATGGTCACCTGATGGTAACATTGAGTTTGTAGGACGTAAAGATAATCAAGTAAAGATTCGTGGATATCGAATAGAGTTAGGAGAGATCGAACATGTTATTTCATGTCAGTCAGAAATAGAACAAGTAGTAGTAGTAGCAAAAATAATAGCTAATAATACCATATTAGTAGCCTATATAGTAGCCCACAAAGAAATAAATAAACAAGATTTACGATCGATTATTTCCCAGGAATTACCAGACTATATGGTTCCTGATTATTATGTAAGATTAGATTCAATTCCATTAACATCAAATGGTAAGATTGATAACAGTTTATTACCAGAAATAGGTAGAGAAGATTGTATTCAAGAGGCTTTAGTCTCACCAACTAACAAGTTAGAAGAAAAACTGGTCGTAATCTGGAAGGAAGTTTTTGGAGTTGATAAAATAAGTATCAAAGATGATATTTTCTCTTTGGGAGGACATAGTTTAATAGTAACGAAACTAATTAATGAGTATAAGAAAGTTTTTGAAGTAAAGCTCAATTTAAAAGATGTTTATGAACAGACAACTTTAGAATCTCATGCACGTTTAATAGCTAAATCAACAAAATTAAAACTCAAGGAGATTGAACCTCTAAAAGATAAAGATTATTATGATTTATCTCCTACGCAACTTCGTTTTTGGTTGCTTTATAAAGTAAAAGGGAGATCAATAGAATTCAATATTCATAATAGAGTTGAGTGGACTCCAGAAGTTAACATCAAAATTTTTCAGCAATCGCTTAACGAATTGATAGCGCGACATGAAATGTTAAGAACCATCTTTTTAGAAAAAGATGGTATTCCAAAACAAAAGGTATTAAAACCAACTCCAGTACAATGTCCAGTATATAGGTTAGATGAGATAGAGCAAGCAAGGGAGGATATTTTTGATAAGGAGTTTAATTTTGAAGTGTTCCCGTTATTTAAAATAGCGTTACTCGAAACCAAAAACGGGTATGATATATTATATAATCAACATCACATTATTAGTGATGGCTGGTCTATGGGGATTATTTTTAGAGATTTAATGACAATTTATAATTCAAAAATTGATGGAAAAGAACCAGAAATTCCAAAATTAGATATTCAATATAAAGAATTTGCACATTGGCAAAATCAAATTATAACGAATGAATCTTTAAGAAAACAAGAAGACTATTGGACTACTAAACTATCAGGAAATGTACCATACCTACAATTACCAGCAGATTACGATAGAACTGGTAAAAATAATAACACTGTTTCTGGCTATCACACCACTTTTTTAAGTGAAGAGCTTAAAAATAAAATTGATGCTGTTGCGAGAGAAAATAAGGTTAGTATATTTTCATTATTTGTTGCATCCGTAAATATATTTTTAAACAGGTTAACATCCGAGAATGATATTACCGTTGGGATTCCGGTAGCAAATAGAAATCACTATCAATTGAAGAATATAGTAGGCTGTTTCTTAAATACGCTAATGCTTAGAAATCAGTTACAAAAAGAAAAGTCTTTTAAAGATTTTTTAAACACTACGCACGAAACATTGATGGATGGATTGGTCAATCAAGATTATCCTTTTGAACACCTATTAGAAAAGTTGGGCTTTCAAAGCCTTCAAAGTAATTTTCCGATTAGTCCAATATTTTTAAACATGTTAGATTTTGATTTAAAATCTGATAATGATATTAAGGATTTTAGTTCGATTCAAGGAGAGTTTAACACTCCTCCTAAATTTGAAATAGAGTTTTATTTTAAGAGTTATGCTAATAGTTATTGTATAAATTGTGTATATGATAAGGGGTTGTTTACCGAGGCGAGTATTCAATATTGGATAGAAGAATATGTATCAATTATAAATCAAGCGGTTGATAATACAAGTCAATCCATAGAGAATATAAACGTATTCAAAAAGTTTTTATATGAAGTGAAAGATCCGGTGCCGACTAATGATTTTCAATTCTATGAAGATCAGGAAGTATCTCAAAGCATTGTAAGTCGTTTTGAGAAACAAGTTTGTAAAACACCAGAAGCGGTAGCAATTCGTATGGGAAACACATCAGTGACCTATCGAGCTCTTAATAACAATGCTAATAGAGTAGCCAATGAAATTATACATAATGTAACTAAGGATTGTCGTAGGGTTGCTTTGTTAATAGATAAAAAAGATATTGCTGTATTAACAATGTTAGCAACTCTTAAAACGGGTAATACCTATGTACCTATAGATGCTAATTACCCATTGAATAGAATAAAGTATATGTTAGAAGATTCTAATGTGGATTTAATTTTATGTACTCCGGATACTCAACAATTGGCAAATGATCTATGTTCTTCATTACCAGATATGAAAATTATGACAGTCTCATCAGAAGAAGAGATTGATGATATTCCTAATTTGAATATTAAAATTGAACCATTAGCAGAAGCATATATATTATATACTTCAGGTTCTACTGGCAAGCCTAAAGGAGTGATTCAGAACCACAGGAATGTTTTACATTTTATTAGGGTATATACCAATAACATTCATATCTCAGAAAAAGATATTATAAGTTTATTACCTACCTATAGTTTTGATGCGTCTGTAAAGGATATTTATGGAGCATTACTAAATGGAGCAAAAATTTCTATCTATAACCTTCATGAATACGATGCATTAGCGAATTTGTCTAATTGGTTAGTGTCAGAAAAGATAACAATACTTCACATGGTACCAACAGTGTATCGATATTTTCTAAAAGGTGTAAGTGATGATACTGTTTTTGAAGATGTTCGTATCATAGATATGGGCGGGGAAGCTTGTTATGCATTAGACTTTGAGTATTTTAAAAAGCACTTCAAAAAAGGAGCATTATTTGTAAATGATTATGGCCCTACAGAATCAACAATTACTTTGCAGAAATTTTTGTCTCACGATTCTATTTTAAACAGTAATAACATTCCTTTAGGTAAGCCGGTGCTAAATACAACGGTATATCTTTTAGACGAAAACGACAATGAATTAGGGGTGTATCAGGAGGGTGAAATAGTATATAAGAGCGATTATTTGTCTTTAGGATATCTTAACAAAGATGAGCAAACAAAAAAGGTATTTAAAGAAGATCCAATTACTTCAGATGGTAGAGTGTATTACTCAGGAGATATTGGGAGATTACTTCCCAACGGTGAAATTGAATTTTTACGGAGAAAAGATACTCAGGTGAAATTAAATGGATTACGCATCGAGCTTTCTGAAATCGAACGTAAACTAGAAAGTATAGATGCCGTTTCGGAAGCAGTAGTATTACTTAAAGAATTTAAAGAAAGCCAATATCTAACTGCATACATAAGAAAACGGACAGAAATAGATAAGACAGAAATTAGAAAGGTTTTAAAATCTGAATTACCTCAGTTTATGGTTCCAGGAGTATATAAGTTTATTGAAACCTTTCCATTAACTCCAACAGGGAAAATAGATAAGAAATCCCTTCCCGAAATAATACCTGAAAATTTTGTCAAAAAAGAATATGTAGCACCAAAAACCTATATAGAAAAGCGACTTGTAGAAATGTGGGAAGAGGTTCTAGATATTAAAAAAGTAGGTATTACTGATAATTTCTTTGAGTTAGGAGGTAATAGTCTAAAAGCAATGAATCTTATTTTTAAAATTAAAAAGGAGTTTAATGCTCAAGTTAATATCCAACAGGTTTTTGTAAATCCAACAATAACATTCTTAGCTATTAGTGTTGAAAACTGTATTTGGACTTCTCAAGAAAAGAAAGATTTAAAAAAGATAGTTATTTAAAAATGGTTTTGTTGGTACGAAAGTATGAATGAAATATGGATTTATAAGATTATTAAAATAATGATCTTTTAATAGTTCAGTCTAGCTTGCTAGAAAAAGGGTTTTACTTCTTTTACTAAACAAAGCTGTATTGATTAATTCTAATGACACACCAATAATATACGTTACACTTCAGAATAAAAAAGATACCATGGATAAAATTCAAAATATAATAAAAGACTTAAGATTAAAAGGAATTCTTCTAAGTTGTTCAGGGGAAAACTTAGAAATATCACAAGTAGATGATCTTGATATAGAAGAGAATGATATTAATTTAATACGACAATATAAGAAAGAGATTGTTGTGTATTTCCAAAGTTTTTTATCTCAAAAAAATGACCTTGAAATACCTAATACTCCCAAACAGGAGGATTACCCTCTTTCTTCTTCTCAAGAGCGATTATGGATTCTTAGTCAATTTCCAGAAAGTTCTGTAGCATATAATATGCCTTTTCAAACAGAGTTAAATGGGACGTATGATGTAGAGAGTTTTGAAAAAGCAATCCTAGCTGTAATAGATCGACATGAGATCTTACGCACTGTATTTATTACTGCAGATTCAGGAGAAGTAAGACAGCGTGTATTATCAAGTGATGCATTAAATTTTACGATGCAATTTATTGATTGTAGTACTAATAATAATACACCTGACTATATAGAAGCATATATTGAAAAAGATGCCTACAAGCAGTTTGATTTAGAAAATGGACCATTATTAAGAGTAAGTCTGTTGAAAGTGTCAGATACAAAATATGTATTATATGTCAATATGCACCACATCATTAGTGATGGTTGGTCTTTAAAGGTTTTAGCTAAAGATATCTTGACATATTATGAAGCATATACACAAAATATAGAAATTGAGATCCCTGCGTTAAAAATTCAATATAAGGATTATGCTTGCTGGCAGAAAGATCAGTCTGATAATGAAAAACAATTAGCTCAAGAAGAATATTGGGCTAAAAAGTTTAACGATGAGCCTAGTATTATTGACTTACCAACAAATAAGGTAAGACCAAGTATAATGACCCATAATGGAAGCTCATTAAAAGTTCATTTACCTACTAAAATAGTACGTCAATTTAAAAAACAATGTACAGAACAAGGAGCAAGTCTCTTCATGGGTATTTTGGCAAGTTGGAACATCTTATTTCATAAATACACATCTCATAAAGACATTATTATAGGCTCTCCAGTTGCAGGTAGAAGTCAAGCCAGTCTAGAAGATCAAATAGGATTTTACGTAAACACTATTTTGTTTAGAAATCAAATAGACCCAAATCAAAGCTTTGTTGATTTTTTGAATACTATAAGAGAGACAACACTTGAGGCATATACACATCAAGAGTATCCTTTTGATAAATTAATAAAGAAGTTAGAATTAGAGAATGATGCTAGTAGAAATAAGCTTTTTGATATCTTATTAAACTTTCAAGAAACAAATACAGAATCGTCAGTAGCAAATCAAGAAGAGAGAGAAGAAGTATCCATTATTGATAGCGGAATTTGTAAGTCAAAATTAGATTTAGAAATTAGTTTTCAGAATTCTGATAATGACCTTTCATTTAGCGTGATTTATAATACAGATGTATATGAAGAAGATAAAATTAGAAAGCTCTTATCTCATTATACAAACCTACTTGAGAAACTTCTAAGTAATGCAAATTCAGCAATAGGTGAAATAGATATATTATTAAAAGAAGAAAAGGCATTATTACATACGTTTAATAATACGCAAAAAGAGTATCCTAAAAATAAAACAATATTAGACCTTTATAAAGAGCAATTAGAAAATAATGGAGATGCTATAGCTGTTATTTTTGATGATGAAGAAATAACATTTAATGAGTTAGAGAGTCTATCTAATAAGATGGCTGTTTATCTTAAAAATGAATTTTCAATACAAAAGCAAGATCTAGTCGCTGTAAAATTACACCGTAGTGAGTGGATGCAAATAACAATATTAGCAATATTGAAATTAGGAGCAACCTATATTCCAATAGACCCAGATTATCCACAACAAAGGCTTGAATATATTCAAAATGATAGCGGGTATGCTACGTGTATTGATGAAGATACAATACGTATATGTATAGATAATTTATCA
Organism: uncultured Dokdonia sp.; assembly: GCF_937910895.1. Classification (GTDB taxonomy): domain Bacteria; phylum Bacteroidota; class Bacteroidia; order Flavobacteriales; family Flavobacteriaceae; genus Dokdonia. The sequence continues at coordinate 117,684 of NZ_CALEMI010000052.1, read as the reverse complement.
TCTATACAGGAAGAGTTTTCGGCACCAGAAGTATTGCCAGAAGATATTGCTTATGTTATATATACATCTGGATCTACAGGAAATCCAAAAGGAGTTTTAAATAATCATGCAGGATTATTTAATCGTTTATTATGGATGAGAGACGATTTAGGAATTACAAATAAAGATAGACTTCTACAAAAGACTCCATATACTTTTGATGTTTCTGTTTGGGAGCTGATAATGCCTTTAATTACAGGAGCTACACTGGTTTTTGCAAAGCCAGAAGGTCATAAGGATCCTCTATATCTAGAAGAAATTATAGAAGAACATACAATTAGTATTATTCATTTTGTTCCATCTATGTTAGGTGCTTTTTTAATGCAAGTATCTATAGATAGTTGTAACTCTCTTAGACATTTAGTGTGTAGTGGAGAAGCATTGCCAGAACAGGTTGTTACAGATTTTAAAGAATTATTCTTGACGACAGAGATCCATAATTATTATGGACCAACAGAAGCTGCTATAGATGTAACTGCGATTAATCTTTCTGATAGTAAAAGAGTAAACACTTCTGTGTCTATTGGATATCCAGTCGCCAATACCTCCATCTATATTACCAATGAAGATTTAAAATTACAACCCATAGGAGTAATAGGAGAACTTATTATAGAAGGGATACAAGTAGCCCAAGGATATTTAAATAAACCAGAACTTACAAAAGCAAAGTTTTTAGAAAGCCCATTTGTAAAAGGAGAACGAATCTATAGAACAGGAGATCTCGCTAGATGGTTGCCAGATGGGAGTATAGAATTTATAGGTCGAGTAGATAACCAAATAAAAATTAGAGGAAATAGAATAGAGATTGGTGAAATAGAAAATAGTTTGCAACAATCTAAAGTTGTTCAACAAAGTATTGTTGTTGTAAAAAAAGATCAATTAGGCAATCAACGTTTAATAGCATACGTAGTTCCTAAAGAAGGTTATCGTACTGATATAGTAAATAAATATCTGAAAGACAATTTACCATCGTATATGGTTCCTTCATTAATTGTTGAACTATCTGAAATTCCTGTTACAGCTAATGGAAAGTTAAACAGAAAAGCACTTCCAGAACCAACTTTAAATGAGATCTCATCTCAACAATACGTGGCTCCTAGAAATCAAATTGAAGAAACGTTAGTAGATTTATGGATTGATGTATTAGGATATGAGAAGATAGGTATTGAAGATAGTTTCTTTCAATTAGGAGGAGACTCTATCGTAGCTATTAGACTTATAAGTAAGATCAATAAACACTTTAATGTTCGTCTAGGAGTTGATTTATTATATAAATATCAAAATATATCTGAATTATCGCAACAATTGATAAATGAGAAAGATAGTAATCAAGAAAAAGAGTTATACAATCAGGTTCAAGAAGAATTTAAAACCCTTAAAGAAGAGGTTTTTAATTCTATAAAAGATTCAGATGCTATTGCAGATGTCTATCCAATGAGTGATATTCAAAAAGGGATGGTCTTTTCTTCTATAATTAATCCTGGGAGTGCTGTATATCACGATCAATTTGTCTATCAAATACCAAAATTAGATAGAATGTCTTTTGAAAAGGCATTACAATTAATGGTAGAAAAGCATAGTATACTAAGAACCAGATTTGATATAGAAAATTATGAAGATCAAGTACAGATCATTTATAAAAAGTCTCTTGTAGAAATAGAATATCAAGACATTTCTCTTAAGACAGCATTAGAACAGGAAGCGCATATTACTGACTTTGTACAGAATGAACGTAAAAAGCCATTTGATCTAACAGTAGCACCATTATGGAGAGCAACGATTATAGATATTGAATCTACGCAAAGCGTTTTTGTATTTCAATTTCATCACGCCATACTAGATGGATGGAGTGTTGCTTCTTTTAATATAGAACTTTTTGATATTTACAATAAACTCATTGATAATGAGAAGTATAGCATACCAGCTCTTGCATACAGTTATAAAGAAGCAGTTGTTCAAGAAATTATAGAAAAGAGAAGAACCTCTAGCATACAATTTTGGAAAGATGAATTGTCTGATTATAAACGTTTAGATGTTTTTTCTAATACTAGAGCAACAGATCATTTCATGAAAAGATATGACGTCACTTTTTTAAATATGATTAAAGAGCGTGCTAGTCAAGATAATATTTCTTTAAAAACAGTGCTATTTGGATCATATTTGTATGCTTTAAAAATGCTTACCTACGAAGAAGATGTTGTAGTTGGATTAGTATCTAACAATAGACCCGTAGTTGAAGATGGAGATAAAATATTAGGGTGCTTTCTTAATACACTACCAGTTAGAATAAATTTTGAGAATTATAAGAAAGCAACTTGGCTAGAATATTTCAAAGGGATAGAAAGACAACAAATCCAATTAAAAGGTAAAGATAGAATGCCTCTATTTGAAATTTCAAAAATCTTACAGGAGAGAACAGATGAAAAGAATCCATTTTTTGATGTGCTTTTTAACTTTATAGATTTTCATATCTATGATGATTTTGGCGCAGATGTTAAAGAAAAAAATGATGAAGAATTTAAATTTCTTAAAAATCAATCTTACGAGTCTACTAACACCATGCTAGATTTAACATTGAGTGCTACTGGTGGAGCGTTAAATTTTGATTATAAGCTTTCGCGAAAGCTAACATCTGATATTTCTCTAGGACAATTACATGGATATTTTGATAGAATGCTTCATTGTTATTTACATAATCCTGAAAAAGAGATGAGTAATAATGATATTCTTTCATCAGAAGAAAAGAAAGAATTATTAGAAATATATAATCAAGAGAAAACAAAAGACTCTGAAAAAACAATAATAGATTTATTTAAGCAACAAGTTAAACACTCCTCTGATGAGATTGCACTAGTCGTAGAAAAAAGTACATATACGTACAAGGAATTAGACGTAATAAGTAACCAACTAGCACTATTTATACAAACATCGTATGGAATATCTAAGGGAGATTTAATAGGTATGATGCTAGCACGTAATGAGTGGTCTATTATTAGCATACTAGCAATTATTAAACTAGGCGCTATCTATGTACCTATTGATAAGAACTATCCAGAAGAAAGAAAGTTGTACATAAAAAATGATAGTCAGTATAAGATATGCTTAGATGAAAGAATCATTCAAGATTTTTTAAATAAAAAATCGAAATATTCTCAAGAGTTAGTAGATCAAAATATTCAAGCAGATGATTTATTATATGTTATATATACATCTGGAACTACAGGAGATCCTAAAGGTGTGATGGTATCAAATAGAAATTTGGTGGCATTTATTCCAAACTTAGATACCAAGTTACATCTAACGTCTTATAAGAGTATAGCAGCTACTGCAAGCTTTACGTTTGATATTTCTATTCTTGAAGTTTTAGGAGGATTATGTATGGGAAAAGAAGTACATCTTTTCTCAGATCAGGACATCAATGATCCGTTCAGGATTATGGAAAAGTTAAAAGAACAACAAATAGATATTGTACAATTAACTCCATCAAGACTTATTCAATTATATGATACTAAAATTTCTTTTCCAAGTAGTTTAAAAGTCATGTTAATTGGAGGAGAAGCATTAGATAATCATACATATAACAATTTGAAAAAAGAACATTTTCAGAGTATCAATGTCTATGGTCCTACAGAAACAACAATATGGTCCTCTAGGCAAATTTTAAAAGAAAACGATAATTTAGATATAGGTGTACCTATGGATCAAGTGCAGATGCATATACTTAATCCAAACCATGCTTTGCAACCCAAAGGAGTTATTGGAGAAATATGTATAGGAGGTGTTGGAGTGACTCAAGGATATCTTAATAAAGAGGAACTTACACAAGAAAGATTTATAGAGAACCCATTTGTCAAGAAGAGTATACTTTATAAAACAGGTGATTTAGGGAGATGGTTACCTAATGGCAGTTTTGCATTTTTAGGAAGAAAGGATGACCAAGTAAAGATTTTAGGATATAGAATAGAACTTGGTGAAGTAGAAAATGCTTTATTAAGACATCCAGATATACAGGTAGCCGTTATATTAGCCAAAGAAGTAAATACATCTGAAAAACTGTTAGTAGCATATTTGATATCTGATAAAAACTTAGAATCATCTGAATTGAGAAGTTTTTTAAAGGGAATACTACCAGCATATATGATTCCATCCTACTTTGTTACACTAGATGAGTTTCCAATAACACCTAATGGTAAAGTAGATAGGAAGGCTTTAAATAAGTTGGATGAAGGAAAATTATCAACAAAAGTTGCGTATGTAGCACCTACGGATGAACTACAAGAACAATTGGTAGCAATTTGGGAAAAAGTACTCCAAAAAGAAAAAATAGGGATACTAGATAACTTTTTTGATCTAGGAGGACATAGTCTATTAGCAGTAAAGATAGCTTCAGAAATTCAGCGAAAGCTTGATATCAAAGTAGAAATCACTAAGCTTTTCTTAGAACCTAATATCGCAGAGCTAGCTACAGAAATAGAAAATCAATCTTGGCAAGATACGAGTATTGTTGAGGAAGACGTAGCAGATAGAATTTTAATCTAGCGGTTCATTTTTATTTAAATAAATAGTTCACATAAAAACAATTCTTCTACACTGAATAGAATTCAGCTTTAACAATAACAGCATTAATTAATTTTTAAAACAGCTCACAGTCAGTAATTTATTTCAGGCTTGTGTAAAGTCTTAGTGCTTCCTAATTTTTAAAATAACGTATAATCACTTTAAAATAATTTTCCAATGAAAGACGAGAACGCAAACTATTATCTAAAACTAAATGTAGCAATAGAAGCTTTAATTGATAGATGGTATGCTTGGTCACATTTAGTGTCTCCTGCTACAGCAGCAATGAATATAAAAGAGCGACACCTTAAGATCATGCAATCCTATATTAAAAATCCTAAGACACATGCTGCTGCAGTTAAAAGACCAGAAATGATAGGAGGACCTTTTATAGATTATGAAGGAGGAAGAGTAGAAGAGATAAAGGAATTGTTTGAAAACACACTTTCTAAGAGAGAGAATATGTTAGAATTGTATAATGCAATACATGATTTGAATACTATGTTGCAAAAAAATGCAATAGGATATTCTTTAGATCCTTTATACAAGGAAGTGCCAGAAGTTTTGCAAGGTATGGTTGAGTTATACTATGATCTTAATAATAAACCAAATTTCAGGTTTTTTGAATCATTGTTGTATAAGAGTGAATTTTATGATGAGTCAACTCAATCTATATCATTACAACTAGTAGGCTCAGATGATGCACGATCATTTGTACTAAGTACACCAAGATTGAATGATGCTAATTTAATTCACTTAGATCTTGATTTTAAAAATAATTTGATTGATAAGTTATTTAGAATGAAAAGAGTTCCTGGTGATTACAAAGAAATCATGAAGGACTTAGGAGTTAGCCCAGAACAGGAAGAGCTTTTTAAGGAATTTTTTACAAAAGAAGCACCGGCAAAATATGAAAAGTACACAGGAGACGGCATCAGAACTCGATATTTTGGTCATGCTTGTGTATTGGTAGAAACAAGTGAGATCTCAATTTTAGTAGATCCAGTTATTAGTTACGATGGTTATGAAACAGATGTAAACAGATACACGATTAACGATTTACCAGAAGAGATAGATTATGTATTAATTACACATAATCACCAAGATCACGTACTTCTAGAGACACTATTACAATTAAGACATAGCATTAAAAACATAGTTGTTCCTTCTTCAGGAAAAGGAAATTTACAGGACCCTAACCTTAAACTAATGTTTAATGCAATAGGCTTTAATAATGTCATAGAATTGGATGACATGGAAACGATAGAGTTAGACAGATGTGTGATTACGGGTCTACCTTTTATAGGAGAGCATTCGGATATTGATATCAGATCAAAATTATGTTTTCACGTAGAGTTACATAATAAATTAAAAGTATTATTTGCAGCGGATTCTTGTAACGTAGAACCTAAAGTGTATGAAAGAATTCAAGCTATTGTAGGTAATATAGATGTACTTTTTTTAGGAATGGAATGCGAAGGAGCTCCCTTAAGTTGGTTATACGGTCCATTAATGTATGATAAGTTGCCGCGAGAGATGGATCAGTCACGCAGATTGGCAGGGAGTGATTTTAAACAAGGAGAGAGACTGGTCGATATATTTAGTCCTAAAAATGTATTCGTATATGCTATGGGATTAGAACCATGGTTGGTATTTATAAGTTCTTTAAAATATACAGATGAGTCAAAGCCTATTATTGAGTCCAACAAATTGGTGGAAGAGTGTATAAAAAGAGGAATAGATGCAGAACGATTATTCGGAGAGAAAACGATTGAATATTAAAAACTAAGACTTGTTTAATAATCCTATGAAATAAGTTTAAAGCATATACCAGTAATGAAAACAGCAAAAGACATACTCAAGACACTCAGACAGCAACAAATAAAACTTGTTCTAAACGGAGACGATATAGAAGTTATATCTTATGATAATAAACTTTCTAAGGATCAAATACTTCTTATTAAATCAAATAAAGAAGGAATTATTGAATACTTAAAAACTATTAATAACAAAATAGTTGTATCCGAGATTCCAAACGTTCCCTTAGCTAAGAATTATCCATTATCTAATTCTCAAAGAAGACTATGGGTTGTAAGTCAGATGGAAGAGTCTTCTATTGCTTATAACCTACCAGTATCAATTGTATTAGACGGAAACTATGATATCCCTTGTTTTATTCGTTCTATAGAAGCTACTATTGATCGCCATGAGATACTAAGAACTGTATTTAAAGAAGATACAAATGGAGAGGTATCTCAATGGGTTTTAGATAGAGAATCGTTAGGATTTTCTATAGATTACAAAGATTTTAGCACAATTTCGAATCCTACTGAAACTTCTAAGAAATATGTTGTAGAAGATTCTTACAAGATTTTTGATTTAGCTGATGGCCCATTGATACGTGCTAGTATTCATAAGTTGTCAGATGAGCAATATGTATTCTATTATAACATGCATCATATTATCAGTGATGGATGGTCAATGAATGTATTAGCTAAAGATGTTATGGCTTACTATGATGCATATATTTCAGAAACAGAACCTAATGTATCGGATTTAAGAATACAATATAAAGATTATGCGGCGTGGGAACTTGATCAGCTTGAAGGAGAGCTGTTTGATACCCATAAATCATATTGGTTAGATAAACTTTCAGGAGAGTTACCTGTAATAGATCTACCAGGACAAAAGTCACGACCTAAATTTAAGGGTAATAGAGGAGAGACAATCCAGACTTTTGTGTCTCCAAAGTTAACAAATGGGTTAAATGCTTTTGTAAAAGGTCAAGGAGGGAGTCTTTTTACAGGGATCTTGACGATTCTTAATACACTTTTTTATCGATATACATCAAAAGGAGATATCATTATTGGATCACCTATGGTAGGAAGAGATCACTTGGACTTACAAGATCAAATAGGTTTTTATGTTAATAGTTTAGCATTTAGGAATGAGGTGAATCTAGAAGATAGTTTTGTTTCGTTATATAAAAATGTGAATGCAACAGTGATTAAAGGATTTGATCATAAACTATATCCTTTTGATCGTCTTGTAGAAGATTTAGGAGTGCCGTATGACATGAGTAGAACTCCTATTTTTGACATATCACTCACTCTTCATGACCCTATTGATGGGGAAGGAGTACAATTACCATCTCTGGAAGATATGGATAATGTATCGCCAGTAACGGCAGGAGTAAGTAAAAATGATGTTGAATTTCATTTTCGTCAAATAGGAGAGGTACTCTCTTTTGGGATCAATTATAATAGTGATGTATATGATGCAGAAACACTTGCTAACGTGATGAGTCACTTTAAGCAATTGCTGTCAAGTATGTTAATGAATCCTGAAAAGGCGATAAGTACGATAGATTATTTACGTACAGAAGAGAAACAAGAACTTCTTAATGATTTTAATGCAAATACGCTTGAGTATTCTGAAAACACAACCCTATTATCCCTTTTTAAAGAGCAAGTAAACAATACACCAGATACAATAGCTCTTGTGTATGAGAATAAAGAATTGACATATAGTGAGCTAGATACCATGTCTAGTCAATTAGCGAACTGTTTAATTACAGAATATAATGTTCAAGAAGGAGATCTTGTAGGAATTCATTTAGATAGAAGCGAGCTATTTATACTTTCTATATTAGGTATTCTTAAATCAGGAGGTGCTTATGTGCCTATTGATCCTGAATATCCTGAGAGTAGAAAAGAGTACATTATAAATGATTCAGATATAAAACTCCTTCTTACAAGTACAAACTACATGTTTGATATGGATTACTATGAAGAGACATTATTTGCAATAGATGTAGAGTTTGACGCTTCAGAATATAATCCTAATCTAGAAAATAATGTAGCTCCGTCAACTTTAGCGTATGTGATTTACACATCGGGTTCAACAGGAAATCCAAAAGGAGTATTAATACCACAAAAATCTATTACAAATACTATTCTGGCTCAGATAGAAGCGTTTCATATGAGAGAGTGTAAGAGAAGTTTACAATTTGCTTCATTCTCTTTTGATGCCTCTGTTTCAGAAATATTTATTACGCTTTTATCAGGTACAACACTCTATGTGGTAAGTGATGATAAGAAGAGCGATCCTAAACAATTAGAAAGCTATATTGTAGATAATAAGATTGATGTAGCAACATTACCACCATCATACCTTAAGCTCATCAATATAGAAAGCCTTAAGGACATGAAGGTTTTAGTAACTGCTGGTGAGGCGGCAGTATATGATAAAGTAATGTCTTTTATAGATCAGGGAGGTATTTTTATCAATGCGTATGGACCTACAGAAGTAAGTATCTGTGGCACTACGTATGAAATGACTAAAGAAACACAATTGACATCTACTACGATTCCAATAGGAGGTCCCATTGCTAATGCTCAGTTATACGTTTTAGATCCGTGTAATAACCTCCAACCTAAAGGTGTTGTAGGAGAAATATGTATTGGTGGAAAAGGGCTTGCTATTGGATATTTAAATAGAGAAGAATTAACGGCAGAAAAATTTATTCCAAATCCGTTTGTAGAAGGAGAACGCTTATATAAAACTGGAGATTTTGGAAAATGGTTGCCTGAAGGAACTATTGAATTTGTAGGAAGAGAAGATGATCAAGTAAAGATTAGAGGTCATAGAATAGAGTTAGGAGAAATAGAATATCAATTAGAATCTAAAGAAGATATTAGAGAAGCTGTTGTATTAGCAAAAGAATCTCCTTCTGGAGATAAAGAATTGATTGCTTATGTAGTTTCCGAAAAAGAGCAAAAAGTTTCAGAATTACGAGCCTTTTTATTAAGAACGCTCCCTGAGTATATGCTACCAAGTCTCTATGTAGAAATAGATGAAATTCCGTTGACAGTTAATGGAAAAATAAATAAAAAACAATTATTTGCTTTATCTGGAGGTATGGTTTCAGATCAAAATACATTTGAAGCACCTACAAACGAAACAGAGGAAGGAATCGTAGCAATATGGAAAAAAATACTCAATCTTGATACCATCAGTATTCATGATGAATTTTTCCTACTTGGAGGTCAAAGTCTTAAAGCAATATCGCTTATAAACGAATATCAAAAAGTATTTAATGTCGACATTAAATTAAAAGATATTTTTGAAAACCCAACAGTAGCAAATCAAGCTTCATATATACAAACAGCAGCAAAAACACAATTTATCCAAATTCAAAAAATAGATGAGCAAGACAGTTATCCTATTTCTAATGCTCAAAAGCGTTTGTGGATTTTAAGTCAAGTTGAAAAAGGATCTATTGCTTATAATATTCCGTTTTCTACCGTATTACAAGGAGCGTATAATATAACTCGATTTGCAAAAGCAATAGATACGGTTATAGAACGTCATGAAATTTTAAGAACTGTATTTAGAGAAGAAGATTCAGGAGAAGTCAGACAGCGTGTTTTATCAAAAGAGACACTAGGGTTTGCGATCGATTATCAAGATTTTAAATCAGAAGAAAATCCTGAAGCTATGGCAAAAGCATACATAGCGTCTGATGCAAATACAGCATTTGATTTAGCAAACGGACCATTATTAAGAGCTAGTTTATTACAACTATCAGATGATCAATATGTTTTTTATTATAACACCCATCATATTATAAGTGATGGATGGTCAATGAATGTATTGTCAAGAGATGTTCTTACGTGTTATAAAGCCTATATGGAAGGACTAGCGCCAGAATTACCAGAACTAAGAATCCAATATAAAGACTATGCTACCTGGCAATTATCTCAAATAGAGACAAAAGAATATCAAGATCATAAAACGTTTTGGACAGAAAGCTTAAAAGGAGACTTACCAATTTTAGAATTGCCTAAAAAAGGAGCAAGACCCTCTGTAAATTCCTATGAAGGAAAAGGCTTGAGAACATATCTCTCTCAAGAAACTACTTCAGGATTAAAGAACTTGAGTCAAGATCAAGGTGGGAGTCTTTTTATGGGCTTACTGGCAACTTGGAATGTATTATTTAATAAATATACAACAAGTAAAGATATTATTATTGGAAGCCCTGTCGCTGGAAGAGATCACGCAGATTTAGAAAACCAAATAGGATTTTATGTAAATACAGTCGCATTAAGAAATCAGATCAACACAGAAGAGAGTTTTACAACATTTTATAATGAAGTAAAACAAAATACGATGACAGCATTCTCGCATCAATCATATCCTTTTGATTGTGTAGTAGAAGATTTAGATATAAAAAGAGAAAAAGGAGCCAATGCTATTTTTGACGTGATGCTTGCATTACAAAATGTAGGAGACAAAATCACAAGTATTGTAGTTACAGAAGAAGATGAGAATACAATCCTAGATCTAGGAAATACAGTCAGTAAGTTTGATATTACATTAAACTTTCAAGAAATAGGTAATCACCTACTTTTTGATGTTATATATAATACAAGCTTGTATGAAGAAGAAATGATTGAAAATTTAATAAATCATTATAAACAATTGACTAGTAATTTAGTGCAATCACCTAATGAGAAAATAGGAGATATAGATTGTCTTTTACCTTCTGAAAAACAAAAACTTCTTTATGATTTTAATGCAACAGAAGTAGCATATCCTAGAGACGAAACACTAGTTACCTTATTTAAGGAACAAGTATCAAAAACACCAGATAAAATTGCTGTTGTTTTTGAAGATAAAAAACTAAATTATAGTGAGTTAGATAGTATTTCAGATACATTTGCAAACTTTCTAATACTAGATCATAATGTGAAAAATGAAGATTTTGTTGGTGTTAAATTAGAACGAAGTGACTGGATTCTTGTTTCGATACTTGGGATCTTAAAATCAGGAGGTATTTATGTGCCTATTGACCCTAATTATCCACAAATTCGTATTGATGATATAGAAGCAGACTGTAATTGTAAGTTAACAATAGATGAGTTATTTATTAATTCATTTGAAGATAAGAAACAACCTCAAATTCCATTTGAGTTACCCGTTTTAAGTACTCAGGCAAATAGTCTAGCGTATGTGATGTATACTTCTGGATCTACCGGTAAGCCAAAGGGAGTAATGGTAGAACACAGAAATGTGATACGTTTGGTAAAATCGAGTTCATACTTTCATTTTACTGAGTCAAATACATTATTAAGTACCGGAGCAGTTTCTTTTGATGCTACTACATTTGAATATTGGGGTACATTATTAAATGGATCTCAAATAGTAATGTGTTCTAAAAGCATATTACTAGATGTAGAGCTATTATCTAATGAGATTAAAAATAGGAATATTGATGTGATGTGGTTTACTACAGGGTGGCTAAATCAATTAATAGATACTAATATTTCAGTATTTAATGGGTTGTCAACTATATTATTTGGAGGAGATAGATCTTCTCTACTTCATATTAAAAAGTTACGCGAGCATTATCCAGAATTAAAGATTATCCATTGCTATGGCCCTACAGAAAACACAACCTTTTCATTAACGTATGAGGTAGGTGAAGTTTCTGGAGAATTACCTATTGGATACCCTATCAGTAACAGTACAGTACATATACTAGATCCTAATGGAAAACTAACTCCAATGGGAGTGGTAGGAGAGATTTGCTTAGGGGGAGATGGAGTTTCAAGAGGCTATTTAAATCGTCAGGAGTTGACACAAGAAAAGTTTGTTAGAGACCGCTTTCGCGAAAGCGGAAACCTATATAAAACAGGAGATTTAGGTAAGTGGAGAGCAGATGGATCTTTAGATTTTATGGGTAGAGTAGACGATCAAGTAAAGATACGTGGCTTTAGGATAGAATTAGGTGAAATAGAACAAGCTATTATAGCAAACTCAGATGTAGAATCTGTTGTTGTGACAACGGTACAGCAATCACAAGAAAAATCAATAGTCGCCTATATTATACCTTCATCTACACTAGATAAAAAAGGACTACAAGAAGCTTTGAAAGTGCAATTGCCAGCCTATATGGTGCCTAGTTATTATGTTGTTATGGATGCTTTTCCATTAAATGCCAACGGAAAAGTAGATAAAAATAAATTGCCTAATGTTGGGGAAGATGATATCTTGAGAGAAGAATATATCGCTCCAAAAACTAATGAAGAAAAAGTGCTGGTCGCTGTACTAGAAAAAGTATTAAAAGGGCAAAATGTTAGTATTAGAGATAATTTTTATAGTTTAGGAGGAGACTCTATAAATTCTATACAAGTCGTTTCACGCCTTAAACAAGAAGGATACCGATTACGCGTAGAACATATTTTGCAAACTCCTGTACTAGAGGAGCTAGCAAAGTATATGGAAGAAAACGTAGTTCAAAAAGATCAATCTATAGTTTCAGGAGACGTTGGATTAACTCCAATACAACATTACTTCTTTAAAGATTCAGAAGTCGCTAATACAAATCATTTTAATCAAGGAGTGGCACTTAAAAGTGTAATGCCAATAGATGAAGAAAAACTAGCGGATAGTATTCAAGCACTTGTAGTTCATCATGATGCTTTAAGGATGAGGTATAAAAAATCTTCAGACGGATGGGTACAGACTAATGAAGGAATTTCAGGAACACACTTTGAAATATCATTTTATGACCTTACATCAGAAGAAGATGAACTAAAAGTAATGGCAGAAATAAGTGATGTATTACAATCTAGTATTGATATATCACAAGGACCATTATTTAAAGTAGGACATTTTCGCTTATCAGATGGAGATCGATTAGCATTAATAATACATCACTTAGTGATAGACGGCGTTTCTTGGCGTATTCTTTTAGAAGATTTAATGACACTTTATAAAGGTGCTATTTCAAATCAAAAAGTACAGTTGCCATTAAAAACAGATTCCTTCCAGAATTGGTCATCAACTCAATATCAATATGCAAATGAAGCAACACAATTAGAAGAGTTAGCTTACTGGAAAAATATTGGTTTAGAAACATTACCTAGCTTTCCAGTAGATAAAGAGTCAGATACAAAACATCTAAAATTAGATAAAGATGTTGTGTTTGCATTAGATCAAGAAACTACAGCACAATTAAGAACTGTTGCTCATAAAGCATACAATACAGAAATGAATGATGTTTTGTTAACTGGTTTAGGTTTAGCAATACAAGAAACATTTGGAATAGAAAAAAGTATGCTTTGTCTAGAAGGGCATGGAAGAGAAGAGTTAAATGAGAATGTAGATCTAAGCCGAACGGTTGGCTGGTTTACGACCATGTATCCATTTCTTTTAGAAGTGTCTAAGGATCAAAATAAAGAAGAGAATTTAGTCAAAGTAAAAGAGTCTTTACGTAAAGTGCCAAATAAAGGAATAGGATATGGAATTTTTAAATATCTGTCTTCAGAAGAGTTATCAAAAATAACAACAACTATATTATTTAACTACTTAGGAATTTTTGGAGAAGAGCTAGATACAGAAGAAGGAGAAGAAGAGATTTTCGAATATAGTGGTGAGTACATTGGAGAGGAGATGGATGCTAATGAACCGTCAACAACACCTATTCAAGTATCAGGAATTATAGTGTCGGGAGTACTTAGAATAGCTGTTAAATATGCTAGTTCTCAATATCAAGAAGATACCATAAACAAGCTATTACAATCGTATGAAAATAACTTAAAGGAACTAGTTAAGAACTTAAAAGCGGCAAAAGAGAATACACTAACACCGTCTGATCTTACGTATAAAGGATTGGCTATAGATCAATTGAGAGAGATTAGTACAGTAGCACCTATAGAAGATGTGTATAAACTATCACCATTACAGCAAGGTATTTATTACCATTGGGTGTCTAGTAAAGCGTCTACACTGTATTTTGAGCAACTTTCATATAAGCTAGGAGGACAGCGTTTAACTATAGCGCATGTAAAATCTGCATTCAGAAAATTAGTTCAAAGATATCCAGTACTACGCACAAGATTTACAAGTGATTATGGTATAGAGCCATTACAAATCGTATACAAAGATGTAAAAGAAGATTTTACATACCACGCTATAACACAAGAAACAGGATCAAAAGAAGTTCAAGCTATCAAAGATCAAGATAGAATACAAGGATTTGACCCTAATGGACAATCACAAGTACGACTTATCATATTAGATTTAGGAAATGACAGTTATGAGTTTGTATGGAGCTTTCATCATATATTGATGGATGGATGGTGTATCAGTATTTTACTTAATGATTTTGATCAAATTTTACGATCATTACACAATAATGAAACACTTACACTTCCTAAACCTTTATTATATTCTAATTATATTAAATGGTTAGATAAAGTAGATATCAAAACATCTTTATCATACTGGAAAGAATATTTGTCGTCATATAACAAAGCGGTTGATATTCCTTTTCTAAATACATCACAAGGTAATATTATTACAACAAACCATGTAGATAAGATCTTGACTATAGGAGGAGAAGCACATAAAGACTTTATGGATTTATGTAACAAACAATCCATCACTCAAAATACATTTATTCAAGGAGTTTGGGGATGCTTACTCGGACAGTATAATAATACTAACGATGTCATGTTTGGTAGTGTTGTCTCTGGAAGACCTGGAGAATTATCAGGTGTAGAATTAATGGTAGGATTATTTATAAATACAATTCCAGTTAGAGTACAATACCAACAAACAGATACACCTCTAGAGGTATTAAAAAATCTGCATACAACCTCGATCACTAGCAAACCACATCATTATCTTAATCTATCAGATGTGCAAGCTCAAAGTTCATTAGGTATGGATTTAATGAATCATATTGTTGTGTTTGAAAACTATCCGATACAAGAAGCGATAGAGTCAGATTTACAATCCAACGCAAGTTCAGATTGGAACCTGTCTTTAGAAGGACAAGAAGTCTTTGAACAAACAAATTATGATTTTAATTTACTTATCGTACCTGGCGCAACGAGTATCAATATTGTATTTAGATATGACGAATGTAAATTAGAGACCACCTTTATGAATGCCCTTTTGGAACATTTTAAAGCAATGTTTAATCAATTTATTTATAACACAAATAAACCATTAAACGCTTGTGCTACTGTAGGATATCAAGAGAGTATAGACAGTAATAACAATAAAGTCTTTAAAGAAGTTTTAGTACAAGAAGTACTCGGGTATCATAATACACATATACAGAGTAAAACAAATGTGTCACCTTTAAAAGTAGCATATAGAGATCGATTACCAAAAGCGGATAAACAAATACAATTTTGGGAAAACATTTTCAAAAACGAAGTGCTTCCTGTACAATTTCCTTTCCAGAAAAAGAGAACAAGTAGCCATACTTATGTGGCAAATGCGATACAAGTTAAGCTAGGAGAAAAACTCAAAAATGGATTTGAAAAAATATCAGCATATCAAAAAGGAAGTATGGAAACTACTTGCTTATTTCTTGTCAACATGATGATTCATAAATATCTTAATACTAATAACATTATGGTTGGGTCATCCTTTGCAGTGGAGGATACAACACAAGAAAAGCAATACGTACATCAGTTGCCTGTAGTAACAAATATCAATGAAGAATCTACATTAGATGATCTGTATGAAGCTTTAAGAAATCATTATAATGATGTAAAAGATAATGCAACATATCCATTATCAGTATTGATGAATCAATTAGGGCTTAATACAACGGCAAACTATTCAGGGCTCTTTAATATTCTAGTAGACTATTATAAGGAAGATGGTATGTTATCAAAAACATCAAGTACTATAAACCCTTATGATATGTCCTTAGAGTTTGTAGATGATGGATCAACTATAGATTGTATAGTCACATACAATACCTCATTATTTGATGAGATACAGATGGCACTTTTTCTAAACAGATTAGAAGTAATATCTGAGCAACTTGTTGATTATTCTGACAACTTTGAGTTAAAATCCTTAAAAAACTTAAGTCTTGATGCTAATGAAGAAGTACAACAAACACTTCAAGACAAACTAGCATTCTCGTTAGAAGAAAATTTCTAAAAGCAATTATTTTTTTTTGGCGTTCGGGCGGGCTATCCGTTATATCTTTTTTATGTTATCGTGAGTATTCACTCAAGGCGATAACATAAAAAAGGATACCACTTCTATCCCTAACGCAAAGGAAACATCAATTCTGTTTTTGACAAAAAAGCTACACAAAATTCAGGAGTAATTACAGTATTAATACATTTTATAACTAAAAAAAGTTCACCATGATCAAACCACTAATACACTCAATGGCAGTTTGCCCAGATATGAATAAGCAATACGCTAAAATTCAATATGGAAAAGGAGTCTACCTCTATGATGAACAAGGAAGAAGATACTTAGATGGATCTTCTGGTTCCTCAGCTGTGTCTAATTTGGGACATGGGAGACAAGAAATTGCAGATGTAATATGTCAGCAGGTTTCAAAAATAGCAGTATTACCAACACATGCTTTTAACTCAGATATCGTAGAGAATTACTTACAAAGATTAGTAGACTTTGCTCCTAAAGGATTTGTAAAATCTTGGACAGTGATGAGTGGGACAGAAGCTGTAGAAAATGCAGTAAAACTAGCACTACAATATCATCAAGTACGAGGAGAGAATAGCAGATATAAAATCATATCTCGTTGGAATACTTACCATGGAAATTCTGTTTTTATGTTAGATATCGGAGGGATGAAAGCTAGAAGGCAATTATACACCAAGTGGCTAAACAACTTCCCACACATATCTCCCGCATATAATTATAGAAGACCGTCACAATTCTCAGAGCAAGAATATGTTCAAAGTTTACTTCAAGAATTTGAAGCAACAATTCTAGAAACGGGTCCAGAAACAGTAGCTGCTTTTATTGCAGAACCTGTAATTGCAGCAGCAATGGGAGCCGTGCCACCTCCTAAAAATTATTTTAGAGGGATGTACGAAATCTGTCAGAAATATGGAATTTTATTTATCTCAGACGAAATTCTTTCTGGCTTCGGAAGAACAGGAGAAAACTTTGGGATTAACAATTACGGGGTAACCCCAGATATTATAGCCGCAGGAAAAGGAATTAGTGGAGGATACTATCCATTATCTGCTGTTATTGCTTCAGAAAAAGTAATACAGCCACTAGAAGATTCAAAAACAGCATTCCTTGGAGGACATACATTCTCCTGTAACCCAGTAGGAGCAGCTGTAGGAACAGTAGTGTTAGACATTATTGAGAAAGAGCAACTTGTAAGAAGATCAAAAGATATGGGCGCATTATTTCTTAAAAAATTAGAAGTACTACGTCAGTATGATATGGTTGGAGACATTAGAGGAGTAGGATTACAATGCGGTATAGAACTCGTTCAAGACAAAGTAACCAAGTCTCCATTCCCACCAGAATTAGGGATTTCTAAAAAAATTGGAGAAAAATCAATTCAAAAAGGAGTTGTACTATATCCTGGCAAAGGCTCTGTAGATGGAGTAGCAGGAGACCATATCCTAATTACCCCTCCATTAACTATTAATGAAGAACAATTAGATGAGATCGTACATGCAATAAAAGAATGTATTGAAGAAGTAACTATAGAATTAAAAAAAGAGACTGTACTACGATGAATAAAAATATAATAATACAAAAAGCAAAAACAGAAGAGTTTTGGAATAAGCATCTTCAAGAGATTGTAGATGCTGACGAAGCTTCATTTTTTGGAGGAACAAATCAAAAAAATGCAAACACCAATACTATTGAAATAACATATTTAAACCCAGAAATAGTACAGAAAATTAATAATCTATGTAATGGATCTGATGTGTTAATTTATAATTTTTATGTAAGCACATTAAGTATTCTATTATCTCATTATGAAGAGAACTTTTTATTCTTATCGCCAGTTAACCAGTTCAGTCATACTAGAGAGATAGAAGAAGCATTTTTTGTTAAACCAGAAATAAAGCTAGAAAATAACTTTAAAGAGTTGTTTTCTTTATTAAAAGAATCACTTTTAGAAGCCATCCAATACACAATAACATTTGACGAAGCGAGACTTAATCTTATAGAAAAAGGAATTCTAGATAAAGCAACACAGTTTGGGATTGTTATAGGACAAACAGAAAATGAAGAATTTGGAGATTTAATAAAAACAATGTTCAGGTTTGAATTGAAAGAAGCAAAACCTTATTTAGAAATAAATTTTAAAGGAGAATTATATGATACAAAACTTTTAAAATTATTTAGTGAAAACTTCAAGATAGTAATAGATGAGGTTCTAGAAAAAACGTATGCACCTATCTTAGAACTAGAATATCGTTCTGAAGAAGAAAAAAGCATTATAGAAGAAATTAATAAACCAGCATCATACTTCTCTTTAGATAAGAATATTGTTGATTTAATTGATGCTCAATGTAAGAATAATAAGAAAGCGATAGCCGTTCAAAGTCAAGGTCAACAAATTACGTATGAAAACTTATATAAACAATCCAACCAGTTCTCTAGATATATCGTAAAAAACTATCAAGCTCAAAAAGATAATCTTTTTGGAGTGATGTTATCACGATCTATCAATATGGTAAAATCAATTTTAGGGACTTGGAAAGCAGGAAGTGCGTATGTGCCAATTGGAACAAGTTTGCCAGATGATAATGTACTACAGATCATTGAAAATGCAAACTTAAAAGCAATTATAACGGATGATGCTTCAGTACTAGAACAACTTTCTAGATTAGATGTAAATGTGCCAATTATTGATCTTACTAAAATTCAGAATGATGTAGAAAAACAACTAGATACTCCTCTTGAAAAAACAATTGATGACAATGATCTTGCTTATGTAATTTACACAAGTGGATCTACAGGAAAACCAAAAGGAGTAATGATAGAGCATTTAGGGATGATCAATCATATTGGGGCAAAAATAAAAGAGCTATCTATAGATAGTGATAGTATTGTTGCTCAAAATGCCCCGCATACGTTTGATATTTCTGTTTGGCAATTATTTTCTTCATTAGTAACAGGTGGTAAATGTATTATTTATGATACAGAAACTATTGCAGATGTAAAAAGCTTTTTTACTAGTATTGCCACAGATCAAATAACTGTATTAGAGTTAGTACCTTCATATTTACTTGAGCTATTATTACATATAGAAGACAAAAAGGAAATAGATAGCTTAAACTTAGAGTCGATTATTTTAAATGCAGAAACGCTTACAAAGTCCATGGTAAATAGATGGCTGTCATTATATCCAAGTATTCCTATTGTTAATACCTATGGAGCCACAGAAGCCTCTGATGACATATCTCATTTTATTATGACAGAAGTTCCTGAAAATTATTCTGTTCCAGTCATGAGGTACCCTATTCAAAACTTTGAAGTTCATATAGTAAATGAAAATATGAGAAAAGTTCCTGTAGGAGTTCAAGGAGAAATATTACTAGCTAGTCCTTGCGTTGGGAGAGGATATCTAAATGACAAAGAAAAAACAGAAAAATCCTTTCTTAAAGGACCTACAAAAGGAATTACTTCAAAAAAGAGAATTTATAAAACTGGTGATTTAGGAAAGTTCTTGCCTAATGGTACTCTAGAGTTTATAGGTAGAAATGATAATCAAGTCAAAATTCTCGGACATAGGATAGAGTTAGACGCTATAGAAAATGTCATATCTGCACTGCCAGAAGTGAAAAATACAAAAGCAATAGCCGATACTGATAAACAAAGAATAACACTTTACTATATCGCAGATCAAGAAATTGAAAAGTCAGTATTAGAAAGTACAATACTAAATAAACTGCCAAAATATATGTTACCATCGGTCTTTGTACAAATGGATATATTTCCGCTAACAAAGAATGGAAAAATAGATAAAAAGTCACTTCCAGATCCTGACCAATATAGAACACAAGACAAACAGTATGTAGCTCCAGAAAATGAAATAGAAGAAAAAATAGTTGCTATTTGGAAAACAATCCTACAAGTTGATGAGGTAAGTGCTCTTGATAATTTCTTTGATTTAGGAGGGCACAGTTTAAAACTCATGCGTTTGAAAAATGAATATCATACAATGTTCAACGTGAAGATTGAGTTTCAAGATTTCTTCAGAAATACTACTTTGAGATCACACGCAATTTTAATTGAAACTTCTGAAGTAAATATTTTTACAGAAATCCAAAAAATAGAAGAAGCAGAAAGTTACCCTGTATCTCATGGCCAAAAGCGCTTATGGATTATTAGTCAATTAGAAGGAGCTTCTAGTGCATATAATATGCCTTCTCAAATAGAACTTAATGGAAACCAAGATCTAGAAGTCCTCAAAAAAGCAATTCTAGCGACCGTTGAAAGGCATGAGATTCTTAGAACTGTTTTCAAGTTAGACAACAAAGGTAATTTAAGACAGTGGGTACTTTCTAAGGATGAGTTTGATTTCACGTTTGATTATCAAGACTATAGTAACGAGGAGAATCAAAACCAGAAGGTGCAAGAGTATGTAGATCGTGATATGCAGATAGCATTTGATTTAGAAAAAGGACCTCTATTACGTATAGCCCTTCTCAACCTATCTGATGATAAGCAAGTACTGTATTACAATATACATCATATTATAGGAGACGGATGGTCTACAGAAGTATTAATAAAAGATGTTTTAACGTATTATGAGGCATTCCAAAATAACACATTGCCAAAACTTCCTGAATTAAAAATTCAATATAAGGATTATGCGTATTGGGAGAATGAGCAAACAACCAAACAGGAATATCAAGAGCATAAAGAATATTGGTTAAATACATTCTCAGGCGTACTACCTTTATTAAGTATACCAGGTCAAAAGGAACGATCTAGTACTAAGAACTATAACGGATATACATTAGGAACTTATGTATCCCTAAAAGACACTCAAAAACTGAAATCTTTCTGTAATGAACATGGAGGAAGCTTATTTATGGGAGTGCTTACTATATGGAACATTTTATTCTATAAATATACAAGGCAAAAGGATTTTGTTATAGGAACTCCCATCGCTGGAAGAGGTCACTCAGATTTAAAAAATCAAATAGGCTTCTATATGAATACGTTGGCGTTGAGAAATCAGATAGATCCTGAGGATACTTTCGTGAAAACGTTTAGAGCAATTAAAGACACAACACTCCAAAGCTACAATCACCAAACGTATCCTTTTGATAAGCTTGTAGAAGATGTAAACGCTAATAGACATCTGGGAAGAAACCCTATTTATGATGTGATGTTATCATTTCATAATATCATAAATAATGTTTCAGAGACAGAAGTAAAGGAGGTAGATGAAATACTTGATATGGGTGAGATGAAATCAAAACTAGATTTACTTGTTAATTTTATGGAAAGAGGCAAGAATATCTATTTTGATATCAATTATGATAGCGATTTATATGACCGATCTATCATCGAAAAGTTAATGCGTGATTTTAAACACCTTCTTGAAAAGCTTTTAATACATCAAGAAGCAAAAATAAAGGATGTGAACTATCAAGTGGAGAAAATTCAAAATTTCAAGAAGAAAAATCTTCATAAGCTAAAAACTATTAAAACAAACATGGTATGAAAAATAGATTAAGCCTTCTTAAGACAATGACAACTAAGAAGATAACAGACGATGAAGGGATCAAAGTTTCCTTTTTTGAAAACCCTATTAAATTACCCATGGTTATGAAGCCTGTTCATGCTGGTTTTGACATAAATAGCTGGGTAATTGACAATAGAATTCAATTTGAAGATAATTTAAGAAAGTATGGAGGGATATTATGTAGAGGTTTCGGAATTGATACAGTAGATAAGTTTGAAACTTTAATGAATAAGTTTCCAAATGACCTACTAGATTATTCCTTTAGATCATCTCCACGTTTTGAATTGTCAAACAATGTATATGTCTCTACAACTTATCCTGAAGATCAAATAATCAATATGCATAGTGAGAGTTCTTATGCACCTAATCATCCTTCAAGAATTGTTTTTTGTTGTATAATACCGGCAACTTTAAGAGGAGAAACACCAATAGCAGATAATAGACTGATCTTACAAAACCTAAGTGAAACCCTAAGAAATAAATTCTTGAATAAAGGAATACAGTACCGAAGAAACCTAAGTGGAGTTCTAGGACTCAATTGGCAAGAAGTATTTCAGACATCTGATAAGAAAATGGTAGAAGAAGAATGTCTCCAAAATGGAATGAACTTTAATTGGGTTAGTGATGATCAGTTGGTTCTAACTTGGACTAAAAAAGCAATATGGGAGCATCCAATTACTAAAGAGTTAGCATGGTTTAATCACGGATTATTTTTTAATAAGTATATGCTTAATAATGATATTTTAGATTCTGTAACATCCGATGAAGAACTTCCAAATAATACTTTTTTTGGAGATGGAACAGAAATTTCTAAAGAAGAAATTGAAGAACTAAAAAACGCATATAAAAAAGCGACCATAATGTTTCCTTGGGAAAAAGGAGATGTGCTATTTTTAGATAATATGCTAGCATCTCACGGTAGAAACTCCTATCAAGGAGAACGTAAAATTATAGTTTCTATATCTTAGAAAATAGAATGAGTTTACTTACAATTTTGATATTGTGAAATAAGAAAAGCAACAAGTTATATAAGGTGCTTCCTTGACTTTGTATTACAAAATTACACACTCAACTAGATTATCTACAATGATAATCCCATCTTCCGCAGGATAAGGATCTTTCCCAAAGGAAAGTATAACTGGATGCGATTATTATGTTTTACAAGATGATATCTTGACAAAACTAATGACATGAATCAACGTATTGATGCTATTAGTAAGTAGTCTGTCAGATTTTTATACAGATCTTAATGAGTTCTGTTTCAAACTCAAGGAAATAGCACCTCTTACATATAAGTAAATATGTAGGTCTCTCCCTTTACATTTTATATAATTTTCTAATACAAGGTATTAGAAAAGGAACCAATTAAATAACATAGTATTATGAATTCAAATACTTCCAAAAATATTGATGGATATGAACTTTCCGAAAATCAGAAAAACCTATGGAAAGTAAGTGGGAATAATCCCAACGTTTTTTATAGTCAAGTAACGCTGACATTTAATACACAAATCCCGTGTGATCAACTACAAAGTGCCTTGCTGTCAATAGTTCAAAAACATGAAGTATTGAGATTTAAAACTCATACTCCTAAAAACTATATTTTTCCTGTACAATTCGCTTCTGAAAAAGAAGTAATAGATTATACGGAGATTGATAATACGAGTTCAGATTTTCAAAGTTCTTTATCAAAACAATTAGAGAGATCTTATAATCCTTCTGAAGATGTACCCGTTAGATTCTGTGTTATAAAGCAGAACACTTACGTGAAAGAGGTGTATGTAAGGTTATATGCTCTTTGGTCAGATGTTTTTAGTATTTCTTTATTCTGTCAAGAATTATCAAAAGCTATTCATACAAATTTAGAAGTAGCTGGAGTTACATCAGAAGAAGATGAAAGTATAGCGTATGTTAATTACGCAGCTTGGCAAAATGAGTTAATAGAAAACCCAGAAGCAGAAGCGGTTGTTTTTTGGGAAGCATATAAACCACAAATTGGTCAGAAAATAGACCCTTTTGTAAATGAAACTCTGAGTCAAAAATTTACTCCAGAAAGGAGGCAAATTGGTTTCTTAAAAGGGGATGAGTATGTAAGCTTTAAAAATAGCTGTAAAAATAATAATGTCAAATTAGAGGATACATTACTATATAAATATGCTTCTTTTTTATCTGTATTTACAGAAGATCAAATAACCATAGGATATGCACAACCCAAAAGAGCTTATGAGGAGCTTAATGCTACACTAGGGTTAATTACTAAAACATTACCTATTAAGCTTGCTGTACCACAAGATTTGGATATCATATCTGGAATTAAAGAAGTAAGAAAGCAGATAAAACAAGTAGAAAATTGGGCAGACTATTTTTCTTTGGACAGGAAGAGTTCAGAATCAAATAATAAGAAAACACTTAATTATAATTTTGAGTATGTAGATATTAAAAATTATACAAAACAAAGCCAAAACTATTCTGGTTTTATCGCCAGTGATTTTCACACTATTGGAGATGTTTTTTTTCTAAAAGTAAGTTGTGTTGATTATGGTGATAGTATTGTTGTAGATATGTACTACGACTCAGGAAGATATACTGAAAAAGAGATTGATGTATTAGAGAGTCAGCTTAAAAAATATGTAACAAATTTTAATTTAGATACAGCTACAAAAGCACAATTAAGCGAGGTAGAGAATACGATTATTACATCTGCAAACGCCACAAAAAAAGTATACTCAAATAAGGAATCCATACTTGAATTATTTGAAAATCAAGTTGTCAGTAATCCTGAGAATACAGCTCTTATATACGATGGAAAAGAAATCACTTATGGAGAGTTAAACAGACTTTCAGATCAATTTGCTACGTATTTATCTGAAAAGTATACTGTTGAGAAAGGAGATCCAGTATGTATTCTATTACAACGTTCGGATTGGTATGTAATCAGTATGTTAGGGATCTTAAAAACTGGCGCCTATTACATCCCAATAGATCAAACGTATCCAGAGGATAGGGTCAAATTTATTTTACAAGATTGTAAGAGCAAACTATTAATCAGTGATGTAGAAGGGATAGCGTCTGAAAGCACAAACTCTTTAAGAGTTATTAACCCTTCAGATAAAACTATATATGATAATGAATGCAAGACCTACATATCAGATGTGACTTCACAAGAAGTTGCCTATTGTATATACACATCAGGTTCTACAGGAAATCCAAAAGGATGTCTAGTGACACACGGTAACTTAGTTCATTATATTCAATGTGCAAATGACTATTATTTTAATGATAGTGAAAGTGGTAATTGGGCATTGCTTACATCCATTTCTTTTGATCTTACAGTAACTTCTTTATATACAAGTTTAACAAGGGGAAAAGTCTTAAATATTAAAAATGAAGAGAAAGATATTAGTGAATTATTGGAAGAAAGTTTTAATGACCCTTCTATTGATACATTAAAGTTAACACCAGCACATTTGTCCTTACTCAAGGATTTAGATATTAAATCTACCCATGTAAATACTATTATTTGTGGAGGTGAACAGCTTCTTAAAAACCAAGTTGATATTGTTCGAAACATTAACCCTAATGTTAGAATATTTAATGAATACGGTCCTACAGAAACAACAGTAGGGTGTATTGTAAAAGAAGTCTTTAATGAAGAGAAAATCGTGATTGGAAAACCAATCGCCAATACAATGATCTTTATTAAAAATGCGAAAGATAATTTATGTCAAATAGGTGAAGTAGGAGAGATTGTCATTGGAGGATCAGGAGTGTCCTTAGGCTATTTTAATAGAGATGAATTAACAAGAGAAAAATTTATAGAAGATTTCCCTGAATGTAACTGTAGAGTCTATAAGACAGGAGACTTAGCTAGATGGCTTCCTGATGGAAATATCGAATACATAGGCAGAAAAGATGATCAAGTAAAAATACGAGGCTATAGAATAGAATTAGGGGCTATTGAACAACACCTAAGAGAAAAAGAAGGTGTAACTGATGTTGTCGTAATTGCGACATCCGAAGAAAATAAAACCAAAGAGCTCATAGCCTATGTTGTCTCTGAAGTACCCCAAAGTGCTACCTCATTACAAGAGCATCTATTAAAAACGCTACCAGTGTATATGTTGCCAAGTTATTATGTGCAATTAAAAAGTATTCCATTAACGGTAAATGGTAAGGTAGATAAGAAAACATTACTAGAAACAGGTGTCAACCTTTCTAGTGGAGTAGAATATCTAGCACCTGAAAATGAGGTAGAAGAAAAGTTAGTAGAAATTTGGGAAGATATCATAAATGTAGACACTATTGGAACACTAGATAACTTCTTTGTGATAGGTGGTAATAGTTTAAAAGCTGTAACAGTAATAAATCATATTTATAAAATATTTGACGTAAAGCTCCAGCTCAGAGATTTTTTTAAATCAGCCACAATAAAAGATATAGCCCAAGAGATCAACAGGGTCGTTGATGTTAGAGACCTTAAAAAAGTAGGTTCAAATCAAGAATTTGATAGTGAAATAGTAATTTAATTATATATAATCATGTATAAGTTATTAAAGAAATTAGCAGACAAAAATATCCATATCCATATTGAGAATGATAACCTTAAGATTAAATTTAATGGCGATAGCTTATCCAAAGATGTCGTTGAGGAAATCAAAAACAATAAGGAAGCATTACTAAATTATTTAAAGGGAAGTGATACAAATCAAAGCTATCAACGAATTGAAAAAGTTGTAGAAGAAGATTCATATCCAGTATCATCAGCTCAGAAGCGCTTATGGGTACTAGATCAAGTAGAAGAAGGATCTATCGCCTATAATATGCCATTTCAAGTAGCACTCAATGGCTCTTATGATTTAGAAATTCTTCAGGAAGCTATTCAAGTAACGATAGCACGTCATGAAATTCTAAGAACGGTATTTAGAGAGAATGAATTAGGAGAAATACGTCAGTGGATATTAGAGGCTTCAGAAGTAAATTTTACCATCGATTACCAAGATCTAAGAAACCTTGAAGCGACTAGTCAGGAAGATACAGTGGCTAGCTATATTCAAAAAGATACTTTCACTTCATTTGATTTAGAAAATGGACCTTTATTAAGAGTTGCTGTATTGCAACTGGCAGATGATCGTGCTGTTTTCTATTATAATATGCACCACATTATAAGTGATGGGTGGTCACTTGGAGTACTTTCTAAAGATATCTTAACAGCTTATCAGGCAATTAATGATGGAGAAGAAATTCCATTTTCAGAACTAAGAATTCAATACAAAGATTATGCTGCTTGGCAACTCGACCAATCTGAAGAATCTTCATTTAGTAAAGGAAAAGAATACTGGACAAATCAATTATCAGGTAATTTGCCAGTAGTAGATTTACCTACTTATAAAAAGAGACCTGCTCTTAAAACAAATAATGGAAAGCGACTTACAACAAGTATATCAGAAGAAACCATAACAAAACTCAACACGTTTTGTCAAGAAAGAAAAGGAAGTCTCTTTATGGGACTTGTAGCGACTATAAATGCATTGCTATATAGATATACACAACAAGAAGATCTCATCATAGGAACTCCTGTTGCAGGAAGAGATCATCCAGATTTAGAAAATCAAATAGGGTTTTATGTAAATACGTTGGCATTAAGAAACCAGGTAACAACTACAGATACTTTTGAGAGCTTATTTGAAAGTGTAAAAGAGGCTACTTTAAAAGGTTTTGAATACCAAAACTATCCTTTTAATCAACTTGTTCAGGACTTAGAACTTAAAAGAAACGTAAGTAGAAGTACAGTATTTGATATTATGCTAGTGATGCATAATATGAAAGATAAAAATACAGGAGGAGATGTGCACTCATATCAAGAAGATGTAACAGATAAAGGAATATTCTTAAGCAAGTTTGATCTAGAATTTAATTTTAGGGAAGTAGATGGTTTTATGGTTTTTGATGTCATTTATAATACAGATGTTTATGACAAAGTAGTGATTGAAGGGTTTATGAAGCACTTCAAGAAACTGCTAGAAGAAGCTTTGACATTATCAAATCAGAGTATAGATGATTTGGTATTTATCTCATCAGAAGAAAATAAATTAATAGTAGAAAATTTCAATAATACAGTTACTCCATATCCTAATGATATGACTGTACTAGATCTATTTGCATCACAAGTAGCAAATGATTCAGATAAAGTAGCTTTAGTATATGAAAATGATACAGTAACCTTTGGAGAATTAGATAAAAAATCAAATCAATTAGCAAACTATTTAGCCTCAGAAGGAGTAGAGAATACATTAATTCCTATCTGTATTGACCGTTCTTTTGAGATGGTTATTAGTATTCTAGGAATATTAAAATCAGGAAACGCTTATGTACCTGTTGATACAAAATATCCTCAAAAACGCATCGAATACATTTTAGAAGATACCGCAGCAAAATACGTGATTAGTGGAGATGCACATATATCTTTATTTGACTCTTGTACAGTGATCAATATAGATACATTTCCCTATGATGTATATGCTACAGAGACACCAGTATATAAAGTAACACCTCAACATACTGCTTATTGTATTTATACCTCAGGAACAACAGGGAATCCAAAAGGGGTGCTAAATGCGCATTCAGGATTGTTGAATAGATTGCTTTGGATGAAAGACGAGCTAGCGATTACATCATCATCGGTGATTTTACAAAAAACACCTTATGTATTTGATGTGTCTGTTTGGGAACTTACGATGCCATTATTAGCTGGATGTAGCTTAATCATGGCAAGACCAGAAGGGCACTCAGATCCAGAGTATTTACAAGAAGTGATTGCTCAGAATAAGGTGACAATTATTCATTTTGTTCCCTCTATGCTTACGGTTTTCTTAGAGTCGTTAGCAGTAGAGAAATTGGAAAGCCTTATGCATGTTGTATGTAGTGGAGAAGCATTATCTCCAGCGGTTGTTTCAAAATTTAAAAATGTATTAACAACCACACATATCCATAATTTATATGGTCCTACAGAAGCTGCCATAGATGTAACGACCATAGATTTAACTTCTGTAAATACAGATGAAGAAGGAGTAACTATTGGAAAACCAGTAGCAAACACACAACTGTATGTTGTAAACCCTTCTAATAATTTACAACCTGTTGGCGTTGTAGGGGAGTTATTAATTGGTGGGGTACAAGTATCTCAAGGATACCTTAATAAGCCAGTATTAACTGCAGAAAAGTTTATAAGAGACCGCTTTCGCGAAAGCGGAAACCTATATAAAACAGGAGATTTGGTACGATGGTTACCAGATGGAAATATAGAATACCTAGGCAGAAAAGATCATCAGGTAAAAATAAGAGGATACAGAATAGAATTAGGAGAAATAGAAAACTGTATAGAAGAAGTTTCTCAAGTAAAACAAGCCGTTGTACTAGCCAGAAAAGATGGAGAGACCAAACGCCTAGTAGCTTATGTTGTTACAGAGGGAACGCTTGATAAAGTAGAGGTTCAGAAATATTTACAGGCTAAATTACCAGAATATATGGTGCCTTCTATTTATGTTTCATTAGATCAGATTCCTTTAAGTATTAATGGAAAGGTAGACAGAAAGGCACTGCCAGATCCAGTAAATAGTGATATAAAGACCAGTGTATATGTAGCTCCAAGAACAGAGACAGAGCAAAAACTAGTACAGTTATGGCAAGAACTTTTACGAGTAGATGAGGTTGGAGTTTATGATAACTTCTTCTCATTAGGAGGAGATTCTATAGTCGCTATCCAATTAATAAGTAGAGCAAAAAAAGAAGGAATATCTTTTAAAGTAAAAGATGTTTTTGAGTACCAAACTATTGATGGATTATCACAATCAATAGGTAAAGAAGTAGCTATCATTAGTGAACAAGGTATACTAGAAGGAGCCATGGGATTATTACCAATCCATCATAACTTTTTTGAAAAAGAATATGTAGCCTATAACCATTATAATCAGTCTGTATTATTAAATATTTCAAAAGAAGTAGCGACTGATGTTATTGAACAGGCTATTGATCAAGTATACAAAAAGCATGATGCACTAAGATTACAATATGAATTAAAGGAGGATACCTATACAGGAATGTATAATTTATCTATTCCTGAAGTAGAAATAGTAACTGTAGGAGATGTTACGTCTTTTTCTGAGGAAATAACAAACATTTGCACGTCATATCAATCAAGTTTATCTATTGAGGAAGGTATTGTTTCTAAGTTTGTGTGTATAAAAACACCTTCAGAAGAAACATCTAATAGATTATTTATAACAGTACATCACCTCGCTATTGATGGCGTGTCTTGGCGTATTATTTTAAAAGACTTTTCATCGTATTTGTCTTTACTACTTGAAGGAAAAGAACTTCCTGTAGAAGAGAAGACAACGTCTTACAGACAATGGCAACAAAGCTTACAAACGTATGCATCAAGCGAGCGATTAGTATCTGAAAAATCATACTGGAAGTCTGTAGCATCAAAAGCTACCGTAATTCCGCAAGATACTCCGTATGATGGAATCACTACGCATGCAGAAAATAAGCATTATACAGTGAGTTTGTCAAAAGAACAAACACAACTTTTATTACAAGAGTCGCATCAAGCGTACGGCACAGAGATCAATGATTTATTACTAGCTGCATTAACGACAAGTTTATCTAGTTGGTCTGGCAATAATGAGATCGTCATAGGGCTAGAAGGTCACGGTAGAGAAGAGCTATTTAATGATGTAGATATTACAGAAACTGTAGGATGGTTTACTTCTTTGTATCCAGTCGCTTTAAAGAATTTTGAGAACGACTTAGAGGCTACAATTGTAGAAACAAAAGAAAATTTAAGAGCAATCCCTACTAAAGGAATTGGGTATGGAGTATTACGTTACTTATCTACAGATGAGAATATCCGTGAGGAATTATCTATAGATACAGAGCAGATTATCTTTAATTATTTAGGTCAAGTAGGTCAGGAACAAGGAGAAGATGGGGTGTTTAGTTTTTCGCCAGAAAATAAAGGCAAAGAAATAGGAGAAGCTAATCATACAGGAAGCAAAATAACAATCAACTGTATTATAGTAGATGGCGTATTAAGTCTTAGCTGGAGTTATGATGCAAATCGTTTTCATTCAGATACCATTAGTACAATTGCTACAGGGTATAAAAATGCATTAGAAGCAGTTATCTCACTTTGTACAAGTACCATCAATCAGGTATATACTCCAAATGATTATGGATTAAACGGGCTGGTAAATTATCAGGAATTAAAAACATTTAAAGAATTACCACATACCTATCCAATAGAAGATATCTATAAGCTAAGTCCATTACAAGAAGGATTACTTTTTCATAGTTTATATGGAAATGATGCAAATGCATACATATTGCAGCTAAGTTTTGATATGAAAGGAGCGTTTAATCTGGATCATTTTAAAGCAGCTTGGAATCTTGTTATAAAAAAGCATAGTATTCTTAGAACTTCCTTTTATCCAGAAACGATGGGAGTTCCTGTACAATGTGTATATACAGATATTGATCTTCCATTAACGGTAATCGATTATAGAGGACAAGAAGATGTAGCAGAAGAGATTAAGACCTACATAGATAAGGATGCAAATACACCATTTAATATGGAAGAAGCACCATTATTTAGATTAACACTAGTAAGACAATCAGAAGAAAATACAAAGCTGATTTTTACAAACCATCATATATTATCAGACGGATGGTCGTCACCTATTATTTTTGGAGAGTTTATTACCAATTACCAGTCTTTGGTACATGATGAGATTCCAGTAACCACAAATCAAAAAGATGACTACAAAGATTATATCACATATCTTTCAAAGAAAGACCGTTTTGAAACACTTTCATATTGGAAAAACCATTTAAGTAATCTAGAGTCACCAACTCTTCTGCCGTTTCTAGATGTAAGTGAAAAGCATAATACCACTTTTGGTAATACAAATATGGTATTGTCAAAAGGGAAAGATTATGTTCTTAAGCTAGAAAAATTTGCAAAAGATAATCACTTAACAATTAATACTATTGTACAAGGTATATGGTCTTATTTATTGTCGCAATACACAAATAACGAGACAGTTGCTTTTGGAACCGTTATATCAGGAAGACCAACAGAATTAAAGGAAGTAGAAACAAGAGTAGGGCTGTATATCAACACAATACCTTTGTGCACAACCTTAGACGGAAATAAAGATATCATATCTTGGTTAACACAGCTTCAGAAAGCATATACTGCCTCACGAGAGGAGTATGGACATTCTTCCCTTGCCGATATTCAAAAACAAAGTGCAGTAGGTAGAGACTTATTTGATAGTTTACTCGTCTTTGAAAATTACCCTTTAGAATCTATAAAGTCTGTTGACTCAGACCTAGGAATCGATAATATACAGATGAAGCAGCAAAATAATTATGCGTTGACCGTTTCTGTAAATCATATTTCTAATCATAACATTCACGTAACCTGTGAGTATAATTCTGAAGTATTGTCTAACACAATTGTAGAGATGATTAAAGGACATTTTGATACCATATTAGATTCGATCTTGAAATCAAGTAAAATAGACGATTTAGAATACCTTACATCTTTAGAAATAGAGAGTATTTTACAAGAGTTTAATAATATTGCACCACAAACTACCATAGATAAAGATGAAACTTTCCTTGATATATTTTATACACAAGTAGAAAAAACACCAAATGCAACTGCAATAATATTTGAAGAAAAAGAACTGACGTATAGAGAGCTAAATTCTTTGTCTAATAAGCTGGCTCATTGTTTGAAAGATGAGTATAGTATTGTATCAGGTGATTTGATTGGTATTAAATTAGATAGAAGTGAGTGGGCAGTAATTTCTATTTTGGGGGTCCTTAAATTAGGAGCCACTTATGTTCCTATAGATCCAGAATACACTTCTTCTAGAGAAGAAAATATTCTTAATGACTCTAAAGTCAAAATGGTCATCACAGAGACAAACTATATGTTTGATTTCTCTGAGTATGAAGGGACTTTATTTTCCATTGATATTGAGTTTGAATCAGATCAATATATAGATGCCATAGTTGATGTTTCGCTTTCGCGAAAAGACTTAGCTTATGTTATTTATACATCTGGATCAACAGGTAAGCCTAAAGGAGTTATGATAACTCACGGCTCTCTGATGAATTATTTGACTTGGGGGAAAAATACATACCTAGACGAAAATCAATTGTCTAATAATAACTTTGGATTATATACATCACTGTCATTTGACTTAACAGTGACCAGTTTATTTATTCCTTTAATAAGCGGAAGTACATTACACATTTTTAGTCAAGGAGAAATCTCAAAGACCTTAAAAACATATATAGAAACTGGAATATCCTGTATTAAATTAACACCTGCACATATTAGTGTATTAAAAGAATTAACAATAGATACAAATCAACTTGAAGTGGCTATTGTAGGAGGAGATGCTTTATTACAACATCATGTAGACATCTTAAGAAATATCAATCCTTCAATAAAAATTTATAATGAGTATGGTCCTACAGAAGCAACAGTAGGTTGTATGATTTATGAAGTTCCTTTTAAAGAAGAAAATATATCTATTGGTCGTCCAATTCTAAATACAGAAATATATATTATCAATTCATCAAATAAATTAGTTCCTAATGGAGTTGTTGGAGAGATTTGTATAGGAGGAGCAGGGTTAGCAAAAGGATATCTTAATCGTCCAGAATTAACGGCAGAAAGGTTTATAACACATCCCTTTAATTCTAATGAATTGATTTATAAAACAGGAGATATCGGCCGTTGGTTACCAGATGGAAATATGGAGTATTTGGGAAGAGAAGATAATCAAGTTAAAATTAGAGGATATCGTATAGAACTAGGAGAGATAGAGCAGCAACTCCTTACAAAAAATGATATTAATGATGTTTCCGTCATTGCAGTTTCTAAGGCAAATGGAGAAAAAGAACTGGCTGCCTATATTGTATTTGAAGAGTCACAAAACACAATCACAGAATTACGCAGATTTTTATT
This sequence comes from uncultured Dokdonia sp., assembly GCF_937910895.1. Taxonomy (GTDB): domain Bacteria; phylum Bacteroidota; class Bacteroidia; order Flavobacteriales; family Flavobacteriaceae; genus Dokdonia. The sequence goes on along the minus strand of NZ_CALEMI010000052.1, from coordinate 83,512 downwards.
AGACAGATTACCTGCCTATATGATTCCTAATCATTTTGTAGAGTTAGAGAAAATACCATTAACAGTAAACGGAAAAGTGAATAAAAAGATGCTACCTTCAGTAGAAGGGCTCGAAGTTTCTAGTGGCGTTGAGTATATAGCTCCTCGCAATGAGATAGAAGAGGATTTAGCAACATTATGGAAAGAACATTTTGAAGTTGATCAAGTAGGTATTAAAAGCGATTACTTTCAATTAGGAGGTGATTCTATAAAAATGATTCGTTTTATAAGTGATATTAATAAACTATTTAACCTAGAGTTTCCAATAGCAACTTTTTATGAGAACCCTACTATAGAAGGAATATCATCATTTATAGCTACTCAAGAAAATAATTCTTCTTTTAGTAAAGAGCTTAAAGCGAAAATAGAAACAGCTATAGATCAATTAGAAGCATCAGTACTTAATAGTCACCCATCGGCTAGTAACATAGCAAATGTGTATCCTATGAGTGATGTACAAATGGGTATGATTCTCACAGGGCAACTAGCGAGAGAAAACAAAGAGTATGGCGTATTTCATGACCAATGGTTATTTCAAATAGGGCTAATAGATGTAGAACGTCTTACGGAAGCTATGAAGTTATTAGTACATAAACACGAGACACTAAGAACATCATATCACCTATATGACTACGATGAGCAAGTACAAATAATACATAAAGAAGTATCTGTCCATATTGGGTTTGAAGATATAAGTTCTCAGCGTAAAGAAGATAAAGAGGCACATGTTCAGAAATTCTTACAATACGAAAGAGAAGAAAACACTTTTGATGTTACTATTGCCCCTTTATGGAGAATAAACATCTTTCAGATTAATGAAACGGAGATCATTTATGCACTTCAATTCCATCATGCTTTATTAGATGGTTGGAGTGAGAAAAGTATGCGAGTTGAGCTCTTTGAAATTTATACTGCACTAGAAACTAATTCAGAAATTAAATTATCTGAATTGAAATGTAGTATGAGAGATAGTGTAGTGTCAGACCTTGTAGAATTACAAAACGAGGAAAATATTTTATACTGGAAAAATAAAGTAGCGGGACATAAACGATTAGAAATTTTTACAGAAGAGTATATAGACATTCAAAGATCAAAAGCATATAGCAAAGATTTTTCAAAAGCTATTTTAGAAAAATGTAAAGAAGATGGGATAACACCTAAGTCATTATTCTTTAGTGGTTATCTATACATTCTTAGTATGCTTTCTTTTGAAAAAGATATAACACTTGGAATGGTAGCGCATCGTCGTCCTATGATAGAAGATGGAGACAAGTTATTAGGATGTTTTCTAAACTCTGTCCCTTTTAGATATGATATGAAATCTTCTATGAAAGGGTCTTGGTTAGAGTATGTAAAATCTATTGAATCAGATCTTAATGAATTAAAAGGAAAAGATAGATTCTCTCTAAATAGTATTGCAGATCTAGCAGGAGAAAAATCTCAAAAAAATCCATTTTTTGATGTACTATTTAATTATGTAGATTTTCATATACTTAATGAATTATATGATAATGAAGATTTTCAACTACAAGAATCTACCACTGAAGCCGAAGATTTTTCCTTTGACGATTTTGAAAGAACAAATACATTTCTTGATCTTACATTAAGTGTTACAAGAGACGATATCTCTATTACATTTACTCAAAATAGAATGCTTAAGTCTGGAATAAAAGTAGAAGATTTGATAACATATTATGATAATTTCTTACATGCTTATATATATGACAGTGACGCTATAATTAAGGCTTCAAATATTATTTCTAAAGAAGAAAAACAAATACTCCTTCATGATTTTAACGCTACTGATATAGCCTATTCAAATTATGACACTTTGATAGATGTATTTGAAAAGCAAGTCAACATTACTCCAGATGCTACTGCAATTGTATATCTTGATAAAGAATTGACGTATGAACAACTGAATGAATTGTCAAATCGTTTTGCTCAATATTTAGTAAAAGATTACGATATAAAAAAGAATGATCTGGTAGGAGTAAAGGTCGAAAGAAATGAGTGGACTTTAGTAACTATTCTAGGGATTTTAAAATCTGGAGGTGCATACGTGCCAATTGATCCAAAGTATCCAGCATCTAGAATTGAATTTATAGAAAACGATAGTCAATGTAAATTATGTGTTGATGATCATATCGTTTCCAAATTTATATCTGAGAAGGATAATTATTCTAAAAACAAACTACATATAGAGAGGAGTTCTAGTGATTTAGCATATGTAATATATACATCTGGATCTACAGGAAACCCTAAAGGTGTTATGGTAGCTAATAAGAGTATCCTTAATACAATCCTATCTCAAATAGATGCTTTTGATTTAAGGAGCAAAAGGAGAAATTTACAATTCGCATCTTTTTCTTTTGATGCTTCTATTTGGGAGAGCTTTATAACATTATTGTCAGGGTCAAGTCTTTATATTGTTAGTGAAGAAATGCGTAATAATCCACGATTATTAGAAACATATATCCAAGATAATGATATAGATATAGCTACACTACCTCCTGCATATCTTAAATTAATGGATATTAGTAAACTTGCAAGTATAACAACTATGATTACCGCAGGAGAAGCTCCAATATATGATAGTGTAAAAGAATATTTAGCATTAGGCTCAGGATTTTATTACAATGCTTACGGTCCCACAGAAGTAAGCATCTGTGGTTCTACATATTGTATTTCTAATGCAGATATGCTAAAAGATAGGATAGTACCTATAGGAATACCTATACCTAATGCACAAGTTTATATCCTTGACACAATAAATCATATGTTACCAACAGGTGTAATAGGAGAAATTTGTATAGGAGGACAAGGTCTTGCTAAAGGTTATTTAAATAGACCAGAGTTAACCTCTGAGAAGTTTATAGTTAATCCATTTCATGAAAATGAGCGTTTGTATAAAACGGGAGATCTAGGAAAATGGTTGCCAGATGGTAATTTAGAATTTCATGGAAGAAAAGATGATCAAGTTAAAATTAGAGGGCATAGAATTGAGTTAGGTGAAGTTGAAAATCAATTACTGGAAAAAGAAGAGATTACAGAAGCAGTTGCTCTGGTCTCTGAAAATGCAGACGCTGACAAACAACTAATTATATACTATGTGTCAGATAAGAAAGAAGTGATTTCTGAATTACGAGATTACCTGTCAAATAAGTTGCCTCTCTATATGCTACCAGAAGTCTATATTCAAATGGATAAAATGCCATTAACTCCTAATGGCAAAATTGATAAGAAAGCGCTTATTAGCTTAGATGAATTTCAGCCTATGTCAGGAGTAGAATATGTGGCTCCAAGTAATGAAATAGAAGAGAAGCTAGCTTTGATTTGGAGCGAGGTCTTGAAGAAAGATAAAGTAGGAATCAAAGACTCCTTTTTTGAGATGGGAGGAAATAGCTTAAAAGCTATTCAGATTACTTCGAGAATTCGAAAAGAATTCAACTGTACTATTGATGTTGCAGCATTATATCATAATGCTACTATCGAAGGTGTAAAGATTCAAATAGAAAATTCTACATGGATAAATGATCAGTTAGAGGTCAAAGAAGAAGATGTAGAAACATTTTCTTTCTAAAAGTGATTTAACTTTTTAATCCCTACAACACACACATCATCCTATTTTTAGAATGATGTGTGTATTTTCTTGTGTAATACAAGAATTCCAAGAAAAATATTAAAATTAATTTAACATAACAGTTTGTATTATGATAGATACGTTAATAAATAAGTTAAGAATTTTAGATGTAAAAATGGATATCATCAATGATAGATTAGATGTTCAAGCTCCTAAAGGTGTTATAGATACTTCTTTAATAGAAGAAATTAAATTAAATAAGGACGCACTTATTGATTTTGTAAAAGTATATAAGTCTGATACTACTACTTATTTAAATATACAATCAATAGATAAACAAAAAAATTATCCATTGTCATCAGCGCAACGTCGTTTATGGATTTTAAGTCAATTTGAAGATCAATCTATAGCGTATAATATACCCTCTCAAACTGTGTTGACAGGAGGTTGTGATATACAAAAATTTGAGAAAGCAATTAATAGTGTTATTGAAAGACATGAAATTTTACGTACTGTTTTTAAAGAAGAAAAAAATGGTGAAGTAAGACAGATGATATTACCAGTAGAAGAATTTGATTTTTCAATTAGTCATGAGAATTTTAGTGATGTTTCTGACAAAGAATTCAAAATACAAGAGTATATAAGTAGAGATTCAAAGATCGCTTTTGATCTTGAAAATGGACCCCTATTAAGAGTAGCAATTTTGAAAGCTTCTGAAGATACTTTTGTGTTTTATTATAACATGCATCATATAATTAGTGATGGTTGGTCAATGAAAGTTTTAACCAATGATATATTAGATTATTATGAAGCCTATTGTTCAAACACAATTCCAAAATTGGCTCCTTTAAGGATTCAATATAAAGATTACGCAGCTTGGCAGCAACAACAATTAGCAGACAAAGTATCAAAAAAGCATAGTGAATATTGGTTAAATCAATTTTCAACAGAAATACCATTATTAGATTTACCTTCTCAAAAGAAACGCCCACTAATAAATACTAGTAATGGGTGGAGCTTGGAGACTATTATTTCAAAAGAATTGACAAGTAATTTGAAGAAGTTTTGTCAAGAAAAAGAGGGAAGTCTTTTTATCGGTTTATTAGCAATAATCAATACTTTATTTTCTAGATATACATCTCAAAATGACTTTGTGATAGGAAGCCCTACTGCAGGAAGGGATCATATAGAATTAGAAAATCAAATAGGTTTTTATGTGAATACAATTGCATTAAGAAATGAAGTATTACAAGAAGAAAGTTTTGAAGAATTATTTTATAAAATTAAGAATAATACTTTTAAAGCGTATGAACATCAACAATATCCATTTGACCGCCTTGTGGAAGATCTCAATTTAAAAAGAGATAATAGTCGAAATCCCATCTTTGATGTCATGGTTGTTTTACAAAATATAGTAACCATCGAAAGTGGAAAGGGAATTAATATAGAAAATTTAAATGCAATTATAGATCATAAAGAAACTGTAAGCAAGTATGATCTTTGTTTTACGTTTGAAGAAATAGGTGAATATCTCTCAGTGGAAGTCACATTCAATACAGATATATATGTAAAAGAAACGATAGAGCAATTCTTAATTCATTTCAAATGTATCCTTAATGATATCTTAAAAGATCCTAAAGAAAAAATTAGAAATCTAAATTATCTTTCAGATTCTGAAGAAAAAGAACTTTTAATTACGTTTAACGAAACCAAAGTATCATTTCCAACTAATAAATCAATAATTGAACTATTTGAAGATCAGGTAAACAAAACTCCAGATGCAATAGCTATTATCAATAATGATAATGAATTGACATATAAGAATCTACATGATCTCTCAGATAAGTATGCAAGTTATTTATCTAACGTATTAGGTATAAAAAGTGATGACAAAGTAATTGTCTCATTATCACATGACTATCAGTTGATGGCTGTGTTATTAGCAATTAAAAAAGTAGGAGCAATCTATATTCCTATTGATCCTAATACTCCACGTGAAAGAATACAATATATAGAAAAGGATAGTAAAAGTATAGGATCTATAAATCAAGAGACTTTAACTCAAATGAATTTATATGAGTTTATGTCTAATATTATAAGTCCATCAAAGAAAAGCGATATAGAGTTTATTATTTATACTTCTGGATCAACAGGAATGCCTAAAGGTGTTTTATTAAAGTCAAGTAGTGTTAATAATCGATTACATTGGATGTGGAAAAATTATCCATTTCAAGACAATGAAGTATGTTGTGCAAAAACGTCTATAGGATTTGTAGATCACATTTGGGAATTTTATGGACCCTTGTTAAAAGGAATTCCTTTAGTTTTTTATAAAAAAGAAGAAATCCTTTCTATTCAAAAATTTGCAGATAACTTACATAAAGATAAGGTGTCTAGAATAGTTCTTGTTCCCTCTCTATTAAGAGAATTGATAAAGCATCCAGAATTATGTAGAGAAAAACTTCAAAATTTAAATCTTTGGATTAGTAGTGGAGAAGCATTAAAGAAAAGCGATGTTGAAAAATTTTATAACAGTTTGCGTAGTAGTAATGTGAGACTGTTAAATATTTATGGTTCAACCGAGGTAACAGCAGATGCTACATACTATGACACCTATAATGAATATAATAAATTTAAGAAGTTCAATCTATTTGATTGTTCTATGAAAAATGAAATTGAACAACTAATAACTACTCATGATAATTCAAATAAGATTATTTCAGATTCATTTGATAATCTTATAAAACAAGAACATTTTAAGAATGTAGACTTTAACTCCCAATTAAATGTAGAAGAATATATTAAATTTTTAAAGTCAGATCTATTGCCTAATGTAGTAAATGTAGGGGTTCCGTCTTATGTAGGACACATGACAAGTTTAATCCCTAATATATTTAGAGAGCTTAATTCTTTAGTTACCATACTAAATCAAAATCAAGTTAAAATTGAAACCTCTATGATTTCTACATTGGTAGAAAAGCAAGTAATAGGAATTTTCCATAATCTGATATATAAAAATGAAGAAGCTTTTTATAAAAAATATGTTCAGGCACCAGATGATGCTTTAGGAGTAATTACCAATGGAGGCACCATGTCCAATATTATGGCTCTTAACTACACACTTAATAATTTATTAAAAGCTACAGACGGATTTGATGGTATCTCTAAAGAGGGGCTTATTAAAGCATTAGATTTTTATGGATATCAAGATGTTGTTTTATTGGGGTCTAGATGGTGTCACTATTCTTTTGGGAAAGCACTAAAGTTATTAGGCTTAGGCACAAAATCTTTTGTAGAGCTAGATTATGAAAATAAGGATGTAGCAACGATAAGAGAAGAAATAACAAGTTTAGTAAAAACTCTTAGAGATAATAAAACACTTGTTTTAGGAATCGTAGGAATTGCAGGAACAACAGAGTCAGGTAATATAGACCCTTTAGTAACAATAGGAGAGATCGCAAAAGAACAGAACATACATTATCATGTAGATGCTGCTTTTGGAGGTAGTTTTATGATGGATGATCAGATAGCTAAAAAACTAGATGGTATTCAATTAGCTAATTCTGTTTCCGTATGTGCTCATAAACAATTATATATCCCAATAGGATTAAGTATTTGTCTATTTAAAGACCCTTCTTTTGTTGAATCTTCAGAGAATAATACCCATTATCAAGCAAGAAAAGGTAGTTATGATTTAGGGAAATATACAGTTGAAGGATCACGTAATTTTATGTGTTTACTCTTACACGCAGCATTTAAAATTTTTGGAAAAAATGGTTTTGCTCAAGTAATAAGATATAATTACAATACGGCTCAAGAATTCGCAAGACTTATTAATGAAGACCCATCTTTTAGGCTATTATATAAACCAGATTTAAACATTGTTTTATATAGATATATACCTTTAAACTATAGAAATAAAGAGGTCTTTACAGATAATGAGTTAGAAGTTATAAATGAACTAAATCGTAAGATACAACAAGAACAATTTAAGAGAGGTAACACATTTGTTTCTTATACACAAATCAAAAAAACTGAAAACATTATTAGAAACCTTGTTTTTAGAACAGTATTTATGAATCCTTATACCACTATTGAGGATTTAAAAATAATGCTTGAAGAACAAAAGGAAATCGCAGCTTCAATAGAAAGTATAAAGTATTCTAGCAATATAGTAACTACAAGTGACAATATCTTGATTGGGAAACCTATCGGAAATGTAAAGGTATATATACTGGATAATTATTTAAACATTCTTCCAGTAGGTGTAACAGGAGAGATATGTATCAGTGGTGAGTGTGTTTCAGCAGGATATATTAACGAAAGCGAAGACATAACAAATAAGTTTGTAGAGAGCCCATTTGTTAAAGGTGAGAAACTTTATAAGACAGGAGATATAGGTAGAAGATGGACCGATGGTAATATAGAATATGTTGGTAGAAAAGATGATATGGTGAAAATATTTGGTAATCGAGTAGAGCTAGGAGAAATAGAATATCAATTACAATCTTATAAAAATATCAAAGAATCGGTCGTTCTAGCAAAAGAGTTTGAAACTGGAGAAACAAAAATTATTACATATATAGTAGCCGATGAAAAGCAAGATATTGCTTCTATTAGAGAGTATCTCTTAAAAAGATTACCGACATATATGATTCCATCTTATTTTATTCAATTGGATGAAATTCCACTCACATCTAATGGTAAAGTAAATAAGACAATATTGTCTAAAATTGATATTACAGAAACAGATAATGGAATAGAGTTTATCGCTCCAAGAAATAGCCTAGAAAAAGAAATAGTCTCTTTATGTAAAAAAGTTCTCCAGAGAGAACGGGTGAGTCTAAAAGACAATTTTTATGATATAGGGGGTGATTCTATAAAATTAATCCAGTTATTATTTGAGTTAAAAAGTATAGGCTTTGATATAAAAGCAGAGCACTTGCTTACTGCTACAGATATAGAAGCAATAACAGTATTACTTGCTAATACAGAAAGAGAGCTAACTACAAATAAGAAACTAGATTTTTGTGAATATGATGCTCTCTTAAGTAAGAATTGGAAAGTAGGAGATAGAATTCAAATATCTGAAAACCAAAGGTACATGATGAGGTATGAGGATTCTCAAGCAATTTTAGGTCCCTTTACGATTCCTTCTAGTACTAAAGAAGAGTTAGATCTTCACTTTAGAGGCTTTCTTGCTCGTTTTCCAGAACTTCATTTACAATTTATACAGGAAGGAGATGAAATATATCAAGAATATTTAGCACTAGATAAATTGGCATTACATATTGATTATAAGAATGTTGATATTTCTAATACTATTTTAGTAAAAGAATACATAAATAAAGTATCAGAAAGAGAATATGATTTTTTCAAAGGTGAATTGATACGGCTATTTGTACTTAAAGATTCAAAAAATATCAAAGAAGATATATTAGTCGTAACAATAAGCCATGCCTTAGGAGATTTACACACGGATCTCGTATTCAATGTCGCATTAGAAGAATTTATAAGTAAAGGAGTTTTGCCTACAAGGAGAAAACATGTTTCTAATTTCCATTATAGTAGTTGGCAGCAAAAATATCTAACATCTACACAAGGAATTAAATCTCGTGATTTTTGGTTGGACTACCTTGGTGATATACCAGTATTAGATGTTCAAAAAAGTAAAAAGAATAATGTAAACAAAGGGATTAAACAAACAATGCTAATAGACACATCAGAAATCAAAGATATTGAAAGGTTGTCTAAAAAACTGAGAGTGCCTGTAGCTGGTTTATTCATGGCTTATCATCAAGTTCTATTACAAGAGTGCTCTAACAACAAGTCAAGTATACAATTAGTTTTAGTAAACGGCAGAGAATCTTTTACAGATGTTTTTGATACTTCAAGTGTTTTAGGAGTTGTTAATAATGTTATACCCATAAAACTTGCTAAGAATACAGGTGCTGATTTATGCAGTACTGTACAATTAGAATATTTAAATGCACGTCAACACCAATCTATTCCTTATGAAACTATTCGGAAAGATGTTTTAACACAAACAACTATAGATATAGACTCTTATAAGAAGGGATTTATAAATATAAAACAAATGGAAGGTGTTTTTAGAGAAGGCGAATTTCAGAATTTCAGTATAGTCGATTGTAAGCTCAAAAGAGATCTTTATTTGGATCTAAGTTGTGTCATAAAGAAGAATGGAATTCAACTTGAATTGATGTGTGATAAAAAAATCTATGATAAGTATAAAAAGAGCTTATTCAATGTAAAAGATTTTATACCAAATATGATTCGAAAATTATCGCATTAGTGTGAGTAATCTACAGTTTTGAAAAAAGTAATACTCAAAATAATATAAAATATAAATTATGAAAAAAATAAGCTTTTTAATAATAGTATCTCTACTACCCTTCTTTAGTTTTTCTCAAAATACACTCCAAGGAGTTATTAAAGAAAAAGATACAGAAGTTAGTATTGCATTTGCAAATGTAATTCTTAGGGATAGTTCTCAAGAATTAAAAGGAGGTACTATTAGTGATGAATTAGGAGCTTTTTCTATGGTTGTTCCATCTGGAAAATATGAATTAACTGTAAGCTTTTTAGGCTATGAAACATGGACCAAGGAAATCGATGTTCAGTCTGATATGGAAGTTGAAGGTATTATTATAAGTCCTGCTTCAGAGGGACTTGACGAAGTAATCGTTACTGGACAAAGAAAGATGATAGAATATAAGGCAGATAGATTAATCTTTAATGTGGAAAATAACATTTCTGCAACAGGAGGTGATGCTATGAGTGTTCTTAATGTAGCACCAGGACTGGTTGTTCAAAATGGTAATATTAGTTTATTAGGAAAAGGATCTTCACGAATTATGATAAATGGACGAATCATTGAACTATCGGGAGATGATTTAACAAACTATTTAAATTCTATTTCAGCTAGTGATATTAAAAGTATAGAGATCATCACAAACCCTCCTGCAAAATATGACGCAGCTGGTGATGGAGGGTTAATAAATATAAACCTTAAAAAAGGGGTTCGAGATTCTTGGAAGAATACGACTTCTTTAGTTTATGATCAAAACACTTTTAATTTTTATACACTACGCAATAACTTTTTTTATGACAAAAATAAGTTTAGACTTTCTTTAAGTGCTAGTGCTAGAACAGGAGATGTAAGAAACCAAGGAGATTTAGATATATTTTTTCCAACGGGTCCTTGGATATTAAAAGGAGATGAAAAAGAAAAGAGAGATAATGTCACGGGGCGTGTTACTTTAGATTATGATGTTAGTGATAATACTACAATTGGAGCACAATATTCAGGAAATTATAGTACACCTGACGGAGCATTTGTAAATAATATTGCTATTAATAATACATCAAATCAAGTTGAATCTCTTTTAATAACAGATGGATTTAAGGATAGGGAGAATAGAGGTAACTCATACAATGTTCACGCAATTACAAAATTAGATACTTTAGGAAGAGAAATATCTGTAGATGTAGACTATTTTGATTTTAATTCTAAAACAAGTAACACTTTTCTAGCGCAAAACTTCACTCCAGATTTTCAATTAATAGATACAGACCTATCTGCAATAAACGCATCAGATCAAGATATAACTAATTTTAGTACGATTGTAGATATAGAGCATCCATTAGAGTTTGTGAATTTGTCTTATGGAGGTAAAATTAGTTATATAAATAGTGAAAGTGATATAGAATTTTTTGATACTACTTCTGGAACACCCGTTCTAGACACTAATCAATCTAATACGTTTGAATACGAAGAAAATAATCAAGCGATTTATGTGAGTGGCTCTAAAAATATTAATAAAAAGCTTAGCGCTCAAGTTGGTCTTAGACTAGAAAGTACACAGACAGAAGGGTTTTCAAGAACATTAGATCAAACGACTGAAAATGATTATGTAAAATTATTTCCTACAGTTTACCTTTCCTATCAAAAAAGTGATAATCATGGTTTTAATTTTAATTATGGAAAAAGAATTAACAGACCAAGTTTTGTAGACCTTAATCCTTTTAGAGTATATATTAACAGTACAAGTTTTTCTGAAGGAAATCCCTTTTTACAACCTTCTTTTAGTGATAATTTTGATTTTACTTACATTTTTAAAAGAAAGTTAAGAATTAATGCTTTTCTAAATGTAGCAACCGATGGTTTTGGAGTTGTATTTACTGCAAACACAGATAATAACACTCAAATTATCACAAAACAAAACTATTTTAAAGAATATTATTTTGGTTTAGGAGCAAATTATACCAACAAATGGACATCTTGGTGGCAAAGTCGCAATTTACTATACCTACTTGGGTCTGATACTCAATTCGAAAGTGATATTAATGCCACCCCAATAAATAGTGCTCAATTATTTTTTTCAACAAATAACACATTCTCATTAGGAGATACTACAAAACTACAGGTAGATTATATGTATAGCTCTTCTTATGAAAGAGGTCTTTATGAATTTGGATATATGTCTGGTCTAAACATAGGTTTGAGTAAAAGCTTTCTTAATAAAGATTTACAAGCAACTTTACTTGTAAATGATGTTTTTAACTCAGCTTTTCTTAGAGATTTCACATCAAACGTAAACGGTGTAACACAAGTGTATAATGAAAATAATAGTAGTAGATTCTTAAGGTTATCGTTATCCTATAGTTTTGGGAATAATAAAATCAATGTAAGAGAACGCCCTGTGGGTAATCAAGAAGAGAAAGGAAGAAGCGGGAACTAAAGACAATGTGTAAATATTGTTTTTAGATATAAAAATAAAGCTTAAAAAAAAGATTTATTAATTAAACTAAAATCACAAAATGATACAGTTATTTTTATTACACTTTGCTGGCGGAAGTATATACTCATTTGATTTTTTAAAACAATATCTTTCTCAAGATATACAAGTAATACCTTTAGAATTACCTGGGAGAGGTAAGCGTTTTGAAGAACTAGCTCTTAAAACAAAAAAAGAAACCATTCAAGACTATGTGAAGCAAATTACTCTTATGAGAAATAATGCTCCTTACTGTATTTTTGGTCATAGTATGGGAGCTACACTAGGTTTATCTGTAGCTCATAAAATGCAAAAATTAGGTGATCAACCTTTATCCCTAATTGTTTCTGGTAATGCAGGTCCTGGAGTCACTTATGACGATGAGGATCCAGAAAAACAAAAAAAGAAACGTTACCTAATGAACGATGAAGAGTTCAAAGAAGAGCTTCGAGAGTTAGGAGGTGTGCCTGAAGAAGTTCTCCTGAATGAAGAATTGTACTCTTTCTTTATGCCTATCATGAGAGCAGATTTTGAAGTGCTAGAAAAAGATGAATACTCAGAAGAAGGTATACAATTGCAAGTGCCTATATATGCTATAATGGGTACTGAAGAAAAAACAAGTGCTCAAATTGAAAACTGGAAGCGATTTACACTATCAAACTTTAAATATAAAATACTTGAGGGTAATCATTTCTTTATACATAAACAATGTAAAGAGCTTTCTGAGATTATAAAAAATTGCTATGAAGAATATTTACAACCTAGTATTTTATAATTGCTCATACAAAAACGATCACTACACAATCATTAATAAATTGGTACCCCTCCCAATTAGTATCTCAAAGCAACTAGCTATTTAATATACAGCTGTATAACGGCTATTTGATATGAGTAATAAAAGATAGTATTACAGCCGTAATCTTCTGTTAATCAAGGTAAAATAACAATAATCCATGCTGCATTTACTTGTAGTGTAGACTAATAATGCTTTCGCGAAAGCGAAAAAAAATAAAATTATTATATAACCACATAAATTATTTACAAATGAAAAATGACTTAATAGAAATGAGTAAATCGAAAATGATTCCTATAAAATCAATTATAGGGTATTCGATATTAGCAATTATATCTGGAATGTCTGGCTTTGCTTTTATTACTGTAATAAACAAGGTTATCAGTATGTCTATAAACCCAGAAATCCCACAAGATGACAATTATTTATATATGTTTATAGCTGCTATAGCAGTCTTTTTTGTGACAAGAAGATGGCTTTCTGAAGGTGTTATTAGCCTGTCACAAAGAATCTTCTGTAACATGAGAAAAGATGTTATGAAGCTAGTAATTAAGGCACCTTATAGAAGTCTACAGGAGTCTAAAGATCAGATTTATGCAACATTGACTTCAGATGTACATAGTATCACAAATGCATCATTATCTGTGATTACATTTTTCTCATCTATTATATTAATTATAGCCAGTTTTGTGTATATGGCATATTTGTCATTAAGCCTGTTTGGGTTAAGTATAGGAATTATTGCTGTAGGAGTTGGTATATATCTCCTTAGATCACGTAAAAGCGACAAACTACTAAAAGAAGCTAGAGAGTTAGAAGGTGATTTTATGAAAACTTTTAATAGTATTATGGAAGGGTCAAAAGAAATTAATGTAAATCTAGATAAGGGTTTTGGTATTTATAATGAGAAACTTGTTACGATTGTTGATAAAGGAGAAAAAACATACACAAAAGCATTTGTTCACTATGTAAATAGTGAGTTGGTAAGCCAAATTCTTTTTTACGGTTTGATCACATTTGTTCTTATTTATTCAGGTAGTTTATTAGACCTTCCAATTGATATAACAATAAGCTTTGTTCTCATATTGTTATACTTATTGGGGCCTATTGTGAGTGTGATGACACTTATGCCTTCAATGAATCAGGCAAAGGTTTCATTAGGTAAAATGAACAAGTTAAAAAGGGATCTTCAACAAATGGAATATAATGATGGTATAGAAGACAAAGAAAAAGGTAAGTTCTATGATTTTAATGTATTTGGATTAAAGGATTATTCTTTTTCTTACGGTGAAGATAAATTTTCTGTAGGTCCTATAGACTTAACTATAAATAGAAATGATGTAATCTTCATTCACGGAGGTAACGGAGCCGGAAAAACGACATTTATAAATACAGTGTTAAGACTCTATGATTTAGATAAAGGAGATGCATATATAGATGGTCATGTAGTTGCTGAGGAAAATATAGATAGTATTAAAGAGTTATTTTCTCCTGTTTTTAGTGACTTTTATCTTTTTGATGAGTTTTACGGAATCAAAAATGTTGATGTAGAAAAAGTAAATTATTTCCTTAGGTTATTTGAGCTGGAAGAAAAGGTAACATTAAAAGACGGTAAATTTTCTAGTATTGATTTATCTACAGGACAAAGAAAACGTCTGGCACTAATTAGTTCATTGATCGAAGATAGACCGATATTGGTTTTAGACGAATGGGCGGCAGATCAAGATCCTTATTTCAGACATAAATTCTACACAGAAATTATCCCGGAGATTGTAAGAGAACATGATAAAACGGTAATTGCAATAACCCACGATGATAAGTACTATGATCAAGCTGATCGTTTATTGAAAATGGAATATGGCACACTTGTAGAATTCCAAAAACAAGAATTGGAACCAATGTTTAGCTCTATGTCTCTTAGTTAATTCATGCCAACAAACTTTTTTTAAAATTTTAAGAGCCAGAAATTGATAAAGATTTTATCAAGTTTATGACGGTTATATTTTATAATCGTTATAAAACAGGCTTTTTATTAATTCTTAATTATATACTCATGAAACTAGTAAAAACAGCACTTATTTTAGTGTTATGCATTGTATGGATATATGCTACAAATTATAAACTCAAACCATTTAATTCTGTAGGAGAGTTACTTTCTTATAAAACGGGATTATTATCTGTTCCAATAGAAGAAAATGGAATCAATAATTATGAGAGTGATTATAAACCTAATATGTATATAGATGATCTAGGAATTCCTCACATTTATAGTAATAATCAAAACGATGCTGCTTTTGGATTAGGCTTTATGCATGCAAAAGATAGGTACTTCCAAATGGAATTAATAACCAGAACAGTACAAGGGCGTATGTCTGAGATATTGTCAGATAAGACCTTAGATTCTGATAGTTTTTGGAAACCTTATGAGTTTGAGCGTAAGTCAGAAGAATTACTAGAAACCTATAAAGAAAAATCTCCCGAGTTTTATGAATACTTATTGGCATATACAGATGGAGTTAATGAATATCTAACTAATCATAAAAGTACAGACCCGCTTTATAAGGCTATAGGATCACAACCTCAAATGTGGAAACCTCAATACTCATTATTAGTGACTTGGTATATGAGTTATACCCTTACCTATTTTGATCAGCATGTGATGCATCAAGAGATGGTTACATCACTACCTGAAAAAGAGAAAAAATACTTTTTCCCAATGCAACCAGAAGGGTTAAAAACAATTTTACCTTCTACTCACACTATAGTTCAAGATACAGCTATGGCACAATATGAAGAAACGGTTGTAGTACAAAATAATATAAACGAGTTTTCGAATCCTAATCAATTTCATAAAGGTGTAGGAAGCAATAATTGGGCGCTTAGTAAAACAAAAACAAATAATCAGGCTACAATGCTAGCTAATGATCCTCATTTATTACTATCACTTCCAGAGGCATTTTATGAAGCTCACTTGATATATGGATCTTTAAATGTTTATGGATTTTCTATACCTGGGGTACCTGTAATAATAAGTGGGCATAATGATGCTATTTCTTGGGGTATTACTAATGGTGAGTGGGATCTTATAGATAGGTACCATTTAAAAGTAAAAGATGATAACTCATATTATTATGAAGGAGAATGGGTGCCATTTGTAAAAAAGGAATATACCATCAAAATAAAAGGCTATGATGATTATACAATGATTCAAAATAACACAGTGCATGGTAAAGTAATTAAAGAAGGAGATCAATATTATGCACAACATTGGTATGCTTCCAATAAGAGCTACTCCATTGAA
Organism: uncultured Dokdonia sp.; assembly: GCF_937910895.1. Classification (GTDB taxonomy): domain Bacteria; phylum Bacteroidota; class Bacteroidia; order Flavobacteriales; family Flavobacteriaceae; genus Dokdonia. The sequence goes on along the minus strand of NZ_CALEMI010000052.1, from coordinate 66,998 downwards.
TCGATGTATAAAATGATGAAGAGTCAAAATTGGGATAATTTCACAAATGCTTTAAAAGACTATGGATACCCGCCTCAAAATTTTATATACAGTGATGTAGAAGATAATATAGGAATTGTTTGCGCAGGAAAGTTGCCAGATAGAGGGCAAAATTATAGAGGAGGTTTACTAGATGGATCATTACCATATACTCAGATAAAATCTATAGATACACTATGGAAAACGTATAACCCCGATAAAAAGTTCTTACTCTCCGCAAATCAACAGCCTATACAAAATGACGCTTACTTTGGTCATCATGGATTAAAAGATGATTATAGAGTAGAGAGAATTTATAACCTATTAGAAAATAATGATGATTGGAAGCTAGAAGAAATTCAAAAAATGCAATCTGATCAAGTAGATCTTTCATTCAATGATTTTAAAAGTCTATTAGAAAAGTATAAAATCAATCAAGAAAACACCAAGATTGTTGATATTCTAAATCAATGGGATGGTACAATGACTTCTAATAGTAAAGAGGCTTTAGTATATGAATCTGTAAGAATCATGACCACAATTGAATCTCAAAAATTTGCACGGAATCAACTTAAAGTAAAACTTGTTCCATCATTTAAATATTATGTAAAATATCTTAAAGATGATCAATATCAGTTATCAGGAGACATATCTAAACAAGAACAAGTAAATGTCATTTTGACTAAAGCAGATTCGATATTAACCAAACATTTTGGGGATCAGTGGGAAGGTACGACCTATAGCGAGATATCAAATTTTAGTATTGACAATATACTTTCTATACCAGGACTCGGAGAAGAGATAAATGATGCAAGCGGTAATTCAAATACTATAAATCTAAATACAGGAAGTATTCATCCAGTGTACCGAGCAGTATATTATATGAAAAAAGATCAAGTAAAAGCATTCACTGTTCTTGCAGGAGGACAAAGCGGTCATGTAAACTCTATTCATTATAAAGATCAATTGCAATTATGGAGAGATGGTGAGCATAAAGAAGCTCAATTTGAAAAAAATCCTAATCAATTAAAAAATATTGAGAATATAATATCCTTCAAATAAAGGAGGTAGCTCTCATTAGAGCTGTACTTCATAAAATCAATACTAAAAAGAATTTCTAGTATCCAGTACTATAAATATCCAACATTAGTAATGAGCGAAAATCAAAGTATAAACTAAAAACGTAGAAATCATGAATAGTAACTTAGAATTTTTATCAAATCACATCTTAGATAATAATATTACAGAGGTATTAAAAATAGAAAAAAACCTTATTCATATACTTGGAATTGGATTCCCATTATTGGTAGATGAAAGGGGAGATCTTGTAGAAATTAATAATATTAGACTTGATGAAAAAACATCTTCAAGGCTTACCTATTTACTTTGGAGCCTTAATTTTTTAAACAAGAAATTTCAAAAATTTAATTCTCAACATGATACATTGGAGTTAAGGGAGAAAGTAGTAAAACTTTTAATAACATCGATTTATAATCTTGAGAAAAGTGATACTTATGAAGATATCAAAACAGTAGTGAAGCTTATAGAAGATGAGAGGGATTATATCAAAGAACTTATGAGCCCATATACTATCGTAAATAGTGCTTGCTAAGAAAAAAAATTAATAATTTATATCTCTTTAACTGTTAACTTATGAAATATCTATTTAATTATTTGCCATACATAATCATTATAGGGTTACAATTTATCATACCTAATTATACCTTTTTAGTGCTAGGCACCATTTTAGTAGGAATAGTAACATCCTTTTTTATGAAAAGCAAAAGTTTCTTTTGGAGGAGCTTTATCTTGACATTTATAGTCTATGTAATTGTATTTTTTATATACGAATCTCGTGTTTTATATACGGGGTCTATTTTGAATAGCTTTGGATTGCCAGCATATTCTTTATACTTTATTTTCCCTCTTTTTAATGCCTTAAATGTTTCTATACTTTTCTTAGCAGGGCATAAGTTGGGAACTTTATTTTCTTCAATTTCAATAAATAAGACTTTAGAAGAAGCCAAGTAATCTACAAATATTTTAATCAAAAACTTAACAAACTTTCTGTTTAAAAAAGAGTCTTGAAACAAAAATAGCAGGTGTTTATAATCCTACACTGTAAATAAATGTCAATATAAATTATTTCTTAATCACATTTAAAAATTCATATTATGAAAACAAATAAACTAAAAACACTGTCACTCAAAAAGCAAACCATTACAAGATTACACAGTATTACCATTACAGCAGGAAATATGCCATTAGATGCAGAAAGCGATATGAGTTATACAGGTTTTGATAGAAGCTGTCACTCTAGCTATTGTTAAATGCGTGTCTAGTTACAAGACACAACAATAGTAACAAATACCTTATAAAAACAATTAAACTGATGCTAAGAAAGCACACTATGTCTAGGCTTAATAAGATCAAAATTATTGAGGAACAGATGGACTTTGCAACACAAAGTGATCAAGCTCAAACGAATTATCAAACACATACATCTTAAGCTAGTCAATGATACCTAATACACCCTATTTTAATCCAATCAATCTTAATGTAAATAAAGGATCTTGATACTATACCGAATAACTTGCATTGGTTAAGAAACCACTCTATACATATTTTTATAAATGAAATAGCCTGCATATTATATACAATGTGTTTCACGAATACGCTTTCGCGAAAGCGAACCATACACGTATTCTATTCTTAATAAAAAACCCTGTTAATCAGATACTTAATAAGTACTGAGATCCTTTTATTATTACACAAACAACATTTTAATTATTAAATAACAAATCAACATGGAAAAATCTAAATCAAAATGTAAGTGTGCCCAAACAGGAGGCATTTGTGGACGTAAATTAAGTCTCATCAAACAAGGAAAACTAACCTTAGAAGCTGGTTCTAAAGAAATACTATGCCCTTTAAAAAGCGCATTAATATACACGTCGTAAAAAACATTTATAAGAATTTTACGTAAATCTGGTAAAAGTATTTTACCAATGGCGAATACGATCAAGATAAACACAGAGAAGGTATGCGTTTAGTGAAGTTATTTCAATACGCCTAGATATTATCTTATAATATCTAAATATCTTTTTTAAAAATTTTCACTAAAACGATCTTCCTATTATGAAATAATAATATAATAAAACCATAACACTATGAATGTTGATTTAGAATATGCGCCAGAAATTATAGTAAGAGAAGTAATTCCAGAAATTTTAGAAATTAAACAAGATCATATTAATATCCTAGGAAACCATTTTTTAGTATTAATAGATGAGGAGGGCAACTTTAAAAGAATTAATAACATACTACTAGATGAATCAAGTTCTTTTAAGTTTACTCAATTACTCTGGAATTTTGCTTTTGTTCATGTAGCAGTACATAAGTCCAAAGGGCAATTTGGTCATACAGACGCAAGCATTAAAATTAGAAATACACTTGAAAAGATCCTTACCAAACTTGAGGTGAGTAATTGTATTTATGATATAACAACATTAATCCAGTATATGGAAATAGAAGGTGCCTACATCAAAAACTTATTATAGTATAAGCATATATTATCCCATATAATATTACCCAATAATACCGATAGAGTTGCTATGTAAATTCATAGCAATAAATAAATACGCTGGCAGTCTATACTTAAGAATAGTCAGTGCTATTAGTCTTCAATACCTTTATTTGTAAGTATTGAAAAAGAAATATAACATTTTGAAAAAGTTTAATACAAAACCACACCATAAGGGCATATTCTTACAGGAATGGTTTTCTTACACGTATTTATCATGATCACACAAAACACAACATACAACGTAGCTTTTAGTGATTTTAAATCTATTCCCCAGATAGATTTGAGAGAAGATGAGTATTATTTATTTCAATATTCGGCAGATGGAAATATAGGTCAGGATATTTTAAAGTACTACTTAGAATTCTTACCTCAAAAATTTAAAGAAGAAGTCCTTAAATACAGAAGATGGGATGACCGCTATAACTGTCTCTTTGGCAAACTTATGGTCTACATGGGGTCCTACCTATTTGGGTATAATGCTTTTATGTTTGAGAAGATTCTTAAGGATAATTATGGGAAACCATATATGGTAGATAGTAACTTTAACTTTAATATTTCTCATAGCGGTAATACCGTTGTCTGCGTATTTAGCAAACAAGAAATAGGTGTAGATATTGAAGAGATTAACGATATTGAGTTCGACCTATTTAAAGATGTATTTACGCATGATGAACTAGAAGATATTGAAAATCAAGGGTTGGATACTTTTTATAAGTATTGGACCAAAAAAGAATCTGTCATTAAAGCAGTGGGTAAAGGAATGTCTATTCCGCTTAGAGAAATAGAGATTCGTCAAGAGTCCACTAGGTATGAAGATGACACTTGGTATACAAAAAGCTTTAAAATGGATAATAAATATTGCTCCATAACGTCAAAAAATAAATTAAAAAAAGTACAAGAAATGCGTGTGGTATTTTAAGCAGTAGCACATTGTGTATAATGAGAAACTCACATTTACAAATTCCAAAACTTGGAGTTTGTAGGTGTGAGTTTTTTTGTTTATAGAAATGTTCACTATTGTTGTATGGTAAGATATACGCTTTCGCGAAAGCATAAAAAAGAGATTTACCAGACATCTATTATATATCTAATTAATCGACGTATTGTAAAAACAATATTTTAATTTAGTTTTTTCAATAAACGTTTGGCTTCCTGATGCTTGAAATAGGTAGGATTTGCGACTATAATCTCTAAAACCTTCTGGCAATTCTCTTTTTGTCCTTGTTTTAAAAATACCAAAGCTTTATACCAATATCCTTTATGAAAATCTATAGCATCACTTTGTATTAAGGCATTGAAAGTCGCTATTGCTTCATCATAAGATGCTACTTCTATATAAGAGACTCCTTGGTATAAACGTATTTGGGGAGTTGCATTATTTGGAGTTTTTAGCAAGACTTGTGCACGTTTTATAACATCTCGATAATCTTCAGATTTAAAACTACGTTCTAATTGAGCCACTGTATTTTTATCTGTTCCTTTTACAGTAAGAGAAGGTAAATCATTCCAATTATTATATTGATTATATAAAGAAGGTAGGTCATCATTTTTAGGATACAGCAAAAAAACAGCAATTAGTAAGGTAGCCGCTACCGCAGTGATTAATGGTCTCAACCAATATTTTTTGATCTTAGAGGTATCTTCTTTTTGTTCTTGTCTCCATGTTTTTAATCGATTAGAAAACACCTTGGCTTCTTTAGATTGAAATAGAGCGAGTTCTTTTTTTAACACCTCAGGATCCCCCTTAAAATATATCCAGTCTTTTTCATCATGCACACGATCTAAGTCTTTATAAATTTCTACCCACTCTCGAAGAGAAGAAGAGTTTTGTAAGCGTTCTTCAAAAGAAAGCTGCTCCTCGCTTGTCATGCCATTATTAAAATAGCGTGCTATAAGTTCATATTCTGATTCGTCTTTCTCCATAATCACTGTTTGAGGCGTCTATATCTTTTATCTTTCTTAATGAGCTTTATCAGTTTAGATTTACATTTAAAGACACGTTGTCTTACAACTCCTTCGGAGGCATATCCTAATGCTATCATAATATCACGATAGGCTATTTTATTAAATACGCTATTTAATAAATTTTTACAATTATCAGATAGCTCCCTAAACTTTTCTTTATATAAATCCCACTGATTTTGCTCTATAGAAAACATAGCGAGATCTACACTTTCATCTACGAGAGTATCTAAAGGATGATTTGTTACCCTGTTTTTTGAACATTCTCTTCTCCAGAGATTTTTACAAATAGTAAAAAGATAATTTTCAAAAGACTGTATCTGTAATTCCTCATTTTTCAATTTCACAAAAAGCAATGTCAATGCATTTTGAAAAATATCTTCGGCAATTACTTTAGAGCCATTTCGGCTTATGATATAGCGTTGTATTTTAGGAAAAGATTCGGTATATATTTTTTTGAAGGCACTTGGATTTCCTTGTAAGAAATCTTGAATAAACGGATCATTTGTTTTTTTCATAAAATAAATCCCCCTGTTGTGGATCGATTAAATTTACTTAAAAAAAAATAGGCGCCAAAATTTATAAAAGTTGATGCCTATTACATATTAGAAACATAGTTGAGTTGTTTTAGTCTCAGAACTTCATAAAAATTTCTTAAAAAATAGGGGTAACACTTTTTTAAATCATGCTCTTTAAGTTGAATCGATTCTTAGAGGCGTCATCCGAAAAGCCTAAAAAGAGTAGGGAAAACGAAACTAACAAGGTATTATGAAAAAAATTATTATTGTAATCGGGTTTTTAATTGCATCACTACAATTATATGCTCAAGATCAAAGAATATTTGGTGGACAAGCTATAGACATAGGAGATGCACCTTATCAAGTTTCTATTGAAATAAACGGAGGTCACGGCTGTGGAGGAACTATTATTGATTGTGAGTGGATTGTAACGGCAGGTCATTGTGTAGATGATAACACAAATCCAGCAGATTTAGTTGTACATGCTGGTGCTACAAACCAAACTAATAATGGTATCGGGCAAAGAATTGATGTTGCAGAAATTATTATTCATCCAAATTTTGGAGTAGCTAATGGGGTGTTGGTGAATGATATAGCCTTACTACGCTTAGAAAGACCACTAGAGCTAAATGAAGACGTACGTGTCATAGAGTACGCCACACCCACAAATACCACTGCAGCAGATGTTGCGGCTGGAGAGACTGGATTTATATCAGGTTGGGGAGATTCGGGTGGTGGTTGCTGTAATAATAACCTTCTTGGTGCGTCACTACCAATTATTGATAATGCTACAGCAGGAATTTTAATGGGAGATAATAGCAATGGCTGTGGTCCTACTAATAATACAGCTGTGGGCAACTCTATGATTGCATTTTGGCAACAAGGAATTGCAGCAGGTCCTGGAGATAGTGGAGGCCCCGCAGTATTAGGTCGCGGTGGTGATGCAGTACTTATAGGAGTCTCTAGTTGGGGAGGATGTGATAGGGATGATTTCCCTACAATCTATGCCAATGTGCGTAACCTCTCTGGTTTTATAGATACTAATATTAATGTAAATGATTGCTGTTCAGATACTGTAGATTATCATTATGAAGATCAAAATGGTAATGACCAAACAGAGTTTTGTCTAGGAGAAGATGTATTCGTAAACGGTAGTAATACCTTTAATACAAACAACTATTTTATGGATCTCTGGATCGTAGATGATAACGGAGCGTATGATTGGATTTCTGGAGCAGGATGGATTTCTGGCTCTCCAGACTTTGTAAACATCACAGATTTATTTGAAAATGATCCAGAGCATCCTGTAACTTTTCAAGTAGGCGAGACGTATTCTGTAAAATTAGCGATCAATGATCCTAATTGCGGTTGGGTATCATTACAACATAACTTTACGATTATAGAGCCAGACTCTGTTGCATATCATTATGAAGATGAAAATGGAAATGACAAAACTCAATTTTGTATAGGAGAAGATGTATTTGTAAATGGGAGTGCAACTTTAAATACGAGTAACTACTTTATGGATCTCTGGATTGTAGATAGTAACGGAGAGTATGACTGGATTTCTGGAGCAGGATGGATTTCTGGCTCTCCAGATTTTGTAAATATCACTGATCTATTTGAAAATGATCCTGAAAACCCTGTTACCTTTCAGGTAGGCGAGACGTATTCTGTAAAACTAGCGATCAATGATCCTAATTGTGGTTGGGTATCATTACAGCATAATTTTGAAATTATAGATTGTTGTGAAGATTTTAATGAAGCTGATTTTTCATTAGGAGTAGACTTTAATTATAATTTCTGGATAGGAAATTATGAAGGGTATGAGTTTTTAGACGCAACACATGAATGGTATGTAATTTCAAGCCCTAACGAAGAAGGAGGTCCTTATACGTTAGAAAGCCAAGTAACCACAACAGGTGATAATACATTCCTATTATATAATGATGCATCATTTGATTTATATTATACAATAGTACATAAAGTAATTACCGAATGTGGAGAGATATGTTATGCACAAGTACAATATCAAAAAGAAGGTAAAAGTCCAGAGGAGTATGCCAATGTAAAAGCCGCTGAAATCGATTGTAGTTTTTTAGAAGAGATTTTGCCAAAATGTGAAGAGTTGGCGACACCTTCAAATCTTCAAGTTGTTGCTGATACCTTAACTTGGGATCCTGTGCCAGGTGCAGCATACTACATCGTAAGTTCTCCAGCCGGCGGTGAGCCACAACCTTTTTGTGAATGTACTAAACCAGTATCTATTGTGCCTATAACAACATCAACAAACAGTGTTGTTGTACCAGATGGTTTACAGAGTAGATGTTTTGCTTGGCGAGTAACTGCCTTTTGTGAAGACGGTACACAATCTCAAGCATCATTCTCACAATGTTTCTATCCAATAAAAGCACTAGAAAATGATAATTTTGTAAACGTTGCAATTTCTCCAAATCCTAACAGAGGCGATATGAATTTTACAGTAGAAACAAGTTTAGATACACAAGTTAGTGTAGAAGTTTATAATGTTTACGGAACAAAAATTCATTCATTTACTATAAATTCAAAGAGAGACCTAGAAGCAACAGCTCAATGGAATGCTGCAGGAACATTAAAAACTGGAATTTATTTTATAACTTTTAAAACAGATACACAAGTAATTTCAAAGAAAGTTATTGTTAAAAATTAATTGTCATATAATTATATCAATGGGTTCAAGCTTGTCTTGAACCCATTTTTTAAAAAATCCTAAACCTAATTATTAAAACAAAAAATTATGAAAAAATTATTCACGCTAATGACAGTGGCGACCCTAATTGTTAGTTGTCAAGTTGAAGAAATTAATGAAGAAGCTATAGAAAGTGAAAACGTATCTATAGATACCAATAAAAATAAAAGCCCTAAATATGGATCTTTTAATAATGAGATAGTTATTCAATACGATACATCACTTTCTGAGTTACAAAAGCAAGAAATGCGAGCACTTAATAACGTAACATCTTTTAAAAAATGTGAATGTGCAGATCCGACACTTGAACTATGGGAATTTGAAATAGATAAGAACGGATATATTCCAGAAGGCATACATATAGAAGAAGTTGTATTAGGAAATAAAGATAACTCAGGATTAGAAGGAATAGAGTTTAATAATTTGATAGAACATACTGCTCAAAAGCTGGGAGTGGCATTCGGTGCTGCAGATGTTTCGATAGGTTTAACAAAACAAGTCGCTAGTAATAATGAGTTGACTATTGCTATTTTAGATACAGGAATTGATTATAATTATTTTGGATTTACACAACCTTTCTTATTTAATACAACCGTAAGTGGTACTAGTTGTAATGATAATGGGTATGAAGATTATATAGGGTGGGACTTTGTAAATCAAGATAATGATCCTTTTGATGATTTCGGGCATGGAACAGTCATTTCTAGTCTTATTTATGAAAAATTGATGGACGAGAATATAAACTTTCAAATCTTACCTGTTAAAGTATTTGACCAATCTGGAAAAGGCAACTATTTTGATATCCTTTGCGGATTTAAATATGCTTTAAATAATCCAGAAGTAGATATGATTAATATGAGTTTTGGATGGTACAACAATTCAAATACAGAGATCTTAGATAGATTTATGGAAGAATCTCAAGAAAAAGTTTTGCTTACAACATCTGCTGGAAATGTAAATCAAAATAATGATGAGATTCCTCATTTTCCATCTTCATATCCAGTAAATAATCTAATGTCTGTTGCCTCTCTAAATACGAATCCTTTAGACGTTGGACTTGCTCATTTTTCTAATTTTGGACCAAATTCTGTAGATATTGCAGCTCTTGGACAAGATGTTCCTTTTCAAATAGCTCTGGGAGAATACCTATTAGTAAATGGGACTTCATATTCTAGCGCATACACCGCTGCGTATGCAGGTACGTTGTTTGATATAGAAAATACACCTCAAAAATGGATAAGTAACATTTTAGAAAGTGCTACTCACAATAGTAATTTATCTATGTTAAAGTATCAATCATATATCGATTAGTTATGTATAGTAAGGTTTGAGTAATTAGGTTTAGGTAAGCTATTTATTTCAAACTCAGGGGAGGGAGTCTTTGGATTCCTTCCCTTATATATACTATCTTTAGCATACTAAGCCTAATTCATGTCACAACTTAAAAATATACTTACGATAGGAGTATCACTTCTTGTGTTTACGCTCTATGGACAGGAAAAGAAATTAGGGTTTTATGATTCTATACTATCTCTACCTGTAGAAAATAGTCAAAAGAGTAAATTAATAGAACAGTTTCTAGAAAATCAATCTAATTTTGATTCTCTAGAGTTAGCCTCTTATTATTATGAATTTTCTAAATGGAATTGGTCCATGCTTAAAGATAAGGAAAGTGCTAAGTTTTATGCTAAGAAAGAATATGACTTACGTAAACAAATAGGTCAAGAAAAAAATCTTATAGAGATAAAACGAAATCTCTACAACTTAGGATATATGCATCATTATTCTAAGTATCCCGAATATGATAATGCCTTAGCATACTTTGATACATTAATAACACTAACATCACAAAACGAGTCTAGACTAGGAAACGCATATCGCGAGCGGGGAGATATTTATGATAAACTTGGAGACTTTCAAAGAGCTTTAGAAAACTATTCGTTTTCTGAAAACATCTTTAAAGAAATAGATCGGTCAGATCTTCAACTAAAAACACTTATTAATATTTCAGGTACGTATGTGAGTATTAATGATAGTATGTATGTAGATGATTTTGAGAAAAATTTATTGAAGATACAACAGATAGATACTAGTTTATTCTCAAAAAAACAAAAAGGAATGTTGCTAGGTAATATTGGGTATATACGTCATTTTCAAAAACGTAATGCAATTGCGCTTCAGACTACAGAAGCAGCTATTACCTTACTCAAAGAAGCTAGAGATACCGTACATCTTTTTAACTCATATAACCTTTTGGGAGTTATTTATAAAGCACAAAAGGAGTATAAAAAAGCAGAAGTTACGTTTACTCAGGCAGAAAAATATTCAAAAAAAGATCCACTTAACAAAAGTATTATTGCCAATAATCTTGCCGATTTGTATCAAGAACAAGGAAATCTTGAAAAAGCATTAAATTATTATTATAAAGCATTACAAACCATAGAAGGAGTAGCTCCAAATGTACATCCAGATGCTTATCTCACTCAAGAGAACATAGCTATTTCACCTTATAAAACAATTGTATTTGGATACTTAAATGACCTGTCTAATGCCCTAATAGCTAATTATCAAAAAACACGTGAGTTACATACGATTGTAAAAGCAAAAGAAATTATTGCGCTAGCAGATGCTTTAGTAGATGATATCTTTTTAGAAAGCCGAGAAGAACTATCCAAGCTTTCTTGGAGAGAAAAATCATCAAATTTATACCTAAATGGCGTCTACATTGCTCATGAATTAAATACGCCAGATCTGGCATTGTATTATATAGAAAAAAATAAAGGATTAGTACTCCTAGAAAATATTACAAATGTATCTGCACGACAAAAAGCAAATATTCCTTCGTCTGTTATAGATAAAGAATATCGCTTATTGAGAAGTATTAAAGAGCTAGAGACCGATCTCATAAGTGGATCGTCAAAAACAATAGATCTTACAAATAAGGATCGAATTAAAAATGAGGTGTTTTCTCTTAAAAGAGACTATAGAGCATTAATAGATTCTCTGGAGCAAAGATATCCTGCATATTTTTCTTATAAACAAGGATTGTCTATTCCTTCCATTTCTGAAATTAGACAAGACCTAGAAGACAATGAAGTCATCGTTTCTTATGCCGTAGGCGATAGCCTATCTTATGCTTTATTAGTAACCAAAGAGACTATCGTACTACAAAAGCTAACAATTTCTACTCCAGAGCTAACCAATAGAATCACAACATTTCGGAAACAATTAGAGAGGCCTTTTGATAAGCAATCAGATAGGGTAGCCTATCAAAATAATGCTAAAAATCTATATGATATTCTGTTTCCTTTTGAGAATAAGGATGCGGTACTTTTTGATAAAAGAATCTTTATTATTCCAGATGGAAATCTACACGCTTTACCATTTGAAGCACTATCCGTTTCAAAAGAACTACCATTGTCAGCGTCTTATTTTATAACGAAAAGCGAAATTTCATATAAATATTCTCTCTCTGTAGAGAGTCAATTACAATTATTAAGACCCCCAGAGCAAAAAAGCATTGTAGGGATTATTCCATCTATATTCAAAGATAATTATCAAGAACCATTAGTGCAAAGTGCCGATGAATTAGCGCAAATGACTCCTTTTTTAGAAGACAGATTATTCACTCAGGAGTCGGCAAATAAGAACGCATTTATGAAAGCATTTGAAGATCATTCAATTATTCATATATCTACGCATGGAGGCGTGAGTACAGAAGGTCCATGGCTCGCTCTGTATGACGAGCGTTTATTTCTTAATGAACTTTATTTCTTAAAAAACCAAAAGGATCTTGTGGTATTAAATGCTTGCAAAACCTTGTCTGGGAAATTCCAAAAAGGAGAAGGTGTATTTAATCTTATGCGAGGGTTTACAAATGCAGGTGCCAAGAGTGTGATAGGATCTTTATGGAACATCAATGAAAAGTCAAGTTTAGAAATTACAACTCAATTTTATAGAAATCTTAAGCAAGGAGATCGTAAATCAAAAGCACTACAAAAAGCAAAACTCACCTATTTAAAAAATCATGCAAATACAAGCGAAGCAAGCCCTTATTATTGGAGTGCTATTACATTGGTAGGGAGTGATGAAGCCCTCTATGACTCGTTTTCGTATACTAAGTGGTTGCTTTTTGCAGGCATAGCTATCATATTCTTTATAAGCGTACGTATGCTGATACTAAAATTTAAAAGATAGTTTTCTACCGTTCATATCTTTCTGAGTACGCTTTCGCGAAAGCGTACCAAACCTTTTTATAAATAATTTTAATGTGGTAGCTTGTCTTTAAAGACACCATATAAAAAAGTTCCTAAAATTGCAGTAGCAATAACGACCAAGATGGGTAAAAATCCAGCACCAATAAGCGTAAACATCGGTCCGGGGCAAGCCCCTGCTAATGCCCAACCTAACCCAAAAATAACACCTCCTATAAGATAGCGTTTCCATCCTTTTTCTTTAGGGATGAAGTTTATTTTTTCTCCATAAAAAGAAGAGATATTAAAACGTTTTATAAGTTGTGTGATCGTAACTCCAATGATAAGTGCAGCGCCTATGATCCCATACATGTGAAAGGATTCAAAAGTAAACATTTCGTAAATCCGAAACCAAGAAGCCGCTTCAGATTTGTACATGGTAATACCAAACAAGATTCCAATACCTAAATAAATAACTGTTCTCATAGCTTAAAATAATAAAGGGAAAATAAGATGAATCATGACAAGGCCTCCCATAAAGAATCCTATCACAGCAATTAAAGAAGGGAGCTGTAAATTACTCAATCCAGAGATGGCATGCCCAGAAGTACATCCTCCCGCATATCTAGCTCCAAATCCTACAAGTAACCCTCCTATAGCAAGTAAAAGAAGTGCTTTGGGATCTGTAAATACTGAATTCCCAAATATTTCTGTCGGGAGATACGCATTACCAGCACTCTGAAATCCCATTGCTTGAAGTTCGTTAACGGTGTCTGTATCAATAACAACTGTTTCAGTTTTTGATAGCACATGAGCCCCTATATATCCTCCTATAATAGCTCCTATCACTACGATAAGATTCCATCGTTGTGCTCTCCAATCAAATTTAAAAAAGGATGTCGCATTTCCGGCACCACATAAAGTACATAGCGTTCTTAAATTTGATGACATTCCAAAGTTTTTCCCTACCATAAGTAGTAAAAATAGAATCAAAGCAATCATGGGGCCACCTATATACCAGGGCCAAGGATCATATATCCAGTTCATATACAAAGTATTTTTGGCAAAAGAACACATTTTAAAGCAGGTAGTTGGTAACCTAAGTTACATATCTTAATTCTGTATTAGAATTTTTATTGCTTAGAGCAATGAATGGTAAAAGCTTAAAAAGAAATAGGAGGAAATAGTATTTTGAAGTATATGGGTTATGCTTTCGCGAAAGCGTATAAAAAATGAAAGCCACCTTGAAGTATGATCACCAACTAAAAATCAAACGTTTATTTTTGGCAAAAAACGACCTGTCTTTTTTTTATAATTTGAATAGTCTTTAAAAACAAGGGCTAATCTCTTTTCTTCATAACGTGACTTGTATGTAAATAGGACAACTAGAAGTAGGGTAATCAATAGTTTGTAGCCAGATGCCACATAAAGACCGTAGCCTAAAAAGAGTAGTAAAATACCTGTATAGATAGGATGTCTTATGTATGTGTAAAGTCCGTTTTGAATAAGTTGTGATCCCAATTTAGGAGTTGGGAAAGGCGAAAGATTTTTATTGAGTTGTAGTAAAGTAATAAGTATTGTAGCAAAACCTATGATCGCTATAAGAATCCCAGCTATAGCGATTCCATTTGGAATTGTAAACTGTAGCCGTGGTATTTCAAGAATATACAGAAAAAACAATATACATTGAATCAGGACAAAAATACGATCGGCTGTTTGTAGTTTCATGATAACAAGGTACTATAAAAGCTCGTTTATACAGAGTACGAACTTTTATAATACCAGATGGATGGATGCATCCTAAGCTTTGTCTTTTGAAGCTTCTTTATTCGTTTTTAAACCAACCATTGCATATAGCGGACAAAAACTAATAAAACTTGTAAGAAGAAATATAGCGGCAGCAGCCAGGAGTATGTAGGCTAGTGTACCATTTATGATATTTTGCCAGTATAAGACTCCGATTACAACCGCAACTATGATTCGTATGGTGCGGTCTATAGTACCCATGTTTTTTTTCATAATATGTGTGTTTATTGATTATATGTTTTCTAATACAAAATACGCTACTGTAAATATGCCTATGCATATAATACAGACTAGTAGCAGTTTTATGCTTTTTTTCATGATATTAATATCGTAGTAAGAACAAATGTAGTAAGGAGCATCATCAATTTTTGTGACATAAGTCACAGTTGCATAAAAATTAAGAAATGTAGCGGCTGCTTTTTCGACTATTCCGCAGGTAATAACCCATCAAGGTGACTTTTGTTACATAGAACTTGATGACTAATGAGTATTTTTGAATTAAAATTACGTGCTAAGAAAAATGAAAATAATCGTATTTATAATTTCTCTGTTCTATTTAGGTGCTTGTCATCAAGATGAAACCACTACGGTTTCAGAAGTGACAGTGGCAGAAGATCCAGCATCGGTGGTGAGTGTGACTGCATCTCAGTCAGGAGATGCTTATGTATTTAATGTAGGTATTTCAAGTCCTGATAAAGGATGTGATCAATATGCAAACTGGTGGGAAATCGTTTCTGAAGATGGATTCCTTATCTATAGAAGAATTTTAGCACATAGTCACGTAAATGAACAACCTTTTGTGCGATCTGGGAGTGTTACCCTAGTCCCAACCCAAGAAGTGATCATTAGAGTTCATATGAATACGACAGGATATAGCACAAAAGGATATAGAGGTTCTGTAGCTAATGGATTTTCTGAGTATACAATTCCAGAAGGTTTTGCAAATGAATTAGTAGATCAAGCACCACTTCCTAATGGATGTACTTTTTAAAAGGATTGATGATGATGAAGTATATAGATGCATTTAAAGACGCTTTTTTAGGAACCCTACGATGGACTTGGGAGTCTATGTTGTTTGAAGTACCGTGGTATACCAATTATTTTTACGGACTCATCCTCATCTCTTTAGTAATATGGGGGCTAGAAATTATATTTCCTTGGAGAAAAGAGCAGGCCATTTTTAGAAAAGACTTTTGGTTAGACGGTTTTTATATGTTCTTTAATTTTTTTGTTTTTTCTATTGTAATTAGCGGCTTTTATAAAGTATTAGAAGTGATCTTTAGTGATATTTCTATTACAACAGAGAGTCTTGCTATTGTAGATTCGTCAGCATGGCCATTGTGGGTACAACTCTTAGTGTTTTTTATTGTACTGGATTTTGTACAATGGTTTACACACACCTTGCTTCATAAGTATCCATTACTCTGGAGATTTCATAAAGTGCATCATAGTGTCAAGGAAATGGGGTTTGCCGCGCATTTAAGATATCACTGGATGGAAAATGTACTTTATAAACCTCTAAAGACATTTGGAGTTATGATTTTAGGAGGCTTTGAACCAGAACAAGCCTATATTGTTCATTTTATAGCTATTGTTATTGGGCATTTTAACCATTCAAATATTAAACTTACTTGGGGTCCATTAAAATATATTATCAACAACCCCGTAATGCATTTGTATCATCATGCTTATGATCTACCAGAAGGAAAATATGGCGTTAATTTTGGAATTAGTTTAAGTGTTTGGGATTATCTTTTTAAAACAAATTACATCCCTGAAGATAGTGGACGTATTACGTTAGGTTTTAAAGGAGATGACACATTTCCAAAAGATTTTGTAGGACAAAACACTTATGGTTTCACTAAAAAGGATAATGAGTAATATTCGTTTTACAAAACTTGAATACTACCCTGTTGTAAAGCAATAGCACCTTCACTCTCTAGTTTTTTAAGTAATCTAGAGATCACTTCTCTAGAAGACCCTAATTCGTAGGCTATTTGTTGATGAGTCGTATGTAGTATAGAACTCTTTTTGAGAATAGCTTCCTTTTTTAGATATTCCAATAACCGTATGTCTTTATTAGAAAATGTAAGAATCTTAATAACCGTAAGTAGTTCTTCAAACTTTATATTAAAAAGATCATACATAAACTCATTCCACTGTGGATATTTCTTGGCAATCATCATTGCCTTATCTGCTGGGATCACCACAACTTCTGCATCTTCTTCTATAACCGCTTTTACTTGGCTTACTCCATGATGAACTAGAGTAGTAACCGACATGACACAGCTTTCTCCAGGTTTGATATAATACACAAGCACTTCGTGACCATCTTCATCTTCTTTAAACACTTTGGCAAGCCCTGAAATAAGTAACGGAATGATTTTTATATAAGCTCCCTGCTTTAGGATAACCGTTCCCGCCTCTATCTTGATCATCTTACTTATCGTCATGATGTCTTTCTTAAGTTCTGGCATCATCGCCAATTTAGGGAAGTAGGTATCTAAAGATTCTGAAATCAAACTCTCTATTTTTTAAGCATTTTTATAAATAATTCCCTTCCTGCTCTACTTTCTATCGAGTTGGTAGCGGTTTCCATAATCTCGATATCAAAATAAGGCGTAAATAGTTTTTGATATTCTTTTTTATTTCCACCAAAAGGAGGGTGATCTTCATATAAAGGCGCATCAAATAATAGCCCTACGATCTTTCCTTCGGTAGCTAGTAGACTATGTATTTTTTTCGCGTAAGCGGACCTTAGATTAGGATGGAGGGCGCAAAAGAATGTTTGTTCTATTACAAGATCAAACGTCATATCTAGATTAAAAAAATCTTCTTGGATGAGTCGGTCTTTTGGGAAACCGGGAATTCTATGTTGAATATTTTCAAGAGGTGAAGCTGCTATATCGATGACAGATACGTTTGTAAAATCATTTTTAAATAGGTACTCTGCTTCATAAGAATTGCCACCTCCTGGAATGGCTATTCTTAACTCTTTATTTTCTAGCTGATCTATATATTCTTTTATGGGAGGAGAAACGGTTCCTAAATCCCAACGCGTAGTCTCTTCTAGATATCTGTTTTCCCAATAATCACTATTAAACTCCATATACTATAGCTCACTCTTGTTGCTGCCTCCAAGCGCTCCAACCACCAGTAAAATCATAAACACGTGTAAATCCTAATTCGGTGATGAGTTGACTAGCTCGCCGACTTCGTACGCCAGCGTGGCAATACATATAGATAGGTTTTGTTTTATCTAATTTTTGAATTTCGGTTTTAAAATTTTCTTTATCGGCAATATTGATATTGATTGCATCGTCTATATGACCTTGACTATATTCCTTTTCAGATCGTACATCTACTAGCTGAACATCTTTACCAATCACTTCTGCTTTTAGTGTTTGGAGGTCAATTGCATATACGCCTATGCTTTCCTGACCATGGCAAGAGATGGAGACTATCAATAATAGTACAAAAAATATATTTTTCATGTATTTAAAACATTACTTTAAAGTCGTAGGACACACATAATTTGTTACTGGAATTTGAGCTTCTTTAATGGCTTTAAATCCTCCAGCAATATCTACAATATTATGAATACCTCTGCTTTTTAATATAGATGTGGCAATCATACTTCGGTATCCTCCTGCGCAATGGACATAAAAGTTAGCATCACTAGGATAGGTATCTAGGTAATCATTTAAAGAACTCAAAGGCGTGTGATGTGCATTTTCAATATGCTCTGATGTGTATTCTCCTTCCTTACGTACGTCGTAAACGGGTACTTCTTTTTCTTCGAGAATGGTTTTAAATTCAGTCGCAGGGATAGAAGTGACGGTGTCGTACTCCATCGCAGCCTTTTTCCAAGCGTCAAAACCTCCTTTTAAATATCCTATAGTACGATCAAATCCTACCCTTGATAATCTAGTGATTGTTTCCTCTTCACGCCCTTCAGGAGTGATTAATAGTATAGGCTGGGCTACATCTCCTATTAAAGCACCCACCCAAGGAGCAAAACCTCCATCCAAGCCTATAAAAATAGAACGTGGGATATGCCCTGCCGCAAACTCATCTTGATGACGTACATCTAGTACAATGGCTCCCGTTTCATTGGCAGCGATTTCAAATTCTTTTGGTGTTAGTGCATGAGATCCTCTTTTAATGACCGTGTCTATATCTTCATACCCTTCTTTATTCATCTTCACATTCAGTGGGAAATATTGAGGAGGAGGTAGCAAGCCATCGGTAACTTCTTTGACAAACTCGGCTTTTGTCATATCTGCTCTCAGCGCATAATTATTTTGTTTTTGACCTCCTATAGTTCCTACAGTTTCTTTGCTCAGGTTCTTTCCACAAGCAGAACCTGCTCCATGTGCTGGGTATACAATCACATCATCTGCAAGTGGCATTATTTTATTACGTAAACTATCATATAGTGTTTCTGCCAATTGCTCTTGAGTCATCGAAGCTGCTTTTTGTGCTAGATCAGGACGACCCACATCTCCTAAAAATAAGGTGTCACCACTAAAAATCGCGTGGTCTTTTCCTGTAGCATCTTTTAAAAGATAGGTAGTACTTTCCATGGTGTGTCCTGGGGTGTGAATAGCGACCAATGTGATATCACCAAGCTTAAATTCTTGCCCATCTGTCGCGATGATGGCATCAAAAGTTGGATTGGCATTAGGACCGTAAATAATGGGAGCACCCGTTTGCTTAGACAAGGTAATATGACCACTTACAAAATCGGCGTGAAAGTGGGTTTCAAAAATATATTTGATCTTTGCATTTGCTTGCTTTGCTTTGTCTAAATAAGGTTGTGTTTCTCGCAAAGGATCTATAATGGCTACTTCTCCTTTACTTTCAATATAATATGCGCCTTGTGCTAGGCATCCTGTATAAATTTGTTCAATTTTCATAATATAAATTTTTTAATTACGCTTTCGCGAAAGCTAAATTAGTATGCTTCTATCTAGTAAGCAGTAACATAAGTTACATAGTTATTTAGTAAACTCCTTAATAATGATATAGACTCCCATCACGAGTACAAACCAACCAAAGCCTTTTTTTAATTTCTTCCCGTCAATAAAGTTGGTCAACCAGATCCCAATAAAGATCCCTACAATAGAGAGGCCTGTAAACGTCAAAAGAAATGTCCAATCTATGGTTAAATTTTCAACATCACCTATAAAACCTATTAATGATTTTATAGCAATAATTAATAATGAGGTGGCAACTGCTTTTTTCATAGGAAGCTTTGCCAGTAAGACTAAGGCAGGAATAATAAGGAAACCGCCTCCTGCACCTACAATACCCGTTAAAAAGCCAACGACAATACCTTCTATAAGGATAATTGGGTAATTGTACTTTACAGTAGTTTCTTTGTCTTCATCTTTACTTTTATCACGTATCATAGAGATAGAAGCCAATAACATAATGATGGCAAAAAAGACCATAATCCCTATGTCCTTTGTCACTATAAAATCTCCTATAGAGAACAGTTTGTCTGGAATATTGGGTACAATAAATTTTCTTGTCGAATACACAGCGATCAATGCAGGGATAGCAAAGACTATAGCTGTTCTAAAATCGACAAGCCCTTTTCTGATATTCTGTATAGCACCAACAAGAGCAGATGCGCCAACCACAAAAAGAGAATATGCAGTAGCCGTCACTGGATTGAGGTATAGAAGATATACTAAAATAGGAACAGTTAGTATAGAACCCCCACCACCTATAAGTCCTAAGACAATACCAATACATAAAGCACCAACGTAACCTAAAATTTGGGTAATATCCATGACTAATTAGTAGAAGGGTTTGTTATAAAAGTAAGTATATTCATCGGTATTTGAGATGGGCTAAAGTGACTTTATGTGAATACTATTTCTGTGTAATTCTATCTTGCCTTGATTTTCTAGATTTTTTAAAAGTCGAGACACAACCACTCTGGAGGTGTGTAACTCATAGGCAATCTCCTGATGTGTACTCTGAATGATATGGGTATCGTTTACTTTTGATTTGTCCTTAAGATATTTAAGTAAACGTTCGTCCATCTTTAAGAAAGCAATACTATCTATGGTTTCTAACATTTCCATAAGACGGGTATGATAACTCTTAAAAACATAGTTTCTCCAGCTTTTATAGGTGACCGTCCAAGTTTCCATCTTTTCTATAGGAATCATGATGAGTTTTGCGTCTGTCTCTGCAATAGCGCGTATCTCACTTTTTGTTTCTCCAAGACAGCATCCTAGTGTCATGGCACACGTATCTCCTTTTTCTAGGAAGTATAACAACAACTCATCTCCATCGGCATCGTCTCTTAAAATCTTGATAGCACCACTTATCAGTAAAGGCATTGATTTTACATACTGACCAATTTCTATCATCTTAAAACCTTCAGGAATTTCCTTAAACGTTCCGACACGACTTATTTCTTCAAGTAGCGCATCTTCAAAAAGATGTCCGTAACTATTTTTTAATTCTTGAATCATCTTGTGAATTTACAATGTTTATAGATGGATTGCACTCTTTGTAAGTAAAAAATAGAGGGCGTTGAATCTCACATTTCTCATAATTTTCAGATGCCATGTCCAATAGATTGAACTGATAGAAGGACCTTCTATGAGATTTCACTGCGTGACCTAGAGAATAGTTTGTATTAGGAATACTATATGTTTTCATCCCTCTTCTTAGCATATTTAGATGTATTTCAACAAAAGTAAAATGACTCATGTTTCTATACAGTAACAATAGTTACATATCAAAAAAAGAAAAGAAATTTAGAAATTGCATCTAATTGTTGACTAGATGCAATTTCAATTTATACAGCGATATTTTCTGTAAGGGTATGTATTTTAGAAAGGATATTTTCTATACGTTGTAATTCCTCAGAAGGGAGTACTACAGGAGCAGGAAGAGTAATGGTACGAGGGACAACTGCTGTTGCTGTTGGGGTATTAGTTTTTCTGACAAGGGATTGATTATCTTCCCAATCAAATATTTTACGATCGGCTAGTAATGGCCAATAGTGATTTTTTTCTACTGGAATCCCGTGTTCTTTTAAGAATGATTCTATACTATCTGTAGTGACACCTTTAAATACCGTCTCTTCTATTTTTAAAACAATACGCCAATATACTCGTGTTGAATTTTCTGGAACGGCTTGTGCTATAAACCCGTGTTTTTCAAAAATAGTTTCTATCGCTTGACAGGTCTCAACAAGCAGTATTTTCTTCTCATCATATCTTTTTATTTGTGGCATTGCTAATGCCATCGCAAAAGGATGCGGACGTAGTTTTAATCCTACCGCATTTCCAGTCCATTCATTTGTTTTAAGATCCATAGGAGCGCGATTGATGTGTCCATACAATATCATAGCATCTCGTAACTCAAGGCTATCTGTGACGGCGCATCCTAATTCTCCTCCTGTAATAAGTTTGTTTAACCCTAATGAATAACAGGCAATAGCAACAGCTTTTGCAAGAGGTTCGCCCTTATAAGTTGCTCCGTGTGCATGCGCAGCATCGGCGATCAGAGGAAGTGCAGTTACTTCCTTAATGGCATCATAGTCGGCAGGAACTCCCCAAGGATTATGCACAAAAATAGCTTTGGTCTTTTCTGTAATTGCATTTTTGATACTCTCTGGATCTATGGTAAAGGTGTCCGCGTTCATATCACAAGGAACAATAGTAGCTCCTAAGGTAAGCATAGGAGCAATCGTGCCTTCAAAACCATAAGAACAAACAATCACCTCATCTCCTTGACGGACGCCTATTGCCCATAGTGCTGCTAGTATAGAGGAAGTTCCGCTGTTAAAAGCAACACCATAGTTAGTTGCTGCAAACTTGGCAAATCGTTTTTCAAAACGTGCCATAAGCCCGCCAGAGACAATAGATAATTGGTTCTCGTCTATCGTTTTTAGCACAGATAGTTTGTCTTCTTCTTGGATTTCTGTGTAGTGGCCTTGCCAGTTATTATGTAGTTGCATAGCTCTCAGAATTAATAGTTATTTCTTGTACGTCCCTATTTTTTTGTTGTCTGGAAGACGTGTATAAAGCATCTATGGTATGTACAATATGTAAAGCGTGTTGTTGATCTTCTTTAACGTCTATAGTGCCTCGTATGGCGTCTATAAATGCTTTTGTTTGCGGTCTGTGTGAGATCCCATAATAATCTGTCCCTGCAGATGATGGTTGTACCGCTTCTATAATTTCTGCAAACTGTTTTCTCCAGAGTTTCATTTCTCTTTTTGATTTCAACTCAAAACGAAGTAATTGATTGGGGTGAGAGATGTCAAAACCAATAACGCCCTGATCACTTATGATTTCGATCATATTTCTCCAAGAAGAACCTCCTGCGCCACATACGCTTAGTGATGCTAGGGCACGATTTTTAAATTTCAGTGACGCTGTAAATACATCTTCGGTTTCCATCACTTCACGGTTTGTGGTGTGTTGATGTGCTGTTACATTTTGTACAGGACCAGATAGCCATACCATTAAGTCTAAAATATGATATGCCTGATTAATCAGCACAGATCCTCCTTCTCGTTGTAAGCTCCCGCGCCATTCGCTTTCAGAATAGTAGGATGGCGGACGATTACATTCTAGATGTCCTCGCAGCATACTAATCGTTCCCATTGCTCCTGAATCTATCATTTCTTTGATCTTGATTAGTAGCAAGTCATAATGATGCTGTACGATAGGCATCACAGTAACGCCACGCTCTCTGGCCGTTTGTACGAGCTTTTCTCCTTCTTTTGGGTCAATGACAAAGGGTTTTTCTAACAAAACGTGTTTATTTGCTTCAGCGGCTTGCTGTGCCATAACTCCATGAAGATCATGAGGAACATTTAGAGAGATACTATGCACAGAAGGATCGCTCAGTACTTTTTGATAATCTGACGTGTAATTTTCTATATCAAAACGTTCTGCAAATGCTTTGGCGACTTCAATATCTTTATCTACCGCATAAGTTATTTTTACATTGTCTATGCGAGTAAAACCATCTACGTGGTTTGGTGCTATTCTTCCGCAACCTACGATTGCGTGATTGATTATTTCCATGATACTCTATTTTTTTAATTCTTATTTTCTATTGACCATACAGCTTTTATATATGCTGTGTACGCTTTCGCGAAAGCGTATATAGCATCACTCCCTTTTAAACAGGTGTTGCTAATTGTTGCGTAATCTCGTGTGTTGACATCAACGAGATTCCTCTCTCTGCTAAGAGTTCTGGAAGCTCTTTATCTGTGAGGATCTTTATTTCGGTTTCTCGATGTATGTTATGATCAGATATCTGTTCTAATTCTGTATCTGAATATCCTGGATGACAGGCAATTTCGAGAATACCTTCGTTATTTATTTGTTTAAATCCGTTGTCAATCAATTCAAGTAAAGAGGCTTTGCTCAATTGATCACCATAAAATTTTCTTACCGTAAAGGCAGGTGATATAACCCCTTGACTTTTAAAATAGTGATGTATTAATACCGAGTCGCCAGATCTCACGTATAATTGATGTTTTTTAGCAAATTTTGCTATCAAAGGCAGTAGTTTTGGCTTTAAGTGTACATTGTGATGACTATCTACATAAGCAGGCTGGATTCCCCAACTTTGTAGACGTTGTAATTGCGCTTCCCATTCTTTTTCTACTTGAGAGATATCTAGTTTTGTAGAGAGTTGAAATCTCTTAGATGGGAATGTGCCATCTTCTGTGACAAGGGTAGATATTTGTGCGCTATCTAAACATGGAGTGCCTCCAGTAAGTTGTAAGTGGAGTCCTATTTTGTTTTTTAATGTACGCTGTACTTTAAGGATGTGCTCTTTTGCTCCTTCAATACAAACCATAGCGGCGGTATCTGTCACAATTCCTTGTGTAATGGAGTTAGTAATTCCTTTGGTCACACCATCTGTAAGCCCTAGATCATCTGCATGGATCGTGAGTATTTTTTTTGATTTTAAGGTGTCGAGATCTTTTATCTTTTTAGAAGCGAGGTGTAAAAGGTAAGTAGCAGAAGCTACTGCTCCGTTTGTGTCAAATGAGAGTTCTTCGGTTCTTAATGGCGTCTGGAGTCCTTTTGTAATAAGGTCTTTAAGCTTTGTTTTAAAATGAGGTTTTGTCTCTTTTAATCTCCAAATGTTATTTATAGATTCAGATAACTTATACGCTCTTATTTCTTGCTCTGTATCTTGGCTTAAATACGGAATGAATATGATAGGGAGTCTAGTTTTTGCTAATGTAAATGCTGAGTTATAACCTACTCTTGCAATAACAACATCTGCATCTGCTACGAGTTCTTGTAAACTAGCATGGGTCAGTAATGAGACATTCTGCTCTCCTTCACTTAATTCTGCATACTTTTTTTGATCTCCAAGCGGTCCCATCACCCATTTTAATAAGATGTTTTGTGCTCTGAATTCTCTCGTGGCATCCAATATTTTTTTAAATAATTCGAGTCCTACCACACCACTTCCTACAGATACAGCAATGCATTTTTGAGACGATGATGCACGTTCTTCATCACTTTTTACCTGAAATGTAGTCGGTCTGGTCACAATACCTGTGTATTTTGTTATGATATGACCGCCAGAGTAATCAATGTTAAAAGGGTACCAATCTTGGTCAGAATACAATAATACGTGTTGATATATTTGTAATAAGTCTCTCAAATATGGATTCCGAGGGATAAGTCCTTTGGTATGTGGATATGGAACTCCCAGAACACATTGTGTATGTTGTTTTTTACGAAGTATGTTTTTAAAAACATCTGTTAATTCTCCATACACTCCAAAGGGAATATGATCCGATAAAAAAACATCTACTGTATGTGTATTAAAATAGGCTATAATCTTTTCTGTACGTTCTAAAATCTTTGTTCTGATTAACGTAAAGTCTTTTGAATTTCTAGGGACTTTAGGTAACTCCACAATTTCTATATCTGGATGGATATAGAAGTCCACTTTATGCAAAGTGTCTGTAAGTAAAGTACAGGTTACATTTGGATCTTGCTCAAGAACAGCATTGATGATAGCTGTGGTACGTGAGACATGCCCAAGTCCATAATGATAATGACTATAGAAAACGAGATGTTTCATAAATGGATAGCTTATTGATTTTGGTATATATAATCCACTAGTTGATCTACTTCAAGTTCGTTTTTGAAAGAACCTTCCTTCATAATGAGTTGCTCAAATGGGAATTTTTTCTGAAATTCCATATCAATGTTTGCCATAAAATGAATCATGTTTACAGAAGTAAAACATAAATCTTCATTAAGTTTTGTATCTCTATTGATCTCTTCATCTAAATCCCAATCTTCCACAAAGTTTTCTAGGATGTGAATGATTTTACCTTCTGTTTCTTCTTTTGTGAGTTTCATAATTTTGAATTTTAATGATTTAATAATTGTTTCTCTTTACGTGTATGCACACATACAGCAGTTACTTCTGTAGCGTCTGTGTATACATAGACATCAAGAAGTGTGTGTTCATGTTGTATGGTCACAATATCATTGGTAATTGTTATTATTTTCCAAGCCGTATAACTTCCTAAAAACGGAATTCCTAAACTTTTGGCAGCGGCTTCTTTTGCACAGAAGAAAGGAAGTAAACTGCGTCCCTGTAATAGCTCTTTTTCTTCTTGGTCAAAAACAAGTCCTACGTTATAACTTTCTTCTTTTTTATGTATTAATTCAAGATCTATTCCTACGGTCATCCCTTTTGGCACCACTGCGGCAATGGCAGTAGTTAAAGAATGTGAGATAGAAATATCAGGGAGTGCATTCTTTTTTGCTAATGCGTCACATATTATCATAGGTTTTCCTAATGCTGAGGGTATAACTTCTATGTCTCTGGGAGATAAGATTAAACTATAATATTGATCTGCATACGAACGAACAGCTTCTTTTTCAACAACTCTTCCTAGGAGCCATTCTTTCCTGCGAGTTCCTTTGTCAGAAAGTGCATACCAAGTATCTTTCTCCTCTTTAGAAAGCATTATATGGGCTAGGGCTCTTAGCCAGATGGCACCTCCTTGATCCAAAAAGCCATTGGGTATATCAGCAATACGTCTTAGTTGAACAGGAAGGTTAGTGTCAATAGACAGTGGTTGTGATAGATAAGAGCCTCTGCCTTCCCAATACAGACAATTTAAAAACTCCTTGGGGAAATCATAGTATTTAGAATGGAGTCCTTCAATACTAAATAACACTTTGTCTTGATCATAAAACTGATAGTCACCTATAAGGATATCGTTATTTTTTTCAAAGCTGGCAGCACATTTAATCTTTTGACCTTCCGCTAATCGTGGATGGTCGTAAAGTTCAAAAGAGGCTACATAAAATGGGAAAGATCCAAAATGAGTTTCACCTTGTTCAACCAGCCAGTAGGCAACCATTTGACCAGAAGCATCTAGAATAGCACCAGGTGTTTTAAAATGAGTCGTTTCTTTATGTGCCAAAAATTGTTGTTGAGAAGGGTTTTTAAGTTCTAAAACAATTCCTGTATCGCCTACGTCGATTAAGCTTTCCATACTCGTAAAAGAAGGACCGTGAAAAAGACAGGTTTCATTAAAGTCTTTTGCATCCCAAATAGGGTTTTCTTTACACTTCATCTCAGAGATTTGTAATTCAGGAGGCAGTGCATAATGCTCAGATAATATCGCAGTACCTTCTGCAACAATATGTGTGGGATGTACTTGATCTGTAAAGACCTGTATTTTTATGGTTTGATTATTTTCTTTTTTGGCAACAATTAATAGGCGCAATGATTCTTGGTCTAATGCAATCCATTTATGACCTCGGATGTCTTTCAATTTGGTCACTAACAAATTATCGGTAGCCCAATAGGATGCGGCTTCGGCAATGAGTTCCATCGTGGTTACAAAAGGCATTACGGGTAATGGATATCCTGTGTTGTCTCCTTCGGAAAATCGTCCTAATGTGTGATCTTTTAGGAATATATCTTGATCAATAAGGAGTGTTTTTTCAAAAACGACTTCTGTAGTAGAGACCTCAACAATACCATCTAAAAGTGGCGGGAGTTCCTGAGTAGTATTCGTTTCTTGAGATACTGAAATTTGCCCTTCAAAAAATTGTTTAGAGATCTGTTCTTGTTGTTTTAAAAACTGATTCATCAATTCAAAATGTCGCGTTACAATCTGTTTTTGCGTTGTTGTTTCTGCTTGAATGGAAGTTTCAGTAGATTTTAATTTATGTGATTTTCTTTCATGAATCACTTCAATAGCAGGAACTTCTTTTTTAAGAAAAATATCCGTTTGAATAGCAACACCATCTACAAAAAGCTTTGCGAGTATAAATTGTAACTGTTTAAGACTGCTTTTTTGTTTGACGTCACATGATAATGCTTTAAAATCTTTACCGTGTAAGGTATCGTTAGTAAAACCAGTAAGTGTACTTCCAGGACCTACTTCTATAAAACGAGTAATGCCATCTTTATATAAAATATCAATGGCTTCTCTAAAACGTACACAGTTTGTCCACTGTTTTCCAAGTTTAGATTTTATCTGAATAGGATCTTCGGAAAAATAGTCAAGATCTATACAGCTAAAAACTTTTGCCGTAGGACGATATAATGTAATGCTATCGTAAATAGGTTGTATAAAACGCATTTCTCTTTCAAAAAATGGCGTATGATACGCTCTGTCAAAAGGTAGCGAAATACAGATGGCACCCAAATCACTAATCGCTTTTTGAAATTCCTTTATAATTTCATTTTTTCCAAAGACCACAAATTGATGTGGACAGTTATCCATCGCTATATAAATGTCATCCTTATAGGCTTCTAAAATGTGATCTATATTCTGTTGGAATAAGGCAACAGATATAAATTTTCCCACAGGAATCTGTCCTTCTTCGATTCCGTCAGAACCACGTCTGCTGATTTCTGTAACCAACTCAAAAAAAGCATTTCGATCACTAGAGAGAATTCCAGCAGTATTTAAAGCGGTATTTTCTCCATGGCTGTGTCCTAAGTGTACCTCTGGCAAGACCCCACATTTTTTAAGTAAATCAAATACGGCAACACTAGAAATAACAATATTTGTAGCCCCACCTTCCATATTATACAACTCTTGCTGAAGCATCGTTTTCTCTTGTGTAGTCAAGTTGCCTTCAGGTGGATATACAATGGTACTATTAGGAAGTTTATTGATACCGTATAATGCCTGATCAAGATCAGAAATACTAGAACGCATTTCAGGAAAATGTAATGCCAAATCCTGTAACATTCCGGTGTATTGAGATCCTTGTCCAGGATAGGTAAACGCTATTTTAGGTGCAGTCTCACAAATACCATACGTAATTCCTTTTTTAGATGTAGAACTAGACATGGGTGCTTCCTCAAGTAAAGAAATAGCATCCTGTAGTTTTTTTTCAATAGTGTCTGGAGCTACACTACATGCCAGTCGGTATGATTGGTGGTGTTGTTTGTTTAGCTTTCGCGAAAGCGTATACACGTCCTCTTCAAAATTTGTAAGTTGATCAAGTGCCGTTTGTATAACACCTTGCAATGCTCGCTGACTTGGAGCACTGAATACTAATAATTGTGGTTTGTCTGGTTGAAATAAGTAACTGTCATTTTTTTCTGTAGCTTCCTCTACCGTAATGGTGTGAAAAGTGTTTTGATTGGCAAAACAACTGATGCTTTTACGTTTGCTATGTGGGAGACTATGAAACCAAGGAAATGCTTCTTTATAATGCTTTACAGTATCATCTGAAGCGATTTCAGATGGAGGGATAATTTCAGAATAGGTAGCCAGAACAGCTCTTAATAAAGACTCACAAGAACCAAACAACGACCATGTCGCAACACTCCAATGGAAATGTTTAAAATCGTGTAAGCTATTAGTAGCAACGGTTTCTTGATAGAATTCGGTATGTATTTGATCTTGTTGGACAACATCAATATATTTTGCAGTTTGTGAAGATAAAGACCAATTAGCTAAAGAACTATTTGCTGAAATTTCTGTAATGATAGCTTTGGGCGCTACTTCTGGCACATTAAAAACAAAGAATATAGCTTCTGTTTGTCCTTCTTTTTCTTGTAAAACAGCAAGAATAGTTGGTGTATTACTTTGTGATTTTTCAAGCCGCTGTACAAGCTGATCTTCTTCTGAAATTTGCACAATTTTCAGGGTGCATGCTGCTGTATATAAAGAAGAATTTTCAACAGTATTCTTTACAGATGGTACATCAGTATTTGAAGTGTCTTTTTGAAGAAGTATTGTAAGATCGTATGCAGTTTTGAAAATAGAAGGACATTGTAAATAAATGTCTTTTATCGCAATATCAAATATGTTTTCTATAGTTTGTTTTGTAGTAGGAACTAGGGTTTGCTCTTGAAGCGAATGTTGCCAAAAAGCCTGTATCCCATGACCTTTACTGCCTATATACGATAAGCCATGTATAGGGAGTTGAACTTGCGTAGCGTTATGATCTATTCTTGATTCCAATGTATCGTATCTAAATTAGTTTTTCCAAATTTTAACTTCATATCCTAATGCAGCCATCCCGTTGTCTTCTGCGTATACATAAGAGCAATCTGAAAGTCCTGCTTGATCAAGAAAGGCTCTCATTTCTGACACGGTATATTTTTCATGCACTTTGGTAGGTGGATAATTTGCTTTTGCGCGTAAGGCATTAAATTTTTCGAGAATTTCTATCGGTACATCACGACGCATATCGTGAATGAGACAGACCCCATTGGGTTTTAAAACTCTATATTTTTCTTGCAATGCTTTTACAGGATCTACCAGATGATGAATGGTAGCACGACTGATGACCATATCAAAAGTATCATCACTAAAATCAAGTGCATGCGCATCGCCTTGTACAACGGTTATGTAGTTGTCTAGAGAGCGTTCTTTGAACTTAGCAGTTGCTTCTATCACATTATCTTGATAATAATCAATACCTATGAGTCTATAGTTTTCAAAACCCTGTATTTTATGTAGCTCTTCCAAGAGAACACCAGTTCCTGTTCCAACATCCAGTAAGGTTCCTTGAGCCGATTTTTGGTTGTTTTCTTCAGCACATCTTTTAAGAATCATCGCGTCCCAAGGTTTTAAATACTTAGAGGTGTATGCTTCATATTCTGTAGCAGGCATGATATTTTTAAGATTGATGTCTTTCATAACTGTTATAGTTTAAATCCATTCCATGGATAATTGGTCTAAATGTTTGCGGGCATCTGTACTTTTTGAACCAAATGGTGGTTTCTCCTTTTTTTCTTTGGCATGTGCTAGTATCGCTGATGTTCTTGAAAAAAGCGCAATACTCGGCGCAAGGGTAGGTTGTGATACGCCCAATTCACAAAGAATACCTGCCGTTATAAAGTCAATATTAGGATGTATCTCTTTTTCTATTTTAATTTTTTGACAAATAGAAATGTATGCGTTAATATGTTTTTTATCGGTAGTGGTTGCATTCCAAATATCTTGTAGGACCTCATTTCGGGGATCTTTCTTAAATAAAGGATGCCCAAATCCAGGAATTCGTTCATTAGTATCTAATCGCTTTTGAATGGTGTCTTCAATATGTTCATACCCATTAGCACTCATTTTTAGCAGAAAATCCAGCGCAAACTGAGAAGCACCAATATGAAACGGTCCAGAACAAGTATAGCCTGTGATTAGAATCAAATTCATAGGAGCAAAAGTACCTGCGGCAACCCGAGGTCCCATCACGCTAGGAGTGAGGTGTCCAAAGCCAGCATGCCATGCAACAAGAAGACTTTCAAAAAGAATGATTTCATTTTTAGAAGCGTTTGATCTTCCAAAGAATAAGACAAACACATTTTCGATAAATGGACGATCCATATCTATAATGGACGTATCTGTTTCAGGTGTTGATGCTCCTGTTTCCTGCAATGATATATAAGCAAATAAAGACGTGGCACTCATTAAGAAAATCCCATACGCAGTGTCTTTATCGTACGCTGTTTTTGTGCTAGAAAAAAGGAATTCAAATTCCTTTTCAAAACCAATGAGTAATCCTTGTATACTAGTTTTTACAGTATCTCTGGATAGTACAGCTTGTGCATTTAATAAAGAAATGGCCTGTGCGTTATTGGCAACAGCAAAAAGCGATTGATTACAAAAATGATCTAGTTGTTGAAGCTCCTCTTTTGAAGGAATTTTACCCGTGATGATATGATGAACTGCTTCTAGATAAGAACAATCCTTAATTAAGTCCGCTAAGTTCCTACCTCTGATATTGAGTTGTTCAGGGGTCAGTGAAGGTCCGTCGATATTTGTGCCTTGGTAGATCATTTTAGATGTTTAGGATACACGTTCTTCTATTTTATAAATGTCAATTTTATTTGTGGTGCCAAGACTACTATTACGCACCATCTGGTGTATGACGTTATAGGATTCTGCATTAATGATATACACAGTTCCTCCTGAAACGATGGTGTAGCATTCATCAAGAATTCCTTCTTCTTTTAGCTTTGTGATCGTGTCCTTCTGCTTCTTCACTCGTTCCAGTGTCGTAGACTGATGGTTTGTTGCTATGGGTTTACTTATGACAAAAAATTTCATAATGCGCTTAGTTCTTGTTGATATTTAAAAATTGGTGTGGCTACAAAACCAATGTTTTGAAATACTTTACAGGTGTAGTCTAGTTGTACTTCTGGATGGTATTTCATAAATAATTTTTTAAGAATTCCTTGTTCAGACTCTGCTGCTTTTTCAACGCCTGCTGTCTTTTTTGATTCTTCAAAAAAGGCTTTACAAAATGAGGTTTCTCCAATCCAAAGCCCTCCGTTTAAATAATTAAAATCTCCTGGATAGGTGCTCGCCATATCATTTTCAAAACGTTCAAATTCTTTTACTGGAGGCCAATTAAGCCGATCCGCACCAAAAAGTAGTTTACAATCAAATTCCTTTTCGAAAAGCTCCATAATAGAAGATGGGTCATTTACAAAAATGGCGTCTCTGGAGTCAGCATATAAAACATAAGGTGTTGTTACTTCATCCAATGCATTTGCAATAGCAAGAGGTTTATGAATGCTATTTACCCATGGCGTGTAGGATTTCCCATAGACCTGATAAGGCACTCCTAAATGATCTAAACTGCGTTCCAACAATCCCATAGCTGGATGTCCATTATTACACGTAATAATGGTAAGGTTTTTTTTAGCACCTATGGTTTGTTTTGGCGTGCTGAAAAAACTGTCTAGAATGGGTTGCCAATTAGGTTTATACGAATGACTTCCATGCGCATGTACAATAGACGGATGCGTATGAAAAAGCGTGTTTTCTATGAAAGGATTTGATTTCATACAGATGCCGCCACTTGGTTTTTATGAACAGGGTCTCCCATACGAACTAAAATATTACGAGGGACACCATCTACAGTTTCTCTTCTTCCGTGAAGTACACTTGTATTGTCAATCATCGCAAGATCTCCCTGTTGCCAGTCAATATTATAGGTAATTTTAGCGGCTGTTTTCATCACAGATTCTATAATGCTATACGGTATTTTAGAACCATCACCTTGTCTCACAACAATGGGACTTTGTGTCGTAGTGTCATTAAGATGCCCTTTAATCCAGCCAGATGTAAACGCCCACTCAGCCATGTAGATGTATAAAATATTGTTGATAAATGCACGCTTTCGCGAAAGCGTATGTTCGACCAATGGATGACAATTGTAGGTTACTTTAAATGATTTGTCAGTAGCATCATACACGGCGTTGTTCTTTTTTGAAGCTAAAAATGCTTTGGCTTCTTCTACATCTTTGGTTAAGAAGGTGTCTTGCCAAACCCCATCAGGTAAGAATCGCTGGTATTGAATTTGATTATTTAAGAAAAATGACTGCACCTCTTCTTCTAAGTTTTCAAATAAGGTGATGCCGTCACAAATCGTTGTTTGCCCGCCCTCAGTAGGGGCTACGTCACCATAAAACCAGATGTGTTCTGGCGGTGAGTCCATATAATACATTTCTCCATGCAACGGAATTTCAAAGCTTTGATTGGCTCCCGTAGTAGTCATCACAGTTTTGTCATTGCCTACACTTTTTCTATCAATCATTTTCCATCGAGAGCCTCCTCCTTTATAATCTGAAAACTCACTTGTAAATTGTTGTGTAAACGCCTTGAAACGTGAAATGTCCGTTTCAAAACCTCTAAAAAGAATAGTACGATGCTCTTTAAATAAAGATTCTATTT
The DNA here is from genome assembly GCF_937910895.1 of uncultured Dokdonia sp. GTDB lineage: Bacteria > Bacteroidota > Bacteroidia > Flavobacteriales > Flavobacteriaceae > Dokdonia. The sequence goes on along the minus strand of NZ_CALEMI010000052.1, from coordinate 32,992 downwards.
CTTGAATAGAAAGATCTTTAAACTGCTCTCCTTTGTCTGCTTGTACAAGGATTCCAAATGACGGGTGTAATGTTTCTGTTTTCATACCATTGATTTTTATGAGAGATCTTTTGCATGTTTTTTTGCATACGCTATTAATTTTCTTAGAATCACATCTGCATCTTTTTGTATTTGGACGGTATCATAATTAACATCCAAAAGAACTATGTATGCTTCAACATGCTGATAAATCATTTGCTTAAAATAATTTACAGCACCAAAAATAGAGGTGATGATTTTTTTGTTTAGCTCTCCTGTTAGCTCATTGGAAGTATCTGCAATTTGAGTGTATTCTAATGATCCTATTTGATAGAGTCTTAGATAAATTAATAGGTCTATTGTATCTGATGTGATTTCTGGTGCATACTGTGTCTCACCCGCTTTTAATGTTATTTTGTTAAAGGCACGTGGTACCAAATCTAACGAGTTGAACGTACGATGCGTATTGGGAATTCTACTGTTATAATAGGTTGCAAAACTTTCTAAGCCTTGACTTTGTCCAGCAAAAGGCCACGATTGGAAATCGGTAACTTTAGCATTTTTATCCCAAGCTGATTGTGTATCTTTTAACCAAAGTGCTACAAGTGGTGATAGAGCACCTCCTAAACTATGCCCTCCAGTAATGAGTGTATATTCATCACATTCTGATAGGTTTTTACTCAAGAATTCGTTTAACGTCATCCCTGCACCAGGTAATCCTGCTTCGGGTTGCATCTCCACTAGTTTATGTAGCCCAATAGAAATTCCTTTAGAAATTCTTGCTTTTGGAGTGTTATAAGGCCATTGTACAGTAGACGAAACCTCTAAGTCTTCGGTAAGCCAATCAAAAATTGAAGTTGGATTTGTCCCAGCAACAGATATATAATAGGTAGGTTTTCCCATATAATCTGGATTGAAAAAAGCATACATGAGGTTGTCAATAACGCCTCCTACTGTTTTTTGATATAACCCTGCTCCCCATACTATACGCCAGTTTTCTCCAGATTGAGCATTTAATTGTTTAATATTCTTTTCAGTTTCTACATTTACTTTTGATCCTATTCCTGCTCCTTTAATATCACTTCCCGCATTTGCACTAAGAGATAAAAAGAACATAATTTGCTGTTGTGTCATAGTTGTTGCCATCTTTTTTAGTTTAATGTTATGGTTGAAAATTCTTCGTTAAACAACGCTTCTATCGGATGTGTAATTCGATCATCCCAAGTCCCTTGTCCAAAAATGACTTCAACATCATATAGGTTTGTATTGTTTAATTCCTGTACGAAGTAAGCTGCGCCTTGTTCGGGTTCTATCGGAATAATCCCTCGTTTTATAAATTGTTCATTTACAACCGCACTCGCCATTCCAATGTGCGCCCATGGGCCCCAGTTAAATGACTTTACAATCATATCTTGGTACTCACTTTTTATTTTCCAAGCGAGTCTATTCAGGATTTCATTGGCAGCGGCGTAATCCGTTTGACCTTTGTTTCCAAAACGTCCAGCCGTTGAGCTAAAGAATGCAATACATTTGAGGCTGTCAAGACGTAGTTTTTGATATAAAGTCATACTACTATTTACTTTTGTATTAAAGACTTTGTCAAAAGAGTCCTTGGTTTTTTCAGAAATGAATTTATCATCAATCATTCCTGCGCCATGAATCACCATATCAATACGATTGTATTTCTGATAGATCGTATCTATTAATTTCCCAAAGGTTACTGTGTTTGAAACATCACATTGTTCATACGTTACTAGTACGCCTTTGCTTCTCAGGTAGCTTATATTTTTAGTAATTTCTCGATCTCTTAAAATATGCTTGATCTCCTTTTCTATTTGTGCGGGTGTGATTTTTGATCCTGAAGTTTTGTGTTTCGTAATGAGATGTTTTCGAAGTTGAGAGACATCCATCGTTGTGGTGTCATCTTTACTAGAAAAATCTCCCCAAGAGCCATTCCCAACTAAAATAAATCGAACTCCTGGCACTGCATATTGTTTAGCAACCTCAGCAGTAATACCTCTTGAACCGCCTGTAATAAGAATTACCCAGTCTGCTTGAGGGAGTAATAATTGCTGTGTTTGTAATGGAAGTAAAGGGGTGTGCTCTGCTTTAAAAATAAATCGTTTTCCGTTTTTATAGCCTACTTCAAAGTGACTACTTGGTGACTGTATTTCCTTAAAGATAGCTAGTGCTGCCTGATTGGGATGCACTGTTGTTTCAAAATCTATGGTCTTTGGGAGCATTTGTTCCCATTCATATTCTAAAGATTTTAGCAATCCTTGATGACTTCCACCAATAGGAGATGTATGTTTTGAAGTTAAATCTCTACCGTAAAAACCTCCAAAATTAGTGACTGCTATAATAGTTTTAGCACCAGATATTTGTGTATTTTTAAAATCTGCATCACAAATTTTTATAAGATTGAATAAGGTTTTAGAGATCGAGTCTACTTCTGATCTCCAGTTTTTGTGATTTATATTTTCAGGATTCATCAATGCCCCTAAGTGAATGATGCCTTGTACAGGGCCAAAAAGCATTCTAAGCTCAGATATATGTGCTTCTAACGTATCATAATCCTTGCATTTTTCAATGGGGATAATGTCAGAGCAAGCACCTACTTCTTCTAATCTGCTAGAGACACGATCGGCGATGTGTAATTGATCGGGAACAATAAGATAAAGCCCAGTAATTAATTTTCTTCTAAAATTTGGAAGTTCTTGTTCGATAGCCTTCATCATATACCGAGGCGAATCCGCATCTTCTTGTATCGCGTCCAGTATATTATTTCGCGTAAAGCGAACATCCACTTCTTTAGAAACTTCCAGAACGACAGGTGTCTCTGTTTGTGAAGTAGTATCTAAGACAGCTACAATCATTTGTATCCAATCTAAAACTCTTTTGTGGCGTACTATTTTTTCTGCTTCTTTTTTGATTTTTTCTTGCTGAGAGTTAGCTAGCGTCTTTATAAAAGTATCAAAGATTTCGATGCGCTTTATAGAGTCAATACTCAACTCGGCTTCTATATCCAGTGAAGGATCAATCATTTCGTCAGGATATCCCGTGTGTTCTGAAATGATTGAGATAAGTGTTTTTTGTAACACTTCCGGTACCATCTGTACAGTCACGTTTACGGTATTCGTATCTGCTGTCGGTTCACTAATAGATGGAATATCAAGCGTTTCTATAATCATAGAAGTCCAATCAGAAATCTTCTTATGACGGACTATTTTTTCAGCCGACTTTTGAATGTTATTTTGATATGGATGTTCTAATTTTTTTAAGAAGGTGTCAAAGATTTCGATACGTTTTATAGAATCGATACTCAGCTCGGCTTCTATATCCTGATCAGGGTCAATCATATCTATTGGATATCCCGTATGATCGGAGATGATGTTGATGAGTTTTTGCTGTATGCTTTCTCTTGAGATAGTCGATTGAGAAGTAACTACTGTTTTCTGGGTATCAAGCGATATACTGACTTCTTCTTCATTATATTTTTCAAATAAGTCAATCCACCCTTTGAGATATTTGGTCTGTATAATATCTTGACTATGCTGCTTTATATTCTGTACAGCAGTTGCTGAAAGTGTTTTAAGCATCTCGTCAAAGATTTCAACACGTTTTATAGAATCGATGCCTAACTCTGCTTCTATATCTAAATCTACAGAAAGCATATCTTCAGGATATCCTGTTTTTTCAGAGATGATTTCTATGAGACGGGTTTGTATATTTTTAGATTTTTGTGACGGTGCTTCTATAGTTTCTTTTTTCTCAACAGTTGGTTGCGTATCAGCAATAGGAACTGCCTTTGGAGTCGGTATAACCGCTTCTTTCGTGTCAATAGTTGGTTGTGGGATAGGTATTTGAATTCCAGCTGTATTTGAAGCCTGTAAGAAGGATTGCATGACCGTTTCTTGTGTTTTTAAGAACTGTGTCATAGTATTCTGATAGGCTTCATACGCATCCATCATGCCATTTGTAGTTTGTGGAGTACTTGTACGTACAGGTAGTTTTTCAGGTGTCATAAGTGGGGTGGAGGCAGGGTTTGCAGCTTTATGAACTACAGATATTTGCTGTTTGCTTTTTTGATTTTCTATGTTTTCTAAGGTCAATAAAGGAGTTTCACGTTTTTCTAAAAAACTAGCGCTTATTGGCGTAGATCGAGTTCCGTTAATGATCCAACTAGTCGGTTTTGGCTCTTTTTTAGGCGTATTTTTTAAACGGTTAATAGCGATAAACTCACAATCTCTGGTGTCATATAAAGGTGCTGTATTTGTAATATAGCCTTCTGTCCATAGCGTGACAATAAATTGTAAAAAGCTATTAAAATCCCTACCATGTTCTTCAACAGCATACGCTTGATGCGGTTGGTCTTTTAAGATATCCTTGACACACTTGGTCAGTATACTTTTGGGACCTAATTCAATAAAATTTTGAACTCCATCCCTATACATTTGTTCTATTTGAGCAACAAATTCTACAGGTTTAAGAAGATGGTTTTGTAACTGATGTTGAATTTTAGAGCCTGCTGTTGGATATGGTTTTGCCGTGGTATTATTATAAACAGGCTTTCTAGGACTTGTACATGTGATTTTTTTGATCGCTTTCGCTAAAGGAGCCTGCGCTTCTTCCATCAATGATGAATGGAACGCCCCTGAAACTGGGAGCATAAAAACAGATTTTCCTAATGCCTTAAAATGGCTAGCCACTTTTTCAACTTCTGTCTTCTGACCAGAAATAACTACTTGTTGCGTATGATTATGATTTGCTAAAACAATAGCATCATACGTATGTTCTTTAAGATAAGTTTCTACATTTTTGCGTGAATCCAAAATAGCAGCCATGCCACCTACACCATTATCACTTTTTGCCATAAGTCTTCCTCTCACTTCTGATAGGACAAAGAAGTCTTCTTGGGATATCACGCCAGCCGCGTGTAGTGCTGTATATTCTCCGTAACTATGACCTGCTAAACAATCGTATTGAAGACCAAAATCTGTAAATACATCAAAATAGCTTTTACAAGACCATCCAATAGCGGGTTGTGCCAGATGTGTGTTATTGATGGCTACTTCTTGATTTTTTGTGGTATCTAGATCAAAACTAGCAGGAGGATTTATGACCCTAAAAGGAAGTGTTTCGTAATGATTGCCTATGGTTTGGTGCATTAGATCTGTATTGTTTCCAAACGGTGCAAAATAAAGTCCTAACTCTTGTCCCATGTTTAGATATTGGGCTCCTTGTCCAGGAAAAAGGATCGCTGTTTTTCCAATAACTTCTTTTTTGTCAAAAGAAATCCTACAGTTTGTTGCCAACTCGTTTTGATCAGGATTTTCTATATGTTTTAAGGCACTGTGTATACTGTCTTTCAAATGGATAGCATCCGTACAGATAAGGGTGAGTTTACAAGTATCATTTTTAGAAGTACTATTTATATAAGCGGTATAGGCAAGATTCCGTAAGGCAATATCCGTATGGGTTTCAAGAACGGTTACCCAATCGGTTAATTGTTGGGTGAGTTGTTCTTTGTTTTTTGCTTTAAATACAAAGAGTTCTGCGGGATGTTTCTTCGATCCATACGTTGTTTGCGGAGTAACATATTCTTCTAATACCGCATGATAATTTGTACCTCCAAATCCAAAGGCAGAAACACCTGCTCTTCTTGGATGATATTGTGGTTTTGGCCAGTATGTCGCCTTTTGTTGGATGCTTAATGGCGAATCTGCTGTGTTAATAATAGCTCTAGGTGTTGAGACACCTCCTTGGGGAGGCAATATTTTATGGTGTAATGCCAATGCTGTTTTTACAGTACTAACAAGACCTGCTGTTATTTTTGTATGTCCTATAAGGTTTTTAATTGACCCTATGGAGATTGATTTTGCAGGGGTGTTAAGTGATGTTAAAACTTCAGAAATAGAGGTAAGTTCTGCTTGATCTCCTACCGCAGTTCCAGTACCATGCGCTTCATAATAATCGATACTCGAAGTACTGAACCCAGCTTCTTGATAACTACGTTCTAGCGCTCGTTTTTGTCCGACAGGTCTTGGTGCAGTCATTCCCATCGCTCTACCATCACTAGAACCAGCGACACCTTTGATGACTGAATATATCGTATCTCCATCACGTTCTGCATCTTCAAGTCTTTTCAGAACAACAACAGCAAGTCCTTCACTGATGACAATCCCATCTGCATCTTTATCAAAAGGAATGCTTTGTCCTTTTTCAGACAAAGCCTGAGTCTTACTAAAACTCATATATCCATGTGGAGTTTGTCCCATTTCAACTCCCCCAACGATGGCCACATTACTTCGACCACTAGTCAACTCTCTTACACCATTATTTAAGGCAACAATAGAAGATGCACACGCAGCATCAACCGTATAATTACTTCCACCAAAATCAAAACGATTCGCAACCCTTCCAGCGACTACATTTGTAATTGTGCCAGGAAATGTTTCTTCTGTCCACACAGGTAATCGTTTGTTAATAGCTTCTCTTTCGGTCGCTGAAAATAGATGAGACGTACTTCTGAGAACTAATTCATTTCCAAAAAAACCAGCAGCATCAGAACCAGCAAAAATGACAGACACATTGTCTTTGTCAAGTTCATCTGGTGTATATCCAGCATCTGTTAGACTACTTTTTACAGCTTCTAAACTTAATAATTGAGCTACGCCTATATGAGGAATAGACTTTGGAGGAATCCCATATTCAAGCGGATCAAATAAAATTTCGTCTATAAAACCTCCCCATTTAGAATAAATTTTATCAGGATCATTCTTGTCTGGGCTGTAGTATAGTCTCCAGTCCCAACGATCCAGAGGGATTTCTGTAATGCTTGATTTTTTCTCAATAATTTGTTCAAAAAAGTCATTGAGTTCTCTAGAGCCAGGTACATGAACACTCATACCCACAATCGCAACATCTACAGGATTTGCTTTTTGGGGAGTTACTTTTTTAGATGTTTTTATATCTTTTAAGAGTGTCGTGCCACTCGCAATTTGCTCGTGTAATTCCTGAATGGTTTGTACTCCGCTTATAAACTTTGCGATATCACCAGACATAAACATTCCAGATTCCTTTTGCTCCTTTTTTGATACCTGAACAAATGTTCCCTTTTCATCTCGTTGAATTCCTTTAGAGGCGATTCGTAATCTTCCTAGAAGCAAACCATCTAGTTGTTCTCTAATCGTATCTGGATCGGTATTTTTTTGTAGTAATTCTTTTCTTTTTGCATTGAACTCATCTGTAAAATCACTTTTCACGCATCTATTGGAATGACCTACAGCACTATTAAGTAGCACAGAGGTATTCTGTTTGACAACAAGTTCTTGAAAAGAAGGGGTGATGGCTTTTGTAGTGACAGCTTCTTTAGTAGCGAGATATGCAGTTCCCATTAATATTCCAGATTGCATTCCTTGGTCTTGCAATTCGGCTGTAAGAGCGGTAATGATGGCGGCTGAGTATTGATCGTGAATCCCACCCGCAAAAAGGATCTGTACTTTTGATTTTTCTGCTTCTGGAATTTCATTTGTAAGAATTTCTATAGCACTTTCCCAAAGCGGGAATGAATGCATCGGACCTACATGACCGCCACATTCTCTTCCTTCAAAGACAAATTTGCGAATCCCTTGACTAATGAAGTTCTTTAGTAATCCTCCAGAGGGTACATGTAAGTAGGTTGAAATACCTTGATCTTCAAGTTCTTTTACCTGATTAGGTTGTCCTCCTGCAATTAAGGCAAAAGAAGGTTTGTGCTCTAATACACACGCCAATTGATCTTTATATAAGGTAGGGTCTATAAATCCCAATAAACCTACTCCCCAAGCGGCTTCTTTTAAGGTTACTTTTGTGTTTTTTAATAGTATGTGTAAATCTTCTTTTTTCTTTAATGCTACTGCAATAAAGGGAAGTCCACCACCTGTTGCGATAGCTTCTGCAAATTCAGGAGTATCACTTACACGTGTCATAGGTCCCTGAACAATAGGATATGTTGTTTGGTGTGTTTGGGCTAGTGGTGCATTTGCAGACAGTGTTGTTTTATGAGTGGCAATAAGTGTAGAAATACGAATGATTTCTTTCTTAAAACTTTGTAAAAATCTTCCCGTTGTTTTATAGAGGTCAGCATATTTTTTTGCTAATTCTATGGTTTGTCCGATAGGCCATATTGAAGTGTTGGTATTTCCCCAACCTATGTTTTTAGTAAGAAGTGCATCCCACTCTTTGGAATTTTTACTAGTTGAGACTGCTTCTAGCGCATCGGCTTCTTTTTGAAGCGTTTTACTTTTTGGAAATAGTGGATGCGAAACACCTCTACACGTAGTGGTAAAAGAGCCTCCATAAACAAGCGTGTCTCTTGCTTCAATTTTTTCTAAAATCCTTTTTGAAGGAGCATCCAAAGGTGATTCTTTAAAAAGAAGTAATTGGTCGTCAAGAACAATTCCTGCCAATCCTAGTGCATAGCATGCAGAAGCTGTATGTGTTCCTATACCTCCTCTTAAGTATATACGTTGGTTAGGAAATTGTAATGCTTTCTGCAGCATTAAAAAGCTAGCCGTATCTCCTACATATCCACTCGCTTCTTGTCCGCAAAGTATAATTCCTTTTTGATCAGTTGCGAGCTCATCTATAAGGTGTAGTGTATTTTCTAAAATTTGTAAATCAACGACTTCGAGCAATAAGCGTTGTGTTGGGTTTTTGCGTATGGTTTGTACTACTTTTTTGATCGTAGTTTCATGCCACTGACTATAAATAATGGTGACTTTAAAACCCTTTAAAAGGGTTAGCAGTTCTGGAACTAAACCTTCGGTCTCTTTAGAAACTCGTATTCCAATAGGTGCTTCTTTTTTCAAAAATGCTTTTGTATGCTTTAGCGTATTGATAATTGAATCACGATGCGATACATGACAATAGACAAGATCAAAGATGCCAGTCGCACCAGATTTTGAAAGTGCTGTCACTTGATGATTATTAGAAAACCCACAAGGAGTATAGGCTAATATTTCAAAATTGTTCAATACGGTTTTCATCGTTTCAAAGGAGTGTTAAAGAGAAAATAAACAAGAAATTAAGACTGCGACATCTTATTAAAATGCCACAGTCTTTTTTAAACACTTAATCTTTTAAGATAGGTGGTCAACCACGCCATCAAGAAAATCAATTGCATCTGCAATTGGGATGATTTCTGTGTTACTTGATTTAAATAAAGGATTGTGACGAACTTTGATCGCCAATTCTTTAGTAGAATCTGCATTGATAACTACTGCAGAACCCCCTGAGATAAATGCATACGCATTCTCTACAGTGTTGTCCTTTAATAAGCCTTTCAAGGCTTTGTTGTGATCGCTAATGTTGTCTACGCGATCGTAACCACTGGCTAAGCCGTGATCCTGACCATTTGGTCTACTGATTACAAGAAACTTCATTTTTTTTGAGTTTTTTGGTTAATATATAACTAACTGTACCCCAAAATTAAAGATGTATCAAGGTAGATTTATGCGTATTTATACGGCAACAATTAATAGGTGTAAATACCTATATCTAAGCAAGCAATAATCTGTATTTTAAGGTTATAGTATTTTACGCCTTTATTACTATCACGTTAAGCGAGCCTATGTATTTTAAAATAAAGATAAATACAGGACTCCTATACACTACATCGCTTTAGGATGCTTAGCTTTGCTGCTTTAAAAATAAATACATGGAATTTAATTCAGTAGAAGTTGTAGGGTATCTAGCTAGTTTGTTTGTATTACTATCTTTCTTTAGAAAAGATATTAGACAACTTCGAGTGGTCAACTCAATAGGATGTGCTCTTTTTGTGGCGTATGGAATCTTATTGATGAGTATTCCAATTATCATTACCAATATTGCTATTTTATTAGTGAATAGCTATTACCTTTTTGTAAAAAAAACTTCTTAAAAGCATAGTTTCTCTCTTTCTCAATCATAGGGAGATGTGTCTTTTAAGCATTTTTCTTGTGGCGTATAAACCTACTACTCGTAGTAATTATCTAATAAAGTCTACATATAATGAGTGATATATCGCATGTATGTATTGAAATTAGCTTCTTTTTGTATGCAATACTAAAAGTTTGAGAGCTACTTATAGCGTGCTGTAAAACAAATATAAAGTAGTTAGTGTGTTGTTTTTTAGGTGTTTATTTGTATTTTACCTACCTATCAAATAATAAGCTATATAAACAAAATGTTAACATAAACATAATCAATAGATCTTTTTTGTCTAATAAATTTTGTTTATTTACATTTACCGACTTTCAAACAACATGAAACAAACAAAAATAACTATGGATATTTTAACTGAAGCGGAAGCTTTTGAAAATTCCAAAATGAGTCATATGTCAACAAGTGATCGAGTGGTTGCTTCAAGAGAAGCGAAGCGACTTATTTTAGCAATTAATGACATTTACAAGGAAACAAAAGAACCGGAGTTGATGGATATGATGAAGAGGCTTACAGAAAAAAAACGTAAGATAGAAAAGCGTCTCAAAGGACGTCCAGATACTGCTTAAATATACAATGGCTCGCATTTGCGAGCCATTTGTTTTTTAGTGAAACACTATTTTGTAAAGTCTGAAAAGACGCATACAAAATAGGTAGTTGAGCTAATCCCGGCGAAAGCGGAATCTATGGTTTAATACCTCGACCCTTGAGTCGATTTTTAGTATCTAGAGCTTGCTTTGGGTTTAATACTTTTTATTTTTTTCTTAGAGATAATAGTTCCTGTGCGGCACTAAATGGCGATATCTTGTTTTTCGATAATTGTTCTAATAACATGGGTAAGCGTTTCTTTACGTTTGGATCTCTATAAAAGTTCTCTTTCAAACTATTTTCGACGGTTTGTAGTAACCAATACGTATTTTGCTCGTAGCGTTTTTTGGTAAAATACCCATTTTCTTGCGTAAGCGCTTTATACGATTCAATAGCCTTCCAAATTTCAGAAATCCCTTTATGCTCTATAGCACTGCACGTACTTACTTTAGGGATCCATGTACTCTCTTTTGGGGGATATAAGTGTAACGCTTTCGCGAAAGCGGTCTTTGCCAATTTTGCAGGTTTTTCATTATTACCATCGGCTTTGTTGATCACGATCGCATCTGCCATTTCAATAATTCCTCTTTTGATTCCCTGAAGTTCGTCGCCAGCGCCAGCCAATTTTAAAAGTAAAAAGAAATCCACCATCGAATGCACCACGGTTTCACTCTGACCTACGCCTACGGTTTCTATAATAATGGTATCAAATCCTGCGGCTTCACATAAAATAATAGCCTCACGTGTTTTACGAGCCACACCACCTAAAGAATTCCCAGAAGCAGAGGGTCTGATAAATGCATTTTTGTTTAAAGATAAGGTGTCCATTCGGGTCTTGTCTCCAAGAATGCTTCCGTGGGATAAAGAACTGGATGGATCTACAGCGAGTACCGCAACCTTTTTACCAAGTGTTGTAAGGTAACTCCCAAACGATTCTATAAAGGTGCTTTTACCTACGCCGGGAACTCCTGTGATTCCTATACGTATAGATTGATTTGCATGCACAAGACATTTTTCAATAAGAAGTTGTGCCAGCTCTTGATGTTTTACCACCGTGCTTTCTACTAAAGTGATTCCTTTGGATAATGCAGTGTGATTACCCTCAATGATTTCTTGAGCTAGTTGATCAGTGTCCAGAGAACGTTTTACTCTTGAAGTAGTTCCTTTTGCAAAGGCAGGATTGATTCCTTTACTAATTTTTTTATGTTCTTTATCAGTATTCAATAGTTATTTTATGGATGAATGTATATGAAGGAAGCTCCTGTAAATACACTAAATTTACTATAAAGTAAAGGTACTAAATTTCAAGTGGCTAAACTTTTTTAACTTTTTTTGCAACATCATATATTTAGTATCGTCTTTAGAACGAATAGCAAATATAAAATACCTATTTCGTATAGGTGTCAACACTAACCAAAACCAATACTTTGCTTACAACTGATATCATAGAACAATGTAAACGCAACGATCGAAAGGCGCAGTTGCAACTGTACAATAAATACTGTGATGGTATGTACCACGTGGCTTTTCGATTTTTGAAAAATACATTTGAAGCAGAAGAGGCGATGCATGAGGGATTTATAAATGCCTTTGCAAAACTACATCAGTTTACAGGAGATGTGACTTTTGGAGCCTGGTTAAAACGTATCGTGATCAATAAAAGTCTCGATATGATTAAGGCAAAAAAAGCAACCCTGATTCCGCTTAATGAAGAAGTGATAGGCAAAGTAGACGATGATACCGAAGATTGGGATGTAGATGATCATGTAACGGTAGATCACGTCAAGAAAACAATCGCTGAGTTACCTGAAAAATATCGCTATCCGCTTATGCTATTCCTTATTGAAGGATACGATCATCAGGAAATATCAGAAATTTTACATATAACAGAAGTAGCTTCTCGAACCATGGTGCACCGCGGTAAGAAAAAGTTACAAGCACAATTAAAAAAAGAAAGCTATGGCACAGGATCTTAGAAAAATGCTAAAGCAAGCAAAAGAAGAGCATACCATGCAATTAAGAGAAGGACATCAATCTCGTTTTGAAGACCGTCTTACAAAAGCATTACCACCACAGGATGAGACCCATGGCGGTTCTAAAAAAGGTATTTTCTTTTTTATGAAAATAGCAGCGATGCTTCTGGTAGCTAGTGGTATTATTTGGGGAGTGGCTAAGTACGCTTTCGCGAAAGCGGACACAGAACCCACCTTCGTTTCTACAGAAACAAAAGAGTTACCAAAAGAAGAAAGAGTATTACAGTTAAGTGATCTTTCTCCAGACTTTAAAAAAGTAGAAGATTACTACCTCGCGAGTATCAATGTAGAGTTAGCAAGATTAGAAATTAATGATGAGAATCAAGAATTAATCGATGCTTTCTTAAAACAATTGAGTGCGCTGGATGAAGAATACAAACGACTAAACAAAGAGATTACAGAAAGCGGAATCAGTGAAGAGATGGTAACTGCCATGATTGATAACTTAAAATTACGTGCAGAATTACTATCAAAACTGAAACGAAAGTTAACCGAAATAAAAGCATCTCAAGAAGATGCGATTCAAACGATCTAAAAAATTTTAAATATAATGAAGACAACAAAAATAAATTGGTTTCTTATAGCCGTCTGCATGATGCTATCAGGAAGTGTACTTGCACAAGCCAAAAAAGAAAAGTTAAATGAACGTTTTAACACTAACAAGGATGTTGAAATAGAAGTAGACACACGCTATGTAGATGTGATTTTTGAAACTTGGAATAAAAATGAAGTTTCTGTTGAAGCGTTTGTAGAAGGGAAAAATACAGACCAGGCATTAAAAGATTGGAATCTATCTGTAAATGGAAATAGCGATCGCATACGCATAAGTAGCTCTAGTGGATATAGAGGTGATGATACCGTGATTCATCTAGATGATCTGGATAATATTAATCTAGACTTGAACTTAGAAGAATTAGTAGGCGGGACATTAAGTATTGTAGAGCCTGTACTAGAGGGTATTGTTGGACCTGTCCTAGAAGGGCTTATGGGAGCACCATTACCTGTAGAGTTTTATGAAGAATTAGGAAAAACAAAATTTGATCACGAGGCATATCGTAAAGAAGGAAGAGCGTATTTAAAGCGTTATGAAAAAGAGATGGAGAAGAGTTTTGGTCCTGAATTTGACAAAGCCATAGAGAAGTGGGAAAAAGAAAATAATTTTTCTGAAAAAGGATTTTTAGGAGGAGCCTTAAGTGGTCTTATGGATATTCCTAGATGGCCATTTGGAGATACAGGGAATATGAACTTTAATGACAATGAGTATCGTAAAGACAAACAAGATTATGTCAATAAGTTAAATAGAAAGTATGATACCAACGTAAAAGTAAGAGAAGTAGATGCTTGGTTAGAAGACATGGAAAAATGGGGAGATGCTTTTGAAAGCGACATGGAAGCATGGGGAGAAGACTTTGAAATCAAAATGGAAGGTTTTGAAAAAGCAATGGAAGATTGGGGAGAAAACTTTGGTGAGTCTATAGAAAAAGCGATGGAAAACTGGGGTGAAGACTTTGGAAAAGACATGGAGAAATGGGGAGAAGAGCTAGGTAAAAGAGTAGAGAAGTGGGCAGAAAAGCATGAAGCTGACTGGGAAGAGCGTCATACGGAAGATGAGCACGGAAATAAGAGTTCTAGCTTTCATTTTAATTACGATACCGACCGTAAACCTAGTCGTGATGTAAAGCGTACCATTATTATTAAAATGCCTAAAAAGGCAGCATTAGATCTTAATGTACGTTATGGAAAAGTAAAAATGGCTGCAGTATACAATCCTAAAGCTATGATATCGCACGGTAGCTTTGCTGCTACAAACGTTGATGGAGGGAAAACCTCCATCAACGTTTCATATAGCCCTATCAATATAGGCTTTTGGAATGGAGGTTCCCTAGAGGCGAGTCACGTAAAACAATGTACGATTGCAAATGCAAAAGATATTGCATTGACTTCAAACTCTAGTAATGTTATTATAAATACTCTTTCTGGCGCAGGTCTTTTTTCAGGTTCCTTTGGGCAATTATCAATTCCACAAGTAGTAGATGATTTCGGATCATTGACTATTATTCTTGAAAATAGTGATCTTGTGTTGAATTTACCAGATAGCGCTTTTAATTTTAATTTTAGTGGAGAGCTTAATGAGTTTTTAGTACCACGCCAATTAGAAACGAAGACCATAAAGAGTAATAAGACTTCTATGGTAAATGGTTTTCATAAATCTCGTAATACAGCCAATGTGATTACTATTACAGCAAAGTATAGTGATGTGGTATTAAAATAATTACCTACCTACCCAATTTATTAAAAAGACCTCAACAACGGTTAGTAATCCCACCGCTAGTATAGAAAGCCCATATCCTATCCATCTTGCTTTTTTTGTTCTGGAGATCGTTGCGATTTCTAGTATTTTTTTTACAGCTTCTATAAGCTGTTTTTTGTTGTAATAGAGAATATAACAACACATCAGGAAATACAAGATTGCGCTTAACATAGCACCTCCAGAAATCTCAAAAAAGGCGTCAACGACAATGATGTTGAGTAATATTGGGATTAATATAGTAACGCCTATTATTTTTGTTTTATTGAAAAGTAACAATCCGCCACCTAGTATTTGGGAGATTCCTATAAACCAAATATACCCTGTAGAAAACCCAAAAAAGGTCCAAGCCAAATCAAAACTTCCCACATCTGCAATAGGAGTTTTAGCAATCTCTTCCGGAAGGTTTCCTACTCTGTGAAACTGTCCTCCCATTATTTTCCCGATCCCATACACCCATATTTTTGACCATACATAGAGTCTACACGTTAGTTCTAAAATCCAAAGATGCTGCTTCATAAATGTTGTTTTGTAATAGGACTGTCTTTTTACGAGTCTCGTTACAGAAGAAGTAGTATTTTTGAAGTAATAAATTAGTATATGAAGTCATTTTTAGTAGTATTGATTACGTTTTTTAGTCTTTCTGTTTCTGGTCAAAACAAAGAGCGAAAGGATGCTAGCTTTGGTAAAATTACGCAAGAAGATTATGCGTTGAAGGTATATGATAAGGATACAACGACTGCAGCTGTGGTTCTCTTTGAAAAAGGCAGAAATACATTCGAAATTATAGGAAATTACATCAGAATTGTTAAAGTTGTTTATAAAAAAATTAAAGTTTTTGATGTCAACCGATATGAAGGAATAGAAGTTAGTATCCCCTATTATCACACAAAACAAACATCAGAAAAAGTTGTTGATATAAAAGCGGTTACCCATAACGGTACTGAAAAAAAATATATTGATGAAAAAATTATTTTTGATGTTGATCTTTCTGAAAAATGGTCTGAAAAAAGATTTACATTTCCAGATGTTCAGGACGGCAGTATTATAGAATATACTTATAGAATAGAATCTCCTTTTATTTTTAATTTCGGAAACTGGGATTTTCAAGGAGATATTCCTAAAATGTATAGTGAGTTTAGTGCAGATATTCCCGGTATTTATATGTACAACAGATCAATTACAGGGTTGAAAAAATTAGATATAGAAGAATCTGCAATAAAAAAAAATTGCTTTGAAATTTCAGGTAAAGGAGCTGCAGATTGTGATAGCTCTGTTTATGCTATGTATGATATGCCTAGATATTCAGAAGAACCTTATATGCTTGCTAAAGAAAACTATATTTCCAGATTATCTTATCAGCTGACACAGACTATTAATTTTGATGGCGATATCAAAAAATATGCGAAGTCTTGGGAAGATGTAGAAAATGAATTTAGCAATGAAAAAGATATGGGGAGACAATTAAAATATGCTTCCTATTTTCAAAAAGTAATACCACAAGAAATTTTTGAAATATCTAATGAAAAAGAAAAAGCAACGGCTATATATAGATTTATAAGGGATCATTATACATGGAATGAGAATTATCGTATTTTTTCTGATATACGAGTGAAAGATGCCTATGAAAAGGGTAAGGGTAATATCGCAGAGATTAATTTAGCTCTTATCAATACGCTCAAAGCCGCAGGTATTGAAGCCCAGTTAGCACTATCCTCTACACGGGATTATAAAATCCCTTCATCAGTATTTCCTGTGTTAACAGAGTTTAACTATGTGCTAGCCTATCTAACAATAGATGACAAAACATATTTGCTAGATGCTACAGATAAGCTCTTATCTTTTGGCGTGCTTCCTTTTAAAGTTTTTAATACTAAAGCAAGGATCATGGATTTTGAAAATGGAAGTTATTGGTACCCTATTAATTCTCAAACACGTAATATCAACTATACTGAAGTCAAATTATCTATTAATGAAGATTTAGAAATAGAAGGGGATGTAAAGAATATGTACTCTGGACAATTGGCGTATGCTAAAAGAAATTTAATACGTGATGAAGGACTTAATTCAATCTCGCAAGAATCAGTGGATTTTGAATTATATAATGAGGTTATAGAAAATTTAGATGATGTGAAAAAGCCACTTATTATTAGTCACTCCTTTGTTTCTGATCTAGAAGTACGTGGAAATGCTTTATATATTTATCCTTTTCTTCTGAATACAAATTTCAAAGAAGCTATTTTTAAATCAGAGGAAAGACTATACCCTATTGATTTTGGATATACAAAAGATATCACTTATGCTATAGATTTTACGATAAGCGACATATATCAAATACTTGATGTTCCTAAAAATAAACATTATATCTTGCCTAATGGAGCAGGAGAATGTAAAGTCTTTTTTGATATTAGTGGTAATAAAATTTCGTGTAGATTTAGATATCAACTTAAGAAGACTTCTTTCTATGCCTCTGAATATGATATTCTTAAGAATTTTTATACTGAAATAGTAAGCTTGCAAGAAAATAGCATTATTAAAATAGGAAAAATATAATATGGTTTTAATAACAACCCTAACTTCAGATTTTACACCAGTAGTTTCATCTCAATTCAATTCATCAGCGTATACTCCTTTAGATTTATCAAGTACAAACAAAACACTAAATGTAGAGATTTTAAAAGATCCTGAAAGGCATCATGCCCAATTGCTTAATTTTTTAAAAGAACGTCAAGCCAAAGTAGCCTATGGAGGCTATCTAGAACAACGCAAGTTATATGATCGTTCTGATTATTTTCAGGCAGCTACTCCAGATGACAAAAGAAACATCCATTTAGGAATTGATTTATGGTGTGATGCGGGTACTTCTGTTATAGCACCATTGGACGGAACGATTCATAGCTTTCAAGAGAATACTAATTTTGGAGATTATGGTCCTACCATTATTCTCAAGCATGAGATGGAAGATGACACATTTCATACGCTGTATGGGCATTTAAGCAGAACGTCTTTGGAAGGATTAGAAGTAGGAAAAAAAGTAAAAGCAGGAGAACAAATTGCAACGTTAGGAGCACCTTTTGAAAATGGCGATTATGCACCCCATTTACATTTTCAAATTATCATCGATATGCAAGGTAAAAAAGGAGATTATCCAGGTGTTTGCTCTAAAAATAAGTTGCCTTTTTACAAAGAGAATTGCCCAGACCCTAATCTGTTGTTGAAAATCTATTAATTATCTTGATCCCTCGACAAACTCAAGATAAACTTTAGGAGAGATACTTCAAAAGCTATTAGCTATTATTAGTTGGATACTGGTCAAAGATTTATATAATATTTTAAGTACAAATCCATTCAGAAAAGAGTTTTCTCTTCTAAGAAGGAGGGTGAGGGAGGTGTGATTTTTCAAGTTGTTTAGATCGTAATAAGAAATGGTCTATTTTCTATAAGCCAAGCGATCTGTACTCTTTTATCAGACAATAAAAATTACTTACCAATCACAAATTTCTCAATCGCCTTCGCCACCGCATCTTCTTTATTTGTAAACGGACTCACATAATTTGCCAAGGCTTTCAGTTGATCGGTGGCATTGGCTACCGCGACGCCGAGTCCAGCATGTTTAATCAACTCTTCGTCATTATGATTATCTCCAAAAGCGATGACACGATCCATTCCAAAGTGAAATTCCTGATTCAATAAAATACGAAGTGCTTTTGCCTTATCTATATGTTTTGGTGTGATCTCCAAATAGGTGTCTTTAGATCTGTATAAATGAACAACATCAGCAAACAAACCTGAAAGATGTGTTACGATACTATCTATTTCTTTAGCGTCTCCCATACACATGAGCTTGTGAGGAGTTCTCTGTGTGGTGTTAAGTGTTTCTAGGCTCTTTAACGCAGATTGATATGTAGGGGTGACTCTTGTGTTATTTATTTCGCGTAAGCTCCAAAAATCCTCTTGATCGGTATACCAATCATCATCTGCATAAATGCTTAAGTTGTAGGAGTGCTTGGTATGATGCGGTAGCAATGCTTCCAAAAGGTCTAAAGGCATCGTATTACTTTCTATACAGACACCATTTTTACCTAAAATAAGCCCTCCATTATATGCAATAAGTGATGCGTTTTTAATCCCCAATCCTTCTTGTAAATAATGCATGGCGCTAGGCATACGAGATGAAGCGAGTATAATTGGAAAATTCGCTCCTACCTTATCGGTAGGCAGGTTCGCAAAAGCGTTTAAAGTAGCATTACTCAAATACCGATCCGTATTGAGTAAGGTGCCATCTATATCTGTGCAAATCAGGTGGTACATATTTGGTTTAGGAGTTTAAAACACGCGTTTAAAAGATAGTAATCAGAAAATTATATTAATTTTCGATTTTCTCTATCATCTCTTTAAATAAGCCTAATAAAAATGTTAGTTTTCCAGAGTCCCCTGCAGCGTTAAATTTTTGATTCTCAATTTTTACACCATACCAATCTTGTGCTCCATTTTCGTTAAGTATCCATTCTACATTAATATTAGCTATTGAAGTGTTGGATATATCAATTTCAACATCCCATCCTGGATTGTCTAAAGTGGTTATTTGGATACCTCCATTATGTTCCCAATCTCCGTTACAATTATCCTTAAACCAATTCTGTATCCAGTCTAAAATTTCCATCTGCATTATGTTTTAAATTAAGTAGTTTTTATAAAGGCTTATATGCCATCACCTTAATTTCAACCACTAGATGCGGATGCGGTAATTGATGTACGGCAACCGTTGTACGGGCAGGACCTGTTTCCTTTTTGAAATATTCTCCATACACCTGATTGTAGCCTGCAAAATCATTCATGTTCACCAAAAACGAAGTCACATCTACCACATCTGCCATGGTTGCGTTTTCTGTCGCGAGATAATCTTTGATGTTTTCTAATACGGCACGGGTTTGCTCTTTAATATCCAGATGCATGGTACCCATTTCATCTATTTTGTTGACACCTGCAAACGTATTGTCAGGAAGTCGGCTGCTGGTACCAGACACAAATAAAAAATCGCCTGCACGTTTCACGTGCGGATAGGCTCCTCGCGGACTCGCTTTTCCTTCTACTAAATTACTGCTCATGGTTTTTGTATTTTAATCAACTTTTTATTCAATTAGCTCTCGACTGCGCTCGAGATGACATTTGAATTTTATTTAGATTTATCGATGTTGTCAGTTCGAGCCTTTCGACTTCGCTCAAGACAGGCTTTAGTCGATACCCCATCTATAAATTTTCTACAATTGCATCATCGTGCAAAATGTCATTCGTTTCTTGTTTTACTTTTTCTAATTTCGCTTTAAGCGAAAAATCCTCAGGAAGCGCACCTTCATCTAGTAAGCTGAGGATGGCTTTGTCTTGTGCTCTCCCACGTAACATCGCTTCTCTATAGCCTATCGCCTCGTTGAAAGTGACCAAACTATACTTAGAATAATAGTCGTTAGGAAACTCTTTTTCAAAAGCCGTTTCTAATTTTCGTTTCTCTTGAAATATTGGGTTTGCCGTATGTTCTTTCATCTCATGGAAGTTATCGACGGCAAGATCAGCAATCGCATCGGTATCTTTTTTGCGGGCTTTTTCGTATTCTTTAAAAACGGTTTCCCAGTTGCCATGATATTTGTCAAGAACAGCATCAAAAACGACTACATCTTCAAAACTCGCATTCATCCCTTGTCCATAAAACGGAACAATCGCATGCGCGGCATCGCCCAGAATACAGGTCTTTCCAAAAGAATGCCACGGACTACACTTAATCGTTCCTAACGGACCTGTTGGATTATCTTGAAACTCTTGAATCAAATTTGGCATCATTGCCACCGCATCGGGGAATTGTCGTGTGAAATATTCTTCAATCGCTTTTGGGGAGTTCAGCGATGCAAAGCTATCTGGCGCATCGTCATAGTCCAAAAATAAAGTCACGGTAAAGCTCCCATCCAAGTTTGGTAATGCAATAATCATATCACGTCCTCGCGGCCAGATATGAAGGGCATTTTTCTCTGTACGATAGCCACCACCTTCTGCTGGTGGAATTGACAGTTCTTTATATCCGTGTCCTAAGTATTCTTGAGAAAAACTAAATAAAAACTTCCTACTTAAGTACATACTCTTACGTACGGAAGATCCAGCACCATCGGCACCCAGAATCACATCTCCAGAAAAGGTATGCATCTCTTTTGTCGTATATTCTTCAAACGTAGCCGTCGCATTTTCTAAATCCACTTCTTGACACGCTAGATTATAATGAATGGTAAGATCATCAAATTGATCAGCGGCATTGAGCAACATTTCATTCAAATCACTACGCGATATCGAATTGATATATTCATCAGTACGCCCACTATACGGACTAAAAAATGTATTTCCTTTCGGATCGTGGATCATACGCCCATTCATCGGGATGCATAGTTTACGAACTTCTTTTTCAAGCCCAACCAGTTTAATCCCGGTCATTCCTCGATCTGAAAAAGCAAGGTTGATAGACCGCCCAGCATCTTGATGTACCTTTCTAGGATCAGGACGTTTTTCTACCACCGTCACTTTATAGCCTCTTTGTACCATGCGGAGTGCTAATAGCGAACCACAAAGTCCTGCGCCTATAATTAATATGTGTTCTTGTTTTTTCATCTTTTCTTTTCATTCCCGCGAAAGCGGGAATCTTATAAATTATTTTTTATTTCCCCTCAATTTCTCCATCTCTTCTGCAATCGCAATTTCTTGTGGACATCCCGTATTCTTTAATTGGTGTACAACTGCCGTATGGTTTTTATCATCCCTGTTTTGAGATAGTTTATACGCTGCTTCTATAGAAGAAATAGCGACTTCAAAACCAATGATGCCATTCATTTGCCGCAATGTTTCTTCGGAAAGATTTTCCATACGCACAGGGTTTTCTTGCTTATCCTCGTAGGTTTGCATTAAGGTCTTTACAGAACTCCATAGTCCTTCTTGATCTAATATCGTTAATTTTCCGCGAACGTGCACGGCAATATAGTTCCAGGTGGGGACTTCTTCAAAGTCATACCAACTGCTAGAGACATAACTATGTGGACCATTAAAAATACATAAGACTTCACCGCCGTCTATAATATGTGCACATTGCTCATTTGCTTTTGAAATGTGTGCGTGTAAAATCTCAGTACCACTTTCTTTTTGTGCATATTCTAAAGGAATATGTGTAGCAAGTGAAACCCCATCTTTGTTGGTAATAAAGATGCCAAAACTATTCGCTTTTATAAACGCTCTGATTTGTTCTGGGTTTTCGTTTTTATAGATTTCTGGTATGTACATCCCTCTCTGTCTTGCAGACATCTCTCCCAAAGGGAGAGAATACTATCTTACTTTATAAAATTTGTTTTAATCGCAGTACAAGTTCATACACATCTTCATAACTTGTGTACAAAGGCGCAGGCGCCAAACGAATCACATCGGGTTCTCGCCAATCTGAAATCACACCAGCTTTTGTTAATTGATCGTGCAAACTACGATCGGCATGTTGAACTTGAATCGATAGTTGGCAACCCCGTTGCTCAGGATCTCTAGGTGTAATGACCGAAATGCGATCGTTGTCTAAATCATCTAGTAAGTATTCCAAATAGCCTGTAAGCTGTATTGATTTTGCACGTATGTTTTTCATGCCCGCTTCCGCGAAAATGTCTAAAGAAGCTCTCACCGCCGCCATTGATAAAATAGGAGGATTGGATAATTGCCATCCTTCGGCGGATGGGATGGGGTCAAAGCCGTGTCGCATATTAAAACGCGTATCTTTATTATGTCCCCACCAACCTGCAAAACGATTGAGTTCTTTGTCGTGGTGATGACGCTCGTGTACAAAACAACCACCCAAACTTCCTGGTCCACTGTTGAGGTATTTGTACGAACACCAAACGGCAAAATCAGGTCCGTTTTTATGTAAATCTGGCATAATATTGCCCACACCGTGTGCGAGGTCAAAACCGACTTTACTACCATTAGCATGTCCTAATTGTGTGATTTTGTCAATAGGGTAGCATTGTCCAGAATAATAATTAGTATTTCCTATTAAAAAGAGCGCGATACTTTCTCCGTGTTCTTTGACCAATGCTTCTAAATCTTCATAACGACATAAATCTTCTCCTTCTCTTGGTTTCCATAGAATCAGGCTTTTGGCAGGATCGTGTCCGTGATGTTTGATCTGACTCTCCACCGCATATCGATCTGATGGAAAGGCGTCACTTTCTATAATAATTTTATGACGTGTAGGAGTGGGTCTGTAAAAAGAGACCATCATAAGGTGTAGGTTGGTGGTGAGTGTATTCATCACAACGACCTCACTGGGTAAGGCACCTACGATGTCTGCCATTTGATTAGCAAGAAACTCGTGATACGGCATCCAAGGATGTTCAGCTTCAAAATGCCCTTCTACGCCCAGGTTTGCCCAATCATTGAGTTCTTGCTCAATATACGTGGCTACCGATTTAGGCTGACAACCGAGACTGTTTCCGCACATATATATAAGCGGATTGTCATCTGTATCTACAGGGAGATAAAAACGATCTCTATAATGAGCAAGTGGGTCTTGGGTGTCTTGCGCTTTCGCGAAAGCGTGTGTATTTTGATACGTAGTTTTGGATGTGGTCATTAGAAAATCTTATGCCCATAAAAATACGCATTATACGGCGATGTGAAAAGAAATTTACGTAAACGTTTTCGTAACTAGATGAATATTTTTTGACTTTTATACTTTCTGATTTAGTAGTTTTGACGCTATGAATTCTCTGTTTTTAATCCTTTCGCGAAAGCGGTATTTTGCTCCAGTATGGGTGTTTGCATCCATCAATATTATGGTGGGAACATGGGTACTTTATATTCCAAGAGTGAAAGAAAAATTGGCTATAGATGATGGAGATATTGGGATTGCTTTATTTTGCTATGCTATTGGGGGGCTTTTTGCAGTTACTTTTTCTTCAAAAATTATCGATGCTATAGGAGTGGGGAAGGCTACATTGTATGGTATAGTCATTTTTGCGTTACTTTTTTTATTTCCTATCATAGCTCCATCATTGGTATTATTGTGTATAAGCCTATTTATAGCGGGTATGAGTAGTGCTTTTACCGATATAGCAATGAATGCCCTTGTGTCTGAATTAGAAAAGGGAGATGAAGTTAATTTTATGAGTGCTGCTCATGCTTTTTTTAGTTTAGGAGGTGTTTTAGGTGCAGGAATAGGGAGTCTGGTTATTGGGGCTGTAACAGTTCCTTTTATTCATATCGCTATTGTGGCACTCGTCATTATACTGACTAATATTTTATTGTCTAAAAAATTTATAGCAATTGCAAACAAGTCAATTGAGAAGGAGAATGCAGGATTTTCGCTAAAACTATTAAAGCCCCTTTTTGCTTTAACAATTATCTCTTTTATTGTTATGGGTAGTGAAGGATCATTAGAGCAATGGAGTAAACTATATCTTGAAGATGTAGTTGGAGTAACTCTGGAATGGCTAGCTGGTTTTGGGTTTGTTATTTTTAGTGCTGCCATGACTATAGGGAGGTTTTTTGGGGATGAGGTGAGTTCTCGTATTGGTTCTTATCGTATTATTATTTATGGATTGCTTATCGCGATTGTGGGGTATATGGCTATTTTATCCCGATCACAAGGTCTCAGTTTAGTTGGATTTGGTCTTGTCGGGATTGGGTTTTCTGTGATTATTCCAGAATTATTTCGAGTGGCGGGAAAAGCAAAAGGAGTGACCTCTTCTCAAGGGATTTCTATCGTCGCAGGGATGGGCTTTACAGGGTTTATGGCGGGACCTGCTATTATGGGATCTTTGGCAAATGCATTTTCTTTATGGGCAAGCTATTTAGCACTGGGAATTGCGAGTGGTATTGCACTTGTAGCGGCAATTCTACTATTTTTAAAAAGACGATAACTCCATTTTTCAAAAAGCCCCTTTTATACGCTACATACTATTCAATACTTCCTATCTTTGCATGCAATGACAAAAGAGGCTATACAATCACGAGTAGATTTAGGAGAATTACTTCCGTTAATGGAAGAGTTTTATACCATTCAGGGAGAAGGATATCACAAAGGAACCGCCGCATATTTTATACGAATAGGCGGATGTGATGTGGGTTGCCATTGGTGTGATGTAAAAGAAAGTTGGGATGCGGCGATTCATCCACCTACTGAAGCTGTTACGATAGCCGATAATGCCGCCAAATATAGCGATACGATTGTCGTCACTGGTGGAGAACCTCTGATGTGGGATATGAAGCCCTTAACGTCTTTGCTCAAAGAAAGAGGCTTGCAAGTCCATATAGAAACGTCTGGAGCGTATGATCTTTCTGGCGAGTGGGATTGGATTTGTCTTTCTCCTAAAAAACGAATGTTGCCTAAAGAAGAAGTGTCTCAAAAAGCTCACGAACTTAAAGTGATTGTGTATAACAAAAGTGACTTTTCTTTTGCCGAAGAGCAGGCTACAAAAGTGTCTAAAGACTGTATTTTATATCTCCAACCAGAATGGTCTGTGCGTGATAAAATGGTGCCACTTATCGTAGATTATGTGATGGCAAACCCAAAATGGAAAATCTCTTTACAGACGCATAAGTATTTGAATATTCCTTAATATTCGTTTTATACCCATACTCGTAAAAGAGTAGGAATTATTTTTCAATGTAGTATTTTACCTAAACACTATATGTCCTATGAATACAAAATCAATTGTTTTAAGTTTTTTTATAGCTTTTATAAGCATAACTCTCGGTGCGCAGGAGTCGCTACCTTCTTTTATAAAAGATAGTTTAGATACCTACTTGCAATCAGAACAAAAGCAATGGAAAATACCAGCGCTTGCTGTTGCGATTATAAAAGATGGCAAAATTGTCAAAACGTATACAAATGGAGTTACAGATTATGAGTCTAATACGCCTATAGATGAGAATACGCTGTTTATGATAGGGAGTAATAGCAAGGCATTTACAGCAACACTTATGGCAACTTTGGAGCAAGAAGATGCATTTTCGCTTAAAGATCCTGTTGTAAAATGGTTGCCTTATTTTAAATTACACGATCCATGGCTCACTCAGAAAGTTGATATTGTAGATGTATTATCTCATAGAGTTGGATTTGAAACATTTCAAGGAGATTTTTTGAACTTTGATAATGAGCTTACATCTGAACAAATTATAAGAAAGTTTGCATTAATAACACCTACACATCAATATAGAGAGACGTGGGGATATTTTAATACGGGATATACAATTGCTGGAGAAATTATACAATCGGCGACAGGGAAAACTTGGGCAGAACAATTACAAGAAAAGATTTTTACGCCTTTAGAGATGCAAAACTCACTAGCGTTATCTCAGGATATTGTGAAGTCAAATAATAGAACGCTCGCACATACGATTATAGATGGAGAGCCTGTGGTCATTGACTATGGAGATATAGATGCAACGGCTCCTGCTGGAAGTATCTCTTCTTCCATTGCAGATATGAGTAAATGGGTAACCGCATTATTAGCAGATGGGAAGTACGAAGGGAAACAAGTCATTCCTGTAAAAGCAATTACAGCCACGAGAACACCAAGATCTATTGTGGGTACTGCTAAATATCCTTTTAGTTTATATGGTTTAGGGTGGGATATTGAAGCGTATGGTGAGCATAAACTTATTATGCACACAGGTGGTATTCATGGGTATTTAACCTCAGTTACAATGGTTCCAGAACAGAATTTAGGAATCGTTATTTTAACAAATACAGATAGTAATTACCTTTATGAAGGACTTAAATATGATATTTTAAATGCATATTTTAAAAACCCACATAGAGGAGTTAGTAATTTATATTATGATTTTTTTGAGAAAAATCAAAACGAAAAAAAGAAACAAAAAGAAGCCTGGTTAAAAGAAGTTGAGGAAAAAAATAAACCAGCAGTAGCCCTTTCTAAATTTGAAGGAACGTATGTAAATGATGTATACGGTTGGATTAAAATTAAAAAAGAAAAAGGGGATTTACATATAGATTTCGAACACCACAAGGATCTCAAAGTGACGTTGAAGCATACAAAAGACAATAACTTTCTGGCAACCTTTAGCAATGTTCTTTACGGGCAATCAATTTTCCCTTTTGAAGTTGTAGATGGGGATGTAAAAATGTTTACACTCAAACTTGATCCGCAAGTAGAGCAAACTACCTATGATTTTTACAAGCAGTAATACAGATAAGGAAGATTCTTAATTACGCTTTCGTAAACTTGCCTCACTGGTAGGCAGGAGCGGAAACAGAATATAAAAGGCATCTTTTCCATAATTAATCTTATTTTTAAATCTGATTATAAACGATATATGAACGTACATTTTATAGCTATAGGCGGTGCAGCCATGCATAACTTAGCCTTAGCATTACATCATAAGGGATACCAAGTCACAGGAAGTGATGACACGATTTTTGATCCGTCTAAATCTCGTCTCGAGAAGTATGGATTATTGCCAGAAACTTTTGGATGGTTTCCAGAAAAAATAACAACCAACTTAGATGCTGTTATTTTAGGAATGCATGCCAAAGAAGATAATCCAGAGTTGCATAAAGCACAAGAATTAGGGCTTACCGTCTATTCATATCCAGAATACTTATACGAGCAATCTAAAAATAAAACCCGAGTGGTCATAGGTGGATCTCATGGAAAGACCACGATTACGTCTATGATTTTGCATGTGATGCATTATTTGGAAAAAGAGGTGGATTATATGGTGGGCGCACAATTAGAAGGATTTGAGACCATGGTGCATCTTACCGAAGAGAATGACTTTATTGTATTGGAAGGT
This sequence comes from uncultured Dokdonia sp., assembly GCF_937910895.1. Taxonomy (GTDB): domain Bacteria; phylum Bacteroidota; class Bacteroidia; order Flavobacteriales; family Flavobacteriaceae; genus Dokdonia. The sequence continues at coordinate 5,254 of NZ_CALEMI010000052.1, read as the reverse complement.
GATGAGTATTTGAGTAGTCCGATAGATAGGCGTCCTAAATTTCATTTATATAAACCGAATATTGCATTGCTAAGCGGGATTGCTTGGGATCATATTAACGTATTTCCAACGTTTGAAAATTACGTGGAGCAGTTTCAAATCTTTGTCAATAGTATGACGAATGGTGGTGCGATGGTGTATAATACAGAAGATGCAGAAGTCGTAAACGTCGTCGAAAATGCGACGGCGCATATCAAGAAGTATCCCTATGAAACGCCTCATTATGAAGTTGAAGAAGGGGGGACCTTATTAGATACTCCAGAAGGATTAATGCCTATAGAAGTGTTTGGAAAACACAATTTAAATAATTTAGCTGGCGCGAAATGGATTTGCCAACACATGGGCGTGGTCGAAGAAGATTTTTATGAAGCGATCGCCACCTTCAAAGGTGCCTCCAAGCGTTTAGAGAAAATAGCAGAAAGCACTAGCAATGTTGCTTATAAAGATTTTGCACATAGCCCTTCCAAAGTAAGTGCCACCACTAATGCCGTCAAAGAACAATATCCAGATCGTACACTAGTAGCATGTTTAGAATTACACACCTACAGCAGTCTCAATGCTGAGTTTTTATCAGAATACCAAGGAGCCCTAGATGCGGCAGATGTTGCAGTAGTATTTTACTCTCCGCATGCGGTGGAGATTAAAAAATTAGAAAAAGTAACAGAACAACAAATCGCCATGGCTTTTCAAAGAGACGACCTTATTATTTATACCGATCCAACTCAATTTAGAGAGTTTTTATTCGGTCAAACTTTTGAGAATACTGCCTTACTACTCATGAGTAGTGGTAATTATGGCGGATTGGATTTTGAGGAAGTGAAGCGGATTATTTGATACAATACGTATGAGATACTTTTTATGCTTTGTTTTATTTTTTAGTTATACGATAGCTTGTTGTCAAAACAGCTATGTCTTTGATCAAATCTTAGAATACGAAGTGACAAACCCTCAAGAGTTAGTTCAAAAAAAGAATGAACAACGCTTCTATTTTGTCAATTCAAAAGATAATTCCTATGTGGCCATTGCTACACAAAGAAAGGATAGTATGTATAGTCTCATTTTTAGAGATGATCAAAAAGATAAAATTGCAGAACTAACCGTAAGTAAAGAGACTCTTCTTAACGCAAACGATTTACGTATTAAAAAGAAGACATTTAAAGGAAATACCTATAGAAATCCTGTATCTATAGGTGATTATGATCTTGTGGTAACACCGCATGATTCTTTGTTAAGCGTCTATACATATTCATATAACAAGTCAAAAGGCAGTAATCAATATCTTACAAAGAGTCATATCCTAGTTGTAGATAAAAGTGTAGATCGTTTAATGATTGGTGTGGGATTCGGTGATTATTATTCTTTATTACCTTGGGGAGATCAATTTCCAAAAGGATTGATTCGTGAATCCTTAACAGAGCGTTTAGATGGTTCTGTAGTGTCTTATTGTATTTTAATAAACGTTCTTAATAGAAATAAGACGTTTGTCATAGAGTAGTGAAATCTTAGTATATTTTTTTACATTTTTAAATGTAAAAAAGAGATTTCAATAGTCTCTACAATGAAATTTTTCAAGATTTCGTTTTTCTGATGTCTACTTTATTCACACCCCAAACTGTCTCAAGTGGTGATCCAAATGCTTGTATTGCATCTTACCATATTGCTCTTTTGTAAATTTCCCAAAAGATGGATGTATAGGCCACTCTTCACGATCTCGTTTGCTGTCAAATTCATCTAGCAAAGCTTCCAGCGCCTTTTTTTCTTCTATAAATACTCTAGGAACTGTCTCTTTTAAAGCCTTTGCCGTTGGAAGTCCTTTTCTCCAAAGCTTATCATCATACATCGATTTTTTAAATAATAGATTGATCAGCCAATTCGGTTTAAAGCCGTAATCTTCTTTTTCTAGGATAATTTTTAAAGGCGCCTGACAATGATGTAACATTTGTCCAGCGGTCATCTTACCCCATTGGCGTTCGCTGTTTTCTGAAAGGGCATCAAGACGTGTGCGTATCTCGGTATATGCTTCTTGGTCAAATAGTGATTTCATCGGATAATGTTAATTTAGAAACGTGATTTATAGCTAAAAGTAACCCATTAAATTTACTATAAATAATTCTTACTGTAAAAGTTATGAATCTTATAATTACTTTTTTTACTTTAGTAAGGTCAGAAAAATAAGTTTAATTATGTCAGAAAAACAAGTTTCATTCTCGATCAAGAACTGGTCGGAGGATGACAGGCCTCGTGAAAAATTAGTAAATAAAGGTCGATTAGCCCTTTCAGATGCAGAACTCATAGCCATCCTTATTGGATCAGGTAATCGAGAAGACAGCGCTGTAGGCTTAAGCAAACGCATTCTAGCCGCTTCGTCAAACAATCTTTCAGAATTAGGAAAGCGTTCCATTAATGACCTCATGAAATTCAAGGGAATTGGGGAAGCAAAAGCGGTTTCGATTGCAGCAGCACTCGAACTTGGAAGACGGAGAAATGGAGGTGATTCGCTTTCGCGAAAGCGTATAACATCCTCCTCCACAGTATTTGAAATATTACAACCCATTATTGGAGATCTGCCTCACGAAGAGTTTTGGGTCGTATATCTTAATAACTCTAATAAGATTTTAGAAAAACAACAATTAAGCAAAGGAGGGATTACAGGAACACTAGTCGATGTGCGATTGGTGCTCAAAACCGCATTAGAGCTTAATGCAGTTGGGATTATTTTAGCACATAATCATCCTTCGGGAACCCTGAAACCTAGTAAGTCCGATATACAGTTGACTCAAAAGCTAAAAGTGGCTTCGTCTAGCTTAGATGTGAAAGTATTAGACCATATTATTGTAACCGAAAAGGCGTATTTTAGCTTTGCCGATGATGGCTTGATTTAACCCTTTTTTACTCTCAATTTCAATGCTACTTGTTTATACCCATAAAATTACGCCTAGAGTTATCTATACTTTTAAGCATATATGTACACGAGTATTAGGGATAAAGGTGTCTTTTACGAGTAAAGTAGAAGATTTTGTAGCGCATGACGGCCCTAAATTATCGTATACATACAAACAATTAGGGAACGAATTGCATGTTAGTGCCGTCGATCTTCTTTTTGAACAAGGTGTTATGGATGTAGATATTCAATTGCAAGATTGGAAAGGCATACCTTGTTTTTTTGCTTCAAAAGTTCCGAATGCAACAATTCCCTATGATATATTTGGTGCTACTTTTTATATGTTAAGTCGGTATGAAGAATACTTACCACACGTAAAAGATGCATTAGGGCGTTTTCCTGCAAGTGAGAGTATAGCCTATAAGAATAATTTTTTAGATCGCCCCGTTGTCGATATTTGGATACAGCGTTTTAAAGAGATTGTAACGATGTCTTTTCCCGAGTATACGTTAAAAGAATCTCAATTTTTAACGCAAGTTATTATTGACGTACCTCAGGCGTTTGCTTACAGAAAAGTAGGATTTTTACGAACTGTGGGTGGGTATGCCAATGATTTTATTAATTTTCGCTTAAAGCGAAATTTCATACGCACACAAGTACTGTTAGGATTACGTAAAGATCCTTTTGATATATTTAGTTGGTTAGTCAATGTTCAAAAACAATCCTTATCTCAGTTTAAGCTATTTTTTGAACTAGGCGATTATACCGCCGATAGTAAAAATATAAAATACAGTAAACGTAGTTTTCAATCCTTAATAAAAATGGTAGGAGACTATTCAAATGTGGGGTTGCTTGTCTCTAAAAACGCATCACAATCTATAGACGTTTTGAAAGAAGAAAAAAAACGGATAGAACATATCACAAACAGGCCTTTAAAGCAAACTAGAATCACTGATTGTAAAATCATATTGCCCAATAGTTATAGGGATCTTTTGGATCAGGAAATCGTAGAAGATTACACGATGGGATATCCTGATATTCCTGGTTTTAGAGCGAGTACTTGCACTCCATTTTTATTTTACGATCTGGATTATGAAATACAAACTCCGTTGATGATATATCCATTCTGTATCCACATAAATGCTATTATTGATGCTCATAAGCAAACCATAGATAGCGTACGCTTAGAAAGAATTAAAGAGGCTGTAAAAAAAGTACATGGATTATTTTTGATTGCTTTTTCAAATTCAGATTTCACCAATGTCTACAGTAAAAAAATATTTAGAACCTTATTAACTACCAATGAGTAAAGAGATAACAGACGTTTTTTTTGATCTTGATCATACCTTGTGGGATTTTGATCGTAATTCAGGATTGGCATTTGCCACTATATTTGAGAAGAATAAGATTTCGTTAGATTTACAAGGATTTTTAGAAGTATATTCTCCTATTAATTTCCAATATTGGAAATGGTATAGAGAAGAAAGAGTGACCAAATCTCAGTTGCGCTATGGTAGATTCAAAAAGACATTTGATACACTCAACATGAAAGTGACAGATGATACTATTGATAAACTTTCTGAAGATTATATACTGCATCTACCTGATCACAACCACTTGTTTGATGGTACGATAGAACTTTTGGACTATTTAAAAAAAGACTATAAACTTCATATTATCACAAATGGCTTTGAAGAAGTCCAAATGAAAAAATTGAAAAGCTCAAATATTGATACTTATTTTGATACTGTAACGACTAGTGAAGCAGCAGGTGCAAAAAAGCCAAACCCACGTATTTTTGAAATCGCACTAAATGTAGCGCAAACCACGCCAGAAAAAAGTATGATGATAGGGGATACTTATGAGGCAGATATCTTGGGAGCAGAGCGTATGAATATGAAAACAATTTGTTATAACTATCACAATTTAAAAATGCCCCATACGCAAGTTGTAGTACGTGATTTGTTAGAGATATGTAAGTATTTATAGCAATATACTTATCAAATATGCGTTTTTAGTTAAATTAGTAAATTCCCCCAAACTATGAAATATGTACAGCGATGTATATCTGTGGTCGTGTTCATGATCTCATTCTTAGGATGTGTTTCTTGTGTAAGTGATGTAGATTTTGATCAGACACAAGATGTTGTATTCAATCAAACAGTAGATGCATCTCTTATTTTCTTTACACTAGACACGTCAGATTTTGAAAGTGTAGATACACAAGAAGCAACAATCACAGTACGCGATACCACTCGATTAGAATTTCTTAATGATGATTTTATACGAGAAAACTTAAGAGAAGTTACGTTAGACTTTCAGGTAGATAATAGC
>NZ_CALEMI010000051.1 GCF_937910895.1 uncultured Dokdonia sp. | reverse complement strand
TTTACGGCGTTCTAGCTCTTGTTGGATAGCATCAAAATCTAGTACAAGCCCAGAAGGACACCCATCGATAATTCCTCCTATCGCTTTTCCGTGTGATTCTCCAAAAGTCGTGAGTTTAAAAAGTGTTCCGTAAGTATTTCCTGCCATAAAAAGAATCGTGCGTTTTAACTCTCATCTACAATGAAAGTATCAAAACAAATGTAATTTTTATAAACGACACTTAAAAATAGATCAAAGATTAAATGGTACGCTTTCGCGAAAGCGTATCATAATATGCTATATTTATAAAATGTACGATGACAATACATTAAATTTGATGCTACTCAACACTGTACAATTGTATTTCACTAAATACCTATATGACCGCACCAACACATACAAAAAAATACATTGCTTTTCTAAGAGGAATCAATGTTGGCGGACATCATAAACTCCCCATGGCAGCGCTTAAAACTGTATTTAAAACATTGGGTTACACGGATATTGTTACAGTGTTAAACTCTGGAAATGCTATTTTTAAGGCAACCCCAAAAAAGGTAGAAGATATCGAAAAAGAGATTGAAAAGACCCTAAAGGCTACATTTGGTTTTCCGATCCCCACCTGTGTTAGAGATGTTGCTCAAATACAAGATCTTTATGAAAGTAATCCTTTTGAGGGCATTGAGGTCACAAAAGAAACTCGGCTGTATATTTCATTTTTAAAGGAACAAAGAACTGCTGTATTAGCGCTTCCGTGGATTAGTCTTGACAAGTCTTATCAAATCCTTGAAGCGAGAGACACGAGTATTATAAGTGTATTAGATCTGGCTATCGCACAAACTCCAAAAGCAATGGGTATCCTTGAAGCAACGTATGGAAAAAATATCACAACCCGTAATTGGAAAACTATAGAACGTATTATAAAGAAATTATAACGTAATCATAGAGGTTGTTTAAATTTGATTTTCTTATTCTTCATTAGAAATGATAAGTCGTTATGTATCTCTAAAGTATCTACTGCATCCTCATTTCCGTCAGACTTTAAATCTGTGCTTGTTATCTTTATAAGTCACGCATTGTTTAATCGCTATTGCATAGTAACTATTAACTAGGAGTTGCCATTTGTTGGGTAAATGTGATCACGATAAATTCTGCGGGACGTACAACAGCTACTTTAATTGATACATTCATAAATCCGTTACGAATATCTTCTCCTGTCATTGTTGATCCAAGACCACACTCCACAGAAAAAGCATCTGCGGCACTCGCGCCTTGAAGTCCTCCTTGCTTCCAAACATCATTTAAAAAACTACCTATCATTGCTTTTACTGCTTCCCAAGTATTTTTATCATTAGGCGAAAATTCATAGGCTTGCGCTGCAAGTTTGGAAGACTGTTCTAAAAAAATCATGGTTCTTCTTACTGAGATGTATCGCCAATCTTGACTGTTCCCATCTAATGTTCTGGCACCCCAAATTAAAATACCCAATCCATTAAAAAAGCGAATAGCATTAATAGATTTTCCTGAAACGGCGTCTACGTTAAGATCAGCTTGTTGAGCATCTGATAGCTTAATAGGAAGACTTACCACTCTAGCCATAGAAGTATTTGCAGGAGGTTGCCAAGGTCCAACTTGACGGTCTGTTGTTGTAATCACACCAGCCATACCACCGCTAGCAGGTAACATATTTACAGCTGCTAAAACATGCTTCATAATCGTACTATACGTTGAACTAGCATTTAGTAAAGCATTATTATATTGACCCACCGTAAGCGGATTTGCAGGAGGAGTTTCTATAGCTAAAAGCATGGTTGCTACTGCCTCATTAGGATTAGAAGGTGAATTTAAAAGCGGTGCTAGTTGCTTTACATCACCTCCAAAAAGATTTGTGTAATCTATATCACTTCCCTGCATGATGGTCGTACCTACAAAAGGATAATAAGCAGTTCCGTAATCAAGCCCAGTATTACCAGTGCTATTTCTAAATGTTGTAATATCATCTGTGTAAAAGATAGGATCTGGGTTACGACCACCTATACTATCAAAAATGCTTATTGCTGTTTGCATCTCAGTATTTTGCAGTAGCATCTCTTGCATTAGTGTAGCGTTGTCATCTACAGAGAGTAATGTAGCTTCTGGACAGATATACATGGTAGGTTCCTTTTCGTTTTTTAAAGAAGCAAGTCCTTTTATAAGATCTGTTAATTGCACATTTGTATTTATGATTTGGTCTCCTAGTTTCATAGCACTTCCAGAAGGAGCTCCATAGGTACCTACAGAAACAATATAAGCATCACCTCCTCCATTTTCATAAAATAAACGGATGCTATTGTAGAGGTAATAAACAGTATTTGCATCCGGAACAATCGAATAATAATCACTACCTATCAAGAGATAATCACCTTTTTCTGGTTGACGTTCTTGTTGTATTAAATAGTATTGAGGATCATATTGTTTTACAGGATCTGCCGGCGCAGGTGGGTCTGGATAACAAAATATAGCTTGAAAATCTGCAAATGATGTAATCTTCGTAGGTATACTTATATACGATTTTCCTTCATACGTAGCTTGTGGTGTATACCCTATAAATGCAGGTACTGCAGTCGCAACAGGAACTACTGAATTCCCAAAAGCATTTACTTCATTAATATATACTCCAGGTGTTTTAATCGTTGATAAATTCATAGCTCATTATTGTTACATTAATAATTATTTTAATCATATACAAAAGGTGATGCTACCTGTATAAAATTTCCTTCTGCATAGATTTCTATATGATTATTATTTACTACAGATAGCCTATTTATAATATCTCTAATGTACCAAAATTATGAGGTATCTAATTTAAATAGATACGTAAAAACACCTATTTACTGCGTAACATCTTATGATTAATAACAAAAAGACCGTCTAAATAGTTTTTAGACGGTCTCCTTATATGTTTTAAAGAAAGGTATTCTTAATTCCCTCCTTCCAATGTTTCTACTCTCGCTTTCATAGCATCTGCCTTAGAAGTATCTCCTAGTTGCTGATAGATACCATATAATGTTTTTGCTAACTCTAAAGAACGTGCTACACCTTTTTCTCCTGTTTGGTTTTCCAATGCTTTTTCTAGATAAGGAGCGGCTTGTTTATATATGCCTTGACGTTTTTCTTTAAGCTTGTCATATTTTGCATAATCAGCATTTGAAGTTCCAAGGTTATTCATTTCGTCAACAATAGCTTTTTCTTCACTTAAAATGAGTGCTCCAATGTTATTATAAGCAGCCGCATACTTAGGATTTAAAGAAACTGCTTTTTTGTAATAGTCTATTGCTGCTTGTGTGTTCCCTAGCTTGTCTTCTCCTACGCCTAAGTTGTAATATAATTCAGGGTTATTAGGGTCTTTTGCAATGACTTCTTGCATGATTTCTTTATACTTATCCAGTTGATTCATTTCTAAGTATATATTTGCCTCAGAACGTACTAACATAAGATCATCTGGATTTTCTGCACGAGCATTAGCCATGGCTTCTAGAGCTTTCTCATTATTTCCTTGAGACATATAGATTAAGGCTATATTTTTAGCGATCTCGCCTCGTTTAGATTCACTTTTTTTCTCTGTAGGATTGATATGTGTTTTACCTAATACCAAAAGATCTCTTTCTTGTTTAGAAGGGATTTTTACCTCTTCATTGGTCTCTACTTCTGTTGCATAATATAAAGTCTCTATACCAGAAAATCCAAGATCTGTGAGTTGATTGTAATACTTTAAAGCAGTATCATAATCTTTACCGTTTACAGAATTAGATGCTGCAAAATAGAGATATAAAGTATCTTTTTTACTATAATTATAAGCATCGGCAAGTTTTGTAGACGCACTCGTATAATTTTGAGTATTCTGATCTTTGATAGCAGAGTTGATCATAGCCACCACTACGTTAGAAATACCAGCTTCGGCTTCTGCATTATATTTAGTATCTTTAAGTTTGCTAAATGATTCTGCGGCAACTTTTAAATCTGCTGCATTGGTATTATCAACACCTAAATACGCTTGTGCTTTTGCTAAATAAAAGCTTTCTTTTGTCTTATCGTCCATAGACCCTATTAAAGCTTCTGCTGCTCCAACAAGATTTTTAGCCTCACCATAACTTCCGCTTTTTATTGCTTTCTCGATGGCTTTTACTTCTTTCTTTTGAGCAAAAGCTGATATCCCAAAAGCAAGGGCTACTACAAATAAAAATTTAGTTCTCATTATCTAATGTTTAAAATTAAGGGGTTACAAAATTAATTAAAATTTATTCAACCCCTATTATTTATTCTTCTTCTTCAGAAGTGTCTGTGTTTGGAGTTGAATCTGTTTGTTCTTCAGTTACTGATGTTGTATTATCTAAACCTTCAAGATCATCATCGTCATCATCTATTTCGTCTTCATCGTGTTTTACTTTGGCAACAGCTGCAATAGAATCGTTTCCTTTTAAGTTGATGAGTCTAACACCTTGTGTCGCTCTTCCCATGACTCGTAAATCTGCAACTTCCATACGAATAGCGATCCCTGATTTATTGATAATCATCAAATCGTCGTCGTCTGTTACATTTTTAATGGCAACCAATTCTCCTGTCTTTTCAGTTACAGAAATAGTTTTTACACCTTTTCCTCCACGATTTGTAATACGATAATCTTCAAGACTACTACGCTTACCATATCCCTTTTCTGAAACAACTAAAATATTACTTTCTGCATCATTTACAGAAACCATTCCTACGACTTCGTCATCCTCACTAGCAAGAGTTATGCCACGAACACCCGAAGCACCTCTACCCATAGGCCTCGTCTTACTTTCTTCAAATCTGATTGCTTTACCAGACTTCACCGCAAGCATCACTTGACTTTCTCCATTGGTCAATTTAGCAGATAATAACTCGTCGCCATCTTTAATGGTAATTGCATTGATACCGTTGGTTCTAGGACGAGAATATTGCTCAAGTGATGTTTTCTTCACTTGTCCTTTCTTCGTCGCCATGATAATGAAATTGCTATTTACATACTCCTCATCTTTAAGATCATTTGTAGTTACAAACGCTTTTACTTTATCATCTTGCTCTATATTAATTAGGTTTTGAATGGCTCTCCCTTTAGACGTCTTACTTCCTTCTGGAATCTCAAACACGCGCATCCAGAAACATTTTCCTTTTTGCGTAAAAAACAACATATACTGGTGGTTAGTGCCTACAAAAAGATGTTCTAAAAAGTCTTCATTACGTGTAGTCGAAGCTTTCTGTCCTACGCCTCCTCTATTTTGAGTTTTGTATTCTGTAAGTGATGTACGTTTTATATATCCTGCGTGAGAAATGGTAATGACTACTTTTTCATCAGGAATAAGATCTGTAATACTTACATCTCCTCCTGCGTATTCTATCACAGAACGGCGCTCGTCTCCGTATTTACTTTGAACTTCTAAAAGTTCTTCTTTAATGATGCTCATACGACGTTCCTTACTCGCTAAAATAGCTTTAAGATCTTCTATCGTCTTCATGATTTCTTCAAACTCTGCACGCAACTTATCTTGTTCCAGACCTGTTAACTGGCGAAGTCGCATCTCAACAATCGCTTTTGCTTGTATTTCTGAAAGTTTAAAGCGTTCAATAAGATTTGCTCTTGCCTCATCTGCATTAGAACTTCCTCTTATAATCGCAATCACTTCATCTATATTATCAGATGCGATGATTAACCCTTCAAGGATATGCGCTCTGTCTTCTGCTTTTTTGAGTTCGTATTTTGTTCTACGAACTACCACTTCATGACGATGCTCCACAAAATGATGGATCATGTCTTTAAGGTTAAGCATTTCTGGTCGCCCATTTACAAGTGCAATATTGTTTACACTAAAAGAGGATTGTAATGCTGTGTATTTGTATAAGGTATTTAAAACAATATTAGGAATACTATCTCTTTTTAATACGTATACAATACGCATTCCGTTTCTATCTGACTCGTCGCGTATCGCAGAAATACCATCAATCTTCTTCTCGTTGATCATATCTGCCGTTTTCTTGATCATATCAGCTTTATTCACTTGATACGGAATCTCAGTAACGATAATACACTCACGACCTTTAACTTCTTCTATACTCGCCTTGGCACGCATTACTATACGACCACGTCCTGTCTTAAAAGCTTCACGTACCCCTTCATACCCATAAATAGTACCTCCAGTAGGAAAATCAGGTGCTTTTACATGCGTCATTAACTCATCGATCTCTATATCGTTATTTGCGATATAAGCAACGATTCCGTCTACAACTTCAGAAAGATTGTGTGGTGGCATATTGGTTGCCATACCAACAGCAATACCAGAGGCTCCATTAATAAGTAATCCAGGAACTCTCGTAGGCAACACTTTTGGCTCATATAAAGTATCATCAAAATTAAGTTGATGGTCTACAGTATCTTTTTCAATATCTGCAAGCATATCTTCAGATATTTTGCGCATACGTGCTTCTGTATAACGCATTGCGGCTGGGCTATCGCCATCTACAGATCCAAAGTTTCCTTGTCCATCTATAAGCATATATCGCAAACTCCATTCTTGAGCCATACGAACCATAGCATCATATACAGAGGTATCTCCGTGTGGGTGATACTTTCCAAGTACTTCTCCTACGATTCTTGCAGATTTTTTATGAGCGCCACTTGCACGTATTCCTAATTCATGCATCCCGAATAATACTCTACGGTGTACAGGTTTTAAACCATCACGTACATCTGGCAAAGCACGTGACACTATGACTGACATCGAATAATCGATGTAAGCTGACTTCATTTCATCTTCAATATTAATTGAGATCAATTTTTCTCCTCCTGTCATATATAGTTTTAATTAAATTTTTATGTCAATTATACTAGCTAGCAATATACCCATTTTAAAAGGTTTTTGGAGGTATACGCTTTCGCGAAAGCATATTTTTTATTAACAATATTTAACGACGTATTTTTAATAACTACCATGCAATATACTTGGCAAACTGTCAGTTATTTTGTCTATTAGCTACTAAGTATGGTATGCGGAATGATTTTTGAATGAGAATGCTTAAATTTACAATGAACGTAAGGAGATATAAATTATGGATGATAATTTTTCACCTAGAGTAAAAGACGTAATTGCCTACAGTAAAGAAGAAGCTTTACGACTAGGTCACGACTTTATAGGAACAGAACATTTATTACTTGGACTACTTAGAGATGGTAGTGGTAAGGCTATTAATATATTAAGTGCTTTACTAATAGACTTGGAACACCTGCGACGTAAGGTGGAAATCCTAAGTCCTGCAAATCCTAATAATAGTTTACAAGGCAATGATAAAAAGAATTTACACTTAACAAGACAGGCTGAACGTGCTTTAAAAACCACCTTTTTAGAAGCAAAGCTATTTCAAAGTTCGTCTATTAACACGGCGCATCTGTTATTGTGTATATTACGCAACGAAAACGACCCTACCACAAAGTTATTAAATAGACTTAAGGTAGATTATGATAATGTAAAAGACCAATTTAAAGGTATGATGGCAAACGAAGATGATGATTATATAGAACCTATAAAATCAGAATTCAGTGATGAACAGGAATCTAGTAACGAAGGAGAAAAAGAAAATCCATTTGGAAATGCAGCTTCTTCAAAAGGAACTAAGAAAAGTAAAACTCCAGTTTTAGACAATTTTGGACGAGACCTAACTGCTATGGCAGAAGAAGGAAAACTTGATCCTGTGGTTGGTAGAACAAAAGAAATTGAACGTGTCTCTCAAATTTTAAGTAGACGCAAGAAAAACAATCCATTACTTATTGGAGAACCTGGCGTTGGTAAATCTGCCATTGCCGAAGGACTTGCCTTACGGATTATACAACGTAAAGTGTCTCGTATTCTTTTTGATAAAAGGGTCGTAACACTTGATCTTGCTAGCTTAGTTGCAGGTACAAAATACAGAGGACAGTTTGAAGAGCGTATGAAGGCTGTGATGAACGAACTAGAAAAGAATGATGATATTATTCTTTTTATAGACGAAATTCATACAATAGTAGGTGCCGGTGGTGCAACAGGATCACTAGATGCATCCAATATGTTTAAACCTGCGCTCGCTCGAGGCGAAATACAATGTGTGGGGGCTACAACGCTAGATGAATTTAGACAGCATATTGAGAAAGACGGAGCACTAGAACGTCGTTTTCAAAAGGTAATTGTGGAGCCTACGACAGTAGAAGAAACAATAGAAATTCTTCAAAATATTAAAGACAAATACGAAGAGCATCACAATGTAAGCTACACAGACGAAGCTATTGAAGCATGTGTAAAATTAACCAATCGCTATATGACAGACAGATTCTTGCCAGATAAAGCGATTGATGCTTTGGATGAGGCTGGATCTCGTGTGCATATCACTAATATTGATGTTCCAAAAAAGATTTTAGAATTAGAAAACAAGCTAGAAGAAGTTCGCGAACTGAAGACGACTGTTGTTAAAAAACAGAAGTATGAAGAAGCTGCTAAGTTACGTGATGATGAGAAGAACTTAGAAAAAGAACTTTCTATAGCACAAGAGCGTTGGGAAGAAGATTCAAAACTTCATAAAGAAGAAGTATCTGAAGATAATGTTGCTGATGTAGTAAGTATGATGACAGGCATTCCTGTAAATCGTATTGCACAGACAGAAAGTAATAAACTTGCAGACTTACCTGCAACCATAAAGAGAAATGTAGTAGGACAAGATGAGGCGGTTGCTAAAGTAGCTAAAGCTATACAGCGTAATCGCGCTGGATTAAAAGATCCTAATAAACCTATTGGTTCATTTATTTTCTTAGGACAGACTGGTGTTGGAAAAACACAACTTGCCAAAGTACTTGCCAAAGAATTATTTGATAATCAAGATGCGCTCATACGTATAGATATGAGTGAGTATATGGAAAAATTTGCGATTTCTAGATTAGTAGGAGCACCTCCAGGATACGTAGGATATGAGGAAGGTGGACAACTTACAGAAAAAGTACGTAGAAAACCATATTCTGTAATATTACTAGATGAGATAGAAAAAGCGCATCCAGATGTATTTAATATGCTACTTCAAGTACTGGATGATGGCTTCTTGACAGATTCTATAGGACGAAAAATTGATTTTAGAAATACCATTATCATTATGACATCAAATATTGGTGCTCGTAAATTAAAAGATTTTGGTCAAGGTGTTGGATTTGGAACTGCCACTCGTAAAGATCAGATAGATGATAATGCAAAAAGTGTCATCCAAAATGCGCTTAAAAAATCATTTGCGCCTGAGTTCTTAAACCGTATAGATGATGTCGTCATTTTTAATGCGTTAGAAAGAGAGCATATCCACAAAATCATAGATATAGAACTTGCAAAATTATTTACACGTATCAAAGATCTTGGATATGACCTTAGCTTAACAGATGAAGCAAAAGATTATATAAGTGACAAAGGTTTTGATAAAGAATATGGAGCAAGACCTCTAAAGCGTGCTATTCAAAAATATATTGAAGATGCCCTTGCCGAAGAGATTATTACTTCAAAACTCTCAGAAGGTGATTCTATTGTCATGGACTTAGATAAAGAAAGTAAAGAACTTACGATCAAGATAGAAAAAGCGACGACCACAGAGTCTGAGTAATTACATAAATTGTCAAAATCAAAAAAAGAATAGGTGTCAAAATTTTGACACCTATTCTTTTTTATAGGATATATCATTGGTTTCATTCCTATCCTTTTGAAGACTTTTAGGAAAACGTAAAGTAAGAAATTTTCGAAATGAGTTAGATTTTAATAAAGTAGTTAAGCTATGCTTTATAGCGTATAGCTTTTTGTGTTTTTTTAATAGAATTTAGCACTCATTATGAATAAGTATTGACAAAGCATATCACCACATTTTCTCGTATAAACCATCCAAAAAACTAACAATCATTAGTTTATTTTTTTTATTATATATCTGATTACTAAATGACTGAAAACTTGATTTGATTATTATATAATTTTGTCAGAAATTAGACCTATATTTAAATTATTAATCCCCCTAACGCATACCTATTTTTGAATACAATCGAAACTAATTTTGACTTTGGAAAAGTCAAAATACAAGAACATATTGTGATTGCTGAAATGAAAGAAGGCATCACCTTTGACACCAATTACAACACTGTATTTCTTACATTTTGTAAAAACCATTTTAAAGAAAAAACGTACGGATATATTTCAAATAGAATTCACTCGTACTCTGTAAATCCTACAGTGTATCTAGATACGGCAAAAAACTCCAATATAAGAGCTATTGCTATTGTATCTTCAGATCCAATGAATCAAGGAAATGCACACGTAGAGCGACAATTCTTTGAACACCCTTTTGAAGTATTTAGTACATTAGACCAAGCAATTAAATGGATGAATGAGATCTTATCTAATTAAATAACATCTCAGGATCTATTTGAATTGTATTCATAAACGCTTTTGTTTTATGAATGTCTGTCGAGAAGATTCTGTCTTTGGTGACAAAAGAAACTTCGCTTCTGTATGCCGTAATAATAGACTCTAAAAAAGGAGAGGTTTTTGAAGGTGCTCGAAAATGTAATGCTTGTGAGGCGTTTAGCAGTTCGATGGCTAAAATGGTTTCTAAATTTTCTACCACCTTATGTAATTTTGTTGCTGCATTTGCGCCCATACTCACGTGATCTTCTTGTCCATTGGAGGATACAATAGAATCTACACTTGCAGGAGTGGCTAGTTGTTTGTTTTGACTCACAATACTTGCCGCTGTATATTGAGGAATCATCATACCGCTATGAAGTCCTGGATTATCTACCAAAAATGGAGGAAGATCTCTAAGACCACTAATGAGTTGATACGTTCGGCGTTCACTAATACTCCCTAATTCTGCCACGGCAATGGCTAAAAAATCTAATGCTAATGCCAGTGGTTGTCCGTGAAAATTGCCGCCACTTATAATCTTATCATCTTCCGCAAAAATGTTAGGATTATCCGTCACACTATTCATTTCTGTTTTAAATGTCTTTGATGCAAACACTATAGTATCCTTACTCGCTCCGTGCACTTGAGGAATACATCTAAAAGAATAGGGATCTTGTACGTTTACTTTTTCTGTTTTCGCTATTTCGCTATCTGCTAGAAACTCTTGAATACGCTCTGCAGTTTTGATTTGTCCTCGGTGTGGTCGTACATAATGTACTAAAGGATCAAAAGGTGATAAATTACAATTAAAAGCATCGATAGAGATCGCTCCTATCATATCGGCTAGATAGGATAGTTTATGAGATTTTAAAAGGGCATCTACGCCATAGGCAACCATAAATTGGGTTCCGTTTAGCAAGGCAAGACCTTCTTTAGATTGCAACTTTATTGGGATTAAATGGTGTTTTTCTAATATCGCTTTCGCGAAAGCGGGCTCATTCTCATCCCATACCTGTCCTTCACCTATAAGTGGTAACGACAAATGCGCTAAAGGCGCCAAATCGCCACTAGCCCCCAACGACCCTTGGGTATATATCACAGGAAGAATATCCAAATTATAAAAATCAATGAGACGCTCTACCGTATCAATATGTACCCCACTATGGCCGTAACTTAAGGATTGTACTTTGAGTAAAATCATCAACTTCACAATCGATTTTGGGACATAATCACCCGTACCACAGGCGTGCGATCGCATTAAGTTTTCTTGTAATTCTCTAAGATGTTCATTCTTTATAGCGACATTACACAAACTACCAAAACCTGTATTAATCCCATACAGAGGCGTAGCGTTTCCTTCTATCTTATGGTCTAAATAAGCTCTGGAGGCATTAATATTATGACGACTTTCTTCGCTTAAAGCAAGTAATTTATTTTCTTGTTGGATCGCAGAAATTGTAGCCAGATCTAAGATTGCACTACTGATGTAATGAGTATCTCGCATAAAGTAATTAGATTTTTAAAAGTAATGCAATAACGTAAAAATAAACAGGAATTGCTAGTCTTTAAACAAAGTTCGCATAAACGTAATCAAGTTACTTTCTTATAGGGAGATACAAAAAAGCGATCACCTATTGAGTGATCGCTTTTCAATGCTATAACAACTATGTTTTATTTCTTAATCTCTACTTTTTCTGCATAGCGCTTCCAAAGTCTTGTTTGATGTGTTTCTAGGCTGATGTCTCTCCCTTGAATAAAAGCTCTTGATAATTGATTCCCTCTCATATCAAGGGCATTCCCTTCACTGATAAATAAGGTAGCATCTTTTCCAACTTCTAAGGTTCCTGCTGTTTGATCAATTCCTAAAATCTTTGCAGGATTTTCTGTAATGAGTTTTAACGCATCTGCATCGCTCATTCCAAACTGTGTGACTTGCCCTGCGTAAAAAGGAAGGTTACGCACCTGCCAGTATTCGCCATCGTATCCTAATGCAACGAGGACACCAGCATCTGTCAATAATTTTGGCAACTTATACGGTAAATCGTAGTCATGATCGTCCATGGCTGGTAATTCTTGAACACGTTGTAAGATGACAGGAATATTGTTTGCTTTTAATTCGGCAGCTACTTTATTAGCTTGATAGCCTCCTACAAGAACCACATGTTGAAGATTCATTTCTTTTTTAAAGGCAATAATATCACGGATTTGACGCTCATCATTGGCACTTATAAATACACGCTGACTTCCATCAAAAATGCCTTTCATTGCTGCAAAAGGAAGGTTTACATCGCTATTCCCTTTTGCATACGCTTTTGCATTATTCATAAAGGTTTTTAACTCTGTGATATCTTTTGCGTAGTCTTTATTAGGTTTAAATCCTGGTTCTTCCCCTAACCACCATCTTCCTCTGGTCATACTTGATGGCCAGTTAACGTAGATTCCGTCGTCTGCCTTATAAGCCGCATCTTCCCAATTCCAAGCATCTAGTTGTACCACAGATGATGTTCCTGAGATCGTGCCTCCTAACGGACGTATTTGTGCCGTAAGCACGCCATTAGGTCGCATACTCTCTACGACTTTAGATTCTGCATTATACGCAATGATAGCACGTACATGTGGAATCATACTTCCAATTTCATCATCATCATTAGATGGGCGTACAGCGCCTACTTCTACAAGTCCTAGCGTTGTGTTTGTCGCTATCAATCCAGGATAAATATGTTTTCCTGCTGCATTTATAATTTTTCCACGTTGTGCTATTTTAGTGGTCGTAGCATCTGCACAAACGCTAATCTTTCCATCTTCTATAATCAATACGGCATTATCTATAACCGTTCCATTTCCTATGTGCGCCGTGGCTCCTACAATCGTATAAACTTCTGTTTGAGCGGGTGCGGGCGTCTGTTGTCCTATAACTACCGAAGCGATCAATACGAACGCTGTCGTCATATATTTTGTTAGTGCTTTCATATTAATGTATCGTTTCTGTAGTGTCACAATGTAAACGCTGCTTTTCTTTTTTCTTTGCAGGTTGCGTTTTTAAACCTTTTTTCTTCTCAGCTAGCATCATCGCAACTAGTTTGCTTTTTTCTGCTTGTACCGCATCTCTTAATTGTAAGTCTCTATTGATATCAAAATAAATAGTTCCTTCAATAATGGTTTGCTCGGCTTTTGCCTTAATAGACAATGGATGATCAGACCAAACAACAACATCGCCGTCTTTTCCAACTTTAATACTTCCTGAGCGATCGTCTAAGTGTAATAATTTAGCAGGATTTAAGGTAACCATCTTCCATGCTTCTTCTTCAGACACATCGCCATACTTTACAATTTTAGCAGCTTCTTGATTTAAACGTCTAGACATTTCTCCATCATCACTATTAATAGCAACAACAACACCTGCATTGTGCATAATGGCTGCATTGTAAGGAATCGCATCATTTACTTCATACTTATACGCCCACCAATCTGAGAACGTTGATCCTCCTACGCCGTGTGCTGCCATCTTATCGGCTACTTTGTATCCTTCTAGAATATGAGTAAAGGTGTTGATTCTAAAGTCAAAACTTTCTGCTACTTTCATTAGCATATTGATCTCACTTTGTACATAGGAGTGACATGAGATATAACGTTCTTCATTGAGAATATCAACAATCGTTTCCATCTCTTCATCCATACGGTAAGGCTTACCGCTTTTCTTTAGTGCTTCGTATTCTTTGGCTCTTGTAAAGTAGTCAACAAATACTTGCTCTACACCCATACGTGTTTGAGGAAAACGACTAAAGCTTTGCCAGTTAGACTGCTTGACATTCTCACCGAGAGCGAACTTAATAAACTTCTTATCTTCCAGAAGCATCTCGTCTATAGAAGCTCCCCATTTCAATTTCATCACTGCAGACTGCCCTCCTATTGGATTTGCAGATCCGTGTAATAATTGAATCGCAGTCACACCTCCAGCCAGGTTTCTGTAAATATCACTATCATCAGGATTAATCACGTCAGACATACGTACCTCAGAGGTAGAGTTATGTCCAGCTTCATTAATATCGAAAGCGGCAATATGTGAATGCTCATCTATAATACCTGAAGTGACGTGCTTTCCTGTACCATCTATCACTTTAGCTCTACCCGCAGAAAGGTTTTTACCTACCTTACTAATTTTTCCGTCCTTTATTAAGACGTCGGTGTTTTCTAAAATTCCATCGGCTTCATTGGTCCATACGGTCGCATTTCTGATTAAGATATCTTGTTGACTCGGTTGTTGTTCAAAACCAAAAGCAATATTAGGATAGGTCATTGGCATGATGACAGGCGCTGTATCGTCTTCTTTATCATCGTCCTTTTTGTCTTTATCATCTTTTTTATCAGATGTCACGGCTACTTTGTTCGCCGAAAAAGAGCGTTCATCTCCATTAGGAAGCACTGCCTTTCCAAAAAATAGATCATTAATTACTTGTCCTACTAATCGTACAAATGTATTATCTCCCTTAGGAAACGTAACTTGTACCCAGCCGTCTGCGTATTTAAATTCGTTTTTAACTTCATCTTCACCTGTTTTCAAGGTAGCGCTTGGTTTTTTGGTAGAGTTTTTCACTTCTAATGTATATGAAGTACCTCCGATATTCATGGCATAAGAGCCATCTATATCTACGGTATTCATATCTTCTACCACTGTTTTATTTCCTTGTACCCAATGCTCATAGAGCGTGGTTTCATCTTCAAAAATCTCTCCAGAGGTAATCATAAAGTTAGCCCATGCACCGCCTTTTAGGCTTCCTATCTCATTACTTTTTCCTAATAATTGTGCAGGCACTGTAGTTAAGGCTGCTAATGCTTTTTCTTTTGAAAGTCCATGTTTAATGGCTTTCATAAGTTGTCCTTTAAATTCTTTTGGAGATTTGAGCTTAAACGTAGTTAACGCAAAAGGAATTCCATTAGATTCAAAAAGCTTAGGATTGGTTGGTGCTTGATTCCAATGACGCATATCTCCTAAATCTATATAGGTAGCAGCGTACGGATTTTCTACATCATACGCATCTGGAAAATCTAAAGGTAAGATAAACGTTCGATTCAGATTTTTAATATCCTGAATACGCTTGTACTCATCTCCAGCGCCAATGATCATATAATTGAGTCCAAACTGATCTCCTATGCGGTCAATACGCATCGCATCATATACATCTCCTCCCTCAAAGAATTGAGGTAGGTTTTTATTTCGCGTAAGCGCCTCCAAAGAAAGATCCTTGGTACTTACATTTCCTTTTTCATACCAATCTAAATCATGGTGCACTTGACGTAACAAAGCCATCGCTCCCATTTTTGATGTTGGATATGATTGTCCAGAAGTATTACTTTTATCAAAAGAAAAATACTGAGCTAGGTTGTCATCTAGGACTCTATTTGCTGTATTTCCATCTGAGTTTAGTGCAATTAATGCGCCTGTACCTCTTGCGATACCATCGTGTTGGTGTGTCGCTACCACAGCAAAACCAGCTTCGACAAAAGCTTTGGCATCTTTGGCATTATACTTAAATTCGTCTATTCCTTGGATATCAGGACGTATGTGGTCATTCCAATAATAGCCATCACGCGTATTATCATATTGAGAACCCCGACGACCACCGCCTTCACGTTTTGGTTTTTCGATCCCAAAACCAGTGTACATATCTATAAAAGAAGGATAAATGTGCTTTCCAGAGAGATCAATGGTAATAGCGTTACTTGGAATCGCAACCGATTTTCCCACACGCACTACTTTTCCATCCTGAACCACGAGGGTTCCGTTTTTGATGGTTTCTGTGGGTGATGTGTGAATGGTCGCATTGGTAAAGACTGTGTAATTCTCATTCTTAGATTTTACACCGTCATTTGCAGGGAAATAGTCTTGGCCGTACATAACAAACGAACAAAAAACCAATCCTGCGATAAGGATTTTTTTTAAAAACATAGTATTTAGTGATTATTTAGCATTTAAAGATACGCCCATCACTAGTGGTAAACGCTGTTAATTAAGAGTATTTTAACATCAAATAAATGACAATGGGGTAATGATGTAATGTGATAATGAATTAATGGTTTAATGATATAATGAGTTAATGAGATGATGGGTTCATGGAATATTGAGCTATATACTTAATGAACTAAAACGGTTAACACTAATGAGGGGTATAAATCAAAAAAACCAAAGACTACAGACTACAGACTACAAAGCCAAAGGAAAGGATTTATTGTAGTTGACTAATAATGCGACCATATAGCTATAACTTTTGATCCCGTCAGGTTGGTTATTTGCTTTTAGATAATTGGTGTAGAATAGTTTAAAAAAGGGCTCTAGCGGATTATCCATACGATCCCAAAACTCGCGAGAGGCTGCATAATTCTTAAGAATGCCTGGACGAATCTGATCGCGTAAATTTTCTCCTAGCTCGCTATCGCGGCGAAAAACATCATTGATACAATACCGGAGGGCAAAGATGCTTCCAGAATATTGAAAGTAAGGATTCTCATTGTGTAAGGTGGCAAGAACACCTATGAAATTAGCTTCATTCTCTTTGGCAAAGCCTAACTGATGTGCTTGCTCATGACAGCTAATCACAGGATGCCGATGACTTGGCACGAGTCCATTGATGTGAGCTTCGTTAGTAATCGGGTTTAAATAGCCGCTATACCCCATCACCGAAAGTGGATAACTTAGTAGAGAGGTTTTAATACTTTTAGGCGGATAGTCTAGTTTTGGAAATTGCGTTTGTAATGCGTTGTACCCTTGTACCGTTTGATCGAAAACTTCTGATTTTGATAACGGGACATCGACTGCCATGGTATCATTGCTGGCTAACTGATCATATAATGCATTGCTCTTTAGGATGAGTTTTTGGGTAAGGACAACGAGTTCTTTGGTGGTGTATTCACTTTCTATCGAAAGGGATTCGTGCAAGGGAAGTCGATAATAATTCATGCCCCATAACAAATGAAACGCACCATAGACAATAGATGCCAACGCGAGCGTACGAACAGAAAAGGTCTTCCACTGCCGGAAACGAGATTTGAACAAGAGAACAATTTCGCGTAAAGCGATAATAATCAATACAGAATACATGATATCGCCAAAAGAAAATGGCAACCACCCGAAGGTATACCGAAACCCTTTTGAGATCAAAGGATAGAGACCGTTACTGTAATAATTTTCTATAAACTCAGGAAAAAGTGCCAGCACACGTACAATCCCCATCTGGATAAATAAAAAGAGACCTATGATAAGGAGCTTGCGGTTTTGTTTCATTGGGATAAAAATAAGGAAAAGGAAATTGAAATTGAAACTAAAAAATGTTGGAAGTAGGAGTGGGATACTTGGGAGTTAAAATAGTTTAGTACTCTAAAATAGAACACTACGCTATTCTTTTTTATTTATTTTTTCGCTTTCGCGAAAGCGTACTATTGTCAACTATTAAATAAGCATGTTATTCTTTTTAAAGTATTTTAGGTAACTTTAGGTACTAGATACACAAAAGCTGAAAGAACTATTGGAACCGTCAATGTACGTAAGCGAAACATTCAAAATACCAAGAATTGGTAAAATTCCCTTGTACGTCATCATTGTGATTTTTGTATTTCTACTTGCTGTACTTCAAGATTATATATACAGTAGCATAAAACACACAGGATTTTATCTCTCAGAATCATTACTTTACAACACGTTTTGGATATTTTTTATTCCTCTTACGATCCTCATCAACCGACTCATTAAAATGGTGAACCCAAAGAACAAATTGGGTAAACTCCCTTTTAATGTAGGCATTGGAATTACGTTTAGTTTTCTTCACATCGTATTGTTTACCTCTTTGTTTGTGATGGTGAGTAATTTGGTGTACACAACACCACATCGTTTTTTAGCTATTTTGAAAACGGTACTTTCCAATCAATTTTATATTGCACTGCTATGGTATATAATTTTTCCTGCCATGTATTATTTAAAACAAAAATCAGCCGATGTAGCAACTCAGTATCTTGGAACAATGAAGTTAAAAAAGGGTTCAAAAATAATTACGGTTCCGACGTCAAGGATTCAGCTGATTTCGACCGACAAGCCTTATTCGGTTATTTACGCAAACGATCAGAAATTTTTAGACACGCAACCTTTAAAAGAATTTCAAACCAAACTTGACCCAACCCTCTTTTTAAGAGTGCATCGCTCTACAATTATTAACGCCACTTATATCAAAGAGCTGAAATCAAGAAATAATGGGGATTATGATGTCACTCTGGACAATGGACAGGTGATTAGGGTAAGCAGACATTATAGAAAGAACTGGCAGCAACTCCTCCAGTAAAACAGCTATTCACTCCACACAGCTAACTAGCAATAGGATTCACCATAAGTGATCTGATTATATAACTACATTTATTGAAAACTTCAACAAATGGTACGAATTTTCAATATCGGATTTCTCCTATTAACGTGTTTAAGTTTGTTCAATTGTAATGGACAAACTCCTCAAAAGTCAACAAACACCTTAAGTAATGATTTTAACAAATCAATGCCCTTTTACTATGGGATGCCTAGAAAAGTCTTCGCTATTGATACAAGCCCTGCCTATAAACAAAAAGGACAGAAAATCATGCTTACAGGAACCGTGTATCAAAGAGACGGAAAGACACCTGCTCCAAATGTACTTCTATACTATTATCAAACAAATACGAACGGAGTATATGGTACCAAAGAAAGCGAGGAAAGAAATATGCCCAAAAACAAATTAGGGCAAACACATGGCTATATAAGAGGATGGGTACAAACAGATGAACAAGGTGCCTATTCAATCTACACCATACAACCTGGATCCTATCCAAGCAGAGACGAAGCTGCACATATTCATATTACGGTTCAAGAGGAAAACATGAAAGAACCTTACTATATAGATAATTTTGTATTTGATGATGATCCGCTATTGACTTCGCAACGCAGAAAAAAAATGGAAAACCGTGGAGGAAGTGGTGTTATTCGGTTTGTTCAAAAAGAAGGTTTGTGGATTGGTGAACGCAATATCATTTTAGGTTTGAATATTCCTAAGTATCCCATACAAAGTACAAATACGGTGAGTTCGGGCAAGAAGATCGGGGAAGCTATTAGTTCGTTTACACCCTTTCATGCGTATGGCGCAGACAAAGGGACAAAAACGTGTCCGGTTTGTAAATACGGTTGGTATCACGGGATTTTATATTTTGTAGGGAACAAGCCCAATTGGCAAGAAATTAAAGATTGGCTTACTTTTCTGGATAGCGAAAGCCAACAAAGAGAAAACTATTTAAAAGTCTATTTTATATACGGCAACGAATCCAACTATAGGAAAGAGAATAGGATTCAAGAATTAGAAAAACTAGGAACCAATCTAAGATTAAAACAAGTCGCCTTGACGTTTGTGCCTTCTTTTGAAGATAAAGCTTCAGAAGTCTATTTGAATAGCATTAACCCACAGGTAGAAAACACGTTTCTCATTTATAAACGAAGTACCGTTATTGATAAACATATCAATCTCAAACCAAATCAAGAGAATTTTAAAATGATCACTGACCGTCTCGATGAAACTACGAATGAATATTTTAAGCTATTAAGACTCAAGGAGGAATGAAATTGGGTCTTGAAGCAGGAAATTTTTGTAGTTTGATTTTTTGAGATTTGGGATTTGTTTGAAGCTGGATGCTGGGTGCTTGCAAGTCAAAATAGCGTAGTATTTCTAAAATAGAACAGTACTCTATTTTCTAGTGTTTATTTTTTTACGCTTTCGCGGAAGCATGCTCTTATAAACTACTCTCTCAAAAGTCTTCCCTCCTAGCAAGGCGTCGTGCTGAGTTTACCGAAGTAAGGGCTAAGGAGGTGTTTTATTAAGCTTCTAGCATTATAAGGACTAGCAATAAAATGACATACAGACGGAGGGGAAGATTTGTTTCCTGTGTGATCTTTGATATTGCGATTTAATAGACCTAGGTAAGTGCATTATGTCTTTTTATAGTATTTTAGGTAAGTTTATATGTTAATCACAACATACAGAATAAATAAATAAATAAATCAATCAATGAGAAAGATTATAACAGCTTTGAGTATTCTTTTAATTGCATTTTTTAGTTGTAAAAAAGAGAATAGATATTTTGATGAAAATGGAAATGAATTTATAGAAAAAGGAGACGAATTATTTATAATCCCTACCAAATACGAAAAAACTGGAAAGACTTACGAAGTTTTTATTTACAATGAAACTTCTAAAGAAATTGGAATAATAGAAAACCAAAAAATACAACCGAATCAATTTATAGTTATTGATTTAAAAGATACTGACACTCTTTGTTTAGATAATGGAGTGAAATTCATGTTTGGAGAAGAATATGGACTTGAAGTTGAAGATAAGAAATCTCAAGTGAGTGGAATTGGAGGAAAGTTTTTGGACAATTATGGTGTTCCTAAAGAGATAGAATGGGCTTTTGTAATTGTTCCAGAAGGACAAGGAGATACAGCATCCGAATAAAAGGTTAATCGCTAATAATACCTCATCAAACTTCCAACTTTACGCTCCCAACAAAAGCTACCCACTAAGATCTAAAAGCCAACAACTAAAACCCCTATATTAGCACCCAATAAATCATATTGCATGCAACCCTATCAAATCTTACTTCTTATTGCTGGTTATTTTGGTGTCTTAATGGGCATTAGTTACCTCACAGGTAAAAGTGGCTCTAATGCTGATTTCTTTAAAGCTGGAAAGCAATCGCCGTGGTATTTGGTGGCATTTGGAATGATTGGAGCTTCGCTTTCTGGAGTGACATTTATATCCGTGCCTGGATGGATTGAAGCTTCGAGTTTTAGTTACTTTCAAGTGGTATTAGGGTATACCGTAGGATATGCTGTCATCGGATTGGTACTCCTCCCGCTCTACTATAAACTAAATTTAACATCTATTTACACCTATCTAGAGACTCGATTTGGAAATGCATCTTATAAAACGGGGGCTTCCTTCTTTTTATTGAGTCGGATTGTGGGTGCGAGTTTTCGGTTGTATTTGGTGGCGAATGTATTGCAACTCTTAGTCTTTGATAAAATGTCATTTTTTGGTCAAGAAGGCGTGCCTTTTTGGGTAACGGTGACGATTACCATTTTGTTGATTTGGCTCTACACCTTTAAAGCGGGAATTAAAACCATTGTGTGGACAGATACACTCCAAACCTTGTTTATGCTGATTGCCGTTGGCGTGGCTATTTATTATGTCTCTGAAGAACTAGGACTTTCGGGCGGTGAGATTATGAGCTTTGTATCAGATAGTGATTTGTCTCAGGTATTCTTTTTTGACGATTGGAAGAGCAGCGATTACTTCTTTAAGCAATTTATTTCAGGAGCTTTTATTGCTATTGTGATGACAGGATTGGATCAGGATATGATGCAAAAAAACCTAACGTGTCGTAATCTGGAAGATGCCAAAAAGAATATGTTTTGGTTTACCATCGTACTCACAATTGTCAATATGGTCTTTTTAGTTTTAGGCGTTTTATTGACGGTGTATGCCTCCCAACAAGGAATAGATGCACATAAAGACCAACTCTTCCCTACGATCGCAGTAGAAAGCGGATTGGGAGCTGGACTGGCAATTGTCTTCTTGTTAGGATTGATTGCTGCGGCATACTCCAGTGCTGATAGTGCGTTGACATCCCTTACGACGTCTTTTAGTATTGATATTCTAGACATAGAAAAGAAATACGAACCAAAAGAACAAATCCGAATGCGTAAACGCATTCACGTACTCATGTCTGTTGTATTAATTCTAGTGATTATTATCTTCAAATATGTGATTGCAGATGACAGTGTAATCGCTCGTTTATTCACTTTTGCAGGGTACACCTACGGGCCATTACTAGGCTTATATGCCTTTGGGCTTTTTACCTCTTGGAATGTCAAAGACGCCATCGTACCCATTATTGCGATAGCATCTCCCATTTTAGCATACCTGATTAGTTATTTCTGTAAAACATACGCAGGCTTTGATTTTGGATTCTTTATCCTCATTCTCAACGGCGCACTTACCTTCTTAGGCTTAATATTGATTCGTACCCAAAAGAACTAAAGTACACGCTATTTCAAAAGGAATATTATTCTCTTTGAGAACCTTATAAAATTCAGGATTTTCAGTACCTGGATTGAAAACGACACGTTTCGGCTTCAGCGAAACTACATACTCCATATAGGAATCTTGACGTTGCGGACTGATATATAAGGTGACGGTATCTATGGTGTTTCTATGTGTTTCCGCTTTCGCGAAAGCGGACTCAAACGTGATCACTTCCTGACCATGAGTGATCCCGGCCTTCAAGCCAACAGCTATAATAGGATGGTTGTATTGTTGCAAACGTTGTATGGCAATATTTGAATATCGAATGGGCTTTAGAGAGGCGCCGAGAACTAATGTGGGCTTTATTATCATAAAACAAAGTTAAAAAAATAAATCGCTGTAACACTACCTAAAATAATACGTCTATAGAATAAGAAGTTAACTTCGACTGGTTAGACACCTTTTAATTCGTTTTGATGGTTAGTGTTAATTAGAAGAAATGTCTACCACAAAATCCCAGAGTTCCGGACTCTGGGATTTTATTTTTAAATAGTTAAAAAAAGATACTTACTATTCCAAAATAATACAAATCGTATCATTTAATAGCATATAGTCTCACGTAAAACCCTACGTTAACTTTCTATTTTCGTCAGCTCTAATTTAATCTATCAACTAGCTAGTATAAAGTTAACTTAATAATATAGATTTAATAAATATAGGTTAATTGTGTAAAAAAAATAGTGGTTGGGGCAGTAGAAAAAATCAATAATAAGTAAGGGAGTTACCCTGCATACAATAAGACATAGTTTTGCTATTTGTTTATAAGAAAATGGTATCGCTTTAAGGTATATTCAAAATCCTATTATGTCATAATAGTCCGAAAATAAGAGAAATTTATAAAGTGCTGTAAACAATTTTAAATGACTTAAGAATCCGTTAGATTTGTAATAAATATATAGAGTATAATAGCAATTGCTATTATATTATTGTTGTGCTTCATTATCAGAAACCGCTAACCAATGATAAAATTCTTTAGAAAAATTCGTAAAAATATGCTGACTGAAAATAAGCTTGGCAAATATCTAATATATGCATTTGGAGAAATAATTCTGGTAATTATTGGAATTCTTATAGCCTTAGGAATTAACAACCAATCGAGAAAAAAAGACGATAATAATCTATTTAAATCTTATATTGCTCAGCTAAATGATGAAGCAGAAGCTAATCTAAAAAACTTAAATGACCATAAAGATGAGTCAATAAAAATACTTACAGAACTAGATACGTTAATTAAAATCTTAGTAAACAAAGAATATGAAAACCCAAAATTACTATCAAAATCCATCTACATAATTTCGGGTAATTCATTTAATCCAATAACGATTACCCATGAAAACTTAAAATTTTCAGGAGACCTAAAACTTTTTGAAGATTTGAACTTACGTAATTCTATATCTGAAACATACGATTCATTCAATGACATTAAATTTATTGAGGATCTTGACCGAGAGTTGATAAATGTATATACTCAGGATTATTTAATGTCAAATGCAAGATTTATGAATATGACCGAGTCTTCAGATAATTTTGGAAAAGATGCATATTTTGAAAACTCGGTTATAGCTAGAATAACAACTTTGAGTAAAAATAGAGAAGCTTATGAAAATGCAATTGAATCTTTAACAAAACTAACAATCATCTTTTCTGAATTACAAAATGATAATTAGAAAATAACGAAAGCACAGTCGAGTAGATGGCTGAAGATCAAATGATCGCCAATGCGTCTCTCACACCATCGTATCCCGCATCAAGTACGGGAAAGGCTGTACAGGTCTCAATACAGCGGTTAGTAATCCATCTTTTCAATCGCTCTTTACACCAATCAAAACTATTTCCTAATGTATCAAAGGACTACAGACTTCTTTGGAAATCGATTACCCAATAACAGAAGTCAATACTCCCTTTAATATTTCGGAAAGGATTACTTTTAGTCTCTCCTTATCACTAATTTCAATGTATTGATGTTTTTTTGATAAAAAATAAAAGTTTGAAATTTTAGACTTCAAAATTTATTTAATTTTTCTAATCATACTATTTCTAAACTGTCAAAAACCTGGAGATTTATAAGGAATTTAGTATCATTTGTGAATCACAATATTTATTTTTGTAAAAATTGTGAAACGTTTATTAGCCCTCATATTAGTATCTTGTTTACATATACAGCCAGCGATAAATATTTCGGTATGGACAGATTTTCTTGTTAACAACGAGTATATTAAAGAAGTGCTTTGTATTAACAAGGAGCAACCAAAAATGCAATGCGGTGGCAAGTGCTATTTAATGCGAGAGCTTCAGAAAAAAAAGCCTAAACAAGATCAGGAAGTACCACAACTTGTCCATAGTAAGTATGAGTTTGCTTTTTTTAGCTTTCGCGAAAGCGAACCTGACAATAACCAAATAGTGAATAGCTCAGATAATTTTGCTACCGCAGAATCTAAGTATTCACGTTTAAAAACTTGGGATATCTTTCATCCACCTCAGGTTTAATTTCATTCTTCAGAATCTTTTATAGTAGCACATCGCAATATGTAACTACACATTTTACGTGCTTAACATTTAAGGGAAGTCTTACTCGATTTCAAAATGCTGATTAAACAACGTCATAGATTTAATAAGAATCCTCTTTCGCGAAACTGCCTAGCCCGTAGGCAAGGGTGAAAACCTTATTAGAACTATTTAAAAACCAGAAATACTTAAAGGCACATTTTCAAACAAAAATTTAAAAAATGAAAAATATATTAATTTTAATACTCGTTATTTTGAGTATATGTAGTTGTAATGAAGAAAAAACACAACCTACAAATGAACAGGTAAAGATCAATACCAATATTAAAACTCAAGATACTAATCAGACAGATACGTTTTCAATAGAACATGATGAAGTTATGAAATCTGTAGAGATAAAAGATCATGAAGTTAAAGATATTGGAATTTTAGTGTATGATGGCGTTAATGATTTAGATGCTTTAGGCCCTAGATATGTATTTAAAAATATAATGGGAGCTAATGTATTTACAATCGCTGTGGAGCCGGGTAATATAACAACTGTTATGGGTTTGGAGTTTATTCCAGACACAACAATTGATAAAGTGAGTCATTTAGATATCCTTGTGATCCCAGGTGGTTTTAAAGAAACTATTGAAAATTCTTATAATCAGGAATTATTACGTTGGATTCGTACGATAGATACAACTACTAAATATACTACAAGTGTTTGTACAGGGGGATGGATATTAGGAAAAACGGGATTGCTAGATGGTAAAAGAGCTACTGGTAATTGGTTTAGGGCAAAAGAGATTTTAGCAGAAAATGGTGCGACTTTTACAGGAGACAGATATACGCAAGATGGTAAATATTGGACGTCTGCAGGAGTAACAGCAGGTATGGATATGTCATTAGCTATTCTAGCAGAACTTACTGGAGAAGATTACGCACAAGCCGTTATGCTTGATATGGAATATGATCCTGCTCCACCCATTGTAGGAGGAAATGTCAGTAAGACCAAACCCCACGTATTACATTTCATGAAATCCATGTATGGATCAATCGCAGACCCTCTTTTTGAAGCATTACAAAAAGAGACTCGTAGTAGAAGTGATACTCTAAAAAAGAACTAAACTATGTAATAAGATTATATATCTAATACCCGTTGTGCATTTTGAGATATAGCCTTTAAAAAAGAATTAAAATTTTCAATTATTACCTCAATCTTAAAGGAAGAATTAAAAACTTTCTACGATATTCCTTTTAGGTTTAATGTAAAATCGATAAAATAACTCAAAATACATAACGGTTTGTATTGTATAGATTCTATAGAGTGAGAGATTAAGAATATATAATTGACTTTAACATAACATAGTGTTACTAGATATTGTTATTTATTGATAGGAAAGTTTGGATATGCAACTAATGCTACAGAAAACCTATGATACCATATAAAGGTAAAGTTATAAAGTGGCGTCAGGGTTAAATAATTGTTAATCTCATATTTGTCATGAAACATTGACTAAAAAATTACGTCTATATATAGACAATCAAAAACTACGGAAAGAGATTTTATAAATTATTTGAATTAGCCTTCTTACTTATAAAAATTCCTATATGAACCATTTGATTGAAGTAAGCAACGTATAAAAGCTCTCTATCATAAGAGAGCTTTTTTTATGGATTATGATGGTTTGGAGTAAAGATTTGATTCTAATTTTAAAGGCTACGTATTGTGTTTGCTTTCGCGAACCTGCCTGCCTGCCATTAGGAAGAAGCGCATAAACCCATTTTAAGATTATTCAGACACCTCTCTTTTATACAACCTTGGTAATTGCCATTTAAAAACCACTGCAAGAATACGTATCCCTATAATAGTGGTTCCAGAAAGAATCATCGCAATAGATTGTGGTACTTCAGATTTAGAAAGTAGTAGATAAATGACTGCACCCGCAATACATGCGGTTGCATAAATTTCTTTATGAAAAATAATAGGAATTTCATTACATAAAATATCTCGTAAAACCCCTCCAAAACACGCTGAAACAGTTCCTAAGATCACACATATAAGAGGGTCTAATCCAAAAGCTAAACTCACCTGTACCCCTGTAATCGTATATAATCCGATCCCTATCGTATCAAATAAAAATAAGGAACGCCTAACATACTTGAGCTTGCTTCTAAGTAAAACAGCAAATACTGCCGTAATAAAAATTACGGTAGGAAATACTTGATCTTGCATCCAGGTAACAGGTGTTTTACCTATGAGAACGTCTCTCAATGTTCCGCCTCCTATAGAAGTGACGAGTGCTATGATCAAAATCCCAAACGCATCCATACGTTTATGCATTGCTGTCAAAGCTCCTGAAATCGCAAAAGAGATGGTTCCTAAAATATCTATGAGTGTAATAATCTCCATTATTGCTGTGTGTAATAATTATAATCTGTAATCACACGATCTACAAACTCAATGTTCGTTTCTTTGGGTTCAACACCCATTTTTTGTTTTAATCGTTCTGCCAATTTTATAATCACATTATGATTGCCATTGCGCTTTGCATCTGTATACAATGTTTTGATGGTTTGTACATCTTGATCATTAAAAATGGTTACTTGAGGATAGGTAGGGATATAATTTTCAGGCACGTTTACCAATAAACTCTGAGATATGTTGACTCTTTTCTTCTCACTGATTAGTGTTGTTCCTGCAGCAATATCACCTAACCGTTGTCCTTTGTCACTCATTAAGATACTTACAACAGCTACACCTCCACTGGTGATACTTATATCTACAATACGCATAATCCAGCGTACAAAATAACTTCCAAAGCCAGGTTTTGAACCATCTAGTTTGACTACTTTTAATTTCATAGCAGATTTCCCTGGCGTTCTACCATCCCAGAACGTTTCAAAAAACAAATGGTATAAAAATGTAGGAAGTCCAAGGACTAACATAAATATCCAAACAGCATCATCGTCTATCCCAAAAGCGCCTAAAAGGAACACAGATAGGAGCCAATAGGAAAATATAATAAGCAGATCTATGATATATGCCAGTATCCGATCTCCAATTCCCGCTACATTTTGATAAATACTTACATTTTGAGCAGTTTCTATTTGAAAATTATCCATTTATTCTCTTTCTTTACTTTCTAATTTTTTATAAATGCGCGAAGCGGCTTTTGTTAAGCAAAATAAGGCTAAATGGTTGAAGTTTGAAAATGTTATTATTAACAAAAATCAAATACACCCTGATGAGCTCTCAAATCTCTATATTGAAGTAACAGATCATCTCAGTTATGCGCAAACATTTTACCCAAAAA
Organism: uncultured Dokdonia sp.; assembly: GCF_937910895.1. Classification (GTDB taxonomy): domain Bacteria; phylum Bacteroidota; class Bacteroidia; order Flavobacteriales; family Flavobacteriaceae; genus Dokdonia. The sequence goes on along the minus strand of NZ_CALEMI010000051.1, from coordinate 54,548 downwards.
GCAAGACCTTAGAGTACCTTAATTATCTAGCATCACAATCACATCAAATTATCTATAAGACCAAAAGAGAATCTAGTAAACGCTTTATTACATTCTTTACCGAAGAGTTTCCGCTTCTTATGTATGGCTATCAAAAGCAATTACTCATCGCTTTTTTAACCTTCTTACTTTTTACCATTATTGGTGCCTACAGTGCTGCGCATGATGGGACTTTTGTACGTTCTATATTAGGTGATGGCTATGTAAATATGACATTGAGTAACATAGAAAAAGGAGATCCTATGGCGGTCTATAAAGAACAAGGCGAACTTGATATGTTTCTAGGAATTACAATTAATAACATCCGAGTGGCACTATACGCCTTTATTTTAGGGATCTTATTTTCTATAGGCTCCTTAATGGTTATTATGCGCAATGCCATTATGCTAGGGAGTTTTCAATATTTCTTTTTTGAGCAAGGTATTGGCTGGGAATCTGTACGCACCATTTGGATCCACGGGACTATTGAGATTTCTGTGATTATTATTGCAGGGTGTGCGGGTATGGTCTTAGGAAATAGTATCTTGTTTCCAGGCACCTACACACGACTGGCTTCCTTTAAAAAAGGAGTGAAAAATGGGCTTAAAATTGTGGTAAGTACTGTCCCATTTTTTATCATTGCTGGATTTCTGGAAGGCTTTGTCACAAGACATACAGAAATGCCAGATGCATTAGCTATTGTTATTATTACTAGTTCACTAGCACTTATCGTTTTTTATTATGTGATCTACCCCAGACAACAATATAAAAAACAACAACTCGAATTAACTAACACACCAAAAATTCCAACCCTGTAAGATGATACCATCTAATTATATAGAATTCAGAAAAAAGAAAGAAATAGGAGACATCGTTACAGATACCTTCAAGTTTTTTAGACGTAACTATAAACTCATTTTTAAAATATTAGCAAAGACAGCAGGGATTCCGTTTGTACTTTTTCTTGCCGTACAAGTGTATTATACTAGTATTTCGTTTTCTTCAACCCTGTTTAATTATAATGATCCCCTCGGTTCATTTAATGCGCCTGAAATTGTTATCACAGCATTATTCATGTATTTATGCCTGTTTCTATATTTATCTTTTTTATTTACAGGGATCATGTGTATTATCGAATCATACATAAAAAATAACGGTGAAATCAAAGAAGAAGAAGTTCTTCAAAACATACGCGATAAATCAACAGTGACTGTACTCATGGGAATTACTAAATATCTAATTCTCATTATTGGCTTTATATTTTGCTTTATTCCTGGAATATACTTGACAGTGCCTATGGCTATGGTTTTTCCTATCCTTATTTTTGAAGACAAAGGTGTGTCGGAATCTTTATCTAGAGCATTTGAGATCATTAAAGAGGAGTGGTGGGTCAGCTTTATTGCGATTGTACTCATAGGGCTTTTATGGTATTTGATTAGTATGGTTTTTAGTATCCCTATGATTATTTATACGTGGATCAAAATGTTTACGGTGATGCAAGAAGGGTCTTTTTCTGATCCTAGTGATATGTTTGATACGGTCACTATTGTTCTCACGATTATATCATCTTCTATGCAATACATTGTATATCTTATCATACCACTGGGATCTGCTCTTGTCTATTTTAACCTTAACGAACGTAAAAATCAAACAGGCTCTTTAGAGCGCATAAATTCTATAGGAAGATCTGATGAAGTATAGAATAATTTGGATTTTTATTTTTTTAATTTCGCTTTACGCGAAAAAAACCTATGCAGGAACATCGTCTGTCGGTATCAACATTGTACAAGATAGTACTGCTTATAGTTTAGATGAATTACAAAAAGATACAGCTCCTTTATATCCCATTACTTTAGATAAAGAGCAAATCCAAAACTATCAAAACGACGAAGATTTTGATTATACCGAAGCGTTAGTAGAAGATAATTGGTGGACGCATTTTAAACAATGGTTAAGTGATTTGTGGTCAAGCTTTATACGTTGGCTTCTAGGAGATGAAAGCGTTTCTGGTACGGGTAGTTTTTTAATACAACTACTACCCTACTTAATCGTTGCTTCTCTTGTAGGATTGCTCGTCTGGGTATTCCTAAAAATGGATACTGGACACTTAGCCTTTGAAAATAGGCAAAATGCTCAAGCCTTTCTCTCTGATGACGAAGAACTTATTAAACGCGATGATATACAAGGACTTATAGACAGCGCGATTGCTGCTGGAAATTACCGCCTAGCCATTCGTTTTTATTATTTGCTAGCGCTTCAAAAAATGAGCGGAAAAGAACTCATCAACTGGCAAGTACAAAAAACCAATCATGAGTATATATATGAAGTAGAAGATCTTAACGTACGTAATCAATTTAGACGTGTCACAGATCTATACGACTATATATGGTATGGAAACTTTGAAGTAGATAAAGAGGCTTTTGAAAAAGCACAGTCTTCTTTTGTAACACTAACCAATCAATTATGAGCAATAAATTAAAAATACTTGCTGGCGTATTATTGATTGTACTCGCGTTACTCGTATACTTAGAGTCTAGTCAGAAAGATCCTGTCAACTGGTTTGCTAGTTATGCAAAAAAGGACAAAATCCCTTATGGCTCTTTTGTCCTCTACAATACGTTAAAAGAAACGCGAACAGAAGATAGTTTTAAAGAAATCTCACAACCACCTTATGAGTTTCTAGCAGATAGTAACCATCAGAAAGGCACCTACTTTTTTGTGAATGATTATATCAATTTTGATGAAGCGGAGTCAATACAACTTTTAGACTGGGTATCGCGTGGTAATACACTTTATATAGGTGCAAGAGGGATTGGAAGTACGCTATTAGACACCTTGTCTTTGGATACCAAAAGCTTCTATCAACTAGATAATATTGATAGAAAACCACCGCTCCTAGAACTCGTGAATCCAACACTTAAAAAAGAACAACCGTATCTATTTGATTTGAATATCCAAACCATCTACTTTCATGAAATAGATACCCTCAAAACGGTTGTCTTAGGAGCTTATGATTATATGAGAAATGATGACTCATTAACCCTTAAAGAACCGAAAGTTCATTTTATCAAGCAAAGTTTTGGAGAAGGTACCATTGTATTACATCTAATGCCAGATGTGTTTACAAATTATTTTATGCTTGATCAAGAAAACTATGCCTATACAGAAGCTGCATTACGATATATACCAGATGATGTTCCTATCTTTTGGGATAACCATTACAAAAATGGAAAGACTATTAATACCTCTCCATTATATATGCTTTTCAAAAACCGCTATCTTAAATGGGCGTATTATATGTTGGTGATCGGTGTTATTCTTTGGGTATTTTTTGAAGGGAAACGCAAACAAAGAGCCATCCCCATTATAAAACCATTGCCGAATCAAACATTGGCTTTTACAAAGACCATTGCGGGAATGTACTTTGAGAAGCAAGACCATAAAAGTATTGCTCTACACCAGATCAATCACTTTATGGAGTACATCAGAGAAGAATACCTGATGGAAACCGCAGATAGAGGTCTTGATTTTATAGAACGCCTCGCCTCAAAATCTGATAATACACAAGAAGAGACTAAAAGACTCATGGATTATATTACCTCCATCAGTCAAAAATATCCCATTACACAAGAAGAATTATTAAAACTAAATAAGCTCATAGAAGCTTTTAAAACAACATAATATGGACGACGTAACAGGAACTGGAGTACCAGAAGACGGAAAGGAAAATACGCCATTACCACGAGATATTCCTTCGGCAACTCCAGAAGAAATCATAGAGGACACTACCAATACGCAAGAAGATCTTACGTTTACAAACAGGATTCCGTTAGAAGAATTACGCAATGCAGCAAATCATATCCGAGAGGAGCTTGCCAAAATTATTGTAGGGCAATCAGAATTTATAGAGCTTCTTATTGTGGCACTGCTTTCTGATGGTCACGTGTTGATAGAAGGTGTCCCTGGGATTGCAAAAACAGTCACTGCAAAGTTATTTGCGAAGACAATCGATACAGAATTCAGTCGTTTGCAATTTACACCAGACTTAATGCCAAGTGATGTATTAGGAACGTCGATTCTTAATATGAAAACCAGCGAATTTGAGTTTAAAAAAGGGCCTATTTTCTCTAATATCGTATTGATCGATGAGATTAACCGTGCCCCTGCCAAAACACAAGCAGCCCTTTTTGAAGTGATGGAAGAACGCCAAATCACTATTGACGGTACACGCTATCCTATGCCACCACCATTTATGGTACTGGCAACACAAAACCCTATAGAACAAGAAGGTACTTATGCCCTTCCCGAAGCACAGTTAGACCGCTTTCTATTTAAAATCAAAGTAGACTATCCATCTTTAGATCAGGAAATTACGATCCTACAAAGCCATCATGATCGCAAAGGTGTGATTGCAAAAGATACCATTAATGCGGTATTGAATCCTCAAAAGCTAACAACGTTTAGAGAGCAGACGCAAACGGTGATGATCGAAGAAAAGATTCTGAATTACATTGCAGAGATTGTCATCAAATCTCGTAAGCATCCGCATTTATATTTAGGAGGTTCGCCACGTGCTTCGCTTGCGATTATGAATGCATCCAAAGCATTTGCAGCCATCGCTGGACGTGACTTTGTAATTCCAGAAGATGTAAAACGTTCGGTAACACCTGTGATGCGTCACCGTGTGATTGTATCTCCAGAAAGAGAAATGGAAGGTATGACTGCAGAACAAGTCATTGATATGATTGTACAATCCATAGAAATCCCAAGATAGATTGGCACTCATCCGTTTTATAAAATCTTTATTCATTGGCAACAGGATTTTCTATGCCTTAACTGGAATAGGTGTTTGTTATCTACTTTCGTATTGGTTCCATGCGCTATTTCCTATTGCAGGGCTCTTAGCCCTAGGACTCGCTGTTCTATTTTTTATGGATTGCTTGGTACTTTTTCGCGGAAGCGAACATATCAAAGCTCAACGATTACTCCCTGAAAAATTTTCGAATAGTGATGTTAATGAACTCACGGTAAGCATTCAAAATAAATATCCTTTTAAAGTAACGGTGGATATTATTGACGAAATTCCTGTGCAGTTTCAAAAGAGAGATTTTAAAAAAACACTACAACTGCCTGCAAAATCAATGCAGGAATACACCTATAAGTTACGCCCTGTAGAGCGTGGTGAATATGTGTTTGGACATCTTAATCTCTATGTAAGTAGCCGTATTGGTCTTGTTAAACGAAGGTATCGCTTTGAGAAAGATCAAATGGTCAAAGTCTATCCGTCATTTATTCAAATGAAGAAATATTCATTTCTTGCGTTGGATAACAGACTGACGATGTACGGGATGAAAAAGATTCGTCGTATCGGACATACGATGGAGTTTGAACAAATTAAAGACTATGTGTTAGGCGATGATGTACGTACCATTAACTGGAAAGCGACGGCAAAACAAGCGAGTTTGATGGTCAACCAGTTTCAAGACGAAAAATCACAACCTATTTACACCATTATCGATGCCAGTCGCGTGATGAAAATGCCTTTTAAAGGCTTGACATTACTGGATTATGCTATCAATAGTACGTTGGCATTTTCTAATATTGCGTTAAAGAAAAAAGACAAAGTAGGGCTTCTTACCTTTTCTGAGAAAATTAAAAATCACGTTCCTGCGAGTAGTAAAAAAACGCATCTCAATACCATTTTAGAGGTACTTTATAATATCAATACGAAGTTTTTAGACGGTGATTTTGGAACGCTATATGCACAAGTAAAACGCAAAGTAACACAGCGGAGCTTATTACTTTTATACACTAATTTCGAACATATCTCGGCATTAGAACGGCAACTCATTTATTTAAAAGCGCTTTCGCGAAAGCATGTATTGGTGGTTATCTTTTTTCAGAACACAGAGTTAGATACCTTATTAGATACCCAAACAGATGATCTTGCCGAAGTCTATCATAAAACCATGGCTCAAAAAGCAGACTATGATAAGAAGGTCATGGTCAAAACGCTAAAGAAATATGGGATTCAGACCATTCTCACCAAACCCGAAGACCTTACCGTAAATACTATTAACAAGTACCTAGAGATCAAAGCAAAAGGGCTTATATAACGCTCACCAATCACTATCTCTTTTAAAACTATTTTGCACTAAGTACGCAACCTTTCTTTATCATCACAGATTAGTAAGTATACACTAATTAAAAAAACAGATGATGAAAAAACCGATTATATACTTCGCAAGTCTTTTACTAATAGCATCCAGCTTTTACAGCTGTCAAACCGATGACGATACAACTCCACCTCCTGTTTCTGAAGAAGAAATGGAAGAGGAAGAAGAAAATCTAGACATCATCGCTACGATTAATGCGATGACTGATGGAAGTGAAAAAACTTGGAAAATAGACAATGCTCAAATTACAAATGGATCTTTAGTAACTGATGTCCTAGCATTGTATAGTATGGAAGATGATGAATTTATTTTTTCCACAAATACAGATACGAGTATTCAACTAAGACATCGCAGAGGCTATCGTATTAACTATGCCGCGCCAACCTCACAAGAACTTAAAAGTGATGTGAGAGTCGCTCCTATCGAGACAACACTCAATTATGAAGATACAGGAGAATATCAATTTGTAGATGCCAGTCGATATCGTTTTTCTTATAACGAAAATGATCAAACCATCACGGGCTTGCAAGAATTTGAAAACGGAATATCAATGGTTTTTACACTTTCAGAAAAGACAACAGCAGATTACGAAGTATCTCCTACAAGCATACCGTCGTTAACAGAAGTATTCAGTTTTGAAGCCAGTCAGCCCGTCTTAGATATGAAGTATTCATTTGCGACACAAAGCTTGTATATGACTAATAGGAAGGAACAAAATGAACAACAGCTTATTAAATACGCACTTGGAGACGGAAGTAGTGTCAGTCAAGTGACCACAGGAGGTGATTATGTCGCGCAACAACTCGCTTTTGTAGGTGATCAAATTATGACAATTTCTAGTAGTGAAGTGAGTCAAAGTAATCTTGATCTTTCAGGTAATCCGCAGACAACGATACTTTCTAATTTTAATGGAGAATTTGACTTCAGAACAGTTGCCATTGAAAATGAGATTTATAAAATTGGCGGATACAATGGATTTGGGCTTGATGCCGTAAGTCTATTAAACGTTGGAGACACTTCATTTTCACAAGTCTTAACAATGCAAGAAGAAAAGGCAAGTGTAGGTGCAGAAATTATTAATAATGAACTATATGTTGTAGGAGGTTTTAAATTTAGTGATCAAGGAGATATTATTACCTATGATGAAATTGTTACCTATGATCTTTCTGATATGAGTACTCAGGTGATAGCATTACCAGCAAGTTTAATAAGAACATTTACGACTAGATATGAAAACCTTCTATATATCGCGGGTCGTAAATACAACGGACCGGGGCAAGCAGCAACCAACTACCTCACAGTATACAATACGTTAGATACTAGTTTTCAAGAAATTGACATCGCAAATCTATTACCTAACAATATGATTATGAGAGAAATGACCGTTTCAAATTCTAAAATCTACTTTGCGATTCAAACGCCTGGAACAACTAATCTTTTTGGAATCTCTATTATGGAAGGTGCTTTAAATTAATCGATAATATAAAAATTTAATTCTTATAAAAGTACTCGCTGTGTTGATTCCTGCTACTGGAAATCTAAAAAAGAAAACACCAGCTGTAAGCTATTCTCATTGGATATACTTGTACTTATAAAACCCAAATTCTGTAAAAAAATGTATTACAGGATCTCGGTATAAGCAGAAAAAGGATGTGCGTGGTGCTACATCCTTTTTTTATTCCCAATCATTGCCATACAACTAGGTTGGTTTTTTTATCTTTGCCCCCTTATTCATAAAGCACAATCTTATGTCATTGTCACCATTACACGCTATTTCACCTATTGATGGCCGTTATGCCTCAAAAACCGAATCGCTTGTACCTTTCTTCTCAGAAGAAGCCCTTATAAAATACCGAGTTAAAATAGAAATAGAATACTTCATTGCACTCTGTGAACTACCACTGCCACAATTAGAAGGCATTGATAAGCATTCTTATATCGCTTTGCGCGAAATATACCTCGACTTTACTACCCAAGATGCACAAGCCATCAAGGACATTGAGAAGATTACCAATCATGATGTAAAAGCCGTCGAATATTTTATCAAACAAAAATTTGATGATCTAGACCTTGCAGACTACAAAGAGTTTATCCACTTCGGATTAACCTCACAAGACATTAACAATACAGCCATCCCTATGAGTTTGAAGGATGCTGTAAACCAAGTCTACATCCCACAGTTACTAGAAGTGGTAGACCACTTAAAACAACTGGTAGATGAGTGGGCATCCATTTCATTATTAGCACGTACGCATGGGCAACCTGCCTCTCCTACCCGTTTAGGAAAAGAAATTGAAGTCTTTGTCGTACGTATCGAAGAGCAACTCAATCTATTAAATGATATCCCGAGTGCCGCAAAATTTGGTGGTGCTACAGGAAATTTCAATGCCCATAAAGTAGCCTACCCAATGGTAGATTGGAAGCGGTTTGGACACGACTTTGTACACGATACCTTAAAGTTACACCACTCCTTCCCTACCACGCAGATCGAACATTACGATCACATGGCAGCCCTTTTTGATGGATTAAAACGCATCAATACCATTATCATCGATTTAAATCGTGATTTCTGGACCTATATCTCGATGGACTACTTCAAGCAGAAAATTAAAGAAGGAGAAGTCGGATCTAGTGCGATGCCACACAAAGTAAATCCCATTGATTTTGAAAACAGTGAAGGAAATTTAGGAATCGCCAATGCTATTTTTGAACACCTCTCTGCAAAACTTCCTATCTCAAGATTACAACGTGACCTTACCGATAGTACCGTATTACGTAACATTGGTGTTCCGATAGGTCATACCATGATAGGATTGCTATCGACGCTCAAAGGGTTAAACAAATTACTCCTTAACGAGCAAAAAATAGCACAAGATTTAGAAAATAACTGGGCGGTTGTTGCCGAAGCTATTCAGACAATTCTTCGTCGGGAAGCCTATCCAAATCCGTATGAAACTTTAAAACAATTAACCCGTGTTAATGAGCGGATCACACAAGAATCTATCGCTTCTTTTATAGAAACTTTAGAAGTCAGTGAATCTATTAAAGGAGAATTAAAAGCAATTACACCAGATAACTATACAGGAATTTAATGAGACTGTTAAAACTGATTTGGGATTTTAGAGGACCTGGCGCAGCACAAACCGCAGTTCATCACGAAAAACATCTGAAAGAGTACGCTTTCGCGAAAGCGTTAACCACCCAAACCACAGGTGTAGAAGATCTTAGCGAACTCCATAGCATCGCCTATCTTGTTGTAAGAGAAGATGAAATGAAACCAGTAAGAGATGCTTTAAAACCTCACCGCGGACAAGTATATACTGAAAAATAATAGTTCGGCACAGATATTGGTTTCTATCTCATATATTTGCACGCGCAATACTCAAAAAACTAAAAAAACAATACACAATGAAGAACATGATACTTATCGCATTTGTAGCCTTATTTACAGCAACTACCTATGCACAAACAACAAAAGTAGGTACCGTAGACGCTGATTTTACCTTATCAAAAATGCCTGAACTTGCAGGAGCTCAAGATGCATTGAAGGTCTATAATCAAGACCTTGAAAAACAACTTAAAGAAAAATTAGACAACTACGACAAAGTATACAAAGCTGCCGAAGCTTCATTTGAAACAATGACACAAGCTGAGAAAACAGCAAAACAACAGGAACTTTCTGGTTTAGAAAGCGACATTGCAAAGTTCCGTAACAACGGATCACAACTCGTACAATTAAAGCAAGAAGAATTATTACGACCACTTTACAAAAAAATTGGTGATAACGTTGCCATTATTGCTAAAGAGTTGGGGTACACTCAAATCCTAAACATTGGAAACAATAACAACCTTGCGTATGTAGATCCTGCACACGATATTACAGTAAAAGTATTAGCTAAAATGGGGATTACGGTAGAGTAATTTCTAATTAAGATATACAATAAAAAATGCCATTCTTACGAGTGGCATTTTTTTGTTGGTGGTATGTAAGTCGGTACTTAGGTACACTTCAACAAGTTCAGTGCAACGCAATTTATTTTTAGTAAATCACTCAGCCGTTCTACTGTAAACATCAAATCAAAAATAGAGTAGTACTCTATTTTTGATTGGGGTATTTTGAGTATTTAGTATGAGCGATTGTAAAACACCCCCCTTAATCCCCTCTTCCTAGAGGGAAAACTCAATTCTAATTTACTTTTAGTTTGTTAAGTCGTTGTTTTATATATACTTATACAATATCAGTACGACACAATTTGCTTAAAACAATCACTCAGTCACCTTCGATTTTATAAGTAAAAACATCAAGCTATTTTGCGCCAGCAAAAAAAATTTCAAACTTCCTGTATGTCCCTGATATAGGTTGACCACTTTTAAAGTGAAAACTTATGAAAACAAACGTACGGAGTGTTCGTAAACAGCGTCAATACTCAACAGAATTTAAGAAAAGGATTGTTAATGATTTTGAAAGTGGGAAGTACAGTGTTTATCAATTGGAAAGATTACATGGTGTTTCCAATCCTACAATTTATAAATGGATCTATAAATTTTCTACCTTTAATGAAAAGGGATTTAGAATTGTAGAGATGAAAGACAGCAGTAATAAAAAAATGAAAGCCCTAGAAGCTCGTGTTAAAGAGTTAGAGAGTGCCGTAGGTCGTAAACAGATAAAGATTGAATATCTGGAGAAAATGATGGAGATTGCTAAAGAAGAACTAAATATCGACATCAAAAAAAATTACGCCACCCCACAATCAACTGGTTCAGGAAAAACAAACAAAAAGTAAGTTTTTCTATGAACAAGCTCTATAAAGAAGCTGGCTTGAGTAAACAAGGCGTTGTGCAATACAGTGTGCGACAAAAAGCTTTTGACACAAAAGTAGAACAGATGATCCTTGAAGCAGATGAGCTTCGAGAAGAACATCCAGGTTGTGGGGTGGAGAAAATGTACTATACACTGAATCCCAATTTTATTGGAAGAGATAGGTTTATAGAACTAATGATGGAATTAGGATATCGGTTAAAACGTAAAAAGAACTATAGAAAAACCACTATAGCCTCTAAAATCTATTATCCTAACCTAATAAAGGGAATGCAAGTTGACCGTCCTTCCATGATATGGCAGTCTGATATCACTTATATTCCTATTGGAAACAGGCATTATTATGCTGTCTTTATAATAGATGTGTACACAAAAAAGATTGTAGGTTATAAAGTATCTGACAACATGAGAGCAAAAGCTAATATGGACGCACTCAATATGGCTTTAAAGACAAATCAAGCTCCATTGATTCATCATAGTGATAGAGGCAGTCAATATACTTACAAGGAGTATATAGCACTTCTAAAGAGCAATGGAAGTAAGATTAGTATGTCACTCTCAGCTCAAGATAATGCCTATGCAGAACGAATCAATAGAACTATAAAAGAAGAATATCTAGATAATTGGAAGCCAAAAGACTTTGGACAACTAAAAAGAATGGTCAGCAAAGCAGTGAACAATTATAACAACAAAAGATTGCATAACAATAACCAAAGAATGAGCCCTGAAAAGTTCATAAAACAATTTTCTTTGTTGAGGCCTCAACAAAGAAAATTGATGACTATATTTAATAATGAAATATTAACCTAAAAACGGTCAACATATATCAGGGAATGACAAATGACATCCAGCTACGAGCTACCAACTAACAGCTACAAGCCAACAGCTACCTCGCGACAGCGAAAAAAACTTCAAACTTCCAGCTAAAAGCTACCGACTAACGACTACCAGCTATCCCTCAAGAATCTCCTTAATATTCGGTTTAAAGTAATTAGGACCTTTGAGTACTTTTCCATCCTCGCGATAGATGGGTTTGCCATCGGCACCGAGTTTACTCATATTACTGCGTTGAATCTCATTAAAGACCTCTTCGATCTTATCCTGCATTCCGTGTTCGATGATCGTACCACATAAGATATAGAGCATATCACCAAGCGCATCAGCCACTTCGACGAGATCACCTTCATTGGCAGCCTCTAAGTATTCTTCATTCTCTTCTTTCATCAGATTAAAACGAAGTAAGTTTTTTGCTTTGGTGAGTTGTGCAGTAGGCGTTTCTTCGATTCCTAATCCAAACGCACTATGAAAGGCGTGTACAGCTGCTATTTTGTTCTTCATATTCATGCCCGTGAATACGGGATTCTTTTTATATCCGTGCTTCGACGATACACTTCGACAAGCTCAGTGTGACACTCAGCATAAATACCGACGGATATCTTATTATTAATTACTATTAGATATGTGATACATATCGTATTTTTGAAGTATCTAAAATACCAAAAAATGTTTAGTACGGGTCAGCTTATTTTTGTCATCTTCTTTGTGATTGCTTTTATAGCCTTTATGATCTACTCCTATCGTAAAGATGCTAGGCTTCATACCAAACAATATAAAGGCGCTAAATGGGTCTTGGTGGGCTTTATAGGATTTATTGCCCTCCTATTTCTTATTAAGTTCACGCTCAAAGGCTAACGCTTTACCGTTTATTTATCACTTCTTAACGATTTTATTTTCTGCACTCGTAGCGTTTGTCTAGCTTGTTGAGGGAAATTACCCTGTATTTTACTGATTTTCAATAAATTTAAGTGAAATATACCCAGTAGTGGGTATGTTTTGATGGGGATGGTTGGGGTATGTTTGGAGTATGAAAATTAAAGCTCTTATTATTGGTATAAACCATTATAATGGAATTGAATCTCTGAACGGATGTGAGAACGACGCAAAAGATTGGGAAAAACTTTTAATAAATTATTATAATGTTTGTCCTAGCAATATAATACGCTTGAGGTATCGTTATGAAACAAAATCTGATTACATACTTAAAGTTTTTAAAAAATTTATACATAATCTAAAAAATGAACAACTAGGCATATTTATTTTTTCTGGACATGGTGTTATTGAAAAAAAAGAAGTTGGGAATAAAATTATAATTGAAGAACGTATCAGAGTTGTAGATAGAACAATAACAGATCAAGAAATTAGAGAAAGACTTGATCCACTTAAAGACAAGGCTAAGCTAATATCTATTATTGATTCTTGTTTTTCGGGAGGGGTTGAATTTTATAAAGATGGTTTATGTAATATAGATGATTCAATTAAAAATAAATATCTAAAATCAAAAACTTATGAAGCTTCTAATAAAGTTATAAATCCAACCAACAAAGAAATAATATACAAAAACTTCTTTAAAGATATATCAACCCTGAATAGATTAACATTAACTGCAAGCAAAAATAATGAAGAAGCATTTGAAGATATTATTAAAAATCGATTTAATGGAATATTCAGTAGGTATCTAATTGATGTATTAAAAAATGATCCACTAATAACTTATAAAGAAGCAATAAGTATACTCCAAAAAAAATTGCCTGATTTATCAAAAGAGTATCTGCAAACCCCTCAATATTTAAATGAATCAGGAATAATCAATCAAACTTTTTTTAATTAAAATAAATTAAATATTATGCACGAGAATATTAAACATACCTTAAGTTTAAATGAAAACATAGTTGCAAAAAGCGATGACACTGATATATTTAGTAAGGATTTAAAACATAAAAGTGAGGTAGCAGATTGGCAATCTATTTATGCAGATTTAGTTTATGGAACTCATTTTTTTATTTATGCTAAATTTATTGGAAGTAGCAGAGAGAATTATTTTAATGTAAATAAAATTCAATTATACCTACAAAACTATACAGGTCCAGTATCTATAGGTTTCACTGGATATTTTGATATTGATGTAATAAGTAATATAGATAGTAAAGACCCTGATAAAGATAATAGATTTCCTGATAGAAATAAAATTATGATAGAAGTTGGGCTTCAAGGTTTTAATATGGAGAAAAATTTCATAGAAATTGATAACTTGGATATAGATATTTATCATTGGGATGTACTAGTTACTGAGTCAGTATTTATACCTATAAAATCAGAATTAACAAAAATCTACGATATTGTGAATATTAAAAAAGCTAGTTACGTTGACGAAATATTTATGGAACGAATGGGAGAAGACATACAAATATCAACTTTAGGTAAGCAGAATTTATCTAAATTAGTAAATAGACAGTTAATATCTAATACACAATTAAAGTCAACGGGTGCTGATTTAAATTTAAATAAAACTTCAGATGATTCAACTCCTAAAGGGTTTGATATACCCTGTAAACCAAGAAATACGTATTTTTCATATAAAAATTGAGTTTGAAAAAAAATATTTTATTTGTAATATTCCTCTTGAGTAATTGTTTTTTGTATCCTCAAGAGGAACTTCTATTAAAAAAATTCAGAGATCATAAACTTTCTGAAATCACAAATGAAATAGATTCTTTTCAAGGTTTAACAAAGGATATGATTAAATGGAGATTAGAATTTCTTAAGGAATATGATATTTATGCTTCCAAATTTAGATATATAGAAGATATTATTAAAATAAACGATCAAACTCCAAAATTAGCCAAATTTCTATATTACATAAATTATGGAGATTATCTTCTTTATAAATATCCTAATAAAAACCAAGAAGCCCAGAAAAAATATCTAAAAGCTTTACAAATTGGAAAAGAAAATAGGGATTCCATATACATCTGTACTGCTCTTAGACAAATCTTAAATCACAACAGGCAGGATTATTTAATTGAAAATATAACATCAAAAGAATATCTGAGTCAATATAGGAAATTTAAAAGCGATTCAATTGAAAATGTATTCTATGAATACTATAATTTAATTTTACATTTTCAACATTATAAACAAAAAAAATGGAATCCTGAAGTTCAAAAAAATCTTTTAGAATTCACAAAAACATCAAGTCACAAATACCTAAATGCAATTATATATCAATTAATTGCTAGTTACTATGATGAAATAGAAGATAAAAAAAATGCAATTTTTTATGAAAATAAAGCAATTACAAGTCTTTCTAAAATCCCATCTAATTATAAATCTACTGTTATAAATTCTTCTTTCATTTCAAAAGCTCGATATTTTATGCATATAAACTTGGATAGCGTATATATAAATCTAAAAAGAATAAATAAAAAACCTAATAACAAATTCGAAAAAGGACATCTAAAGTATTTTTATTTTTATAAATCACTAGCTGACTCTGTAAGATTAGATTATAAAAATGCTTACCGTAATCTAGTAAAATATTCCATAATATTAGAACACGATTTAGTTAATAAAAATATAAATGCATTTAAAGAATTTGAAACCAAATACCAAACCGCCGAAAAAGAAAAACAAATTCTTGAAGAACAGAATAATAATCAAAAACTTAGAGCAGACAAGCTAGAAGAAGAAGCAAAAACAAAACAAATCACCATAGCCCTTACCTCCACCCTCCTCCTAGGATCAATAATAGCCTTCCTCGTTTACCGAAACACCAAACGAAAACAACGTATTGCAGAGCAAGACCGCGAACTCCAAATCCAAAAGACAGAAACTATCCTTAAAGAAAAAGAAATCGAAACCATTAATGCGATGGTCTCTGGGCAAGAAAAAGAACGCTTACGGCTTGCAGGAGAGTTACACGATAATATAGGAAGTACACTCGCTACCGTACGGATGCAGGTAGAAAATCTAGAGCGAAATCTGGATAAAGTAGACGACCCCAAAGCCTTACTCCAAAAAGCTAATCTCTTAATCAATGAGACGTATGAGAAAGTCCGTGGGATTTCTCATAAGAGTAATAGTGGTGTGATGGCTAAGGAAGGGTTACTACCTGCGATACAGAAACTCGCACGTACCGTTTCTACGACTAATCAACTTGCAATAGATGTACAAGACTTTGGACTCGAAAACAGAATTCCCAACGAACTAGAGATTACCATTTTTAGAATCATACAGGAACTTGTGACCAATATCGTAAAACACGCCCAAGCTACCGAAGCAAGTATTTCTCTCACTCAACACGACAACGAACTCAACATTATGGTCGAGGATAACGGAAAGGGATTTAAAGTCGGCAAACTCAAGGAAAAAGATGGAATGGGACTCGGTAATATAGAACGCCGCGTAGAGCATTTAGAAGGCACTATGGAAGTCGATAGCGCTCAAGGACGTGGCACGAGTGTGAGTATTGATATACCTTTACAATGAAATAATGATATAATGGAGTAATGATATAATGATGTAATGATTCAATACTATACGAAATGAGAGAGATTACTATCTGAAAATCAATACTTTGAAACTCATAAACTCTCAAACATATAAACACATAAATACAAAAAAATGATCACCGTAGCCATCGCCGAAGACCACCAATCCCTGATAGACGGAATCGAACTGCTTTTGAAATATGAAGAAGGTATCTCTATCATCGGGACGTCAAATGATGGGAAAAGTCTGCTGGACATTGTCCGCTTAAAGCAACCTAAAGTGGTCATTATGGACATCCGAATGCCAAAATTGGATGGCATCGAAGCAACTAAAATCATTACCAAAGAGTTCCCACACACCAAGGTGATTGCGTTTTCTATGTTTGATCAAGACGAAGCGGTGATCCAAATGCGAGATGCAGGCGCTAAGGGATACATTTTAAAAAATAGTCCGCTAGAAGAGCTTCTGAATGCAATTCATACCGTCATGCAAGGCAAGATCTATTATGACACAGGAATTAATCAACAACTATTTGATCGTGATGGTTCTCACGATGGATTAGGCACAAAAACAAAAACACCTAAGTCGCTATTATCCAAAAGCGAACGGGAAATTTTAAAATTGATCGCTCATAATAAAACCTCCTCAGAAATCGCCGATATCCGTTTTACAGCGGTTTCGACGGTAGAAAAGCATCGTAAAAATATGATGCGCAAACTAGGACTTAGCGGTAAAGGCGAACTTCTTAAATACGCGATACAAAAGAAATATGAGTTTTAATTTCGGAGTTTAAAAAAGACATAAAACCGCTTCGCTGTAGGGCATAAAACGTATGACTGGGTGCTGGGTGCGGGAAGTTTTTTTTGAAATTCAGGATTTAGAGTTTATTTCACTCATCTCTTCATAGAAATACCTAATGATGGGTATGGTAGGCAATGTTCTTTCTGAGTAGCTTTATACTATGAATACAACCCAAAAAATCATAGCGAATATTGAACAAGCTTGCTTACAACACGAGAAATTAAACATTCAGCAAACGCTTCATATCATTACTGCCTATCGGGCAATTTCTGACAATCCCGAATTAATCGATAAGATCATTCATTTAATCAAAATATATAGCAAACAAGAACACTATTCGACGATATTATCTTCCAGACAGAATCAAATATTTAATTTGATTGGGTTAGATTTCTCATCAAAAGAAATTGCTACAATGTTAGCTATTAGTGAAGCTACCGTGAGTACGCATCGTAAAAATATCATCAAGAAATTACAAATCTCTGGGAGTGGTGCGCTGCACAAAATTGCCTATGTATATATCCACAAAAAGCAGGAGGCATAAATACCTACAATAAGGTATGTTTTGGTGGGTATGAAAGTTCTAATTTAAGGGTTCTAAATAAAAGACCTCATGGAAATAGAACTAGCCATCCATATTAAGATTTCACGGATGGCACTATCGGTTACTATTTCTTTGTCTATTACGAAATAATATGTTCGAAAAGAAAACTATACAAATACCTATTAAGGGGTATTCTTTAGCCTTCTTGTTACTCCTATTTTTGAACCATAAAATTATATATCATGAAACTAAAAAATATATTCGTAATCCTTATCATTTCTCTCTTTACATCTTGTGAAGATGGTTGTTTTTTAGGCGTTATAGGACCTTGTGATGAGGATGAGCAAATAGAAATTGAAGATGTCATTGGAGATCCAGCAAATGCAACATTTAATGTTCTTGTTAGAGATATTAACACATCTCAATCTCCAAGTAATACTATACCTGCAAATTCAAATACAATAGAGGTTTATTTTAAATTAAATGATATAGATGGTAACCCTGTTCCTAATAAAACAGAAAACTTCTTTGAAATTTATGAGAAACCACAAAGTAATAGTAGTTTTAATTTAATCTCAGTAAACGAAGCGTTCAGAAAAATTGATCCAGACAAAGCAGATTTTAAATACTTTAATACTATTGTTCTCGATTTAAGTGGTAGTGTTATTCAAAATAATTTAGAACAATTAAAAATGGCTACATCTAGTTTTGTACAAAATATCTATGGACAAGTAAATGCTGAAAATCTTTTTACCTCAATACTATGGTTTGATGGAAATCAAAACATAAGTATATTTCAGAATTTCACAGCAGACGAAGATTTATTACAGCAAAAAATCCAAGAAATTAATGATACACTTCCTTCTGACCAATCAACAAATCTTAATGGAGCTATTATACAAAGTATAAACTACACTATTCAAGAGGTTAATTCTCAATCTCAATTCATAACAGGTGGTTCTATTTTGTTTTTCACAGATGGTACAGATCAAGCTAATTTTAACACCACCAACGAAGCGTTAAGCATTGTAAACAATGCAAATCTACAAGGTCTAGATATCTATTCTGTAGGATTAGGTAATGAAATTGATCAAAATATCTTAAGTCAAGTAGGCTACAGTGGTTCTTTTTTCCCTGAAGATTCTGATCAATTAGAGGAAGAGTTTACATCTGTAGCACAAGAGATCGAAAATGAAGCAAACAGTTTCTATCTTTTGCAATATTGTACTCCTAAAAGAAACGGAGGAAATATACTACGCATAGGTATCTCTAATGAAATAAGTATAGGGGGAGAAGCTTCATTTAATGCCTCAGGATTTCAAGATAATTGTACCATAGAATAAAAACGATCATTCATTTATTAGTCACAAAAAAAGCCCCAAAAAGGGGCTTTAATATTTTTGTAATACCATATTAAACAACAAACAAAGGTCGGTGACTCATCATCACATTTACCTTATCTGCAATCGCTTCTAGTGCAGCGTCATCTTCATGGTTTGTAATCGCTTCGTCTATAAAATTGACAATCGCTTGCATATCACTTTCTTTCAGTCCGCGTGTGGTGATGGCGGCAGTACCAATACGAATTCCAGAAGTGACAAATGGAGATTTATCATCAAACGGCACCATGTTTTTATTCACCGTTATATCTGCTTTTCCTAGTGCTGCTTCGGCGGCTTTTCCTGTGATGTCTTTATTACGAAGGTCAATAAGCATCATGTGATTATCGGTACCTCCAGAAATAATATCATATCCTTTGGCGACAAACGCATCTGCCATAACCGTTGCATTTTTCTTTACTTGCACCATATAGTGTAAAAATTCATCTGTAAGCGCTTCTCCAAAAGCAATTGCTTTAGCGGCGATGATATGCTCTAACGGTCCGCCTTGATTTCCTGGAAAGATTCCGCTGTCCAATAGAGAGGACATCATCCGCAAGTTTCCATTTTTAAGGGTAATTCCAAAAGGGTTTTCAAAATCTTTTCCCATCAAGATCAATCCGCCTCTTGGTCCTCGAAGGGTTTTATGTGTGGTGGTCGTTACGACGTGACAATGTGGAATCGGATCGGCGATGATGCCTTTGGCAATGAGTCCTGCTGGGTGTGCAATATCAGCAAGCAAAATGGCATTCACGCTGTCTGCAATTTCGCGAAAGCGGGCATAATCTATTTCACGAGAATATGCGCTTGCACCGGCAATGATCATTTTTGGCTTTTCGCGCAAAGCGATTTCTTGAATTTTATCATAATTAAGTAATCCTGTCTTCTGCTCTACTCCATAAAAAACAGGATTGTATAAACGCCCTGAAAAGTTCACTGGCGACCCGTGTGTGAGGTGACCTCCGTGAGAAAGATCAAATCCTAAAAACGTATCTCCTGGCTCTAAACACGCATGAAAAACAGCCGTATTTGCTTGCGATCCTGAGTGTGGTTGTACGTTTGCATACTCGGCACCAAAGAGTTCTTTAGCACGTTCTATCGCAATGGTTTCTACCTCATCTACCACTTGACAGCCACCATAATAGCGTTTTCCAGGATATCCTTCAGCATATTTGTTGGTTAATACAGACCCTGCAGCCTCCATCACTTGATCGCTTACAAAATTTTCTGAAGCAATTAATTCTAACCCGTCTAACTGACGTTGTTTTTCTTCTTGGATCAAATCAAAAATAGCGGTATCACGTTGCATAATATGGTATATGTTAAAAAGAGTTGTAAAAATAGCATAAACTGTTTATTGAAGTACTATAAAATCCTATATTTGGATAGTAAAATTTACTAACATCTTATTAAGACCGATATATGCCACTAGCTGCGAACGACCCCACGAGAAAAACTTGGCTAAAAACAACCAAGAACACTGACTTTCCCATCCGAAATATTCCCTTTGGTGTATTCCTTACCCGAGACGATGTGATTACCATTGGTACTCGTATAGGAGACTACGCGATTGATCTAGGTGCTTTGCATCAATTAGGTTATTTTGAAGGCATCCCGCTTACAGACGATATTTTTTTACAGGATACATTAAACGATTTTATAGCCGATGGTCGTAAGACGTGGCGATTGGTACGTAATCGTATTTCTGATCTTTTTGAAGAAAGTAATACCGCTTTACGCGAAAACAAAAAAGACCGAGCCACCGTTATTTTTGACATGAGTGAGGTCGAAATGCAACTGCCTGTGCAAATAGGCGATTATACAGACTTCTATTCAAGTATTGAGCATGCGACGAATGTGGGTACAATGTTTAGAGGCGAAGAAAATGCATTGATGCCTAACTGGCTTCACCTTCCTGTTGCTTACCACGGAAGGAGTTCGTCCATCATTCCTTCGGGAATTCCTGTGCATAGACCACAGGGACAAAAACTACCTAATGGTGCAACAACTCCTATTTTTGGCCCTTCTCGTCAGGTAGATTTTGAACTAGAAATGGCATTTATAACTACCGCAGCAAATACTCTTGGAGAATCTATCACCACGAAAGATGCTGAAGAAAATATCTTTGGTTTGGTGTTATTTAATGACTGGAGTGCTCGTGATATTCAAAAATGGGAATATGTGCCATTAGGCCCCTTCTTAGCAAAGAATTTTGCTTCTTCTATCTCTCCGTGGATTGTGACATTGGATGCTTTAGAACCCTTTAGAGTTGAAGGTCCAAAACCTAAAAAAGAATTACTTCCTTACTTACAATCGGAAGGAAAAAAGAGTTTTGATATTAAGTTAGAAGTTGCTTTACAACCAGAAGGAAAGAAAGAAACCATCGTTTCTAAATCCAATTTTAAGCACATGTATTGGAATATGAGTCAGCAACTGGCACATCACACCATTAACGGATGTCCTGTCAATGCAGGAGATATGATGGGAAGTGGTACATTATCTGGCCCTACTCCAGAATCCTATGGATCGATGTTAGAATTATCTTGGAAAGGCGAACGCCCAGTCCGTTTGGAAGAAGGCGGCGATCGTAAGTTTATACGAGATCTTGATACCGTGATTATTCGCGGACATTGTAAAATAAAAGAATACCCTCGTATCGGTTTTGGTGAAGTTTCTACGAAACTCTTGCCAGTGTTTCAACCGAAAACGAAGTAAATAGTATACTAACTTTACCAAAACCTCTTGGTGGTTATCATAAAAAAAGAGTACATTTTTTTCAGTACTCTTTTTTTATGATTTTCCGTTTCCTGTCTGCTTAAAAAGCTCTTTCTAGTATTCCAACCGAAAACGAAGTAAGTATATAAAACATACCATTACCAAAACCGTAATTGGTGGTTATCATAAAAAAGAGTACATTTTTTCAGTACTCTTTTTTTATGATTTTCCGTTTCCTGTCTACTTACGAAGCTCTTTCTAGTATTCCAACCGAAAACGAAGTAGGGAATTCTCAAATCCCACTAAAATAGGATTTAGAATTCCTATCTTAACGTGAGTTCGATATAAGCTTTTCTTCTTTTTCTCCAGTGTACGACAGAATGTAAGTTCTGGGCGAGATGAGACGGGGGCGATTTCCGTTAAAAATTTTTGAAGCCTAGGAAACGACAAAGTGTTAGCTTTGGGCGAGGAGAAGCGAAGGCAGAAACTTCTTGTGGTTTTTCGCTTCAAGCGAAAAAATACCTAAGAAATCAAAGATTCATAAGTTCCAAAATTTAAGATAGAAATCACACGCATAAAAAGCTTCTTTTCTTTTGGTTCGGTTTTCTTTGGACGCGCAAAGAAAATGAAATAATAGCCTGTTTTTAAGTTGATTACATTAAATTTTAACGTAATTACACTAAAAGACTTACTGATTTTTTAAGTCGAACTCACGTTATCTTAGGTCAATGTCTTTTAAGCTAATTCTAGTTTTTCTATTTTATACAGTACGAAATCTTCATCATCATCTTCTATATATTCTGAGTATGAGATTTCAAAACTTCTACCTATAAACTTATTTGATTTAAGGTCAAATCTTTTAAGCGCCAAACTTGAGATACTCTCAAAAACAATGGTATCACCATTATCCATTACAAATTGGAAGTATCCATCATAGTATTTTTTAAATACTCCGTATTCTACATTTCGATTGATAATAGACTCTTTCATTTATATACGTTTTTAACAATTAAGTGTACACGGCTTAAATAATTCTTTCACTATCTTTTTATCTGACTTTTCTAAAAACTTCAACGTATCCTCCCAAGCTAACCATGTAGCATTTAATAATTTGAGAGATTCAGGAGACATAAACGGTTTCGTATTATTCTTATAAAGGAAATAGTGCTTAGTGAGTCTTTGTTTATCCCCTAAATCAATAGTAGTTGACCTATGATACGCTATACTTTGTTTTGAAAGTTTCACCTTTGCTTCTTCAAAAAGTTCCCTGATCAAAGCTTCTTCTGGAGATTCACTTTTTTTTAAAGATCCACCAAATAAACGATACACCATGGGATTGCTTTCATTCTGGAGTACCAGTAGTTTATCTTCATGAGATACAATTAGTTTCGATTTCTCTTTATGCTTTTTAATTTTTATGTGCTTTTCTCTCATAGATACCGTATGATCTTAATGAATCTTTTGACTCCTACTATTTTTTATAATAATTCACTTGTATGGATTCCATTTCTGCTTCCCCTTTCTCTATACTCAAAACGAGTGACCAAAGGTCGTCTTCTATCAGTGTTTTTAATGGTTGTGGTATTTTTGAAATATTTTTAAAAGCAGCTAACAATTTTTTATCCCATAGTTTATGATACTTTAATAAATCATCTGGATAGACTATTTTTCGCTTTGTCCCTTCATCAATACCTCTAAAAGGGGTGTCAACATTAAGATATCCATAATCATCTGTTAACTGTTCTCCTGGATGAATGTCTCTAATGGCAAGTTCAAAATTATACGCAGTTGTTAGACAATTTGAATTGAAACTATGGTTTACATACCTCCCATTATCCCAGCATAAAACATGGTTTCCTTTATTATTTTTGTAAGCGTATGTTTCAAAGATATCTTTGTAAATAGGCTCCATGTTTTCTAATTCATTAGGGGTAAACTCGCGATCTAACTTATCCAATACCCAAGTAATGGTACCTTTTGGAATAAACTCTTTAGCTACAACACCGTAGCCAACGCTATCATTTATATATTTTATTTCTGTTTTTGGATGTATCATCTTTGTCTTCTTTATACGCTTAGATATTTTTAGAAAAATTTATTAAAATGTAATGCTGTAAATATGCTATTAAGATATTTTTCAGCACTGAATTTTTAGGTTTTTTAATTGTACAGAATTAAAAAACCACATAAAAATGATTATGCTATTTGAATCAACATATTCTCATATTATTTAATGGAACTAAAGTAAAGGACTGACACAGCATGTCCTGTCTTACGATCTGAACAATTTTTGCATACTTTGTAGAAGTCAACCTGAAAATTCGGCACCTTATATCTAAGGCAGCATTTGGAGTAGACTTCTTTATTCTCCATTGCCCGAATCTGAAAAAAGATTTCATTGTAAAACGTAATGCCTCTATAGATATAGATTCATTTCTAGTTACATAAATATATAAAAAAAGAATATACTTTTCAGTACACTTTTTTATGATTTTTTGTTTCTTGAATGTATTAAAATTGTCATTCTTTCAATGGACTTTTTTGAGAGCTTTCCGTTTAAGAGACTCATAAAGTTACTTCCCGTATTTCAACCGAAGACGAAGTAAGGATTTTAGAAAAAAAAGGTATTAAATCATAAATCCCGCTTTACAGAGGGATTAGTTCAACTAACTGTTTTGTATGCGTCTTTCAGACTTTACAAAAAAGCGTTTTACTAAAAAAAGGCTATCTCTTCAGATAGCCTTTCATCAATATAATTCTCACTTATAAGTACAAATCATTATATAAATTATATTGATAAACAGGCAATACTATTCTAATTCACCCCTTATGTATTTCCTGAATTAAATCAGTAAGAAGAAGCCTGTTATTTTTTATATTTTTAGAAGTAACACTCTACTCCTGAATCATTAATATTAAGAGTTGGTCCTTCTATAGAAGAACAAAACCGTGTGCTATTATGTCCATCTGGTGTTACGATAGATACGATAATCGCAAATGTCTTAGAACACCCCGGTGCTGGATCGGTAATGAGATTTGCATTTAATGGAATCACACCACTATTTTTAGAGTTATCCAAAATATGTTGAACCTCTTCCGTGACATTACAGGCAGGTCGTGTGGAAGATCCTGGCGTATCCCAAGAATAAATGGCTGAATGAACTTTATATCTATATGCTCCCATAATCACTATTACTACATCAATACTTTTTGATTTCTATATTAAAAGTAGCTAAGAAATGTACGCATCCCTAGAAAAATGGCATCAAGTGGAGATTCTTATCCATAAAACAGGGGTAATAGAGTATAAAAAGATGTGCTTAAACCGTACCTATTAGCTAAAGAACTCGTAATCGTTAGTGTCATATTTTTATTTACCTAGCTTTAAAGGGAACAAGAATGCTATTCAGATGTGTGCAAAATAGAGTACTACTCTATTTTAGAACACTACTCTATTTTAGAAATGCGATGTGTATATGAACATGATTTAGGTAGTGTGTAACATAACACTTCCCTCAATCCTTTACTTCAACAGGCTCAGCACATCGCCTTTCTAGGAGGGAAGCTCAAAACAATACCTATAACCCTAGACTGCGCCTATCTACGGTAGACAAGCTCGAACGGATATCAATTGAGTAGTGTTGTGGAAATATTCATTATACGCTTTCGCGAAAGCAAAAAACTAGCCTCACCAGTACCAAATCTTTCTTTTCCCCTCTACCTTAAAGGGATGAAAAATTCTCTAAGTAATAATTTGAATAATATAGAAATCAGAAGCCAAGAGCCAAGATCCAAAAGCCAACGACTAATAGCTAAGCACTTATTCTTATATAATGTAACGACCATCTAAAAAGTTAAAATCACTTTTGAAAAAGAAAATGACACTCTATTACCGCAACGTCCGCATTCTTTTGACAATGTCCTTATACGTATCGCTCAACGTCACCTTATGATTTCCCGATAATAGAATCAGATTATCAGCGAGAATGATTTCTTCGATTTTTTCGAGATTTGCGATATAGTTTCTATGTGTACGGCAAAAGATAGTATTATCTAATAACTTCAAGATTTTAGTCAGCGATATGAGAATCACAAATTTTTCTTTTTCGGTGATGATATTACAGTACTTCTCCTCTACTTCGATATAGATAATATCTGTGATTTGGACTTTTTTAAGCGATTTTCCTTTCTTGATAAACAAATATTCTTCACTAATGACCGTATCTTCTTCATCGCCAAAAAACACATCCTGTTGTGCATAAAACTTTTCGACAGCCATTTCTATGGCGTACAATAATTCGAGCTCATTAAAAGGCTTTAGTAAGTAACTAAAAGGTTGTGTTAGTTTTGCACGTTCAAAAATCTGCCGATCGGTAGAGCTGGTTAAGAAAACAAAAGGCTTTGAGGCATTAGGAACCGCATTAATGGTTTCGGCAAAAGCAATGCCGTCGGGAACACCGTGCAAAAAAATATCGATAATGACAAGATCAACTTTTTGCGAACTATAAAACAGGGATAAGGCTTCTGTAAGCGTTGTCGCGACACCCACAACTGCATAGTTGTTTTCTTCTAAGGCGTGTACCAATGTATCACTCTGAGCCAGAGTGTCTTCTATTATGAGTACATTGATCTTATCCATTAGGTGCAATTTTAGCTAAAGATACAATCATTTTTGTGCCTTTTCCCAACGTACTTTCTATAAAGAATTCCCCATGATTCTTTTTAATCATCGACTTACATAATTGCATTCCTAATCCTGAACCTATAATTTCTTTGTTTTCTTTTTCAGATGTGACAATGGTTTCTTTCAGCAGATTCTGTCTCGTCGCTTCGCTCATGCCTATACCCGTATCTTCGATCACCAAATCACAATACCCTTCTCTCGTGGCTTGCGTGTAGATTTTGATCGTATCTTCTGGATTCGAAAACTTGATTGCATTATCTATGATGTTTCTCAAAATGATTTTTAAGGATTCTTGGTCGGCGTACACTTTATCACTTTTTAAAACTGCATTTTCAAGATGAATCTTCTTTTCAAGAAGTAATGCTTTATAATTATGAGCGACTTGTTCTACGATAAAAAACAAACGCAACTCCGTAATTTCAAAATACGACTGTTTGGTCTGTAGTAATGCCCAATTCAATAAGTTGTCTAACAGATTATACGCACCGTTAACAATCGCACTATTGGAGTGTAATAAGGTATTTACTTTCTCTAGATTTTTAGCCTCTAGATGATCTACCAAATCTGAATTACTCGCTTTTAACGCATGTACCGAAGAACGTAAATCATGACTCACAATAGAAAAAAGCTTGTCTTTGGTCGCATTCAATTCATCTAAATTCTCTTTTTGAGCCACGATGATTTTATTCGTTTTTACCTTCTCGCGATAGAAATACACCCCTGTTCCTAATAAAGCTAAAAGGATAATAGACGAATACAACAACCCATCTTTCTGCGCTTCTTTGATCTTATTTTCCGCCTCCAGCAGACTTACCTCTTTTTGTTTCTGTTTAACCGCAAACTCCTTTTCCATTTGCGCGACCTCATATACTTTATTTTGATCGTTTAGGGAATCCTTCCATTGCTCGTATTCTTTTCTATACATCAATGCAGCTGCCATATTTTCACGATTCTCTTCCACAATCGCCATATTAAATGTAGCATCACTTTTGGAAGGAAAATGCTTGATTCCCTTAGAAAGTGTATATGCTTTTTCAAAATAAGGAATCGCCAGTGTATCCTTGTATTGGACATAGTATAAGTTGGCGATATTTCCATAACTACCTATCAGTGACAGCGTATCTTTTCTTGCTTCCTTAAGTGCAATACTTCGATTCAAGTAGCTTTCTGCTTTGTCAAACTGCTCCAAATGCATATAACAAAGCCCAATATTTTCCTCTATATTATCTTTTTGAATGCCTAAAAGTTCATCGGTGCTATACTGCTCTATTTCTTTAAAATACGTCAGTGCATTTTTATAATCCTGTTCTTCTAGGAGAATGGTACCTAGTTTTAATTTGACTTGATTATAAAATGTAAAATCTTCAGAGATTCCTAAAAATGCGGTTTTAGATTCGTTGAGCAACCCTTTTTCTTTAAAGGCATATCCTCTAAAAAAGAGACACAAATCCTTCAATGCTTTATCGTCAACATTGGTCGTTAACTGCTCCATGGAGTACACAAGGGTAGAGTCCCATTCCTTTTGTAAAAAGTAGGTATGCGCTTTCGCGAAAGCGGACTCCTTCAGATACCCATTGCTCACCCGTTTCACCTCGTTGTCAAAGTAGCTGGTCGTCTCTTTTTCCTGAGCATAGAACGCTACGGAAATCAAAAAAAAACAAAGAAATACATGGAAATGTCCCCTCACATTCATACATCTTTTTTTAACCCAGATTATGTAATAGAACTTCGTGATGAGGCTTGAAGAAGCAATAAAATATAACGTTTTCTGATTTTAGCATAGCACTGCTATGGTTAAACTTAAAAACGTAGTATAATGGTACATTTTGAAGCATCTTCAAGTTATAATAGATTTTCTATTGCATAATCTGGGTGTAAGTAGTGAATGAATTTAGGGCAAAAAAAAGTAGTACACAAATGGCACTACTTTTAAATATTTAATAAAATTGATTTTCTCTGGTTACACAAGTACCTATTAAGTAGTTGGCGGTTGTACCGTTGTTTTTGTTCCTCTTGAGGTCACAGGATCCTGATCTACCAAATAAGTCGTGATTTCAGGAATTTGAGGATGAGAATCTGACGTGCCATGCGAGATTTCAAAATTCACTTCGTACGCATAAAATGTTTTTGATGTTGCTTCTAGCGCATAGTAAGCGATAAAAAATTCTGGAGCCGCAAAATTGTTGTTCCAATACACCATCGTTCCATATTCTTGGATACACATAGCAGCGCTTGTGTTAATGAATACAATGGCACACACTTGAATGGTGACCGTATCTACCCCATCGTTATTGACAATGTTATAATCTGCTTGTACCATAGGCTCCAAGGGTCGCACAGGTCTGTTATGTTCAAACTCAATCTCCACGGGATCCTGAGTCCCTACATTGTTTTTAGGTTGGTTAGGACCTTTAGTTAGAAATACGTATCCTTCTGGTACGATTACAGAACTACATTCGGGACTTGTTGGTTTTGTGTTCATAAATATTAGATTTTGGGTTCATATTAAATAAGTAGCTTTCACAAATAAAGAGGAAACGATTTGATTTTTCAAAAAAAAATGCCACAGAAAGCAGCATTATACCCATAAAAACCACAAAACACAGCACAAAGCTCATTTTTAACTAAAAAAACACTAGAACTCTAAGTATCTAAAATCTAGGAACTAACTCATAAAATCAAGTTGGTTGTTGTTTTTTTGATATCGAATCGCCTTTTCCGCAAACCCTGAAGATTCAAATCGAATTGCCTTTTCCCCACTCTCGTATGTTTGATATTATTTTGAGATCATGTTATGATTTCTAAATGTTGTTTTGGCATTCGAAAAGTTGTCGTAAAATGTGAAGTGAATATTCCGTAGAATTTCGGCCTGTCTGAGCGTAGCGAGTTTCTGAAATTCAGGAATAGAGCGATACATTTAGACAAGGTTTCGCCAGCCTAGACTTTTTTGTTTCTTTTTTTGGCGATGAAAAAAAGAAAAAACAACTACTATAAATTCTCTTAAAAACTAATAACATCATTTTCAAATCTGAAAACCCTTTCCCCAGTATCTGAAGCGTAGGCTATTCTAAATAGACAAATTCTAGATTTTTTGCAACCTCTCTCATCCTAGCCTTCTCCCAGAGGGAGATGGGATTGTTTTGAAGTAAAAGTAGCGCACTCCAAAGTACAAACTATGAGTTTCCCCTCTAGAAAGAGGGGATTAAGGGGTGTGTTATCATTATATACATCTTTAAATTAGAAAAATATAGTTCTGAACATTCCTTTCAGTAACACCTCCCTAACCCTCCTTTCTAGGAGGGAATAACAAAACATAAAGTAACTTTTTTTATAAATAAGCTTTCGCGAAAATACACTCAGAATGAATTTCTTATCTTAACCATTTTGTATATTTGAACTATGAACGTACGTTTGACCAAGGAGCAAAAAATAAAAGTGCTTAATTCGCATGACATCTACTATGTGATGCAACAAATCTTGTTGCGTGAAAACAAAATACGAAGAAACCAAGAACACTTTTGGGTGGTTGGGTTGAATAATAGTAACAAAGTATTGTTTATAGAATTAATTGGCTTGGGTGCTGTCAACCGTGTAAATGCAGATCCGCCGGATGTGTTTAGAATGGCGATCTATAAATTGGCGGTCAAAATGGTGTTGGTACACAACCATCCGAGTGGTACGTTAGCCATTTCTAAAGGCGACACCACCTTTACAGACCGTATGCTTAAAGTAGGAAAACTCATTAACATAGAAGTGATAGACCACCTGATTATTACCGACGAGTCTTATACAAGTCTTGCAGACAAAGGCATTATGGACGAACTTAAAAAATCTGGTTTGTTTGAGGTTGTAGGTCCTGAGAAAAAGGCACTAGAAGAATGGAAAATAGAAACAGAACTAAAACGTGCTCGCAAAGAAGAACGCCTAATCGTTGCTACCAAAATGAAGAAAGACGGTGTTGAGATTGATATCATAAAGAAATATACGGGATTGCCTGTTTCTGCTATTGGGAAGTTGTAGGGGGGGTTGTTTGATGGGAGTTGGAAAAAGTAATGTGATGTATTATTATATGCTTTCACAAAAATGTGGTTAGGAGAACTTCACTAATAATGGCAATATATTCGTATAAAATTCTCACATATTTGAATTACGCTACACTACCTATTTTTTTGCAAAAATTTTCTAAGATAAAATCTAGGAAATAATTTCAAAATTTTCAATGATTTTTTTCTTTCGTACGTCTCTAATTTTATCAATTATTCCCCATTTGACTTTTACATTCAAATTACTTTCATTAATTATTTTTTTAAATTCAATTTCTATTTTCTCTAGAGGTGTAAGATCAATGTTTAACAATAAAAAACATTGCATAGCGTATGGCCAAAATTTATAATGATATTTTCGGTATTTTAGAGAGAGTTGACAGTACTCTATTGCCTCATCATATTTAGATTTCCAATTATTCTTGTAAATTAACCAAGCAAGATTGTTCATATAACGTCCTTTATCATAAGTAGAATTACTAATGTCGAAAGCTATTTTGTAATTTTTATAGCTTTCGTACATATTCGAGTCCGAAGTAGCATTACCAAATAAATTATAATACTCCGAAGACCTATCCTTAATCTTTTCTAATAAATCTATGGCATACGATTTACAATTCCCTTCTGACAATGCTCGAACGTAATGTAATCTTATTGAATCTGTAGTTTTTGAACTTATTAAGTCAATATTCGGAATAATATATTTATAAATTCCATCCTCATCAAATTTAATAGCAACTGTAATCATTACATTCAAATAAGGAGTCATAAATATTTCACTCTTATCTTTCGTAGAAAAAATATGTGCTAGTACCCTAGTAGCATTGTGTTTGACATTATTTAAAAATGATTTAAAATAAGCGCCTCCAATACGAACAGTTTTTTTATTTAAAAATCTATTTACCAATGAATACATATCATAATCATTGTCTTTCAAACCACCCAAAATTGCTATAGTAATATCAATAAACTCTTTTTTTTCAGTTATTTCGATAGAGTTAACGAGTAAGTCATTCTGTCTAATTTTCTCATCCTCTACATATTGAATTAAATCTGATTCGGGATCTATCTCGAGATTTTCATAAGAGGTCGAAAGCATATTCAACATTTCAAAGTAACGCAAATCAATGAGCTTTGAATCTGAATTAATTTCTAAACAAATTCTTAAATACTCTTCTAATGACTTTTCAAATTTTAATTGACTATCCACAAGGTAGAGTCGAACAAAATATGTGCATGCCCATGCTTTGGCTCTTTTATCATTGATTTTATTTGAATCGAAAATTTCATATGCAAGTTCAAGTAGTCTCTTAGATTCGGTGAACTCTTCTTTATAAAAGTACGCTACAGCTAGCCTTGTATTATTTATAGCTAAGGAGTAATCTTTTTGTATCAAAAGGGTAGATTTATTTAACTTATTTAAAATATTTATCGCTTTATCATACTCTTTATTTTCAATTAAATACCACGATAAATTGGAAATGAAATTTGAAATAACTTGCCAGCTTAATTCTGACACAGAATAATCTTGAACTACTATTTTATTTATTTTACGAAGAATTATTTCTATTGCAGTTTCTGATTGTCCTATTGTTGATAGTAGCTCAGTATAAAGGAGAAATATTTTAAGTTCAAATCGGATAATATTCTGAATTTTCTTTCCTTCTCTCAGGTTGAAATTTGGAGTAGCAAACAACTGTGATCGCAATGTAGTTAATGATTCTTCATAATTCCCTACAACAAAATTTGCGTGCGCATAATGATATTTTAACCAATTTACTTCGTTCGATTCACTATTTTTAATTTGGTAGTTTAAAATAGGTATAATTTCCTCATACATTCCTTCTAACTTATAACCTTTCATACTCTTTTCAAGAACATATTCTGCATCTAGGTAATTTTCAGCTAAATGAAAATACTTGATAGATCGTAAAGATAAAAGTAGTTTTTTCAACCTGTCTGGTTCAAATTTAATTCTACCCCGAAAATAGGAAGCAATTGTACTATATATATCGTTAATGTTCTTTTTATCATTAGTACTTCTATAATACTGAGAGACCATCTCATTCAATTTCAATCGACCATCTTCAAACTCAGATAATACAAGAGGCTTGTTAAGTGACATTTCTAGATCATCATTATCTATATTATATTTACTTCCTATAAAATTTAACATATCTCTAGGAAATGTGCCGTCAATATGGCTAAGACAGATTAGGCTTTTAATGTGTGATGCTTTTAGTTTAGTTTCAATAAGTTTTATCCATCCTTCAACTCTTTTAGTAAAGTTATTATTTATAACTTTTGAATTAAAATCCACTATCGTATCACTTGAGATCAAATATTCAATAAGTCTTGGTAAAAAATTAGTAGATTTAAATAATCCTGACAAGTCTATTGTAGAAATATCAAGGTATTTTAATTTCAATAATTCTTTTACCTCTACCTTAGAATATCCATCTGGAAAATGAAATTTCACATAATCATAATTACCACTCATTTCATTGTTGTCAATATTTGAGATGCAAATAATTTTAGCCGAATCACCAAACTGATTCATTGATCTAAACAATTCAATAAACTGACTATTGTCTACTTTATCAAAATCATCCAAAATTAAGACACTTACACTATCATTTAAATATTTTATTAAAGTTCTTATTCGAATTTGTCTCGATTTTCTTGTTATTGGAATGTTTAAATCATAGAGATTATTAAGAACATCAGATTCAGATTCAGATTTTGAACAGGTATACCAAATATAATTTTTACTATCACATAACCCGCTTCTACAATAATTATTAATAAAAGTTGATTTTCCTGAACCTCCTATTCCTTGAACTTTCACAATTGAGTTACTCTTTAAAGTTTCGTTGAAGTGCTTACTCAATTCATTTCGATCTATACAATAAAATGGTTTAAGTGGTAAATTCGCTAAAATTATCTTATTCTTTTTATTACTTGGTATAAAATCACCAAACCGTTCTTCAGAGGGTTTATCCATTACTTATTAATATTTTATTGATTGCTTAATTTCCTTTAATAAAGATTGGAAAAATCTATCTCGAGCGTCAAAATAGTCAAATATCACTTTTTTTATGGCTCCTTTATTGAGAATTAAATCACCAGATAGTTCTTGAATTACTAGTTTGATACTATTATCTATGTCCTCTAGTATTTGCTTTGGATAATTATCATTATTTGTATTTAAATAATCAAAAACTAAGCTTTGATTATTCTTAAAAAAATCAACCTCATTAAAAAGATTTAGAAAACTTCTTTTTATTACTCTCTTTTCTTTCAAAAATACTTCTTCCGTAATATCTCTGTCTTCTATTGTATTTATAAGTTCAAATATCTGTGCTGCATCTACTTCTTTAAATTTTTTTTCAATATCTACAAATGAACTTTGCATCAATTTTATGTTGAATTGCCTAACAGCAAACATCTCATCTTTAAAAGCTCTTTGTGTATTCGCCTTCTCGACAAGAATTGTAATATACCATAGAACGACTATATTGGCTATTCCTGAAATAGGTCCTAATATACCTCCAAAATATCCCCCAACAGATGACCAATCACTCAGATCGTTTGAAAATGTTGGTGGCCAAACAAAAAAATGATAAATAAATATTATTATTGGTGCAACAAATACTACCGATAGAATAATGAAAAGTAATATTAGCCATTGTTTCTTATTCATTTTAAATATTCTTATTGTATATAAATTAACAAATATTTGCCAAAATAACAGCTAACATCTTAAATATTTGATTAATAGCTACTTGTTAAATATAATCTATTTTAACAAGTAAATATTAATAGAATTACGTAATTGATTAAAATTAAATAGAATAATTCCACATTCCACACACATTCCGCTTCTTAAAAACAGTATTCCTCTCAAATTCAAAAATACCCCACCCCCAACAAATATCCTTACGGAAACCCGTAAACACAACATAAAGATTATCACTACAGCCTTTCGCGAAAGCGAACCCAAAAGAAACACCCAACCACAACCCCACTTCCAAATTCTTACCCTTCTTAAAAATTCCTTAATCCCTCTTAAAAATTTCCCATTTAATAGTACTTTCAACAACATAAAAAGAATTCAAACAAAAACCCGACAGGTACTGAAACAAGTTCAGCATACAGCGGAATGAATTCAACGTTCAATGTTGTGTACGTCTTACAGACTTTACAAAATTGAGTTTCACTAACAAACACAAAATATGAATCAAAAATCACTACTCTCACTACTTCTGGTATGTTCCCTGTGCTATGTCACCATCGCACAAACGGAGTATCGTAATGAACAGCAGGTCACTGCGGCGCTTAAAAGCATGGCCTCCCAACACTCAGAAGCCCAACTCACCTCCCTGACCAAAACCGTAGGCGGCAAAGACATCTGGATGCTGACCCTTTCTGACGGCGCTCCAGAAAGTCATCCCGGGATTGCCATTATGGGCGGTGTACAAGGAGATCACTTATTAGGCACCGAGATTGCCCTGAATATGGCAGAAAACATCGTTACCAACCATCCAGAAGTTTTACAAAAAACTACCTTTTATATTTTCCCCAATCTAAGCCCAGATGCAACCGCACAGTATTTTGCAGCGACCCAATTTGCCCGACACGGCAATGCGACCAAAACAGATGATGACCGTGACGGACAGGTAAATGAAGATCCGTTTGAGGACTTAAATGGTGATGGCGTTATTACCATGATGCGGATCGAAGACCCGACAGGGATTTATAAAATGCTAGAGGAAGATAATCGTATCATGGTCATGTCTGATCCTAATCAAGGAGAACGTGGTACCTATGACCTCCTCACCGAAGGGATGGATAACGATAAAGATGGTGATTTTAATGAAGACGGTTTGGGCGGTGTCGCGTTTAATAAAAACTTTACGTTTAACTTCCCGTATTTCACACCCGGTGCTGGAGAACATCCCGTGTCTCAGGTGGAGCACCGCGCCCTACTCGACTTCTTATATACGCAATGGAATCTGTATGCGATCCTGACCTTTAGTGATGAAAACAACCTTTCTACACCGCTTAAATACAATAAATCAGGCGCATCAAAAAGAGTCATCACCAGTATTCTAGAAGATGACGAAGCCATTAACGCCATGCTTTCAGAAACTTATAATAAATTGATCCCGAACACCAATGCGCCGGATGGGAGCGCTCAAGGCGGAAGTGCGTTTGAGTGGGCATACTTTCATTTTGGTAGACTCGCCATGAGTACACCCGGATGGTGGCCTCAAAAATTTGAAGGTGATTCTATAAACAAAGCACCTAAAAATGAAACCGCAAATTTCCTAGCCTACGCAGAAGCTGAAGGGATCAAAAATGCGTTTATCCCTTGGCAAGAAATACAACATCCCGATTTCCCGAATCACAAAGTAGAAGTCGGCGGCATCCGTCCGTTTCTCATGAAAAATCCTCCGTATGCCCTCGTGGATAGTATTGCCATCAAGCACACGGATTTTATCCTGAAAGTAGCCGAAATGCAACCAGAATTACAACTCGTGAATCTTAAACAAGAAAAAGTCGGCGCAAATCTTACCAGAATCACCGTCGATCTACATAACAATGGTCTCTTGCCTACCCACACTGAAATGGGTGAAAAATCTCGCTGGATGCGCAAGATTAATGTGTATCTAAAAACAAAAAACAACCAACAACTCATTTCTGGGAAACCACGTCAGGTGATTGAAAAAATAGATGGAGACGACACGATTACCCTGAGTTGGCTGATCCAAGGTTCTGGAAATGTGACCGTAGAGGCGACGGTTCCGCAGGCAGGAACCGCAACAAAAACCATCAACTTATAAACGTATCTCATGAAAAAATATATCCTTACAACCGTATGTGTGCTGGTGGTTTTTGCTTTCGCGAAAGCGCAATCAGCCCAAGACATTTTTCAAGCGGCAGGAACCCCTTCCAACCCAAAGGTGAACGTCGCTTTTAACCAATACTACACCGCCGAAGGACTCGCAGCCATCGGTAAAAAAATAGCCGATGCACATCCCAACTTAGTCAAGCGGATGTCCATAGGAAAATCTACACAAGGCAGAGATATTTGGATGCTCGCCATCACCGATTACAGCACAGGAGACGCCGATCGGAAACCAGGTTTTTATCTGGACGGAAACATTCACTCCAACGAAATTCAAGGAGGAGAAATCAGCACCTATACGGCTTGGTATCTCACCGAAAGCTTCGGAAACGTACCGTATATCACAGAAATGTTGAAGGATCGTGTGTTTTATATCGTGGCAACCATCAATCCAGATGCACGTAATAATTATATGAAAGAACCCAACACGGGAAGTAGTCCGCGAGCGGGAATGATTCCGTTAGATGATGATAGTGACGGCCTTTTTGATGAAGATGGGTATGATGATTTGGATGGCGATGGATCGATCACACAAATGCGTCGTAAAAGCACTACAGGCGATTATATTTTAGATCCGAGAGATCCGCGAAAAATGATTCGCATCCAACCAGATGATGTGATTACAGGACAACGTTATGAGATGTTAGGACGTGAAGGAATTGATAATGATGGGGATGGTCAGATTAATGAAGATACGCCAGGCTATTATGATCCAAACCGAGATTGGGGATGGAAATGGCAACCTGATTATGTACAACGAGGTGCGTATAAATATCCGTTCTCCGCACCAGAAACCAGAGCCGTCGCCGATTTTGTCAAAGCTCATCCAAATATTGCGGGTGCACAGAGTTTTCATAACAGTGGCGGAATGATCCTAAGAGGTCCTGGCGCCGAAGAAGATGTAGAAACCTACAACCGTGCCGATGTTGCGATTTATGATGCCATTGGTAAAAAAGGAGAAGAGTTATTACCAGGTTATAATTACCTGACGGTGTATAAAGATTTGTATTCGGTGTTTGGCGGAGAACTCGATTGGTTTTATGGCGGTCGTGGGATTTATACGTTTACCAACGAAATCTTTACAGGTTTTGCCTATTATAAAGATAAAACTAGAGGTCGCGATCAGATCTATGATGCAGGGAAGGACTTACTATTAGGCGATGGCTTTACGCCTTTTAAAGCCTATAATCACCCAACGTATGGCGAAGTAGAAATCGGCGGATTTAAAAAGAACGTCGGTCGTGCAACGCCTGGGTTTATGCTGGAGGAAGAAGCACATCGTAATATGGTGTTTGTGTTTTATCACGCCTTTCACATGCCACATCTTTCGGTAGGTGATGTGACGGTAAAATCCTTACCAAACGGTTTAAAGGAAGTCACTGCCACGATCGTTAATGATCGTTTGATGCCCACCCACGCAAGTCAGGATTTAAAATACAACATCGAGCGCCCTGATTACATTACCCTTTCCGGCGGAACTGTACTCGCAGGTATGATCGTCAAAGATGCCGATTTTAATGTGACAGAAGAGCAAAAAAACACCCCTGAAACCATTCACGTTGAAAATATCCCTGGCAATAGTACTGTCATGGTTCGTTGGATTGTTAAAGGTGGCAATACCTTTAAAATCAAAGTCGATAGTGCCAAAGGTGGGGTTGTGGAGAAGAGTGTTAAATAGAATTTAGATGTTAATAGCTAGTGAGTTTCTTTGTATGATTTTTTACAAAATTAATAAGGTTAACTAGCTATTTGCATCTTGTTCATTTTCTTTGCTTGTCCAAAGAAAACGGAACCAAAAGAAAAGACACTTTTTCTTAGGTATTTTTTCGCTTAAAGCGAAAAACCGTAAAATGCTTCCTAAATTTTTTCCAAGGCTTCAAAAATTTTTAACGGAAACATCTTACTATACTGGAGAAAAAGAAGAAAAAACTTAATAATTTATTACATTTTAGTACGTAATCACCACTTTGATGGTTCGTCATTTTAGTTTTTCAAACTAAGCCTGTCGAAGTTTTACACTTTTGGTGGTCAATCGTAAATTGACCTAAGAAAATTTTACGTAAAAAATGAATTGAAGCGAAGGGTTAAGCAAAAAATGTCGCAAGATAAAAGTCTGTAAATGACTAAAAATATACTATGTTCACAATGATTCTTAAAAAGCCATCACTTTATTTTTGTGCCTTGGTAAAAGAAATTTTTAGTAAAAGCTTCTTAAGTCTTGATTTTTTTGGTTCGTTTTTCATCAAGGAAAAAATAAACACATACATTTTAATCGGACACTATTGAATAAAAACAAAACTGTTCGTGCCCGTTCGAGCGCAGTAGAGAACTTATGATAAGCAATTTATTCTTGAGAATATCTTTTGACTGTCTTCAAGGTGGCATTGTCACTAGTTAAAAAAATAAGCTCTATTTTTATTTTTCTAAATGTCAAAGAAATGCACGTGTCTACAACCTTAGATTTTGAAATTCTCGTCAGTATGAGTTATGATGAACAACCTGAATAATGGAATGAATACCGAACAAACGGCCATAAGAACTATATACTTCAGCATCATTGGAAATACAGTTCTAGCCATCGTAAAAGGACTTGCAGGTTTCTTTGGGAACTCTTATGCGCTCATTGCTGATGCCATAGAATCGACGACCGATATTTTCTCTTCTTTACTTGTTCTATTTGGTTTAAAATATGCAAAACGACCCGCAGATAAAAATCATCCATACGGACACGGAAAAATTGAACCGCTCATCACTTTTTTAGTGGTTGTTTTTCTTGTAACATCTGCAACCATTATTGCTTATGAAAGCATCCAAAACATCCAAACACCTCATAAATCTCCCAAATATTGGACGTTAATTGTACTGGGGTGTATTATTTTATGGAAAGAAATCTCATTTAGAATCGTCATTAAAAAAAGTAAAGAGACACATAGTTCTTCGCTTAAAGCAGACGCTTGGCATCATAGAAGCGATGCAATTACGTCTATGATGGCATTTATCGGAATTTCTATCGCTTTAATATTCGGCGAAGGATATGAAACAGCTGATGATTGGGCTGCGTTGTTTGCTTCTGCTTTTATTCTTTACAATAGCTATTTAATTTTTAGACCCGCCTTGGGAGAAATTATGGATGAGCACTTATATGATGATCTTTTAGAAGAAATTCGCGAAGAATCTATTAAAGTCAAAGGTGTTCTAGGGACAGAAAAATGTTTTATTCGAAAAGCAGGAATGAAATACCACGTTGATTTACACGCAATTGTTGACGGAGAAATATCGGTAAAAGAAGGACACGATATAGCACATCATTTAAAAGACCATTTACGAATGGAAATACCCCATTTAGGGCATGTATTAATACATATTGAACCAGACAAATAAAAAGCAATATATTCTATAGAGTATACCTAATCTTAATAGCTATAGAAATTCTCAACGATACTCAAACGGATATTCTGATTTAATACGTAATCGCGGCAGCGATAGCGTGTCCTTGTAATTTCTCTCTTCCAGATAAAAAGCTGAGTTCAATCAAAAAATTACATTGTACGACTTCCCCACCAAGGGCTTCGATTAATTTGACAACGGCAGCGGCTGTACCTCCTGTGGCGAGGACGTCGTCGTGTACTAAGACTTTGTCGCCTGGTTGGATAGCATCTTCGTGAATTTCTAAAGTATCGGTTCCATATTCCAGTGCGTAGCTTTGTGATGCTGTCTTATATGGTAGTTTTCCAGGTTTGCGCACGGGGACAAAACCTACGTTTAATTTTTCGGCGAGTACGCCTCCAAAAAAGAAGCCTCTGGACTCTACGCCTACCACTTTATCTATCTGCTGATCTCCGACGAGTGCTACTAATTCTTGGCACGCTTTCGCGAAAGCGGTGCGATCTCCCAATAAAGGAGTAATATCTTTAAAAATAATTCCTGGCGTTGGAAAATCTTGTATATCACGGATGTACTTAATTAGTTTCATTTTTTTGTAAAAAGTATTTGCCAGCAAGATAAAAAGAAATATATTTGCACCCCGAAACAAACAATTATTATTTTGTTGTTTTGGAAAAATAAAGGCCTCGTGGCGCAACTGAATAGCGCACTTGATTACGGCTCAAGAGGTTACTGGTTTGAATCCAGTCGAGGTCACTAAACGGGATTTTTCAAAATCATTTTGAAAAGTCCCGTTTTTATTTGCTCCTAACTTATCTGAAATAGAGGCCATTGCGCTAAAAATTGAGTTCACTCTAAAAGTTCGAAGTCGGTCGTTTTTAAAGTCATACCCTATTCCTTCTGGAAAGAGCATAAATTGAAGTGAGCGCTTTACTTCAATATTACCTGATTGCCACAATGACGGGAGATTCAAGGCGAAATTCAAAGCTTTGTCAATCGATTTTTTGAGGTTCGAACTATTAAATCCTGAGTTTGAAACTAGCTCCGTTATTTTGTTCTTTTCGGACTCAAGTTTTGATTTGAATTTATCGTATTGAACCTTCGATATTTCTTCAAATACGAAACGTTCTTCCAACCTGTCAAGTTTAACATCCAGCTCCGCAGCTTTAGTATTCAATACCTTTGCTTCATCTATCTGCTCTTTGTTTAAATCGATGAAAGTCTTCTCGATAATCTCTTTAAGAGGTTCTATATACTTTGCATCAGATAGTGTGTAGTTTTCCAAAAGTGCCATAAATGAACTATGAAGCTTTTTTGCGCTTCGGTTTTCTCTACTTCCAGATCTTCTGTTCTTATAGTAATACAAACCTTTCTTTTTAACAACATATCCTGTGTAGGGTGTGCCGCATTCCGTTGATTTAACGAACATTTTCAACGGTAGATTTTCATCATCAAGGTTGTACTTCCTGCCTTCTTCTCTTGAGTTAAGAAGATTGTGAATCTTGAGGAACATTTCACGAGTGATCATAGGTTCGTGGTTACCTTGAATTACTTCTCCTGGTATTAGTTTGTTTACCATTAATCCGCAATAGAACGGATTTCTAAAATAATCACTTAGCTTTTTTGCTGAGAGGTCTAATCCTTTTCGCTTAAGTTTTTTGGATATCTCAACGTGTGAGGTGTTTAACATTGCTTTCCATTCAAATGCCTTTTTTAGAAGCTTTCCTTTTTCATTAATTACAAAGT
Organism: uncultured Dokdonia sp.; assembly: GCF_937910895.1. GTDB lineage: Bacteria > Bacteroidota > Bacteroidia > Flavobacteriales > Flavobacteriaceae > Dokdonia. The sequence continues at coordinate 13,000 of NZ_CALEMI010000051.1, read as the reverse complement.
TGGGTTTTTTTCCTTTTCCCGGATTCGTATTAGTATAACCGTATGGCCACGCTCCAGTCCAATCGCCTCTACGTAACTTTTCCTGCATTCCAGAAACGGATTTGTCTCTTCTCAACTCGTTATCAAATTGAGAAAACATATAATATAAATTCTGTTGGAAAGATCCTGCACTAGTTGAAGTATCTACCTCTTGAGTAGCAGATATGGTAACAATACCTTGTCTTTTTAGCTGGTCACTTATGTATGCTCCGTTTGCACCAGTTCGTGAAAACCGATCATAAGAATACACTATGATATATCCAATATCCTTTCGGCGTTTTACAAAGTTGAGCATCTTTTGAAAATGCTTACGCTCATCACTTTTAGCAGATTCATAAGTCCCACCAAAATACTCAACCACATCAAGCCCTTTCTTCTGAGCAAGTTGCTCACAGTACTTTAACTGCGTATCTAAACTAGCATTATTATCCGCTTGTTCTTTAGTGGATACTCTTGTATATATAACAGCATTTCCTGCTTGTCTGAGTGACTTGCTTTCGTCTTTACGGGCAAATTGGTTAAAGATGGATAAATCTTTCATTAGGCTACGTTTTGCTGAACTTGTTTGCATAATATGAGTGCAAACTGCTCAAGATTTTTAATTATTTCATCTGCCTCATCTTCGTTCACGTTCTCAAATCCCTTAAATGATTTGAGTCTCTCTACAGACATTTTATTTTTTGTTACTTCCTTATTATTCTCTTTTTTTACATCTATTGATTGCATTAATAAATCCGTGAATGCTATTCTATTTTATAGTCATAGCACTAATGGGATGGTGGATGGCTTTTTCAGCTCATTCCGTTTACTGTCAATCGATGGTTATTAGGTTTTCATAATTATTGGTTTCAAACTTGTTTCCGTTATGGGATTACAAATTGAGTGTGAATGGCAAATGGTTGTTCTATTTTGCTTTCTGTTTTACGGTACGGCTTATTAAGACCACTTTACCGTTGGCTTGTTTTATTTCGATATTTTGATATTCGTGCTGTTTTAGAATGTCAATGATTCTATCTTTCTCGCTAATGCGTTCTGTTCCTTCTATCATATCGATCTCTCTATTCTTTTTGGTCACTTGGACAGATTGATATGATTCACTTCTCAGTATGAGCATTACTTGGATTTCTTCTTTATTTAATCCTGCAAAAGCGTTGAAATTAGGCTCAGAAAAAAGGACAGCTATATTTTCTTTGACTACTTTATTTAAGCTTAATACAATGTGGTTGGTCACTTCGCCTTCCTGCAAGAGCTTTACATATTCATAATCGTCTGCGAGATATATGTTTCCCGCCACATCAGTTATTAAGTATAACGCTTTCGCGAAAGCGAGAACTTGAACAGCTGAGTATTCTAACTTACTTATGCTTTTACCTACAATGGTTGTATTCTCAAAAAGAAATTTCCTAACAGGCTTTATTCTCTCATTTGCAAATCCCAGATTGCGATATTCAATGATGATACCCATCCATAGAATATCGATGAGACTAAATTTTTTCCATCCACTATCAGTATGGCGTTGATCTTCAAAGAGACCTATATCCTGCCAGTGGGTAATCATACGTCTTTCGGCATTTACGATGTATTTATTAGCATATTCCTTTTCGTTGAGTAATCTCAATAATTTTGAATAATCTGGATATTGTTCTTTCAAGACTTTTATTTTGATAATACAAACATACTATTATAAACGTTACGAAACAAAGACGTTTTTACTTTGTTTCTAAAGAAAAAATATATTTTTTAAGAATATCGCTCTCATTCTTTTGAGCATCAAGTAAATTTTGATTACTTTTTTTAAGTTCTTTTTGTAGCGATTTGACTTCGGCGCTGTGCAATGCTGCCATCTTTTCAATCTTTTTGGATTTCTTTTTTAAATGAGAATTAAGTTCTTTATTTAATTTTTTATTTTCTTTCCTCATCTTCTTTATGATTTTATAAAATTCGTCAACACACTCTTTATCTAGCTTTGCCATAAGATTTATTATCATTGTGTCGATGTCCATTGAGCCGCCATTTACCTCGTTTTGAACATTTTTAACTTCTTTTATGGTACCACGGTTTCCAGCGTGAGTAGTTGTATTATTATTTCCCGTATTATGAACAGAGTTATTAGAATTGTTGACTGTGCCTTTTGATTTAGGAAGATAATTCAACGCATCACGGCCGTAGAAGTAATTCATATCTACATCAAAAATTTTTGCAAAGTTTATAAGTGCCAGATGCGGTATATGCTTTGACCTGCTTCTTACAGATGAGATAATACTTCTATTAGATGGATAAATTAATTTTCCAAGGCTACTATCGTTACTTGGTTTAATACCCATCTCATCATTCTTCTCTAATACTTCATCGATGGCATCTATAAACTTAAGATCAATGGTATCATAATCTAAATTTTCTTTCATTTTATCTACCTTATTTTGAGTGACTTGTTCCTTTTTCTCTACCTTTTTTACATTCATTTAATTCTATAATCTGAAAATAATTATTTGTTTTTGTTGCTTATTAAGCAACGTTTATACATATATTTGACCAAATAAATGCTTATTTAGCGTTAAATTGTTGTCAAATTTACAAAACTTTTACACGGAATTGTCACACGAATCACATAAAATTTATAATAGATGTATCAACCAGATGAAATTAAAGCCATTACGAGAAAAATGCACAAGTATTTTGATAATCCCATTGCGCTTGTAGCTAAAGAATCGGGAAAATCAAGACCAACGGTTTCTAAATTTTTTAATAGGAAAGAAATTAGGCCATCTAGCGAAGAACTTATTTACGAAGCCTGTCTGACTCTTTTAGAATCTAAACACGAGAAAACATTGCGCAATAGTAAAAAGGGAAAAGTACTCACAGAGAACCTGCCTTTAAAGTCGCAAACGTCGATGAAATTATAATGCAGATCTCATCTTATGAAATTTGCAGAAGATAGCCCAGACCAAGGTTTCCTTAGCCTTATCAAAGAAATCAAGGAAGAAATAGAGATGCTAAAAAAGCACCACAAGCCGACTAGTGAGATAGACAAAGCACACACTTTGCTGTTTCATAACAGTCCTAAAAATGAGCATAGTTAATTATTCCATTGCCTTTAAGGCATTGGATTATCACATAAAAGAACACAACCAGAATACAGATCAACTTTCCAACCGCATACGCCAGGCCATTGCCGCTACTGCAAAGGATATCATTAAGATTTACGGACTTTCACTACTGAAAGCGAGTAATGTCACACAACTTGATCCACAAAATTTACCGCCTCTAAAGACCAACAATCTACAGTTGGCTAAAATGGGCAACGCCAGTCCTCGTACCATCCAGCGTCACTTAAAAAGACTCATAGATGCAGGGATTATTATCAATAAAATATGGCACGGTACCAATTCTGGATATGACCTCTGGGTCGAGCCAAAAATCTTGTTAGCAAACGGTTTAAAACAGGTTGATAAGCCCAAAAATGAGCAAGACTCACGGAATTTACAACCTACACACAATCAACATCTTAAAAAAACACATACGACAACTTGTCGTCATACAGACTCTAGTAACAATGGTTACATAAATAATTTAATAATAGGCGTTGATAACTCAAGCCGAGCCAAGCTATTCGGAGATAAAAGGAATTCGCTACCGCTCACAAAAGAAACAACGTCACGCAACGCTTCTAGCAACACTTTTACAGGATACACAGGGAAAAAATGCCCCAAAAAATCCAAAGATGCAGGGGAAAATGCGCGGAATCGAGCCACAAATCAAACTGGCGCCGAAAATTTGCCACGAGATTCGGCTCGTTCCGCTTCCCTTTCTGTTTATGTGAATGCGCTTTGGACGCTTTCGCGAAATGTGCTCTACCAAGACACCTATCTCACAGAATCACAAATCAAAATTGGTAAAGAGTTACTCTGGCAATGGTATAATCCAGTAGCCGATAAACATCTAGCAAATGTGCATCAATGCTATGTAGATCGCATAGAACTCGTACGGAAATATCTCGCCAAAGACCCAGAGCGTCGCTTCGTGCAGTTGCCAAATCAATATTTTGATCCTAAAAATAAAACAGGTTTTGCCGGCACAAAAAAATGGTGGCGAGACCACAAAAAACGCCAGGTAGAAGTGCAACTAAAACTCATCGTTGCTGCGCAAATACGCAGATTTCTAAACAACGAAAAAAAAGATACTGCCAAACAAAAACCGAGATTGGCACTTTTCAGGCAATGTGAGACGAGAATAGGTAAACTGGGACAACCTGAGCTATTGCAACACTTTCACGCAAGTGTGCTCAACCCTTCTACACAACGATTTTTATACACCAATATTTAACGAATGAAACGCATTTTCAAAAAGAAAAACGCTGCCCTGACCAACAAACTCAAGGGAGCGATTGCCGAGATATCTATTGATGTTTTTGGCTATGAGAAAAAGATCTCGCATAATATCAAGAATTATACACAGCAGATTGCCACTTGGCAACAACTTCCCGTGGAGCGATTATATCTGCGTATTTACCAAGAGCAGCACAAAGTTCATTCTTACCTGTACAATCAGGATGTGCCTTTGAAAAAAATCCCTACTGATGAGCTGGCGTTCTTTTTCCTGGAAGAAAGTATTGCTGCGCTACCCAATGTGCGCAACAAGATTGCCTTCAGTATCAAAAAGTATCTCAAGGAATTTGCCACGGCCAATCAAATCTGTGAGCAAGATGTTCAGATCTGGCTAAATGTCAAAGAGGATGTTGTAACAGTTAAAGCTTTTCACAACAAGACCTACGTCAAGGAAATTTCACTTTTATCACTCATTAAATACTTTAAATAATGCAACAAAAGAAAAAAGGCTGGAAACTCGGCCAAGACTCAGAAACTAAAATGATTGTCTGGTTCAAAGATGGTAATGTGCGAACGATGTACTCTATCGACTGGCGCCATAAATTATCCAAAACTAAAAGTAAGGAAACTGGTCTTTCGCGCTTTCGCAAAAAGATAAAGGAATACGGACCACTTGCGGGCACTATTGAGATTTATGACAAAGCTACTGGACAACGTATTGCCAAATTCTACGAAGGAAACGAGATGAATATTAATGCTGAAACCAATTGATATGAGAACCATTTTAGAATTAAAAGCACGACTGAAGAATGAAACCTTATTCAGCAGAAAATATCCTGATTATGAAGAAGACGATGATAAAGTTCATTTGCTGTATGTGTCTCCTTGTTTAGATTCCACAGGGTATTACCGTGCAATAACACCTGCGTTAGAACTAAATAAGACATCATCTCATTGCGCGATTATTACCGCTATTGAAACCTTCAACTTCAATAAGCGCTTTGAAGATTATGAGAATCTGATTGATGAAAAACTATTATACTGGGCAGATTATGTGATCTTCCCAGTTATCTTTTCAGATATTGATTTCTTTATAAAAGCGATTCGTGTGTTGCGACCAGATGTTCAATTGATAATGGATATCGATCAAAACTTTACCGCTATTCCTCAAAGTCACGCATTGTCGCGCAAAGTCAACACTCGTGACAAAGAGCAATTATTATCTAATATGATTTCTATGGATGTGGTTACAACTGCTACTAAACCACTGGCTAGTTTTTACAAAAAGATCCTGCACGACAATTTTCCTAATCATAGTACACACGTTGCGCAATTGCCCTCTTTAGTGTCACGACTAGGATACGAAGAAATACCGCCATTAAAACGTAATGAGTCTGAAACAATCAGGATTGGGATTATAGGTAGTAAAAGTCAGCTTGAAGATTTGCTAGTTCTTAAGGAACTAGTTGCAAAAACTAAAGAAGTCCCTAAGGAAGGAGTTCAATTTGTATGCTATGGTTGGGATGGAAAAGATAGTAATGACGAGCTAGTTCTTAAAGGACTAGCAATAGAATATCATAAACCTGTGGCGTTTGAAAATCACTTTAAAAAACTGAATGATTTGGCACTGGATATGGTTCTTTTACTTTCTGAAAAGAACCGCTTTTCTCAATGTGCGCCTTACACTGAGCTATTGGAAGGTGCTGTTTTTGGTATTCCAGTAATTGCATCAAAATTTCATTCAGCGGAACAAGTCCTTAAGGAAGGAGAAACAGGATTACTTGCCGAAAGCGCTGAAGATTGGGTAAACGCTATCCAACGTTTAGTTTCTAATAAAAAGCTACGCGATCAGATGGGTAAGAATGCCCTGAAGTCTATTTGGATGGAGCAGCATTTTACGAGCAGGCAACTTCAGAGGTTTCAGGATTTGTTTATTTAAAAATCAAATAATTTATATAAACTAATCTCCTTTCTTGTGCTTATGTGGTTTTAATGATGGCGTATTTCCACCAGTCTTTTTATTATCTCGTTGGCGTCTGTCTGGTTTTCCCGTTGATTTGGCAGTTCTTTTTGGACCTGGTTTAATTCCCATAATTTTAAGTTTAAATTCTTTACTAATTTAATCATTTATAAGCTCGTTAGAAATTTAAGTTTTCAACTTAGTTTGAATTTTTTTAGAAAAGACCATTGTACCGATAACTTCTTTTTCTATTTATCCCACCCATAAATTCACAACCCTAGCCACCGCTAGGGTTTCTTGATTTTAGACTAAAAAACTAAATGCTGTAACGTACCGCAACCCCTTTCCCTTACGTCACTTTCGCGAAAGCGAAATCTATATTTATCCCAATACACACCACAAACTAGTCCCTAAGCGACTAGCAAATTTTGGGAACGCAAATGCAATTAACCAGTACATTCAACAAACAGAAAAAAGGCATCGAGCTTCACTTTAGCGAAGTCCTTCCTAAAGAACTAGCATTTCATTTGAAGGAACTTGGTTTTAAGGAAACACTGTCAGACCCAATGAAATGGTATGTTGACAATCATCCTGCATACTGTCGCTATGTCGAAGAGTTGGAAAAGGAATTTGTAAAAGATGGCGATTGGAAACACGTATTGATCCATCCATCTTTTGAGTCGTCCTTAGAAAACATTGACAAAGGGCAATTTACCTATGTAACGATCTTCCTTAAGGGGCAGGAAAAAGCAGAACAGGAAAACTATGTCGTTTTTGATTCTTACAAGAAAGTCGCTCACGAGATAGCGAGTCGTTTTGCAATGCGCAAGTATGGCGATACACTCAAACATATAGAAGTACATCCTCGCAACTACAAGAGAAAGTCACGCGTCCTGTTTAGAGATGGGAAAGTGATTGATGGTATGGTAGCTTTAGAAAGTGTACCTATCCAAAACGAAGTCGTTAAGGAAGTAGCTGAAAATGATGAACTAGTCGCTAAGGAAGGAGATGCTGCAAATGACAAAGTCCCTAAAGAACTAGCTGAAGAAAAAACAGAAATCGGTAAAGAACCAGAAAATGATTCTGGTTATAAAACAGATGCAGAACGTAAGCTTTCCACAAGATCTGTTTTAAAGGAAGTCATAGAAAAACTGAACGAGCAAACCGAAGATCTGGACGGCGAACCTGAAACTATTATCGCCACCACCGTAATGGATCTGGAAGACGCTGCCGACCAATGGAGCGAAATTCATTTTAAAAATCATCTTTTAAAAGCACTTCAAAATTTTAAAGATTGGGTGTACGATCTGGATATTAAAGATCGGGCGATGGCATTAATGCAAGTGAACCGGTTGAATCAATCTTTGAGTCTGGAGCTTATTCCCTTAAAAGAAGTTGAAACTGAAGCTCGGTCTATTGCCAAAGATATTTTTAATCGCGATCATATCGTTCCCAATGTGCTTGTTCCCGTTCACGCTGGCGAGCCATTTCAGTCTGGCAGTTTGACCATAGGCGATGGCAACTTCTTAAAATTTAAGTTTCCCCAACTTTATACAGTTAATGATGAGAACTTGAAACAAGTGTCTGGTTTGGAGCTCTTTCAATTGTCACAGATGCCACATCCCAACGATTATGGTATTGCTGTAAATCGCTCGACGCTGTTGCAGGAATGGGAAAATCGTGGGCCAGAAGCATTTGCAACCATCGGCTATCCCACTGATCTCAATTATCCTTATGTAAACATTCACACAGGCTATAAAAGTGTCTCGCCATTGGGAGCCGAAATCGACATCGAGGATTACAGCCACAAGTGGTGGTCTGTGGTAGAGCATTCACGTCCCATCGCAAATCCACAGAAAGGAATTGAGATTATCGATGCGATGTTATTGCAATTGGTAGAAGATCATCTGGACTATGTGAACCCTAAAACTGGTAAACCCAAAACGGATAAGAAATCCAAAGAAGCCTTTAACGAGATGCAATGGCAGATGAATCGTTTGGAGCGTTCTAAGTCCAATATTCAGGATTATTTGGATGGACAGCAAAAGCCAGACAACAAACCGAAATCACTTCCCAAAAAGCAAAAGACTCAAAAATCAACTACTAAAAACGATTATATAGATCGTGTGGTGGCTGTGATGCATACCGCTTTCGCGAAAGCGGAACGCCTATCAAAAAAGAAAGTCGAAGCATTAAAAGAAGAAACCGGCGCACCCAATTTAGGTGCACTCTGGGAAGCTGTGGAATTGAGTTGGTTACTGTGGTACAAAATGCTCTACAAAGAGCCAATCGCTTTTGAAAGTCGCTTGCGTAAAATGGATTTTTTCTGGAGTCAAGTTCAGCCGACATACGCCTATTCAGACAGTAGCAAAGAATTGTACAAACAGTATTCAACGCCTTGTCCCATAGGCGCCATCGTCGCAGAATACACCCAAATGAAGGATGCAGAATTCATCTTTGAACCAAGTGCCGGCAATGGCCTGTTGCTCGTAGGCGCAAATCCTAGAATCACGCACGTTAATGAGATTGACAACAGCCGAAAAAAATCACTAGAGTATCAGGGTTTTGGCCGCATCACAAATAACAATGCTGCCGAACCTTTTCCTGAAGTAATGAATAAAGTGCACGATGTGGTTGTGACCAATCCGCCATTTGCACGATGGGAAGCGTCCAAATTTGATAAGCAGCGTATCGCCAATAAATATTTCAACAAACAGCGTGGGATAGCAAACCATATTCGTCTGGAACACTTAATGGCAGGACTGGCGTTGCACACGATGAAGGGTGATGGCAAAGCGGCGATCATCATTATGGGTCACGTGTATTTTGGCGAAGATGGTTTGTTTGCAAAATACCGTCCATTTTTCAATTGGTTGTACCGTCATTATCACGTGGACGATATTATCAATATGAACAGTTACAAGCTCTACAATAAGCAAGGCGCTGTGACAAAAACGATGCTCATTCTAGTAGGTGGTCGCAAATCAAAACCATCTGGTGTTGCGCCAGATCAGACTAAAGCGCCAGAATTAAATACAATGGTTGAGACCTTTTTCGATCTCTGGAAACGTGTCAAGTCACACATTAAACCAAATTTAAATACACTCATCTCGCAACTTAAAAAAGCACGAATACAATGATATTTTATAACAACCAATTAATGTCTGGCGATGTCAAAGCGCGACTGTTTATGGTTTCAAACCCTTCAAAATTTGAACGGTTTGAAGATCACGAAGCAGGCATATTCATCCAACTACACGAACTCATTGAGCAAGCTAGAGCAACGGGAGAAGATCCTATAGCACTTATTGAAGAATACTTAGAAGTCATCTACAATGATGGGACTAGTACTGAAGAAATTGCGAGCTTTTTATTGGAAACCGATAAGATGCAAACCGCGCTGTGGACGCTCAAAGAAAGTTGGGATAAAATGGACGACAGCCTACCCACTAATTCATTAATGTATGGTGGAATGGACAAGGAAGATGCCGTGCAATTGTATTCAGAAACCACGCTTCGCAGCTACTTAGAAGCTTTAGCACTTTTCAAAAATGAATAACGAAGAACTCGATATCAAGGAAGCTGAGTACAGCCAGAACGCTGATGAAGTAGCAAAACTTGCCACTCAGGAAGCGGCATTAGTGCCTTATGCGTCCAAGTCGCAAGCACCTTACAAAATGAATACGCTTATCCCACGCAATATGGCTTTTGAAGTACAAAAGTCATTGAACCGTATCGTTAAGGACAAAGGCAATATTGATAATTATGTGCGCAATCAGCTCAAGTATGAATCTACTAAAGAGATGTGGAAAGGTCTCGGCGCAGAACAGGTGGATGCTGTGGGATTATATCTCAAGCAATTTGAGAACGAGCAAGGCATTATCATAGCAGATCAAACGGGAATTGGGAAAGGCAGGCAAGCAGCGGCGGTGATACGACACGCAGTTATGCAGGGCTTTCTTCCCGTTTTCTTTACCAAAAAGCCAGATCTTTTTACAGATATGTACCGAGATCTCAAAGCGATTGGTTTTGACAACATCCGCCCATTTATCGTCAACACAGATACGGATTCCAAGGTAAAAGATGCCCAAGGAAATGTCGTCTTTACACCGATGATCAGTAAGGCACAATATGAGCTGATTACCACCGAAAAAGAATTTCCCACAGAAAGCATCGAGTCTATTGAGTGGCACAAGAAAATCGGTAAGAATTTACCAGATCCAGACAAGTTGCCTTTCATCACGATTACGGAAACCTTAGACCATTTGCCTGTAGGTTACGATATGATTTTTTGCACCTATTCTCAAGTACAGTCTGCACATCCTTATAAACGATTGTGGCTGGAAAGTATGGTAAACAATGGTCTGGAAGGCAGCAAGAAATACAAGAAGGTCATCTTTATTCTCGATGAGTCGCATATGGCAGGTGGTTTTGATTCCATCATTGGGACGTGGATGCGGAATGTATTACCACAAACTAAAGCGTGTTGCTTTTTGAGTGCCACCTTTGCCAAATATCCAGAAGTGATGCCGTTTTATGCAAAGAAAACCGCAATTGCAGAAACTGGATTGACTGATGCCAGTTTTGTGCGATCAATGACTAGTGGCGGTTTAGCGCTTCAGGAAATTGTGGCGTCCAACCTTTCTGAAAGTGGTCAGCTCATTCGTAGGCAAAGATCAAATGAAGGCATTAAAATAGATTATATCACGCTCGATGCAGAGCCACAGCGTAGCATCAGTCGTGCGAGTGTCAACAGCATCATTTCATTGATGAATGAAGTTGTTCAGTTTGAACAGGAATTTGTGGCGCCTATTTTGGCAGATATTCACGCTTCCGCGAAAGCGCAAGGCGAGCATATGTCTTCCAAACCGAGAAGTCTGGGCGTAAAGCAATCGCCATACTTTTCCAGAGTTTTCAATATTGTTGACCAAATGCTGTTTGCTCTTAAGGTAAAAGATGTGGTTGATCATACCATCAAATTGCTGAAGGAAGACAAAAAGGTAGTGATCGCTTTTAAATCGACAATGGGTGCATTTTTAAAGGAAATGAACTTGGTAAGTGGCGATGTGATTCCCAAGGAACAAATAGATTTTGTGAGAACTTTGGTTCGTGGTCTGGACGGAATTTTCAATTACAGTTATACCGCTATTGATGGCTCAAAAACACGTGAGCGCATAGAACTGGAAGAGCTATCACAAAAAGGTATCGAGAAATACAAAGACATTAAAAGTCGAATGGTTCTGGAGAGTTCAGGACTTTCTATTTCGCCTATTGATGAGCTGATTCACTTTATTGAGAAAAAGAAAAAACCAAAACATCTTGGTGGCCATACCGATTTATATTTTAAAGTAGCCGAAGTCACAGGTCGTAATCAACGCATTGCGATGGATGGCGACGAAGCTGTGGTGCAATCCTTCCGCAGTAATACGGAGCGATCTTTTAGGATGTTCAATAGTGGCGATTATGATGTGTTGCTGATTAATCAAAGTGGTTCCACAGGCTCATCGGCACACGCAAGTAAAGATTTTAAGGATCAGCGGCAGCGGGCGATGATTGTGCATCAATTTGAATTGGATATCAATACCGAAGTTCAAAAGCGTGGTCGTATCAATCGTACTGGGCAAGTGGTGTTGCCTGAATACTATTACATCACAAGCGACATTCCTACGGAAAAAAGATTGATGACTATGCTAAAGGCGAAATTAAAATCGCTGGATGCGAATACCACAGGATCACAAAAAACCAATGATGAAACTTTAAAAAGTGCCGATTTCCTAAATAAATATGGAGATATCGCTGCCTGGAATTGGGTAGATGAGAATCAGGAAATGATGGAGCAATTAGGTTATCCTACCTATCAGAAGAAAACTGATAAAAACGGCTACATACGTTATGAGCGAAATGGTTTTAAGGATGGAGCTGTACGTCAACTAACTGGTCGTGCTGGGTTGCTGAAAGTGGAAGAGCAAGATGCACTTTATGATGATCTTCTGGAACGTTATGACCATCAAATCAAACTTGAAAAACAACAAGGAACTTATGATCTGGAAACAGAGTTCCTGCCACTTGACGCAGAAACTAAAAAGCGCTTTCTGTTTCAGAAAGGTCAAGGTGGCGCTACACCATTTGGAAAAGATACAGTGCGCGATATTACGATTGTCAATAATCTAAAACGACCGTTTACCAAACAGGATATCGATAAGCGAATTACTGATGCGCTTGAAGGACAGAAACCTGTTCAGGTACAAATGAAAATGGTAGATGCTATCAATGAGAAGTATCCATTGCTTATTGAAGAGCGTAAAGCGAAAAAGCTTGAAGTCATCAATAGGCTAAAAGAAGATCGTGACGATTTACCCCAGCGTGGTAGTGGCGATACCGAAAAAGAAAACGAGCGTATTCAGTCTGACTGGACAAAGCTGGAAGAAATTATTCACGCCAAGACATCTCAACTCGCCACCTATGTGGCAGGATTGGAGAATACGAAGCGTTCTATCGTCAGGTATATCACAATGTGGAACATTGGCGACGTGGTGCGCGTTCCGTTTATTGGGACAACCATCAATCCATCTTGGGGAATCTTCTTGGGCGTGAGCATCGGTAAGTCTGGTAAGAATCCATATACGCTGAGTAACATCAGTTTAAAATTTGGAGTTACAGATTCACGAAAGATTCT
>NZ_CALEMI010000050.1 GCF_937910895.1 uncultured Dokdonia sp. | reverse complement strand
TAGGTGATAAATCTTTAAATAAATAATATGCTGTAGTTCTACTAGAGTTTATATTGGGATTGCTAATGTGATCATTTGCATATAACCCTATAAAATCTGAGGCATCAACCAGAGGTCCATTAATAACACAATACCCTAAATCAAAAGCGCCATATACAGTTGATGGAGGTATAAATACAGCTCTTGTACCAAAAGGTTTATAAGCCACATTTAAGCCTGTAGTAACTTGTAAACTTACTGACGCTACTGTTGAGTTTATTTGATTCAAACTCAAATTAGATGACAATACGTTTGCAACCTTAGCAGACGCTCTTGTCTGATTGATCGTTTGATTTATAGTATTATAAAGAGTGTTGAAATTTGATGTCGTGATAGAAAAACTAGTATCATTAGGTTCAATCGCTACTTGAAATTCAAAATCAAAAGATTGTAATTTTTGATCTCCATTCACGATATCTTCCTCAGTCATCACATATTCTTCATTATAAAAGTCTATGTGTTCATAATTTATAATGCCTTCGTACAAGTAAAAAAGATCTTCTATAGGAACAAATTCAATGCTATAAAGTTCGCCTTCATTGAGTTCTTCGCGTAAAGGATCAGCTATTTCTTTATACGCTTCACTTGAGAGTTCGCTCAATTTCTGATCTGCCATGTTGAGGATGTTCATGACTTGCTCCATATCTTCTTCAGAGTTTTCAAAATCCTTAGAAAGAGCCTCCGTTTTTAAATGTTGAGCTTCTTCATTAACAATGATTTCTTCTTCACTTTCGCAAGAAAAATAGCAAGCGCTTATAAAAAGTATTAAAAGCATATTAGATATTTTTTTCATATCATAAATTTTAATTTTACCTACTCTGTTTCAATATGAGGCTTTTCGGATTCCGCCTTGTGATCGATCAATCATAAGACAGTAGCAGGGATTTATTTTTATGACCCAAAAAAATAGAATATTCCGTGATGAAATATTCTATTTTACTCTTTTAAAAATGAATCGATTTATAAAAGGGGCTTAATTAAGGGCATACTTCAACTTCATAGTAAAATTTTCCACCATGATATTTAGTATACCCTGGTTTATAACATATTCCTGTAGATACGCCATTCACGACATCAAAATCTTGATAATCTGTCAAGGAAAATCGAATTTGTCTTTTTGATGGATTCGTAATTAGGTATTGTTGCTTAAAATAATTTAAAGGATTATCAACAAGTACATCCATAACTGAATACCAATTATGCCAGATTTGATTGTTATTTGGTTGATTCGTGTCATCTCCAATACAATCTGGGTGTATATGATTATGCCAAACATAATTTTCCATACATTGATTTAATGTATTATTAGCTTTAGGTCTTTGAGTGTCAAATACTCCTAGATAAATTAAATATCCAACATTAGAACATTGGGATGGTTTTGTTTTATATGAATTTGCATATCCTCTAAGGAAGTCTGCTGCATCTATTGTATTTGGTTGTGAATTTGAACACCAACCTAATGCATCATACGCATACACTTCTCCTGATGGAATTGGAAATTGCGGTCTTGGAATAGCGCTTCTTCCTGATACGAGAGACAATGAAACTACAGCAACTGTTGGGGAAACAGCGACTAAATCAAAGTCAGAAATTAATAAGTTTTGAACCTCTGATTCATCTACAAAATTATTAATTGTAGTACTGACGGCACTATGAAATTCGTTAAAACTTTCGTTTCCAATAATATATGTGCCTTTCTCATCTAGCGTAATAGCAACCTCAAAATTATAATCACTACTTCTAATGCCATCATCAAAGTTTTCAGATTGTTCTTCAGTCATTATTGTTTCTTCTCCTCCTTGATTTGAGAACATTGAATTAACAACGCCTTCATATACATAAAAAATTCTTTCCAATGATATGTTTTCTGTGTCTGACAATGTTGCATCTTCTATAAGATCGTCTTTGAGAGTAGAAGCCAATCCTGTATACTCTTCATCTTCCATCTCAAAAAATGTAACATACGCTGCATTTAGAATTCCTTGACTTTCTTCTTGGCCTTCTTCTTGATTTTTAGTGAAATCTGCGTTTTCAAAGATTTGATTATCATCCACTACGATTTCTTCTTCGTGGTCACAAGAAAAGAATGAAGTACAAATACATAGCATTAAAAATACGTTTGCTATTTTTTTCATAACATAAACTTTTTAATTTTTCTTACTCTATTCCAATATGAGGCTTTTCGGATTCCGCCCTGTGATCGATCAATCATAAGACAGTAGCAGAGATTTATTTTTATGACCCAGAAAATATATTATTATTTCTGATGTATGACCAAAATGTAATTCTATGACTCTTGATAACTTTTGCTTTCGCGAAAGCAAAATAAAAAACTACATATCAGTGAGTTAGTCTGTGGGAATAGATTTTTGTCGTATACGTAACATTTTTAAAAATTTACAATGTAGCATTGCGTTTTCTTTTTCTGAAGTATAATAGTATTATAATGAATAGGATACTCCCAATGAGTATCAAGTGGTATGTATAAGAAACTTCTATTAAAGCATCTGAATTCCCAGTGAGTGTTAGTGAAGCCCAGAAATAGGGGAATGTGTTAGAAAGTTCATTGCGTTTTAAATAATCTAGTTTAGCTTTACGTAATGCAGCTGATTTTGAACTTCCTTTTTTCAACGATTTGAAAAAAGATACTGAAATTGTATTTGTTGCTTTTTCATTGGCATTCCATTGAGAAGCGATTACACTTTTAGAACCCGCATGAAAGAAGGCTCTTGATAAACTTTCAATGCCTTCTCCTTTTTGTAATTTTCCATCACCCGTCTTACAAGCATCTAGAAATACTAAATCGTGTGATCGATTCCTGATATATATATCTTCTAGAGAAATTAAAGTATCGTGCAATGCCAACCAAGGCTTTTTTGTTTTTTCATCTATTCCTGCATGCGTATTTAGATGAAGGATCATATTTTTTTTTGACGTGTTTAAAAACTTTTCTCTGGTAGCTTTTTCCCTTACTAAAATATGAGAAGGAAATAACGAAGCAATCTCTTTTGTAATGGATTCGCTGTTTTTCAAATCTACTAACTCTTCTGACTTAAAATGTACAGGTGCAATTCCTATATAAGAGGTAGAAGGTACAGTTTCTTGAGTGTAAAGATTTTGAGATACGGAAGCAGAATTGAGATAAGAAACTTCTGCAATATTGATAAAATAATTATTTTTTAGAATTGGGTTTTTACTAACTATTAAAGCATCAAATGGGAAATTATACAGTTTTCCATCTGAGATAATAGCTAGTTTTTTCTTTTGTAGTTCTTCCATTGCTCCTTCCCAAGGGAATAAGGTTTTGAAAACATCAAACCCTATTTTTGTGTATTTTTCAACCTCTGCTCTAGATAAGGAAGAGTTGGTATACATATCTTTTAAAAAATCAATATCTGTAATTAATTTTTGGTAGTCTTCAAGTTGAAAAAAATGGACTTTATCTTCTTGAATCCATAAGCCGTAGCCTTCTTCTTCTCCAAGTATATATTCGATCGCATTGGTGTTTTTTTCTTTTAAAAAGTTTTGAAAGTCTCGTAATGTAATCAGCTTTGGTTTTAAGTTACTTTCATAATATTCTGGAAAGCTATTCCTTAAAGAATCTATAAACTTTATGTGTTTTTGTTCTGCTTCTATATATGTGTTTTGAACTCCAATATTCTCTGGAGATGTTTTGAGTTTGTTCCTAGCTAAAAGAACTTCATAATTAAGATGAGCTTCTTTTTCTATGAGTTTGTTTGGAATTTGATATTGATTTTTTAATTGAATTTTACCTAATTGCTCTAGAAGATATAGGGATTTGTTTTTCTCCATAAAATAAAATGCCTCAACAGGTTTGTCTAATAAAAAACAAACCTTTACTGCTTCCAAATAACTATTTACTCCTTTGCTAATCCAGAAAAGCTTAGACCCTTTTGTAGCGCTATCTAATCGCATTACAGAAATTAAGTCATCAACGGCATAGAGTATATTTAATGATTTTTGGAGGTCTTTTTTATCGCTATTTTCTCTATATAATTTTATCAAAGCTTGAGATAAATCAATCAAACTTGATAACAATTCTTGTTTGTAAGGGGTGTCCTTCATTTCTTTTAAAAAAGAAGTGTTTCTTGAGAAATCTACCTTTATACCAAGTAATTGAATTGCTTTTTGGTGATATTCAATTTCTTTTGTAATGATAGGCGTATGATAGTATCCTAAATTATTATAGGCTGCAGAACTATTAATACTATCTGTCGTTGCTATTACTTTTTGAAAGTATTCTTTTGCCTTTTCTGATGCTCCAAGTTGAGAATATATTTCTCCTATATTTATGTAGATACTATTAAGATCATTTTCGGAAGTTTCACTTGTTGTATTCTCTAATGCCTTTTGATATGCAAATAATGCTTGCTCACGCTTCTGATATCCTCTATAAATAATTGCTAGCGAATTATATAATAGCATAGTATCTCCAGGATAAAAAGCCTCCTTTCTTTTTTCTAACTCTTGTTTATGGTATTTGATATTAGCAAGAAACGTAGTATCGGTAGGACTCATCTCTGCATACGCTATCAATTTTTCTAAGTGAGCTTGTATAAGTCTATCTTGATCATTGTGTATTGGATAAGAATTGAGCACTTTATCAAAGTATTCCATGGCTTTAAAGTAATCTCCTACACCTTGATAAATTTCTGCTAATCTTAAGAGACTTCTTAACTTATAATCTGTATACTCAATTGCGTTTGCGAGACGGTGTAAGTCTTTCAGTTCATTTTGTGAGTCATCTAGATATTTATAACATATTGAGCTCAAGTTTATACTTTTGTGTAAGTCTATGGTCTTAATATCTGGAATAGATTCTCTTATTGAAATTGCTTTTTGTGCATTTTCAAGTGCTTTAGAATACGCCTTCTTATAATAATATTGGACGCCAAGTTCGTGGCAAATTTTTGCATAGAACTTCGTGTCTTCTTGTTGATATTTATTTTTAAAACCTTCTAAAGATTTAATTTTTAAATCTCGATTTTCTATTTTTAAAATGGAGTCTAGCTTTTCTTTAACGTTATTTTGACCAATACAAAATGTAAAGCTTATACAAAGGAAAATACAAAAGAAGAATCTCATAACTATTCATTTAATTCTCTAATCTATACATTTTTTAGTTTTATTAGTTCAACTAATCTCGCTTTTCAGCGAAATCAATTGTATCATAATTTAACACTTAGAGCGATTTTTAGTATTCAGAGCGTGTTCTGGGATTTAATACTTTTTATTTTATAATTTGCATATACTGTACTGGTTTTGAAAAATAATCAACAGAAACTGCAAATTGTTGACTTAAATCTACTCTTATATTTTGAGAATTGTTTGATAGGAGTTCAGCAACCTTAGCTGAAACAAAAGGTGCCGCAAAAGATGTTCCTCTAAAATACGAAAATGTATTTGGATTTTTTAAAGGAAACGTAATCTTGTTTCCAATAGCATAAAAATCTACCATACTTGCTCCATAGTTTGAAAAGAATGTTGCATCACTTAAGTCATCTTTGGCCGCAGCGATAGCTAAGACATAATCTTGTGAGAAGTTAGATGGATAATGAGGTTTTGCATTATTGTCTTGATTTTTATTTCCTGCAGACGTCACTATGATGGCATCTGTGGTATCAATTAAATCTGAAAACATATTATAAATATTAAGATCTGAAGTTTCCCAACCAAAACTTAGGTTAATTACATCAGATTCTTTATCTATTGCGTATTCGAGTCCGCAAAGTGTATTGAAAAAAGTAGATTTTCCATCAGCATCGGCTATTTTAACTGGTAAAATTTGATGTTTAACAGCTGTATTTTTTAGTTGGTTGTGAATAATATAGGAAACAACAGTACCATGTTTTTTATCATTATCATCATACGTATTCTTATCTTGATTGACAAAATCCCATCCTGATTCTTCTCCACAATTCCCATTTAAAGCTGAATTATATAAAAAGTCTCCTATAAATCCCACCTGCTCTGTATCGACACCTGTGTCTAATACAGCGACAGTAATACCGTCGTTAGTAGATACAATTCTATTTAGATAGTCATTATTAAAACTACTTTCTATATAGACTACCTCTGATGGGTCTCCTGGCGGGTCTTCTGATGGGTCTTCTGATTCTATAGCAACTGCATGCAAAGGCATATCATATCCTTGATTTTGCGCAACAAAATCTACTTGATCATCGTTTTTTCTTTTAATCACTTTTACAGTAGGTTCTGTAACAACACCTTGATCTAGTACCCACAACTCATACTTTTGATTTCCGTTGATACAATCGCAAGTTCTATAATGAATAACACCATATTCATTTCTTAATGTTTCTTTTTGGGCTTCAGAGACTTCTGGTTGGTATTTAATTATAATTTCGTCTAGAGGAACAGTATCAGATTCAGGGCTATCTGCAAAGGAACTTACTATTTCTGGCGCTTCGCTGTCTCTATATTCATCGTTCTGTAAAATTATAAAATTACTATTTTCTAAGAAATCATTTTCGTTCGTAGTACAAGAAAAGCAAACGAATACTATTCCGATAAAAAGGAAGAATCTTTTTTTCATAATGAGTGTATTTATTAATTTATAAAAGTTCATCTATCAGTAGTTGATTAAAAAAAATATGACCCATTTTTTTTTTTATAAAAAAATGGGCTGATGTGTTAAAGAATCTATAATACTGTTCAAGTTTACAACTTCGTAGAATAATACTTTAAATAAAGTCCTATTTTTGACTGACTTGTGATTTGAATATGAAACATAATGAAAAATATCTGGATGCATTGATAAACAATGATTCTGATATAATTTTAGAAATATATACGAAGTTTTATCCAAAAATAGCCTCTTTTGTTTTGAGCAACAAAGGTGGTTCTGAAGATGCTCAAGATATTTTTCAAGATGCATTGATGTATCTTATTTATGTTTATCAGGAGAAATCCATTCAAATTAATTCTTTTGAAGCCTATTTATTTACTATTTGTAAAAATAATTGGCGCCGTCGATTAAAAGATAAAAAAGAATGGGTCACGAAAGAGGGTATTTATCCACTAGCAGACAAAACAACGAAGACCAGTTTATTTATTTTAGAACAACAACGTGAAGAATTGTATACTAAAAATTTCGCCAAGCTTTCTGAAAATTGTAAAGATGTATTGACGCTATACTTCAATACGATGAATTATAGCGACTTACTTGATGCGTTTTCCTACAACTCAATTGATGTTGCCAGACATCGTGTTTTTAAATGTAGAAAAAAACTAATACAGTTGATAAAAGGAGATAAAAACTATCATACATTAAAGGAATGAATTCAAGCGAAGAACATACCAGCCAAAAAAAGATTGATTCGTATTTGAATAATACGATGTCCACATCTGATCGTTTGCTTTTTGAAAAAGAAATGAAGAATAATGCTGATTTAAAAGAAGATGTTCTTCTCCAAAAATCAATTAGTGAGGTCATATTTAATCATCATGTACCACATATTGAAGATTCTTCAAGAGATCAAGAACTTGCTATTATAAAGAAAACGTTAGAGAAAGAAGCCTATCAAAAGTATAACAGAAATATTGAAAAAGCGGCTTCTATTTATTCAGGAAAAAGTAAGAAAAGGAAGTTTTTTTACTTTGGCTCTATAGCGGCTACAGTCTTAGTTTTTATAGCTGTTTTGCTATTTCCTAATGAAGCCTCTTTTGAAACCTTATATGCTGAGTATTCGAACTGGGATGAGCTTACTTCTTATGTAGAACAAAGTGAATCGCAGGATGAATTTCCCAAAGGAGAGCTTTTGTACAAAGAGAAGAAATATGCAGAAGCTATTCAGTTTTTTGAAACCTATATAAAAGATACGGATACTACATTATATGCAGCAGGATTGATGTATTTAGGCGCTTCTTATTTTAAAGAAGGTGATTATGAAAAAGCGATCGAAACGTATGATGTCCTCATACATTCAGATAGTTATGATAATTCAAAAGGATATTGGTATCAACTTCTTATCTATCTAAAACAAAAAGATGAATCAAAAGTAAAAGCAACGATTCAAATCATTCTAAGTGATCAAAACAATTATAAATACAACACCGTTTTAGAGATGGAAAAAGATTTGTAATATTTTTATATTTAAGTGTATTTAAAATACAGCTCTAAGAGATTACCAGCGTAGCGAGGTAATCGTTTTAAATCATTAAGATCTATAAAAACCCTAAAAACATAACTGTTTTCAGGGTTTTACAGGTTGAATAGTGAGCTTAAAAACATAGATGCCTACGTATTTTAAACATTCATTTATACTATTCAAATCATCAATTTGTAGTAGGTGAGCAAACACCGTTCGCACAATAGCCAGTTGGGCAGTGTGGTAAACCTGTTAAACAAGCATAGCCATTTGTTCCTGGACCGCAATTTTCTACGTATTCAGTAGGACCTCCTCCTCCATGGATAGATTTCTGTTCTGTTTTG
Organism: uncultured Dokdonia sp.; assembly: GCF_937910895.1. Classification (GTDB taxonomy): domain Bacteria; phylum Bacteroidota; class Bacteroidia; order Flavobacteriales; family Flavobacteriaceae; genus Dokdonia. Next base: position 74,639 of record NZ_CALEMI010000050.1, on the reverse strand, counting down.
TTTAGAGCCGTGCCTAAACTTGAAATGTTTTTTAACATAGTAATATTTTTATAAATTAATAATACTTCTAAGTTAATAAAATATTTGATTATCAGCAAATTACGTAAAAACCGTACATGTATATTAGTAATAAAAATTTTTAGATGGCTAAAAAAGGAAATGTTTTAAACCAAAGCAAAAAACCAAAAGTAATTGGAACTGTATAGGAATCTTTCAAGTTTTTTTTAATTTCTGCTTACTATCTGTCTTTTTATTTTTCGTCTCAGAAAAAGTGATCATCCGTATTCGTTGAAGACAACTATTCATTTTTAAAATGAATTTATAATTATTTCTTGTGATCTATCGCTTTCGCGAAAGCGTATAAATAGAATAAAAATCGTTTAAATACGAAGGTGTGTTTGGCTATCAATGATTCCGAATAGTGTATTTATTGAGGTAAAGAGCACTCCTAAAGAACTGAGTGTTGTGTAATTTTACTCTTTTGAGAGTCTCTTCTTTTTTGTATTTCTAACGTTATGTGAACCCACCAGCATTTTTAAGTTCATTTACTGACGCTTGTCATTTTATTGTAGGTTTTCTATTTGCACCTTTAGGGTAATCAGTGAACTAAAAAGAATGACAACTATGGCAAACCAGACCACTTATTACAAAAGTCGTAAAGAGCTTCAAATATCTATAAAGCAAATACTGCCTAGCCTTATTAAACTTAAAAAAGAGGAAAATAGAATTGCTTTTAATCAATTGCTTTTAGAAATATTACCTGAAATAAGACGATATATTATTAAAAGAGTACGTACTGCGATCCAAAAAGGGCATTTTACGAAGAATAAATACATTGCCAATGACTTCATAGATCAGTTATTTATTGAGATCTATGACCATATTGAAGACTTCTCAAATGAAGATGAGTTTTACGTATGGTTATATAAGAAGACTAATGAACTTATTGATGACGTCATTGTTGAAGAGGAATTTGATGATCTATTCATGAAAAATATAGACGACTACTCTAAAAATGAATGGGATCAAATGCAAGAAAAATTTACTGCTCAAATTGACGGAGATCTTATTATGAAGGAAGAACTCAATGATATTTCGTATCACAAAGACACCTATAAGTTAGATGATGTATTTATAGAAAACACAGAAAACGCACTTGTACAAAAGATAGATAAAGCCTTACATCAAGAAGAAGTAGACAGGCACATACAAGTAGTATTTCACAATTTACCCACCCCTATGCAAAATGTGTTTGAGCTATTTACAAAACAGCATCTTACACTCGCTGAAATTGCAGAAATAAGGAAGACAACTATAGAAGAAGTTCAACAACTTCTTCATGATGCTAGACGAAGTCTGAAACTAAGTTTTTTTAATAGATATGATCTTGACTAACAGCCCTTCCACAAATGAACTATAAGGATTATTATAAAATATTAGGCGTTACCAAAGACGCTTCTGCTAAGGATATTAAAAAAGCATATAGGAAGCTTGCCGCTCGGTATCATCCAGACAAGAACCCTGACAACAAAGAAGCAGAAGAAAAATTTAAAGAAATTAACGAGGCAAATGAGGTATTGAGTGATACCGAAAAACGGGAGAAATATGACACTCTAGGTTCAAATTGGGAGGCATATCAACATACTGGCGATGATTGGAGAGACTATGCAAATCAACAAAATCAGCAAAAGCGTTACAGTAGAAGTGGTTCTTCAGCGTTTTACGGAGATGGAAGTGAAGCAGATTTTTCGAGTTTCTTTGAGACATTCTTTGGAAGTGAAGGCGGTAGACAAGCAGGAAGACAAGGGAGAGCTGCATTTTCTGGCGGCAATATTCAAGCTGAAATGCCTATCACGTTACTTGAAGCGTATCAAGGAAGCAAACGCACTTTTGAGATTCATAATGAAAACTTAAGGATTACTATAAAGCCTGGTTCTTATGACGGTCAACAATTGAAGATAAAAGGAAAAGGACAACCAAGCGCAGGAGTAGGGAATAGAGGCGATTTATATATTATTTTAAGGGTACAGCCTGACCCTAGGTTTGAAAGAAATAAAGATGATCTTCTTTACAATGTCTCCATAGATTTATATACAGCCATTTTGGGCGATAAAATAGAAGTTCCAACACTTTCAGGAATGCTAAAAATCACTGTACCCAAAGGAAGTCAAACGGGAAAAATATTAAGACTTAAAGGCAAAGGAATGCCTAAATACGGTACTCCATCTTCCTTTGGTGATCTACTTGTTAAACTGAATGTGATATTACCAAAAAATATCACGAAGCAAGAAGAATTGTTATTTAAGCAATTAAAGGAACTACAAACGCAAAAATAAAACACCACGTATGGAGTATAAAATTAAAGCAAGTTCAACATCAAATAGCGGTGCTTCTATAGCTATTAAACAAAAGAATATTAGTTTTGGAATAACTTCAGAATCTGAAGTCGTTTTCCCGAACCCTGCCGAATTATTCTTAGGGTCTTTTGCCGCTTGTATTCTTAAAAATATTGAGCGATTCTCCAATTTAATGAAGTTTACCTATTCTGGCACAGATATTATTGTGAAAGCTATACGTATGAATACACCCCCTAAAATAACGGATATCGTATATGACCTAACGATCTATTCGGATGATTCCAATTTGAATGTCAATTTACTTAAAAAGAACATAGAGAAATTTGGTACGATATATAATACCGCAAAGTTGTCTTGTAAAATAGAAAGCACGATCAGAGTTTTAGAATCAAATGCTAATCCATTAATTAATAATTAAAACAAATTGTGATGAACCTTCAAAAAAGATATTATTATGATAACCATATTACAAAAAAGCACCTATGATCGAGCGGATAGCTTGGACTATTTTTTAGATCTTTATCATCGCTTAAATATGCGTTTTTGGGCAAGCGACCTTCTAGAGAAAGGACTGTCTCCTAAACAAATCAATGAAGCAGTGAGGACTGCTATTAAAATTGCTAATTCTTCGGGTCTTGAAACTCGTAAACATTTTAAACCTATGTTTAATGGAACAAGGGAAGGCGTCATTCAAGATTGTAAGCTCTCTCTCTTGGGCTATGGACTAGTTCTTCTTAATGCAGATAGTGATCTTTCAGTTGTAGGAACATTTCAGGTAAGCTTACTAGAAGAATTCTTTCACGTTAAACCATAACGTTAAATATTGATATTATTTTTCATAAAAAGGTCTTTAAAAAAGATGGATGACGACACATTTGTTACTCGATAATCGAGATTTAAATGCCTTGAGCTAGTTTATTTCAAAAATATTTTAAACAGTCTTACTGTAAAATGACCTTCGTCATTTCAACATTATTGTTCTCATAGTTTCTTTGCAGTCTAAATGAACTCGTCATGAAAAAAAGTAAACCATCATTAGTTGTTATCATACTATCTAGCGTATTGCTTTTGGTAAGTTGCGGACCCATTATTATCTCTCCATACCCTCAGAATCCACCTCCAGCATGGTTTTATCCAGATAGAATTCAATCTGTACGTTATGTATATTTTCCTGATTACTTTATCTACTATGATCTTTCAGCAAGGCACTATATATACTTAGAAAATTACGTCTGGACTCGAGTAGATGTACTTCCACCTAGATATAGAAGCATTAACCTCAATCGAAGTAAATTTGTGCGTGTGAAAGGATATAGGGAACGTAATATTCAAACATACCATAGAGAAAATCATTCCCATACTCCTAGGTATAGTAGAACCTCAACCACAAGAGAAACAAGAGGAAGAAGGACAACCAACAAGGGTTGAAACAGTCTGAAAAATACTTCAAAACTCTAGGCTGAGATGCTTCCTATTTGAAGATTGAAGTCTGCATTATATTTTGGTAAATAGGTTTGATTTATTCAAGTAATTCATAAGCCTGCTTAGCGATTTCTAATTCTTCATTGGTAGGAATGACTAGTATTTTTACTTTGGATAAAGAGGTGTTGATCTCTCTTATTTCTTTAGCTACTTCCTCGTTTTTAGAATGATCTATCGCTATTCCTAAATAGTCTAAATTTGAACACACCATTTTTCTCAACATACTAGAATTCTCACCAATTCCTGCGGTAAATATAATAGCATCCAACCCATTCATTATTGATGCATAAGAGCCTATGTACTTTTTAATGCGATACGCATTTATCTCCATCGCAAGGATACAGTTTGTATTTCCTTTTTCAACCCCAGCTTGAATATCTCTAAGATCATTATAACCTGTAAGACCTAACATTCCGCTTTCTTTGTTGAGCAAATTTTCAACGTCGTTTACGCTATAACCTAGATTATTTACCATATAAAAAATGATCGAATGATCTATATCACCACTTCGAGAACCCATAATGAGACCCGTAGAGGGCGTAAATCCTAAACTATGATCTATACTTTTACCATCAACAATAGCTGTCATACTGCAACCATTCCCTAAATGAATAGAGATGATTTTTGATTTTTCCAATTTCAAGTAATCAATCGCTCTTTCAGAAACATACTTATGACTAGTTCCGTGAAAGCCATATACCTGTATCTGATGTTCTGTAAAAAACATATTAGGAATCGCATATTTTTGAGCTACTAACGGAATGGTTTGATGAAAGGCAGTATCAAATACCGCCACTTGTTTTACAGAAGGGAATAGGTGTTCTGCAAGCAGAATACCTTGAAGATTATGAGGATTATGCAGAGGAGCTAAGGATGCGTACTGTTTAATTTTTTCCTTCACTTCAGCATTAATGATCGTAGTCTTTGAAAATGAATTCCCACCATGCACAACACGATGCCCCACCATGTGAATGTCACTTATCTGCTTAATCACTCCTTTTTCAGGGTCTAGCAATAAGCTTACAACTCTTTGTAAACTATCTTTATGTGTTTCTAATCCGCCTGTTTCCTGAATATTAATATGATTTGTATTATAGCTAAGGCGAGCGTTTGCAGAACCTATTTGCTCGACAATCCCTTTACATATCACTTTTTCTGAAGGCATCTCAATACCCTGAAATTTTATAGACGAACTTCCCGAGTTAATGACTAATATATTCATGTTGATTCTTTTGTTTAACCTGTATTATGTATTAAAAGTATAATAGATTTTCTAATACATACTTCAGATTTATATATCCTGTGCTTGAATAGCAGTAACAATAACTGTATTAAAAATATCATCCACCGTACACCCCCGACTTAGATCATTAACGGGTTTATTCAATCCTTGTATGATAGGACCGATCGCCAGTGCTTTTGTCTCTCTTTGCACCGCTTTATAAGTATTGTTTCCTGTGTTGAGATCAGGAAATATAAACACATTGGCTTGTCCTGCAACTTCAGAATTAGGCATTTTGGTTTGACCCACTTGCATATCTACTGCGGCATCGTATTGAATAGGTCCTTCTACTTTTAGGTCAGGGCGTTTTTGTTTTACTATTTCTGTTGCTTTTCGTACGCGTTCTACATCTTCACCTATTCCAGAAGTACCAGAGGAGTAGGATAACATAGCTATTTTAGGTTCAATACCAAAAGCCACACTCGTACCAGCAGAAGAGATAGCGATTTCTGCCAATTGTTCTGCTGTAGGATTAGGGTTAATCGCACAATCTCCATAAATGCTCACACGATCTTCTAAACACATAAAAAACACAGAAGAAACCAAAGCAACTCCTGGCTTTGTCTTAATAAACTGAAGCGCAGGAAGAATCGTATGTTGCGTTGTATGTACCGCTCCAGAAACCATCCCATCTGCCTTCCCCATATACACCATCATGGTTCCAAAATAGGAGACGTCTTCCATGAGGTCACGTGCCATGGCAAGATTTACATTCTTGTGTTTTCGTAGTTCATATAACGCTTTCGCGAAAGCGTCAAAATAAACAGATTCACTAGGATTAATAATATTGATCTTATCAAGATTCAGATCTAGATCTAAGATTCCCAGTTTTGTTTCTATTTCATTTTTATCGCCCAGCAACGTGATAGTCACAATATCCTGATCAATTAACTGTTTTGTGGCTCTTAGAATACGCTCGTCTGTTCCTTCTGGTAATACAATATGCTTTTTATGGACTCTTGCCTTTTGCAATAAGTTATACTGAAACATTCTAGGTGTAATCCCGCTCGGCTCAAAAGTAATTAAACGCTCTATCAAAGCCTCTACATGGACATAGTTCTCAAAATCACGAATCGACGTTAGTATCTTTTGCGTATTTTTTGCATAAATCTGTGATCTAATGGCTCCTATCTTATTGGTGACAGAAAACGTCCCTCCTTGAACAGATATGATAGGAACAACGTCTGATAAACCTTCTATGAGTTTACTAATGGAGTCTTCGGGTACTAACCCTCCAGTAAGTATGATTCCTGATATAGATGGATAATTTGCCGACACATTTGCTTGCAATGCTCCTAAGATAATATCGGCACGATCTCCTGGCGTAATGACCAGACCATTTGCTTTTAAATGGGTAAGATAGTTGCGTAACTGCATAGCACCCACGCTAAAGTATCCTGCTTGATTATCTAAAAATTCTTTTCCAAACAGTACCTTGGCATCAAATGCTTTGACAATTTCATTAATCGATGGGTTTGCCAAAACAGGATTGAGCGGAATAGCATTCACGACCACTTTTGAAGGTAACTGTTTTTTCAGTGCGATCACGACTCGTTTTTGATTTTCAGGAACTACTTTGTTCGCGATAATAGACACCACCTCCACTTCTTTGTCCTTAAATAAGTCGTATGCAATTTGTAAATCTCCAATAAGTTCTTCCAGTGTTTTTCCTACACCGCTAGATAGAATGATGACGGGAATACCCAAATTCCGTGCAATTAAAACATTGATGTCGAGTTCGATCATAGATCCTTGACCCGAAAAACTGGTGCCCTCTACAATTACAAAATCAAAGCGTTTTTCTATAGCCTTGTATTTTTTAATAATCGTGCTAATGATTTGGTCATCTTTATCCTCATTTATTTTCCGAATCACCTCACTTCTCTTGAATGCATAGGCTTCTTCAAATTTTAAATCCAAATTAAAATAAGAGGTGATTGTATGGATATGATTATCGGTTTCTCCAGGTTCGAAGTCATCGATAATAGGTCTAAAATACCCTACTTTTGCGACCTTTCTGAGTAATAAATACATAAGCCCAAGGGAAACGATTGACTTACCACTATTGGACTCGGTAGTAGCAATATATATAGCTTTGTTCATTAATTTAATGGAACTTTTTGACTAGTAGTGTTCAAAACTCTAAAAATCTATTAGATAAAAATGACGATCTCCTTAGGATGAAAAAAATGGTGTAGATCATCTAAAAAAGGTACTGTAAAGATATGACTTAGATCATTTAATTCCCATTTATTAGGGTAACGCTGTTTTAAATTTGTTGCTACGCAACTCCTTGAAAGAGTTAGTAGAATTAATCCTACTTTTTCAGAGGGATTTAAGGCTTGTCCTAAATATTAGATCGGATCCAATACATTAAAGCTTGCTTCGGAAATTTATAAATTATGTTTCATTTAAAACCTAGTAAGCTTGTCTCGAAGATTATTAATTTATCTCAGTTTTGGAGCATGAGCCCTGTAATGTCTATGCAGAGAGATTTAGTTTACATATAGATGACATTCCTCTGAAAAGAAAGTAACTCCTATGATTTTAAAAAATAGAGTAGCTGTTTTTTTAGATCCATTTTCTCCAATTTCATTATTTCAAGAAAAAAGATATTATTTTCTAAATGGATATGTAAGTGGGCCTCTTTTTTAAATTCTTCAAGTATTTGAAAAAGCGATATGATAGTTTATTGACTTTGCAACAAAAATCAATACCCTATTTTAAAAATACAGCGGCAGTTCTAAAATTTTAAAGAACAGACTGTCTTATCGCTTGTTCTTTTAATGTTGTCATACTTTTGAAGCAAATGTTATTATATTTTAAAAAAGCCAGTGCCATTTTCTAATTGATCAGTAAGACCTTTTAAGGTGGTTTCTTCTAGCATCATTTTAAGCTCTCTTCTTACTTCCTTAAAGCGCTCGTGTAGTAGACATATTTTTAGTTTGTTGCATTGTTCAAGTCCCAAGTCACAACCGTTATATAGCCTATCATCGTTTACAGCTTCTACAACATCACTAAGTCTAATGGTATCTATAGTTTCTTTAGAAATTTGAAAACCCCGTGAGGTTCTTTTACGGATATAATGATATTAGCTTTTACAAGTTTTTATAAAATTTTAGCCGTAAAAGCACTGGGAGAATTAATTACTTTGGAAATATCAGTAAGGTTTACGCGCTCCCCATTACTAGATTTCATAGTAATGAATATCAAGAATCGTATTCCGTATTCGCAGGCCTTAGAAAACATGTTTCTTCTTATACTTGAGTACTACAAGTATAAAGGACAAAATTATCCGAATTATGATGAATATCATATTTTCAGACAATTTTGTCCTCTAATTTTGGCATATCAATAGGAGGGTCCTTTTGATCATTACCACACTAATGTCAACTGATTTTTTAAAATACCTAATACGATACACATGAATAACATAATCAAAGCATCCTTTCTCTTAGCATTAGGACTCCTAATAAGCTGTGGGGGTAAAGAGGAGAAACAGAAAGAAAAAATTCAAATTGGACAAAAGACAAATGTTGAAACTAAAAAAGAGACTCCCGTATCTAATGAAGTTCCTGCCTCTAAGAGAATAACTCTAGAGAATAAAGGAGTCGGAAAAATTACGTCATTAACACTTGACGCAACCATAGATAACGCTATGGTAGAAAGAGGAGCTGCTCTTTTTAAAACCAACTGTACCGCCTGTCACAAGACGACAAAACGTTTTATAGGTCCAAATCCTACAGGAATTTTAGAACGTAGAAGTCCAGAATGGATCATGAACATGATTTTAGATCCAAAATTAATGACCGAAGAAGATCAATGTGCAAAAGACTTGCTGGTCGAGTTTAATGGCGCGGCAATGGCAAATCAAAATCTGACAGAACAGCAAGCCAGAGACATTCTAGAGTATTTCCGAACCTTAAAATAATAGTATTATGAAAACCATCCAAATATGTAAAGTAATCCCATTGATTGTACTTCTTATTACATTTTACAGTTGTAAAAATGACACCAAACAAGAAACAATTTCTACTCTAACAGCTCAAGAAGCTATATCTGAAAGTCAAAAAGGTCAAGCGTTTATAGATGATGATAGCTCTACGCCTAATGTGTTACAAATAGCGATTGACTCGCCAGATCACACCACACTCGTGGCTGCAGTACAAGCAGCAAGCTTAGAAAATGCACTCGTAAATGCAGGACCATTAATGGTTTTTGCTCCTACCAATGAAGCTTTTGATGCGTTACCCGCTGGGACTGTAGAAGATTTACTCAAGCCAGAAAATAAGGAAAAGCTCGCAACCCTATTAAAGCATCATGTAACTGCTGGTAATTATGACAAGAACTTTTTGAAAAAATTTAAAAAACTAGGACAAGCAGACGATACAAATGCTATTGTTGAAGTAAAAGGAGATGATGTATACGTAGGAGGAGCCAAAATAATAGCAAGCATAAAAGCAGGAAATGGTATTGTGCATGTAGTTGACAAGGTCATTCTACCAACATCAAATTAATTACAATCAGGAAAATAACTAAATACTAGAACCAATGAAAAAATATAAATTCCAACTTTTATCATTATTTGGCGCGCTTATGTTGCTTACAAGTTGTGGTAACAATAATGGTCAGAATACATCAAGTGGTGCATTAAACTCTAGTGCCGCAGAAAAAGTATATGTAGCACCTGGTGAACACGATGAATTCTATGCATTTATGTCTGGGGGGTACAGCGGTAACTTGACGGTATACGGCTTACCATCTGGCAGAATGTTTAAAGAGATTCCTGTTTTTTCTCAATTCCCAACCTCTGGATATGGCTATTCTGAAGAGACAAAACCTATGCTAGAAACCTCTCACGGTTTTGTTCCTTGGGATGATTCTCACCATCCAGATATCTCTCAAACCAATGGAGAACTAGACGGACGCTGGATTTTTATTAACGGTAATAACACGCCTAGAATAGCAAGGATAAGTTTAAGCACTTTTGAAACCGAAGAAATTATCGAAGTCCCTAATAGTGCCGGTAATCACAGTTCTTCTTTTGTTACTGAAAACACCGAATATGTAGTGGCTGGGACTCGATTTTCAGTACCTATCCCACAACGCGATATGCCCATTAATGAATATAAAGGAAACTTTAAAGGATCACTATCCTTCATCAGTGTGGATCCAGAACACGGACACATGGATATTAAATTCCAAATAATAATGCCTGGTTTTAACTACGATCTTTCTCATCCAGGACGTGGGAAATCCCATGGTTGGTTCTTCTTTACCACTTACAATACGGAGGAAGCAAATTCTTTACAGGAAGTAAACTCTTCTCAGAATGATAAGGATTTTATTGCAGCCATCAACTGGAAGAAAATTGAAGCCTATGTAAATAATGGCGGTGGTATTAAAGTACCCGCAAATTATGCACACAACGTGTATGATGAGTCTACACATTCGGCGACAAGTATGATGAAAAAAGAAGTACTTACCGTAAATCCATTGGATGTGCCTGGTGCCGTTTTCTTTTTACCTACGCCAAAATCACCTCATGGTTGTGATGTAGATCCTTCTGGAGAATATATTATAGGTAATGGTAAACTCTCTGCAGATTTAACGGTACACTCATTTGACAGAATGCTTGCAGCCATCGAAGCTAAAAAGTTTGATGGAGAAGCGTATGGGATTCCGATTCTGAAATTTGAAGATGTACTCGCTGGTACGGTAAAAAGTGGTGGTTTAGGACCTCTTCACACCGAGTTTGATGGCAAAGGAAACGCATATACTACCTTCTTTATCTCTTCTGAAGTCGTAAAATGGAAATTAGGTACTTGGGAAGTAATTGACAGAAAACCTACCTATTATTCAGTAGGACATATTATGGTGCCTGGTGGTAACTCTAGAAAACCTTTCGGGAAATATGCCGTAGCCTTAAATAAAATTACCAAAGATAGATATCTACCTGTAGGGCCAGAGATGGAACACTCAGCGCAGATTTATGATATCTCTGGCGAGAAAATGGAACTTCTTTATGACTTTCCTACCCACGGTGAACCGCATTATGCTGCTGGAATTCCTGCGAGTATATTAGCGCCTAAGTCTAAAAAGTTATACCGATTAGATGAGAATAAACATCCGTATGCAGTAACCAGTCCAGACCAAGCGCGTGTAGAACGTAAAGGCAATGAAGTGCATATTTATATGTCTACCATCCGTAGTCACTTTACACCAGATAATATAGAAGGCGTAAAAGTGGGAGACAAAGTATACTTCCATATCACAAACCATGAGCAGGATTTTGATGTCCCTCACGGGTTTGCTATGATAGGTCAGAATACTTCAGAGTTACTCATCATGCCTGGACAAACCAAGAGTTCTCTTTGGGAGCCAAAACAAGTAGGCGTATGGCCTTTTTACTGTACAGATTTTTGTAGCGCATTGCACCAAGAAATGCAAGGATATGTCAGAGTATCCCCAGCAAATTCTGATATAGAATTAAGTTGGTCTTTGGATGGAGATTAATGATTGGTTGGTTGTAAGCAGGCAGTTCTTTAGAGTGCTGCCTGTTTATACTATACCACTTAAAACATAAAATAAGATGAATAATTTGTTTCTGTTGCATTCAAATTTCAATATAAAATAAAACCGTAACTAAGGCTATGATTTGATTTTCTATTTCATTTGAACACATCATAATTCAAATTCTTTTATCTGATTTTACATTCTAAGTGGTATCATATGTATTCTTTCTTAGTACGCTTTCGCGAAAGCGTACCCTCAACAACTCTTATTCTAATGAAAAAAGCAAGTATTCTTATGATCCTTGGCGCCCTATTACTAACGGGTTTATTTCAATTCCCGTTGTGGAATATTATGCTGGGAGCACCTCAATATCCTGAACCTTTGGGGATGAATATTTACATCAACGGCATTCAAGGAATGAACGAATTTGATATTCAAAATATTGATGGGCTTAACCACTATATCGGGATGAAAATAATACCAAAACCCAATGAAATGTGGGAGTTCACGGTATTCCCGATCGTTATAGGAAGTATGGCTGCGTTAGGTTTTTTAATAGGACTTCTAGGTTTTTTTGGCAAAGTAAGTTACCACTGGTTTTTAGGATGGCTAGTACTGATGACCATTTTAGGAATTATGGGAATGTATGATTTTAATGCCTGGATGATAGACTATGGAACAAATCTCGACCCGAATGCCATTATGAAACTACAAAATCCAGACGGGACACCTATGAGTTATAAACCGCCACTATTTGGACATCAAAAGTTATTAAACTTTGATGCGTATTCCTATCCGCGATTGGGAGGGTATCTCATGGGATTAGGAATGGTATTCACACTCATTGCATATTGGATAGGGAAACGTTCTAAAACAACAAACTAATGAAAACACGATTCAAAATATGTTTTGTATTTTTCACATTATTCATCATGATTGGCTGTAGTAATGGACCTAAGGAGATAGATTATGGGAATGATGGCTGTCATTTTTGTAAAATGACGATCGTTGATAAAATACATGGAGCCCAATTGATTACTGATAAGGGGAAAGTATTCAAATTTGACGCCACAGAGTGTATGGTCAATTATATGACAGCTACTAAAGAACTTAAAGTAGCTGAAGTTTTCACAAATTACTATGAGGCTCCAACAGCATTTATTGCAACGCAAGATGCTACATTCTTAATAAGCGAGAACCTACCAAGCCCTATGGGAGCAAATCTTACTAGTTTTCAAAGTAAAGAAAATGCAGCGAAAATTCAATCAGAAAAGGAAGGGGTTTTATATACCTGGGAAGAATTAAAAATCTATTTAAGTAACTAACTGTATGTGTCTACTCAAAAACTTTCTCATTGGTAGTATGCTCTTTTGTGGTTTACAAATAACGGCACAAACTATTGAGGTTTGCAATGGCTGTCCCGTGAGTTCACTTAAAGCAGCCATTAAAATGGCTCAGGCGGGTGATACTATTTTAGTAAAAAGGGGAACGTATAAGGAGTATAATATTGTAGTAGATAAACCGCTTACCATAAAAGGGGAAAACTTCCCTGTCATAGATGGTGAAGATCAAGGCGAAATCATACGGATTGTTTCAGATCATGTCACGATAGATGGCTTGTTTATCGTGAATGTAGGAACAAGTTATACAAGTGATCATGCAGCCATACGCGTAGTGAGAAGTGAGCATTTTCTAATACAACATGTGGTGCTGGAGAAACTTTTTTTTGGCATTTATATTGAAAAATCAAACCATGGAAAAATTTATCACAATACAATCATTGGAGATGCTCAAGACGAATATAACTCAGGGAATGGTATACAGCTTTGGTATTCTAAACATGTAGTAGTAGAAAAAAATAATGTTCAAAAAGTGCGTGATGGTATCTATCTAGAGTTTTCAGATAATATTACGATCAATGAAAATACAAGCACAAATAACCTACGCTATGGATTGCATTTTATGTTTTCTAATGATGATCTCTATACCAATAATACCTTTGAAAATAATGGAGCAGGGGTGGCGGTCATGTTTTCAAAACGGATCAAAATGCTGAATAATACGTTTAAGAAAAACTGGGGTACTGCTGCTTTTGGCTTACTCTTAAAAGAAATAAATGATGCCGAGATAAAAGGGAATGTATTTGAAGAAAACACAGTTGCCATTAACATTGAGGGTTCTAATAGAGTAGTATATTCTGGGAATGATTTTATTAGCAATGGCTACGCTATCAAAGTACTAGGTGCTTGTTATACCAACACCTTTGAAAAAAATAATTTCCTCTATAATTCCTTTGATGTTTCCTACCATAGTAAAATCAATGATACTATTTTTCAACACAATTATTGGAGCAGTTATACAGGGTATGATCTCGATAAGGATGGGGTAGGAGATGTACCCTACAGACCAGTTAAGTTGTTTTCATACATCGTAAACAAAACTCCAGAAACCATCATATTAATGAGAAGCTTATTTATTGATATTATAGATTTTTCAGAAAAAGTATCACCCGTATTTACACCCGATAATTTATTGGATATGACACCACACATAAAACGGTACAAATGATCAGCATAGAACAATTACATAAAAAATTTGGCAAGAATCCAGTGCTTAAAGGCATAGATTTAAACATCTCCCAAAAAGGGATCGTTGCCATTTTGGGTCCCAACGGTTCGGGTAAAACAACCTTGATCAAATCTATCTTAGGAATGGTCATTCCTGATAAAGGAACTTTACTCGTAGCTAATGTTCCCATAAACAAAAACTGGAAATATAGAGATCAAATAGACTACCTCCCACAAATAGCCAACTTTCCTGCAAATCTCACTGTAAAGGAACTTATCCGTATGATAAAGGATGTACGCAATCGTCCAGGAGAAGATAAAAGACTAATCAAACTATTTAAACTAGAACCTTTCTTATCAAAAAAGTTGAATACACTTTCTGGTGGTACTAAGCAGAAGGTAAATATTGTATTAACGCTTATGTTTGATAGTCCTATTATTATTCTAGATGAACCCACAACAGGATTAGACCCTATTGCATTGATACATTTAAAAGAACTCATCAAAGAAGAAAAAGCAAAAGGAAAAATCATCTTGATGACCTCTCATATCATGAGTTTTGTAGAAGAAATGGCAGATGAGATTGTGTTTTTACTTGAAGGCAAAGTGTACTTTAAGGGGAATATTGAAGCACTTAAAAAACAAACAGAAGCCCCCAATTTTGAATATGCTATTGCTAACCTTTTAATCCAAGAAGATGTTTAAAATTTTAAAATATAGTTTTTTTGATTTAATACGCAGTAGATGGAGTTATGTGTATTTACTATTTTATTTATTGCTAGGATGTGTTCTTCTTTTCTTAAATAATGATCTTTCAAAAGCAGTCATTACTTTGATGAATGTAATCATTATCTTAATACCGCTTATTGGGACTATCTTTGGCGTGATGTATTATTACAATTCTAAAGAGTTTACAGAGTTGTTATTGGCACAACCCATTAAGCGATCTTCTATATTTATTGGTCAATATTTAGGCGTTGCATTATCGCTTTCTATGAGTCTTATTATAGGGCTTGGTATTCCATTTATTCTTTATGGATTATTTCAGTCTAATGAGATTTGGGACTTTGTATTATTGCTTGTGACAGGCACATTTCTCACTTTAATATTTACAGCAATTGCCTTTAATATTGCCTTGTATAATGAAAATAAAATAAAAGGATTTAGTTATTCTATTCTCTTTTGGTTGTTTATGGCTGTTATTTATGATGGTTTATTTTTGATGTCTCTTATCGCATTTCAATCGTATCCTTTGGACTCCTTTTCGATAGGTGCCACACTATTTAATCCTATTGATTTATCTCGAATTTTAATCATATTAAAATTAGATATTTCAGCTCTATTAGGGTATACAGGGGCTGTTTTTCAGAAGTTTTTCGGAACGAGCTTTGGTCTTTTAGTTTCTATAGCAGCATTGTCTTTATGGGTAATTGTCCCACTATTAAATATGTACAGAAAATGTAGAAAAAAAGATTTTTAAGCGATGGTTGTTCCAACGTATGATTCTATTTTTTGAGATCACTTCACGTATTGGGTCTAATGGATGGATACTATTAGGCTATGGTAATCGATATCTTATTCAATTTTAAAAAAGGAGAATTTTGCTTTCGCGAAAGCAAAAAAACATTGCTATTCACTTGTAGGTATTCTTTGTATTTCTCAAGATTATTAATAGACTATTTTATTTCTAGCGCAATACTTAAGGAGTATATTTGTTGGTTAACAAACAATAATTATAAATAAAAAATGAATCAAATTATGAAAAAACATTATCTATTAGTATTGGCTTTATCTAGCTGCCTTTTTTCTTATGCTCAAGATAAGGGAGATTTTGAATATGGTATTTTTGGAGGACTTAACATCTCAAATATCTCAACGATAGATAATGAAGACGCGTCAAGCTCTAGAGTAGCTCTTAATATAGGGGCATACGGCGATTACTATTTTTCAGATCGTTGGAGTATAAAGGGAAGCCTTATTTATGATCAAAAAGGATGGTCTGACGGTTTTTTTGCTGATGAGACTGAAACGTTTACCACAGATTATGCGTTAAATTATTTAAGTGTCCCAATCGTAGCCAACTGGCATTTTGCAAAGAAGCGTAACTGGTATTTGAATGTAGGACCGTATGCTGGTTTTTTATTAAGTGGCAAGACTACAGAGAATGATATTGATGTTTCTGAAGCTTTTAAGAGTACAGATTTTGGATTGGCTTTTGGGATAGGCGTTAAGATTCCAGTAAATAATGATCAACATCTTTTCATTGAATATGGAGCTCAATCTGGATTCACTGATATTTTTGAACAAAACGAAGGAGAAGCGATTAGAAATGGTCGTAGTAGTATAAATATTGGTTTTTCGTTTTAATTTTATTTAACTGTTTTCTTACTATCGATAGCGTGAGAGATTCAGAAAGATGAGACACCAAGACAAATAATAAGATAAAGCCTTTGCAGAGATGCAAAGGCTTTATATATGTAAAATACTTCTATAACGCTTATAACGTACACGCAAAATATACTTGGAATGAATTTTAAGCCAGTCCTAAAGCAATAAAAACTAAACTTTATTTCCTTAAGTAAGTTCGTTTTTGGGTGTCTTTCCTTGTTCCCAACTCGTTAGATTCTCCATAGTAGTCGTCGCGATATTGGTTAAAGCTTCTTGGGTAGCAAAGGCTTGATGTGGCGTGAGAATAACGTTAGGGTGTTGTAGTAATTGATCTAATAGCAGGTCATTAGGTTTTGCTGAAGACCTGTCGTAAAAAAAGATGCCACTTTCATGCGCGTATACATCTGTTGCATATCCTTTTAATACATTTGTATTGAGACTTTCTAATACTGCTTTTGTATCTACAATTGCTCCTCTTGCGACATTTATTAAGTATGCGCTGGGCTTCATATAGGCAAGAGTTTCCTTATCCATAAGATGATGTGTTTCTGCATTTAAAGGAACACTGAGTATTACGACATCACTTTGCTTACAAAGCTCCTGAAGAGGCATATAGGTGACCCCAAAATTGTGTATTAGATCTTCATTTTGCGCAATATCTGTAGCAATAATAGTGGTCTCAAACCCGTGAAGAATTTTAATGATCACAGCGCCTATTCTACCCGTTCCTATGATTCCTATTGTTTTTCCTTTCAAATCTATTCCTACGAGATTAGAAAGTGTAAAATCATACTGTTGCACTTGTTTATTTGCTACGATAATTTTACGATTTATAGCCAGTAAAAGTGTAATAGCATGCTCTGCGATAGCATGAGGAGAATAGTCGGCTGCATTGGCTACGTGTAGCCCTAATTTTTGAGCTTTAAATATGTTTACATTGTCATAGCCAGCAGATCGTAATGTGATGTAGGATACTCCAAAAGCTTTAAGTTTTTCCAATACATTGGGAGATGCGTCATCTGCCGAGAATATAGAAATTGCATCATAACCAACAGCTTTCATTGCGGTATGTGTTGTGAGTCGTTCTGGAGTAAAATGTAGTGTATGTGTATTTTGATTTGCTTTTTCTAAATAGGGTATTTCAAAATCCTTTGCAGAGTAAATGAGTGTTTTCATAGATTAGATTCCCTTACCATTATTTATAATAAGTAATTCTTGTTCTTCAAGAGCCCAAAGAAGTATACTAATATAATCTTTTATAGCTTTGCGTGTACTTTCTGGTTGTGTTATATCAATACTACCTCTCCAGATAGTTTCTCTCTCTTTTGTAGGGCAAATACAATAGAGCGCAGACTCTGCGTGATAAACGGTGTATACCTCTGCATATTCGTCTTCTGTGTAGATTTTCTGATTGCTATAATAATCTTCTTCAAAACTATTAAAAAGGGTGTCAAAGCCATCGTATGACTGTAATAAGCTTTTTCGGTCTTCTGCACCTATAATTTTTGAGACTAAAATAGCATCATACCCTTCTTGAAGCATCGCATTTTCTAATAAATCTAGTTCTTCTCGTGTTTGTGGGCGTTGGGTATAGTTCTCATCAAAAAACTGATTACTCTCTGTGGCTTGTACTCCTTTTTTTTGAAGTTCGTTTGCGAGTCTTTTTTCAAAACGTTCTCTATTGCTCACATCATTGGTCATTGCCAAAACAAGTACTTTTTCTGCAACAAATATTTCTATATCAGGATTTTTCCAATTCTCAACTAAGTCACTTGAGTTACAACTTGTCAAAAGCAGTAGTACACTACTCAATACGCTATAAAAAATTGTTCTCATACTATCGTTTGCTTAAAAGTGTTTTTTGTTTTCTCTTTTTTAAACTGGTTTTCATGACATCAAAAATGGCATTTTTGACCTGTCTATACTGCTCATTAAAATCGTTTATTTTTAATTCTAGCAATAGGTGTCTGTCTTTAAAGGCTTTTTCTTTTTGACGCTCGTTAATACCATCTACCAAGACTTCGAGATCATTGCGGTGTTGTTCTAACAATTGTCTTATTTCAGGAATTACTTTTTTATAGCTTACTAGTTCTGAAATGAGTTTTTTTGTTTTTTCAAAATCGGTTTCTGAGAGTAATAATAAGGTGTTGTCACTTAGAAGTTCTTGTAAAAAATGCCATTCTATCTCTATAAAATCAAGTTCTGATTGCCATTTTATAGTGGTCTCATGGATTTCTTCTGGGCTGTGCCATTCTAAGTATTTAAATTTATATTGATTAGTGTACATAGCGATTTTTATTAGGGTGAGTACGCTTCTGTCTGCCAGCAGGCAGGTTTGTGAAAGCGTATACATAAATAGTAGTAGTCATCATAAGAAGTATAAGGCAGTTTTTTTTCTTTTAAATCACTGCCTTATACGACTCATAATTATGCAATTTCAATCTTACGCTTTTGTGGTGCTTTTATTTCTTTGTTTTTTTGAAGCGTAAGTTTTAAAATACCATCTTGATAATTTGCACTTACTTCTTGTTTTTGATTTACAGTAGGAGGAATTTGGAGTGTACGTTCGAAGCTTTTATAGCTAAATTCTTTACGAGAATAATTTTCTTTTTCTTCTGCATCTTCTTCTTTTTTTGAGGCACTTACAGAGAGAATATCATCTGCTACTGTGACATCAATCTCTTCTTTTGAGAATCCTGGAACGGCAAGTTCTATCTCAAAATGATCATCATTGTCCTTGACATTCATGGCAGGCATACTTGTTTTTTTTGTAAAAAAATCATCTTCAAAAAAGTCATCTGTATCCATCCAACTTGTAATGTCTCCGATCAACCACGGAAGTCTGTTTCTGTTAAATTTAATTAGTGACATAATTATTTTATTTTAGTTAATACATTAAAAGTACTATGGAAGGGTATCAAAAACTATGATATCAATCAGTAATAGATTAAAATGCCTACTTTTTATTATGTTTTAAGATACCTCCGCAGTATTCAAATATTTCAGATTTAAGGGTTTTATAAACTGTGATAAATTGAGTGTAATCCGCAGAAACCATTTGCTGTTTTTTATCAAAAGATGTGTTCAGAGAGATTATATCATGAGACTCCATCAATCCTCCTAATTCATTATCATGATTGACAACACGTTGCCGTATCTTTTTATGCTTTTCTTTGATGTCTAAAATTTGAGTTTTGAAATGCTCAAGGCGTTCAAAAAGAGTAGGCGTATTCGGTTCAAATACATAAGAATGTATGAGTTGTTCAATAAAATGAATTTCATTTTCAACAAATAGAAGATTTGATTTCCATTCTTTTGCTACTAGATGATAGTTGTTCTGTTCATTTTTGATCTGTGTTTCCATAATCTTGCGACGTACCTTTTAGTTTATAAAAAGATAAAATTAGGACCTCTTAAAAAAAGAAACTATGACATTAATCAGCTATATAAATTTCTGTTGTTTGATGAAGGTTTGGGATTTCAATATTCCAATGAAAACGATGTTGTAATTTGACTCTAAATGCATCACAAGCACTCGCTTCTCCGTGTACTAAAAATACTTTTTCTGGCACATTTTTTATATCACTTACCCAATCAATTAAATCTTGCTGATCTCCATGTGCAGAGAGGCTTTGGATCTGATGCACTTGCGCTTTTACAGGATAATATTTTCCATAAATTTTTACTTCGTGTAAGCCTTCTTGTAACTGGCGTCCTCTAGTACCTTCTGCTTGATATCCTACTAATAATATTCTAGTGGTTGCGTTATCAATATACTGCTTTAAATAGGTAAGTACACGTCCTCCTGTCACCATCCCACTACCAGCAATCACAATTTTTGGAATAGGTTTATCAATAACTTCCCAGGTTTCTCTATACGATGTAACAATATGAACGTGATTACACATTGCTTTATACTCTTTTGGGCTTATTTTATGCCATTCTGTAAAACGTTCAAACACAGAAAGCACATTATTTCCCATAGGACTATCTACATACACAGGAATATTTGGAATGCGATTTTTAAGATGTAATTTCCATAGGATGTACATCAATGTTTGTAATCGTTCTACAGCAAAGCTTGGGATAATAAGGGTACCTCTTGTATGGACCAATTCTTTAATAAGAGTAATTAACTTTTCTTCTGTATCATCTTCTTGATGTAATCTGTCTCCATAGGTGCTTTCTAAAAAAAGAAAATCTGCCCATTCGGGTTTTTTAGGAGGTCTTAACAAAAGATCTTGGGGTCTTCCTACATCTCCAGAAAATACAAAAATGGTTTCATTTATTTTTAATTCAATAAAAGTAGCTCCTATAATATGCCCTACAGGCATCCACCTACAGAAAATTTTATCGTGTAATTCTATCCATTTTTCAGGTTCGATTATTTTAAACAGTGTGATAGTCTTCTGTGCTTCTTTTTCGGTATAAAATGGAAGTGCAGGACTGTGCTTTGTAAATCCTTCTTCGTTAGCGCGTTTTGCATCTTCTTCATGTATCCTGGCACTGTCTTTTAGAATAATAGATGTAATTTCTAAGGTAGGGGAAGTACCTAAGATATTGCCTTCAAATCCTTGTTTGAGTAGTCTTGGTAAATATCCAGTATGATCAAGATGGCCGTGGGTTAATACAACAAGATCTATACTAGAAACATCAAAGGGTAATGGTTCCCAATTGCGCTCTCTTAATTCTTTAAGTCCTTGAAACATTCCGCAGTCTAAAAGAATATTAAAAGAAGGGGTTTCTATAAGAAACTTGGAGCCTGTCACTGTTTTTGTAGCGCCTAGGAAATGAATTTTTATTTTTTGAAGGGAGGTTGCTTTAGGCATTGCAGAGTAGTTTTATTTCGTTAGTAATTTGCTCTTTTCGTCCTTCAGAAATCCCTAAATGATCTAGGTAAAAAACAGCTTTTAATAATTGTTTACAGAGTACAATACCTCTATCTAACAAAAACACTTTTTCTCTATTTGAGAGCAGTGTAGATACAGTGATAGGGTATAACCCAATTCGATCAATTCTATCTTTAAGTCCGTTGCCTTTTGGAAAATCCCAGCTTAAAAGATATAATTGAGCACATTTTCCATATTGTATAGCATCTGATGTAAAGCGCGTATTTGTGACTACCCAACCTTCATATTCATATTCTTGAGATTGCGTGGTGGTGATATCGTTATATCTAGAATGAATGTATAGCGGTATTTTTACATCACAATTACGTCCTTCTTCTCCATGAAATTTACACTCGATAAATAATTTTTTAGTATTCTTTATAGCGACCACGTCTATCTCGTGGGTAACACATTTTCCTTGTACATATTGACCTACTGCTACTTGAAATCCTGAGTGACCCAAGATTTCTGCTATAAAATGTTCAAAGGGAAATCCTGTAGGACCTAATTCATAAATAGCTTTTTTAAGTTTGTATTTGGAAGCAAAAATAGATTTCTTCTTTTTGAGTAAAACAAACGCTCGATTATAGATTTCTCGGGTAGAAATGCCTTGATATAATTCGTCTCGGACAATATCTATAATTTGTTGAATGTCTTTTTCACTAGCACCGCTATGCCGAAGTGACTTTTTGAGTTTTGGTAATGAAAAATTTACCTTTTCTCCTGATGATTTCTGTACCTTAATAGTTGATTTTTCTTTCACAGTTTGAATATTAACGAATGGAAATGTATGAGAGATCAACTCTTTTTTTAGTGAGCTTATTGTTGGTATGCTTTCGCGAAAGCGCATAAAAAATAATACCCATCATTCTAATGGTACTCTTTGAAAAAATCGCGAATCAACGCTTTTGTCTGGTTTTCTGTCATGCTATCTGCAGTCTTTAAAACAACGACTTTACTCGAGAGCCTTTCATAGTTTTCTTTGAGTTCTTTTCTAAACTTTCCAGCTGTTTCTGCTGGTCCAAAAAGTGCTAATTGATCTACGTCTACTATGTTTTCTGTGATGTTTTTAAAATAGTTTTTCAATTGTTTTTTCTCGTGTGCTAGGTATTTACTATCGTGTATCACATCTTGTGGCCCTCCTTTTAGTCTAGTTCCAGATCCTCCTTGTACGTTATATTCTTCTACATCTGACGTAAGGATTTTAAAATCTTCTTTACCTTCTGTGATATAAAGGATCAGCGCTTGACGCTTATCCATCCAGATTCCTATATTTTTCATGAGTGTTCTATTTTAGTTTCTAAAATCATGCAAAGCCATAATGGGAACTCTTGCGTACATCCCAATTTCTTTTACCATAGGTCTAGAAAATATACTTCCAAAGAAGGTATGTTTCTTATTTATAAAAGCAATCATATCACTGTCACGGCTTTCTACAAAATAGCGTACAGCATCTGATATCGCTGAGCCATGAAGGAAATGAAAGGTGTAGTCTACGTCTTCAAAACTTTCTTCTAATAGGCGTTTATTATTTTCTTGAGTAGCATCTAGCTCGTCATCTTCAGCTAGATGGACAATGCGTATCGCTGCTTTTGTGAGTTTTGCTATCTCTGTGAGATAGTGTAATTCTCTATGCTTAAAGTGTGTTTTATAACTAGTAGGAAAAACAATTTCTTTGAGTGTTCCAAACCGAGCTTCTTCTGGTACTGCAATGACAGGACAATTTCTCAACTTTTCCATAGTAAGAATAGCATTACTTCCAAAAACAACGCCGCTTGCATTGCTACTTCCTTTGGTGCCCATAATAACCATATCAATATCTTTTTTTTCTACGATGTCTTTAAGTCCTTCAAGTAATGAGTTAAACTGTGATATGGTGTAAAATGAATGATTATCATTAGGGTCTCTAAAAGAGAGCATTTCTAATATTTTTGCGAGCCCTTTTTCTGAGCTTTTTTTGGCTCTTTCAAATTCCATTTCGCCAGGCTCTGGAACCATCATACTCTCAAGGGCATATCCTGTGACCGTATATACATTAAGGATATAGAACTCACATTCTTTATCTTTAAACAGATCGGTTGCATAGCTTATAGCATTCCACGCATTTTTTGAAAAATCTGTAGGTAATAAGATTTTGGTTTTCATAATAATGAGGATTTTTTGGTTGATTAAAATTAACGATCGTTCTTTAAAACAACTATGATATATATCAGTCAGTATTTGTAAAGACTAATAATGGAATTGAGGTGTGAAATCCTATATTTTCTACAATGTTTTCTTTGAAAAGCTTTTGTAGCATACTGTGCTTGTGATATGTGAGTACTAGTAGGTCAACATTCATTTTTTTAACAAACTCATTCAGTACGTTTTCTTTTTTAGAGGTGTTAGAAAGCCAATGCGTGGTGTATTCGATATCTGATAAACTTTTCTTTATTTTTTTATAATTAGTTTCAAAAACATCTTCAGGATTTTTTTGATCGTAGATATGCGTGATTTTTATAACAGCATCATTAGAGGTTGCAATGTCTTTTAGTGTGGTAATGGCGTGAGTATGTATAGCGGTTTTAAAATCGGTTGCGATCGCAATAATTTTTGGAGGCGTAAAATCTGCATTTTCAGGCACAACAATGACGGGGAGTTTATATATTTTTTTGATCAGACGTATGGTCTGACTTCCCATAAAAAGTTGCCGTATGCCTGTAGCTCCTTTTGTTCCCATAACAATAAGGCTAACAGGTTTTTCTTCTTGTAATTTATAGATGCATTTAAACAAAGGGAAACCTGTCATAAGAGTTTCAAAGCTAACGTGTAGTCCTTCTGTATCTCTTGCGATTTTGTGAGTCAACGCTTCAAAATTTTTAGAAACTCTTTGTTCAATCTCAAGATATAATTCTTCATTACGTCCTATATCTATTCTACTTGTAGAGGTTGAAAATTCTGTCTCATAGGAATGGATAAGGATGATGGTGTATTCTTGATTCGGAAAAAGCCGTGTAGCATATAATAAAGCATTGTATGCATTTTCTGAAAAGTCTGTGGGAACTGCTATGTATCTCATAAGGACTCGTTTTTAGATAGAATAAAAGTAAGAGACACAGAAAGTGAAAACTATGATATTAGTCAGTAAGTGATGGTAATACTAAAAATGGAATGGTGGTATGATGTACCATTTTTTTAATGATGGGTTCACGTACTATTTTTTGAAAAAGACTTTTTGGGTAATTAATCATCGCAAGCATATCAATTTCAAGTTCCTTATTAAAAATAGTAATAGCCTTTTCTACCGTATTAAAATGAGGTATTACATGAAAATTGGATGCAACTGGTATCAATAGGTTTTCTAGTGTTTCTAAATGTTCTTGCTGTTCTTCGGTAAGTATTGGGTCATAATAGACCTCTATGACTCGTAATGATGCATTCCATTTTTGAGTAATTTCAATAAGAGTTTGTAATTCTTCTTTTAAGTAACTTCTCGTAAAATTGGTAGCAAAAGCTATTTTTTCAGGGTTTTTGTAAATACTATTTTCAGGTATGATAAGTATTGGTTTTTTCAGAGACATATTGACAAGGCTAAACGTGTTACTCCCCCAGAATACAGTCTTAAGACCTGTAGCACCCTTGGACCCCATAGCTATAAAATCATAACGATCTATGTCTATAGCCTTAATGGCTTCTTCTAAAGCGCCTCCAGAAGATATTGTTTCGTAGGTGTGCTTTTGGTTTTCGTTTAAACCATTAATTTTTGTCAAAAGTTGTTCTATTTTTTCATTAGCCACTTTCTTACAACTATTGTAGATAGCACCTACGCGATACGGACTTTTACCAAGGAGTAATATAGGCGAAGGCTCATACGCATGATATAACGTAAATATCACTTCTTCATCTTGTAATAAGAGTCGTACATAACTGAGCGCACTATAGGCATTATCTGAAAAATCGGTAGGCACTAATATATGTTTCATAGTTATTTTTTTTCAATAGCTGGGATCACTAAAAACGGGATTTGTGTATGATGCGCAATCTTGTTAATCACTGGGGTAAATAATAGATTTTCAAAGAAACTATGCTTGTTATGTACCATTACTAGAAGATCAATACGGTGTTTAGATTGAAAATCTTCTAAAGCTTCTGAGACATCCATGCCGTCACTTATGTAAAATTGATGCGCATTGCCTTTAAAATAAAGATCCATTTGATTTTTGACTTCTTCTTGTCTCTCATCAAGTGGCACACCATAGTATGCGTTAAGAAGAATAAGTCTGGAATGATGAATACTACATAGATTCTTTACGAGTGACAATCCTATGTTTTCTATAGATAGATTGTAATCTGTAGCAAAGAGAATGTCTTTAGGATCTTTATACGTAAAATCTTTGGGTACACAGAGTAAAGGCACCGTTGTTTTTTTGATAGTGTGCATGGTTTGAGATCCTATAAAAATTTCTTTTAGCCCAGACGCTCCCTGTGTTCCCATCACAATGAAGTCAATTGATTTAGATTCAGTAAGGTCTACAATCTCGTTGACTAGCATATTACAAGAGGCAATTTTTTCAAATTGATGTTTGTCATTTGAGAATGTTGTAGTAACATCATCAATAAGGCGTTGAAGTTTGTGTTCTGAGGTGTTTTTGTAAATCTCTCCTAAATCTATGTTTAATGAAGTATGATACTCATAAATAGTTGATGTGTATAGCGACGTAGGCGTATAGGTATTCAGAAGAAAAAAGGTACATCTTTCATTCTCCATTAAATGGATGACATAATGCAATGCATTGATCGCATTATCTGAAAAATCGGTAGGGATGAGTATACGTTTCATTTTTTATCTTTTTAAATTTTGAAAAACTAATAATGGAATCTTGGTGTTGAGGCTTATGGCATCGATATTAGATTGATTTAATAATTCTTCCATGTAAGAGTGTCTAGAGTTCACCATAACAATCATCTCTATGCTTTCATCAGCAATATACTTGTTGATTAACTTTGTGATAGGTCCATAATCTCTTCGTGCATATAGGACGTTATTGTCTTCTAAACAATACTCTATTAATACTTTATTATCCTGTTGCCTCAATGAAAGCCGATCATAATCTGATAGATATAATAGATGTATGGTGGCTCTATAACTTTTTGCTAAACAAGACAATAGTTTCATTTCTCTTTTTTTACAAGGGATCATAAAGTCTGATGGCAATAAGATATTTGTAGGTCGCTCGTATGAGTATTCGGCAGGGACCCCTAAAACAGGGCATTTTACATATTTAAGAATCTGTAATGTGTGACTTCCATAGGTAATGGTCGTATCATTGGTCCTTCCTTTTGTTCCCATGACAATGAGATCAATATTTTCAAGTTCTACAAAATCGTTGACTTCTTCTAGTAGGTTTCCAAAAACAGCTTTAGTAATATAACTATGCTTAGGATCTGGATAGTAGTCTTGAATCTTTTTTAGGAAAGTAGCTAGTTCTTTCTCTGCTTTTTCGCTTTGTACTTTTATGTGTTCTTCAAGAACTTCTTCAGAGACAGTTCTTACGTTTTTATACACCTCATTTGCGTACGAATGAAAAATATAAAAATGGCATTTCTCATATTTAAAATATTGGATAGCGCATTTTAATGCATTCCAAGAGTTTTCTGAAAAATCTACAGGAACTACAATCTTTCTCATGAGGATAGTTTTAAAATTTTATATTCAAAACTATCTTATATATAGCTAACTAAATATGATTTATGTCAGCTACTTTTTTATTCATGTACAATTAAAAAAGGAATGTGCTTATGATAACTAATCGTAGCATCTGTAGAAGGAGAGTATAATAAATGTTCTGAAAAATTCATGTTCTTGGCAAATAAAATGATGAGGTCTACATTCTGTACATTTATAAAAAACTGTAACGCTTCATCCATCGTTTGATTCACCACAAAGTGAAAGCTATGATCTAAGTTTGCAAAATTTTCTTGTAAAGACTTTTTGTTTTCAGCTTGATTTTCATTAATAAAACCTTCTTGTTTTATTAAATTTAAAATACTTAAATGCGCATTTCTAACTGAGGTGATTTCAGAAATTAGTTGGAGTGCTTTTCTATTATGTTTAAAATTGAAGTCTGTAATAAGTGCGATTTGTTTTGGAGTAGGGCAGGGCACTTCCTGAGGAACAATGAGTACAGGTTGTTTTATGCGTGTAATGATTTCTCGAGTGTAACTCCCCACCAAGGTATCTTCAAATACATTGGATTGTTGGGTTCCAATAACAATCAGATTTATCGTGTAGTTTTTTACAATATCTCTTAGTGTGTGTATAAAATGACCTGTCTTTTCAAGTGGAATAATCTGTTGTTTTGGTGTGGCAAGTTTTGTTGCTTTAGTAACCCATTGTTGAAGTTTTTTATGATTTGCAATGTTCTTGTGAATGACTAAAGATCCATTTTCTTCTGAGGTTGTGGGAGGGGATTCTATATGGGCTATATAAAACTGAATAGTGTCGTCTTTAAAATGACAGATTGCACAATAAACAGCATTCCAAGAGACCTCAGAAAAATCAACTGGGATTAAAATATTCTTCATCATTCGTATGTGTAAGTATACAAATGTATTTTGATGCAATAGGGATAACTATGATAAATATCAGTTTCGGATATGGGTTTTTTACGCTTTCGCGAAAGCGTACTTAGCAACAATACCTTTAGGCGTATTATCCCTTTTGGATGTATTTGTGAGTAAAGATTACTCTATCTCGGTTAACCCTTCTATATCCAAGATTCTAATGTTGCGACCTTCTACTTCTATAAGACCTTCTTTTTTAAATCCAGATAAGGTGCGGATTAAACTTTCTGTAGCGATGCCAGCAACACTTGCAAGATCATTTCTGGAGATGCGGATGCCTTCTTCTGGTTTTTTGTTAAGCACTTCTACAAACTGTAAAATAGTTTGTGCAGTTTTTTTACGTACAGAGCTATACGCCATTTGAAGCAATTGTGATTTAATTTCCGATAAGTTATCGGTTAAAAGTTCCATAAGTTCTAAGGATACTTTTTGATTTTTTTTCAGAATATCTTTTAATTCAGACTTTGAAACTGCGGCAAGTTCTGCATCTTTAATTACGGTAGCAGATTCTTGGTACGGTACATTATCGACAAAGGAGGTAAACCCTAAAAAATCATCTGGTTTAAATAATGCTGTAATAAGAGCTTTGCCTTTTTGATCCATTTTATAGGTTTTGACAATCCCTTTTAGGATTAAATAGATGTAATTTGAGTTTGCTCCCTCTTCAAAAATAACGTCTCCACTTTTGTAGATGACGATGTCTCCTTGGTCATCAAAAAAGTTTTTTAATTCGTTAAGACTCCGTATTTGATCTTCCTCTTTGTCCTCTTGCGTTGTACGGGCTATATTTGAAAGTATAAATGTTTTTGCCAGCCGACTTTCGACAGCGCTGATAAGGTCTTCTTCTTCAAAAGGTTTTGTAAGATAGTCATCTGCACCCAAGTTCATCCCCTTACGTATTTCCTTATGTTCGGTCTTTGCAGAAAGAAATATAAACGGAATCTGCCTTGTTTTTGAATCACTAGACAGGGTTTCTAAGACTTCATATCCATCTGCCATAGGCATCATAATATCACATATAATAAGATCTGGGAGTTTTTCTTTGGCAGCCGCAATGCCTAGAACCCCATTGGCAGCAGTGATTACATCATAATTGGAAAGCATTAATAGCTCGGCAGTATTTTCGCGTAAAGCGGTATCATCTTCAATTAATAAAATAGTCTTCATTTACACGTAGTATGATAGGGTTAATCTTGAGATAAAGGGATGGTTATGGTAAAGGTAGAACCTACATCTTGCTCACTCTGAAAGGATATGGTGCTTTTTAAGTTCTCTAGATGATTTTTTACAATATTAAGTCCTATCCCAGTACCTTGACAGGTCAAGGCATTTTCTGCTCTAAAATACCTGTCAAATATAAATTTCTGTTCCTTTTCTGGAATACCAATGCCTTCATCTTTAATAGCAATTTGTAATTGAGTGTCACTTTTTTCTATATCAATAGCTACTATAGAATCTTCGCCAGAATATTTTATCGCATTATGAATAAGGTTTGTAAGGACTAATTCCAATATTTTTTCATCAAACTCTATAATCAAATCACTTGCACTTTTAGGGTATTTAATAATTTGCCCATCTTTGAGATGCATATTTGCATCATAAATGACTTCATCAAATATTTTACTAATTGGGAAGGAGGTAAACTTGTAAGTTACCTTTCCTGATTGTAAACGTTCTATAGATAAAAAATCATCTATAATCGTATTCAAGTGTTTAACTTTACTTCGTATGGTTTTTAAGTGTTTTTCTCTTTTTTCCTGTTGCTCATCCTTGGTATATTTTCCAGCAAGGGTAGCCGATGTCAGAATGCCAGATAAAGGCGTTTTAAACTCATGAGAAACCAAGGATAAAAACTTTGTTTTTAATTCGTTAAGTTCCTTTTCGGCAGCAAGCGCTTTTGTAAGTTGTAGTGTACGTTCCTTTACTTTAGATTCTAACGAGGCGTTTATATCTCGTATCTCATCTTCTTGTTGTTTACGCACGGTAATATCTGTAATAAGCGCCATGATATAAGGATGTCCGTGTAGTACAAAAGGATTGAGTCCAACTTCTACAGGCATTTTGCTTCCGTCTTTATGGAGTCCAAATAAGTCCCTTCCTATACCCATTTGCCTTTTATCCTGATGGGCCATAAATTCCTTCACATATCCAGTATGCTTCTTGTGGTATTCTGTAGGAATAATGGTCGTTAATAGTGCTCCTTCCATTTCTTCTTTTTGGTATCCAAAAATCGTTCTGGCAGCAGTATTACTAGCCACAATCATTTGTTTTGTGTTCACTACAATGACACCCTCAGATACGCCTTCAAAAAGGGTTAAAAAAGTATCTTCTATACTGTCTCTGAAAAAATCCATAGTATCGGGTATCTATCCTTGTGACGCTATAAGTGATATATGTCATAGAATTTTATACCTAGTAAAGATACATTTACCTAGCCAAATATCCGTATGATGAAATCACAAATATCCAAGAGTTTACCGTTCTATCAGAGTTTAGGTAAATTATTTTATGCCGTTGCTATCGCAGATAATTCTATAGATAATCAGGAATTTGCAACACTTCAAACGTATGTGCGTGATGTGTGGCTAGATATGGATGATCTTGAAGATGCTTTTGGAGAAGATGCTGCCTATCTTATTGAAATGGTATTTGAGGGTGTTGAAGCGTTCTCCTCAAACGGAGAAGACATGTATAATGCCTTTATTGAGTTTAAAAAGGAGCATCCAGAATTTTTCACGCCAAGTGTAAATAAAATAATAGTACAAACAGCGCGTGCTATCGCTACTTCTTACCAAGGAGTAGGTACATCAGAAAGAAATATCCTAATAAAATTGGAAGAAGCGCTTCTCATTCAAAGCTGATGAATGTCATATAATAATAACGAGAATCAAAATACATTTGATACAATCAATTTATAAAAAGATGAAAACTGAAGAAAAATTGGATATTACCTTTTATCAAAACTTAGGAAGGCTTTTTTATGCGATTGCTTTTATAGATAATAACGTACGCGAAGAAGAAATTAATGCATTGAAAAAGCTGATTACATCCACTTGGGTCCCCTTACATAATCAATCTGATGCGTATGGAGATAATAGCGCATTTCAAATAGAAATTGTATTCAACTGGTTAGATAGTGAAGTCTATGAGGCACAAGAGTGCTATGACACCTTCAAAGAATACTATACATTAAATACTCACATATTTACAGATTCTATTAAACAAAAAATTTCAAAAACAGCCAGTGCCATTGCAAATGCTTTTTCTGGTGTAAATAAATCAGAACTTGTTTTACTTGCACAGCTTAACCTTCTTCTAAATAAATAATTATGAAACTATTGCCCTTTGTTTTTATTCTGCTTGTAGGATTTACTTCCTGTAAAAAAGAAACTACAGATGTTGTACAACCACCTAGTAAGAAGAACGCAGAAGATGTTACTTCAACTATTCAAGAAGAACCTGCAGACCCAGATATACTGCAAAATCAAGTAGTAAAGCATCGCATTAAAAAGAAACAACTCATTCAGAAAAAAGATGAGAAAAAACAACTTAAAGAGTTAGTGCTATCAAAAAAAATATACGAAGAAGATGATGAGTATATTCTAGATTACACCTACCCCTATTTAAATGAAGAGGTAGAT
The DNA here is from genome assembly GCF_937910895.1 of uncultured Dokdonia sp. GTDB lineage: Bacteria > Bacteroidota > Bacteroidia > Flavobacteriales > Flavobacteriaceae > Dokdonia. The sequence goes on along the minus strand of NZ_CALEMI010000050.1, from coordinate 42,914 downwards.
GCTAACTATGCAGTTTTTAATAACTATCTCAGAGAGAGCTATCTCAATGTAGAACGCACCATTAATGAGATTTTGGAAGATGAAGAACTTTTATGCGATACGCTTAAAATAGACCGCTTTCGCGAAAAGCGAATTATAGATTATAAACTCCATTCTACAGCAAATAATGTGATCAGTATTTTACTCTATAAAGAGAATTTTTATTCAGGCATGAGACACTCTGCTTATCTGTTTGACTGTCTGAATTACAATACAAAAGATCATTCATTTATATATTTTAAAGACTTTTTTATTGATGGAGCAGAAGCACAAATCTTTGACCTTATCAATCAAACCATTACCAATGATATTGATTCTGGAGACATGTTTTATGATTGCTGGCAACTTACCGAAATGGATTTTAGAGCTTACAAGAATAATTTTGTGATTAATGGCGAATTTGTAGAATTTTATTTTGACGATTGTGTGATATGTCCATCCTATACAGGTACCTATTCCATAAAGCTTCCATTGCCCAAAATCTTACACCTGATCAAGCAATACCAACAACCCTTACTCCTATAATACAAGACATCTTTTATGAATCTCTCTCAATATATAGATCATACACTACTTACGCCTACAGCAACGTTAAACGATATAAAAAAACACTGTCAAGAAGCGATTGAGCATCATTTTTATGCCGTTTGTGTTAATGAATGTTATGTTTCGCTTGCGCGAAATTACCTCGGAGAGTATCCTGTTAAAGTCGTTGCTGTTGTGGGGTTTCCATTAGGTGCTATGTCAACAAACACAAAAATAGCTCAGGCAACATATTGCATTCAGCAGGGAGCAAGTGAGATTGATATGGTTCTTAATATTGGATTTTTAAAATCTGGATTGTTTGATAAAGTGGAAGAAGAAATTGCAAGTATAAAAGAAGCTATAGGAGCTCATGTTTTAAAAGTGATCCTAGAAGTAAGTTATCTGACGGATCAAGAAAAACGTCAGGCAACAATGCTCGCGATACGTGCAGGTGCCGATTTTATTAAAACGTCTACAGGGTTTGGAACGGTTCCAGTCACGCTTCAAGATATCACTTTATTAAAAGAATTTGCAGGTACTGACATAAAAATAAAAGCCTCTGGCGGTATAAAAGATACACAAACGGCACAGCAACTCATAGATGCAGGCGCTAGTCGTTTAGGGACATCTTCAGGAATCAACATAATCACACACATACAACGGTCATGAGTACACATATTGAAGCAGAAAAAGGAGCCATTGCAGAAACCGTTTTACTTCCGGGAGATCCGATGCGAGCCAAGTGGATTGCTGAAACATTTCTAGAAAACCCAACATGTTATAATCAAGTGAGAGGAATGTATGGATACACTGGATATTATAAAGGAAAAAGAGTCTCTGTACAAGGCACAGGAATGGGAATACCCTCTGCATTGATATATTGCCACGAACTCATCAATGAGTATGGATCAAAAAACTTAATTCGAGTAGGTTCTGCAGGTTCCTACCAAAGTGACGTACATCTACGTGATATTGTGATTGCCATGGCGGCTTCATCTACATCGGGCATTAATAACTCTCGATTTATTAATGCAGACTATTCTCCCACTGCAAATTATGAGCTTTTCAAAAGAGCTACAGCTTATGCCACAAAGCACAACATTGCAATAAAAGCAGGCAATGTACTCTCCACAGACGAGTTTTACGAAGACACCTTTGACGATTATAAGAAATGGGCAGCTTTTGGCGTACTATGTGTAGAGATGGAAGCAGCTGGTTTATATACAATAGCAGCAAAACATCAGGTAAAAGCATTGGTTATCTTGACCATCTCTGACTCATTAGTCACAGGAGAACGTATTTCTGCAGTAGAACGGGAAACATCTTTCACAAAAATGATTGAAATTGCTTTGGGCTGTATATAAGGCATTTAATTTTTTATAGACCTTCAACATAGTTTTATACCTCCTGCCTGCTGGTAGGCAGATTTGCGAAAGCATAGAAAAAATTTGTTAAGAGTTTCCTTTCTAAGAAAAGGAGACCAAGGGGTGTATTATTAGTGAAACGCTGTTTCGTAAAGTTTGAAAGACACATACGAAATAGTTAGCTGAACTAATAACAAATCATATTTTGAATGTAAATACGGGTAATTTTGAATGATTTGCTAAGTCCTCGCCGATACTTCCATTAAAAAAATGAGCGAGACCTTTCCGCCCATGTGTTGGGATTGCTAATGCATCTGCTTGTATTTTTTTTGCATAATCAAATATGGCTTGCTCGATACTATACCCATTTAAATAGACGACTTCATTGGGATGTATAGTCGCATCAAAATCTGCAATAGAAAGAAACTCTTCAGCTTGTTCTTGTATTTGTGTTGTACTCCTAAAACTAGTACCAGGTACGTTTACATATACCAAATCTACAGCAGCCCCTATGCGTTCAAAAAACTGCATTGCTTTACGATACACAAGTATGTTTTCTGTCTTAAAATCACAAGCAAAAACCACTTTATGTATTGTAAAATCTGATAGATGTTCTTTGATGACGAGTACGGGTACTTCTGAAGTTCGCACGACTTTTTCTGTATTAGATCCCACAAATATTTCTGAAATTCCTGAGCTTCCATGAGAGCCCATCACAATTAAATCGGCTCCTTGATCTTTTACAACTTCATTAATCTCATTAAAATCTTTATAGTTCTGCACGATTTCAGAAACAGTCAATCCCTCTAGAGAAATTCGTGTTCCTAGAATGTTAAACCGTTTTTCTGCGAGTTTCATATAATATATAGCTTCTGCAACTTCTTCATCTTCATTTTTTGTAAGGACCGCCTGAGACAATCCAAGCATGTGCAGTAAGATGATTTCTGCGTCATGCTTTTTAGCAAAAGAAGCAGCAACCTCTAGAGCGTATTCTGAATAATTTGAGAAATCAACGGGAACTAAAATCTTTTTCATAGTATTATTTTTGAAAATATTAATGAGAGATGATTGATTGCTTACGCTTTTTGAGTTGCTTCTCTATATCTGAAACCGTGTTTTTTACGGCAACTTGGTAGTTTTCTTCTGCAGAAGAAGCATAGAGGCGAGTACCGGGAAGACTCATTTCAATTTCACAAATACATTGATTACCTTTGGAATCATTTGCTTTTTTTACAAAAACTTGTGCTTTTATAAGCCAAGGATATTTTTTAAATAGAGGTTCTATTTTGGTGTGTATGTATTGTGTAAGTGCTTCGCTCGTAGCAATTTTTACAAATTGTATCTCAATAGTCATGGTCTTTATGGGTTTTAAATGTGTCGTTTAAAATTAGTAGACGTATGCTTCAAAAACTATGACATGAATCATAAAATAGTGCTCTATTGTCTAACAGCGAAGCGGTCTTATGTCTTCACCAGACATTACTTTTTAGATATTAAAACGTGTACACGATTCCCGCACTTATGGTGATGAAGTCTATAGCTAGTGTTTCTTCTATAGTATTTATAATCACTTTAGCGTTTGATGCAGGACGATACCGTATTTCAGGAGCAAATACCCAATGTTCAAACACAGGAATTTGAACACCTGCTCCAAATTGCCAGTTCACTTTGAATGTTGTTTTTTGATCATGAGCAACGTTATCACTAGTAATACGTATCCTACTGTATATGGTACCTGCACTTAGGTAATACCCAATTTTACTTTTATTAAAAGGAAGTCGCAAACGCCCTCCAAGAATATATCCACTTTGATTGAAGTTGATGTGATCTTCATCAAATTGTTCATTAGTATCAAATTGACTCCAATGCACGCCTGTATAAAAAGTCAAATGTGGCAATACATCATACGTAGCTTCTAGTTCTAATCCATTACCAACTCTAATGCTCGTATCCATAAAAGATGAAGTAGGGAAGTTGAGTTGAGGTCTAAAAGCGACACTCCAGCGCTCTTGCGCTTGAGCACATAGGGTAGTGATTGAAATAAATAATATGTAATAGATATTTTTCAAGTGAAAAGAAGATTTTGAAACGAATTAAAATGATATGGCTTTAGTAGTATACTACGAAAGTAGGATTCTAATCACACGAAAAAAATGATCTTTATCAGCTTATTTCAAACGTTTTCTATGTATCACTATATGATGCTTCTCATTTTTAATAGAATACTTTAAGTCTATATTTAGAGGATACCATCTTATAGACTTTAGAAATAGTCTTCCTTACGTTAATTTGTATTTTTAAATAAAAAACAAAAATGGATGATCTGACGTATTCCAAGTAGATAAGATTGTATTTTAGAAATATTAAAAGAGATGTATATGAAAGTTCATGATTTTACCTCAAAAAAAACCGTATTACAACGATTTATAGCACAATTAAGAGATCAAGAAATCCAGAAAGACTCGCTACGTTTTAGAATAAATATTGAACGGATAGGACATATTCTTGCGTATGAGATGAGTCAACAGCTCTCCTATATAACACATACAGTAAAAACCCCTTTGGGAATTAAAGAGATGTTTTTACCTAAAGAAAACATAGTCATTGCCGCTATATTGAGAGCAGGTTTACCTTTACAACAGGGGGTTGTCTCTTGTTTTGATAACGCTGAGCAAGCTTTTATTTCTGCTTATAGGAATCATCCGGATGCTGACACTTTAGAGATTGTTGTAAAATATCTTGCAGCTCCTTCTTTAGAAGGTAAAACACTCATCTTATGCGATCCTATGCTTGCCACGGGACATACGCTTGAAAATGTATATCTAGCCCTCAAAGATCACGGCACTCCAGAAAGCATACATATTATAAGCGTTATAGGTTCTCATGAGGGCGTGAAGTATATTCAAGATATTTTTCCCGAAAAGACACACTTATGGATTGCTGCTATTGACGAAGATTTGAATGATGAAAAATATATACTTCCTGGTTTGGGAGACGCTGGAGATTTATCGTATGGGATGAAATTATAAAAAAATCCTGAAGTACTTAGGCTATAAAATCGATAAAGTCACTTATTTACAGCTAGTTTTTAAATACGGGACAAGTAGTTCTTATGTCTTAGTCGCACACAACTAATCGTTTTCCTTTTTTTCTTCCTGCTTTCTTTTTAAGGTCTCTTTTTCTTGTTTCTTAAAATATCTCCTGAAAAAAATAGAATGTTTGAGTGCTTCCATATTCTCATTAAATTTTGCGGTACCTTCTTTTATATGTTGCATCGTACTATCAATATTCTTTACAAGAATCTCATCTGTCGTTAGATGGTGTAGAGAGCCTTTGCCATTAACAATACGAGTCATTATGGTATCCAGAGAGGCAGTTACTTTCTGTATATCTTGACTTGCTATTTCTACGTTTTGGATCATCGTTTTTACTTTTTGCCCTTGGATACTATCTGTAAGTAATACGCCAGCAACGCTATGTTCCATATCGATACGCTCCAAGTTTTTTGATAATTCACGAGTCATCAGGGAGATATTTGCAGTGGATGTCTTCAAATTTGTGATGGTACTCTTCAGATCATTTGATATTTCTTTATCCTTTAGTAAGGAAGTGATGGTTCCACCTCCGTGTAATATTTCGGTAGTCACTTTAAGCAAATCGGAAGAGAGTAATTCTAAGTTTTGGTTGGTCGCATTAAGAGTTGTGAGCATATTATCTGTACTTATACGACTATAACTTTCAATGGTATCACCAGAGATTACTAGAGGTGATTCCCCTTCTCTAGGAATGATATTTACAATCATGTTCCCTACCAATCCATCAGATCCTATCGTCGCTACGGCATCTTTTTTAAGGAATTTTGTCATGCTTTCTTTGAGTAACATTTCTACCAAAATAATAGTATCAGATTGCATTTTAATTGCATGAACGGTGCCTATATCAATTCCAGAATACCGTACATTATTCCCTAATTGTAACCCATTTACATTGGTGAATTTGGTATTGATTTTTATATTGTTTGAAAAAATATTTTGTCTATTTCCTATGAGGTATAATACGATCACAAGAAGTAGGGTGCCAACTATTACAAAAACCCCTAGTTGTACTTTATTTTTAGAAGATTTTTCCATAAGTCATATTTATTTAAAAAACATTTTAATTTTTGGATCTTCAGAAGAAGATAATTCAGAATAGGTTCCTTCTGCATAATTAATACCATCTACCAGTAAAATAATTCTATTAGAGATCACACGAGCACAATCAACATCGTGTGTGATGATGAGAGATGAAGTGCCATACGTATTTTGAATATTTCGCATTAATTGTATGATTTCTTTTGCGGTAATAGGATCTAGCCCCGTAGTTGGCTCATCATACAGCATGATAGTTGGTTTCAAGATCAATGCTCTGGCTAAAGCGACTCTACGTTTCATTCCTCCTGACAACTCTACGGGCATTAAATCTATAGCATCTAGTAACCCCACATTTTCTAATGCTTCGTGTACAAGGTCTTTTGTGCTTTCGCGAAAGCGTAATTTATCTCGATGCCTACGTAAAGGAAATTCTAGATTTTCACGTACCGTCATCGAGTCATACAAAGCGCTACCTTGAAATAAAAATCCAATCTCTGTGCGTAAAAAATCTAATTCTTTTTGCCCTAAAGCGGTAATATCCTTATCTCGGATTTTTATACTTCCTGAACTCGCTTTCATCAACCCTACCAAGCATTTAATCATCACAGATTTTCCAGAACCCGATTTCCCCATGACCACTACATTTTCTCCAGGATATAAAGACAAATTAAACCCATTAAGTACTTGATGATCACCAAAGCTTTTATACAAATTTTTGATTTCTAGAACGGGTGATATGTTAGTGGTGGTTTCCATTAAATTTCAAAAAAGATATCTGATATAAATACAGCAATAAAATCGACGATAAACAGTAGCATAGAAGCGTAGACAACTGCAGAGTTGGATGCTTCTCCAACCCCTAAGGTTCCTTTTTTACAATGATAGCCTTTGTAACATCCAATAAGACCTATCACAAAACCAAAAAAGAATGTTTTTATCGTGGCAGGAAGAATATCTCCAAAGGATAAGGCATCAATCACTTTATTAAAATAGAGTATAAATGAAACACTTCCCTTTGAATATTCGACCAAAGAGGATCCTATAAGAGCGATTGCATCTCCAAAAATAACCAATAAGGGAAGCATTAATGTGGTGGCTGTGATACGTGTTATTACTAGATATTTAAAAGGATTTGTTCCTGATACTTCCATAGCGTCAATTTGCTCCGTCACACGCATCGAGCCAAGTTCTGCCCCGATACCCGAACCAATTTTTCCCGCGCAAATAAGGGCTATAACAACAGGTCCTATCTCTCTTACAATAGAGATGCTTACCATAGAGGGCATCCAAGAGGCAGCTCCAAATTCTAATAACGTAGGCCGCGATTGAAGAGTGAAAACAAGCCCTAGTATAAAGCCAGTAACGCCAACTAATAGAAGCGATTTATTCCCGATCACATAGCATTGTTTTAAAAGCTCGCTAGTTTCATAAGGACTTTTAAAGATTTCTTTAAAATACCTCAAAGCAAAATAAGAAATATCTCCAATCTCAACCAAAAACTCACGTAATCGTATGGGATATGTAATTTTAAACTGCATAGACCAAATGTAATTTCAGATACCGATCATAACTATGATATTAATCAGGTATAAAAGGGGGTATGTGATGGCACGCTTTCGCGAAAGCGTATGACACATTCTTTAATCTTTTAAAAAGAGAGTTGGTTTCTCAATGTTCAAAATCAGTTCATCAACTCCTGTATTTTTTATAATTCTGGATGTGAAAGAAATAGGTCTTGTACTAATTACATTGGCGTCTGCGTGTAAAACCTCATCTACCACCTGAAGTTGTTTACCCTTATCATCTGTAAGATGTGAGAGATGAAAATAAGGAACGTTCTTTTGATCAAAATCTTTTGTAATCTGCTCCACCTCTTCTTTTTTAAATAAAGGTTCTGATTCTGAAAGCCTTAATACAGCTACTTTGATGGGTTTTCTATCTATAATTTTAAAAGCTTTATCAAAAATATAACTAGAATACACATTCTTCTGATCCAATACTAAGAGTACATGATGTATAGGCGTATACTTATAATTGTCAGGGATAATAAATACAGGGCAATCTACTTTGCGTACCACACGCGTACTATGACTTCCAAACAATCGCTCTATAAAATCGGACTGTCCATTAGAGCCCATTAAAACACAATCTATATCATAGGCTTTAACAGCTTGCTTTATAGCATCTGTAAATACATCGTAGTCTACAAGGGCTGTAAAGGTATAATCTTCTTCTGGATACGTATTTTCAAGATATGCTATCTTTTTTTTAAGCTTGCTTTTTGAAGATGATAGTATAGTGTCATAAATCGTTTCATCTTTAGATGCTGTCATTAAGTTATCTGTTGTATACTCCCATACTTTAACAATATTTAAAAAATAGAAATGACAAGATTGCCCGCTAAAAAAGTTCATAGCATAGGTCGTAGCATTTATAGAATACGATTCAAAGTTTGACAAAATGAGGATGTTTTTCATAATGGCTTCGGTTTATCACCCAAAACTATGTTTGAAATGTGATGAAAGCTATGATAAATATCAGTTATGAGTTGGAATGAAGCTTGGTAGTAAAGATTTCTTATGCTAAGAAGAAGAAATATCTTTTGTGAAAAATTGATGTATTAATTCTTGTAGTCACTTAAATTTATTTTTAAGAAATAGGATAAGAGCTATCCAAATCAATGTGAAATTTAAGTATTAAAATATAATCAGTACTAGTGATTTTTGAAAACAAGTATTTATACGGGTTTCTTTTTAATCATTAGGTTCTAACTTGAAAGAATCTGAATTTAACATAATGCACTATAATCAAATAATTGATTTTAAGTATTTTAGATTGAATAAATAAGTATAGTCTCTATGAAAACTACTGCTAAGATTACGTGTATTGTATTACTAATTCTAAATATTCAGTTCTTAAAAGCGCAAGAGGACGCATTGAAAATTCTCCCCAACGGCAATGTAGGTATTGGAACTTCTACACCTAGGACTCCATTAGAAGTAAAGGGCACAATCAAATCACAAAACCTCGTTTTGAATGATTCTCTAACTGCAAAAACAGGAAATTTTGAAGGAACAATCCGAGGAGAAAATCTCACGTTGAGTGATGCGCTAACTGCAAAAACAGGCAATTTTACTGGAAATGTGACTATAAATAATGCATTTATAGGTGATGTTGGGCATGGATTTGATTGGGCTTCATTTTCTCATAAAAATGCTACAACGACAGCCAGTTATGGATTCTTGCATCATAAGGAAGGTATTTATTCTTTGATAAACATAAAATCGGGGGATGGATATATTGGATTTCGAGCTGACAATGCAGATAAAATGGTAATACGGCCTAGTGGGAATGTAGGTATCGGAACGATTAATCCTAAAGCTACACTTCAAGTAGAAGGTAACATTGTTGCAAACACGGTGAACGGAGAAAAACCTCCTATGATAATTAATGTGGGTACTAAATCTATTACTAATAGTTGGCAAGCTGAAAATAGGGATATTGAATCACTGTGTGGAGATGCAGATGGCTGTACGATGAAGATATTTTTTCAAGTAGTGAGTAATAGAGATGAGGTACGTACGATTACAGAACAAATTTATATAGAACAACCAGATAAGTCGAATAATAAAAATCCTGGGCTACATGGATATACACGGCAGTTAGGTACTGGAGACAGTGGGTTTGTGTTAAACACCGCCACTAAGTATGATATCATTCCTCATCCTTGGAATTGGCTCTATGTACGTAATTATGGAAATGCAAGCATTCCAAATCTTCCACAAGGAGTATATAAAGGATACAATGTACAGTTTTTGGTTCCTCCCGGCATAAATGCTACAGTCATCATATACGATAGGTAATTTTAAAAAATTAGAATAGGCGAAAACCGAAAAGCCTTAAAAGAGTAGGTGTCATTATTAAATAAGTCATTAAATTATGGAAGATTTTATTATTTATAATATAAGTGGAATTGAGATAACTGTTAGTTTTAATAATCAACAGGTACAGGTGAATGGAGTTCATACATCTCCAGAACCAGTATATCAAATCGCTACTGGGCAACCTATAACGGTCTCTTTTGCGAATGCTGCAATAAATCCTATAGTAGTGAATGCACCAGCTGGTAATGGACAAATTACACTGCTTGTACAACCTAGTCCAGCGGGAGACAATCCTGAAGTAAGGTTTCAGATGTTTTAATAGTTTTATCTCACAAATTGAAAAATAGAACCCGCAGACTAAATTCTATACATACATTTAATATTCACCATTTTAAACAGAAATATCATGGCAATTACAATTACAGAAATTAGAAATTTAACAAATACCGCAAGTGATCCCATTACAGATGTAGCAAAACTGAAAAATTTTAAACCGCAGGATAATTTTGCTACCACGATTATAAATGAGAGTGACACACATGCGGATTGGGGAGGTTTTGCACCAAATGATAATATTCAAGTCACTTGGAATAATGGGGAAAAAGCTGTGTATAGAGGCGTAGGTGGCTCCATCAAGTTAACAGGTGCAACTACTGCAAATAAAGGAATTGTTACAATTAGTGGCTTGTCAAATGCTTCAAAATACAGTGTTGGTTTAAACGGACAAATTGAGATAGGACCTACGCCCGCAGAAGCTCAAAATCCACCAGTAAGTGTCAGTGTACGTATAGGAAACATCCCAACACTATCAAATCCTAGTGGAGATATGTTGATTGACTTTAGTGACAAAGAAGATGGAGCGCCAGGTACTAGTATCGAGTTAAGAGCACTTATAAATTGGATCCAAGGACAAACAGGCGATAGTGGGGCAGATATTCAAATTCCAGAAGTGAATGGTGAAGATGGAAAAGAAAAAGATCTTAAAAAATTCCGTGTCCTATTTAATGCTTTTCACTTTAACATTACCCAAAAAACCTTTGACTTTGATGTGTCATCAGAAGATGGAGACACTATTACCTTTGGGAATTTTACCATTAAGAAAGTAGGATTCAGAGTCACCAATGAAGCTGTTTCTTTACCAGTAGCATCTGTACCTACAGAAGAAGAGTAAGAATCATAGGAATCCAAATTAATTAACAATTAGAATACATAATAAGTCCTGTTATTTATAAATATTTAGTACGCTTTCGCGAAAGCAAAAACAGCTACAGTCTCTATAGTTGAAACATTTATTTACGTACTAAATAAGCATAGATAATATATTATTTATTTTTATATGTCAACATCAAAACCGTTTCTTCTTGAAATTACTGGGCAGGCAGATTTCCATCTAGGAAATCCTGCGGCTCCTTTGGGTGTAGATATTGCTATTGGGTACCGAAAACGTATTCTAGAAGATAATGCAACAGAAAGTGTCTTATTTGCTTCATTAGCGGCCGTAAAGAAAGGAGGAATTGGTGTTAGAGATATTATTAATTCAACAGCCCACGGTGATCAAGAGATACCTGACATTCTTGATAGTGTTACATTTAAGAAGTTCTCGGTAACCTACGGAAAAGGAGACACAAATGCTTCAAAGCTTACCATTGCATTTGATTGTAAAATCACCATCAATGAAAATGAATTTGATGCCGCTATTAGCATTGAGTATGATAAAACGAATGCTTCTGCTCCCTCCTTTACATTCAAAGGTATTATAAAGATAGGTACACATCATTTTGAAATTCAATTTGTGAAGCAAGACAAAGCGTGGTATGTCTTTGCTGGATATCTTAATACAGGAAAGGTGACGATAGATCTTAAGGAAATAGCGGCAGATCTTTTTGGAAAAGAGACGGTAAAAAACCTCCCTGAAGTATCATTTACACTAGACACTTTTAAAGCATTCTTCCTCTACAAAAAAGAAGAAAAAGACTCCAAGTTGCTCTTCGGAATGGGAGCAAATCTATCGTTAGATCTTTCAGATTTGCCTATGGCAGGCCCTATATTAACTCGTGGAAATTCATTTGCTTTTAAAGAAGTATTAGCCATATACGCTAAAGGCAAATTTTTAAAAGAAGAACTACAAACCTTCAAAATAATCCCGCAGGTTGATCTTGCTTCTGGTTTTAATATTACCACAGAATTGCAGATTAATGGTGTCCTAGAGCAGTACGCAATTAACGGAGGAAGTTCTAGCCAACAAGAAGAGGCGTCACAAGAAGAAACAGCTCCAGAAGCATCTACAGAGGCCACTAGTATCCAGCCTTTAGGCGGGGCTATTTCTTCAAAAGCCAAATGGAAAAAGCTTGATAAAAGAATAGGGCCTGTTCACCTCCAACGCATAGGCTTTGCTTATGACGATGGTAAAGTTATTTTACTATTAGACGCGTCTATGACTATGATTGGTCTGGGTGTGCAATTAATGGGTTTTGGACTAGGATTTAAACTTAAATGGCCTCCAGAAATTCCTGATTTTTATCTAGATGGTTTAGGACTTTCGTATAGCAGACCTCCTATAGAAATTTCAGGCGCCTTTTTACATTCGACAAAGATGTATAATGGCAAAGAAGTAGATGAGTACAGCGGAGGTGCTATTATTAAAATCAATACATTTTCTATCTCAGCCATAGGTGCTTATGCTGAAGTTGAAAATCAAGCCTCCTTGTTTATTTATGGTGTATTTGATGGTCCCATAGGAGGTCCTGCTTTCTTTTTCGTCACAGGGATCGCCGCAGGTTTTGGCTACAATCGAAGAGTAAATGTTCCCTCTATACATGAAGTGGCGACCTATCCATTAGTAACACTAGCGATGCAGCCTCAAAAGAGTGGCGGATTACCAGAAGTATTACAATTATTGGAAACCCCGATGAATAATGGAAAGAAACCTATAGAGATTTCAGTAGGGGATTTCTGGTTGGCAGTGGGGATTAAGTTTACTTCTTTTAAGATCATAGAATCCTTTGTATTACTCACCGTTAATTTTGGAACACAATTGGAGTTTGCCATTTTAGGACTATCACGATTAATCTGGCCAGAAAAATCTATTGCTCCAGAACCTATCGTTTATGTAGAACTAGCTATTCTAGCGCATTTTGGACCAGGAAGTGATGTCATTTCTGTAGAAGCAGTACTCACCCCAAACTCTTATGTACTCTCACCAGATTGTAAACTCACTGGAGGATTTGCTTTTTATACATGGGTCAGCGGACCTCATGAGGGAGATTTTGTCATTACTTTAGGAGGGTATCACCCTAAGTTTATAAAACCCGCACACTATCCTAATGTACCACGGGTAGGCTTACATTGGAAAATAGGAAAATTTTTATCGATAAAAGGGGAATTATACTACGCATTAACATCCTCTGCGATCATGGCAGGAGGCCGATGGGAAGTATTATTTAATACATCGGTAGTCAAGGTATCTATTATCCTTTGGGCAGATATGCTTATTGCCTGGGCACCTTTCCAATATGCTATAGATATTGGAATCACCATACGTATAGAAGCCCGTATTAAAATTTTATTTGTGCGCATACATTTCAATTTTGAAATGGGTGCACAATTACATATTTGGGGGCCACCGTTTGCAGGAGAAGCTTATGTAAATTGGACTATCTTTTCGTTTACCATTCCTTTTGGAGATGGTAATAAAAAGGCACCTGAGCCCCTAGAGTGGCATGCATTTTCTAAAGGGTTTATCCCGCAAGTAAAACAAGAGATATCAAAGAAACGCTTAAAGTCTAGCGATACTCAAAGAGCTCCTATTTCCAATCCGGATCCTATCAATATTACAATTAATAATGGATTGATAGCGGTAAAAGGAAAACACAAATTCCCAGTAATCAACCCACAACAACTTGCTATTGCTGTAGACTCCTTTATTCCAGTAACTACCTTAAAATACAACAACAAAGAAGCTTCTGCTGATACATTAATGACATCGGCTCATAAAAATAGCATCTATAAGGAACGTCATAAAGAAATAGGAATCAGACCTTGTCGCTTTACGGCTCAAGAGATGAATTTTAACATGAATGTTACAGTGTCTTTAGGTGGTAAAAGTATGGAGATGCGATTAAGAGGTATTGCCAAAGGAGTCGCAGAAGCCTTGTGGGGAGCAGACAAATCAACAAGCAGTAATGCCAATCCAGGGACTGCCAACATTATGAGTAATGTCCTTACAGGAGTAACACTGCTTCCACCACTAGTACCTCAAGTAGCACAAATTAAAGCGTTTGATTTTTCACTATTAGTCGATGTATCAAGAGCCTCATTCCAATGGAGTTTTACGCAACGACAACTAGGTGCTGCTTTTCAATCGTTTCAAGTGTTAGGATATTTTGATACGGTAAAAAATAAGCCAATAGAAGGTGTGATACAACAAACATTTACAGCAGTTAAAAACGAGCGTCAAGAAATCTCATCAGCATTACGAGGAATTTTTGGAGATGATTTACCAGACATACAAGAATCAGAAATGACCGATATCATAGCACAAGGATCATCCTATTTTAGAGCAATCCCTGTACTTGTCGAATTAGGAGAAATACCACAATTTTCAACAGATGTAACCGAATAAATTAATGAGCGAAATCACCAAAATAGTACAATGTTTTTTACCTCCTATGGTTGCAGGAGTATATCAGGTTGGTGTAAATCAAAATATTCTTAGAAATAAGACATCCGTACAGGAGATTACAAAAACGTTTGATTTTGGAGTGGATGCCGCTCGCTTTACCCTAAACGCTACAGATATTTACTCGGTATATCCACCTGCCAACAGATCTGGTAACTATACAGGGCAATTACCTCATGTCATTTTTTCCAGAAGAACACTTCCTTGGGAGCGAACTATAGACGGGAAGCCTCCCGTATTTCAACGAGAAGACACGCCTGAGGAAAAACAAAACCCAAAAGTTTCACAACCCGTTCCTTGGATGGCATTATTACTTTTTGATGAAGACGAGATGCAATCCTTAAAAATCAATTTGGGAAGCGTACAAGATCTTCTTACGCCTTCATCTCCAGATACCATAACGCGCCCTGAGATTGTTAAAGAGTCCGCTTTCGCGAAAGCGGAATTAACATTAATGGAATGGGAAAATGAAACCGATGGCTGCTTTACTATTGATATCACTAAAGAGCAGTTTGAAAACTACATTCCTTCTATGGAAAGCCTTTCTTTTTTGGCGCATGCCAAGGAAGTCTCTATCAAACATAAAGATAAAGAAGGTATTGTGGATACTGAACCTGAACATGATACAGGACTATTTTCTGTATTGGTAGGAAATAGAGTACTGACTTCAGGAAAAAGTCATACTGCGATTGTAGTATCTCTGGAAGGCTATGCAGATTATTTGGAAGGCGCCGTTAAAAAGAAGTCCATTCCAACAGGAAATACCGTCCGATTAGTTGCTTTGGCACATTGGAATTTTGACAATTCAGGAGAAGCTAACTTTTTACAATTGGTCAATGGTATTGAGATGAAGCCCATGAAAATTGAGCAACCTACTGAAGTAGCTAAATTGAAAACCTATTTTGAATCTGGATATGCGCCTTTAGGCCATGTAACACGTGCAGGCGCTACAACCATCTCTTGGTATCAAGGACCGTTTGTCCCTCGATTATCTCCAGCCACTTCAAAAAAGATCTCCTTTACAGCTTCAGATGGTGCATTGCGTTACGATAGAACGACAGGATTTTTTGACGTTTCTTTTGCAGCGGCATGGCAATTAGGACGCATTCTCGGACTACAAAATCAAGAATATGCCAAAGCTTTAGGCGCTTGGCGATTAGCACAAATACAGCAGGAGGCTGAAAAGTCCCAAAGAGATACGATTAATAGTATTATTAATAATCAAGAAGGTATTTCTATTAAGAATAAATTGATTCAGTTTTTAGGGGAATCAACAAGTAGTACGGAAAAAATAGAACCCAATACAACAGCAGCCATTCCAGAAGAAGTACACTCGTTTTTAACCGAATTATATAAATTGAACGGTGTTCCTTTTTCTTATCTCGTACCGCATGAATTTTATTTAGAAAAAGAACATCTAGGAAAGGAGCGACCCTATTCAGGAACGATGGCTGTATTTTATCTCGATCCAAACTGGATAGAAGCACTTCTTGATGGCGCATTAAGTATTGGAAGGTTAAAAAATACAGATAGTATTCTAGAGCAGGTGATTAGTGAAGGACTTATTGATGGATACGTAGATCAAAAATCAAAAGAAAATACAAAAGATATTGATGTAAGAGTACTTAATGTAACAGGCTTTTTACTGCGTTCAGACATAGTTTCAGGTTGGCGGGGTCTCGAAATACTAGCGTATGACATCGACAATAATCTACTTCCTGCACTTCGATTTGAACGAATAGATGACGATATTTTTTTAGGTATCTTTAATGGTAATATTGCTTCTATAACCGTTAGACAACCGTTTGAAGGACTTCATTTTGGGGTTAAAATGGATGCCAATTCTCCAGAAGCTACTCTTTATCAAAAAAATCTAAAAAATGAAGACGGATCTAATTTGGAGATTATGGATGGAACTGCCGATGTGACCAGCGAACTCAATAATGGCTTGATCAAAAATGATATTATAGACATTGCAGGACTCGCCAGCCTTATGAAACAAAAGTTGACTGCCAAAGATTGGATAAAGATGGATGAGGACAAAGAGGTTCATTTTACAGCTGCAGAATTTGCCTATCAAATGGTAGATAGTCCTGTAAAACGTGAAATCACCATAACTATGAACGTTAGTTAAAAAAGAACAGATGGCAGAAGAGATACATTCAAAATTATTGGTTCCTATATCTGTGCAAGCGTTAGTGCTAAGTGATACGCAGAAAAAACTTGCTGACCTCCGTCCCAGAATGGAAAACTATGACCAGAGTTTTTTAGGAGACAGGCTTCAACCTAGGATCAATAAAACCATGACACTAGAAAAAGGGGTGCATCTGCATTGGACGCTTCCTAAAGCATTAAAGCATGCTTTTGTTAATGAAGACGCCGAAATGCAATTTCCGTACGCCCCCAACCGATGGATGGTCATACGACTACAAACTGATAAAGGATTAAAGGACATTCCTTCAAAAATATGGATGGTAGAAAGTGATGTCAAAAATGAAATTAAGTATAAAGGAAATACTCCTGACCCCATTCCAAATTGGGTCGTTCTTGAAAATAATACATTAGGTTTTAAAAATATTGGAAAATCGACCCCTTGGTCTGCAGATTATACAAATAGTGAGACAACTCCCTTAGTACAAGCTGTAGGAGCAGTCAATCCACTATTTGCATCCTTTTATCCTGGATGTAAAAATGTATTCGGTTTTCATGATGATATGGAGGGAGCTGACGTAGGAAGTACGTTTACTTATATCGTTACGGGTTGGTATAGTGATGCAGCTATAGATCCTTTACATGCATCAGGGAGTACTTCGGAGACACAAAAAACATTGGAGTGGATCCAGCAACAATGGAGCACAAATGCTGAAACGTATCCAACGTCTAGTATTTTTCATACAACGCTACACAGTCTAAAGTGGAACAAAAATCAATCGAGTGGTGTTCCCTTAGGAGATGTGCAAGTATATGCAGGAAATACTGCGGCAGAGTCTTTAAGCGCTCAGATTACAAAAAGTTCAAACATTGGTGACCCTGCTGTAGAAACGTTGCTTAATGCACTGCAATATCAACTTCTGGAAGATGATAGAAGTCAACCGAGTCTTTCCAGTATAAAAACAGCAGTGCATCACAGAAGTTTTGTGCCTAAGGATAGGAATATACTATGGGAAGTACTCCGAAAAGAAGCCGATACTAAGCAGCTTCAGGAAGATAAAGAAAGCCGAATCCATTTTCCAGATGATCCAGCATTTCTCGCAAATCTTAAAGAAATAAATCATAAGCAAATACAAGTCAACACCCTATCTGAGGATATTGATCGCTTGCAACAAGAACATTATTTCCTATGGTATAAACAAGCCTTAAAAACGATCGGAAATGAAACTATTGACGATTTTGGCTTCGAAGAATCTAGGAAGCGTAATCTAGAGCTGATCATAAGTAAAAAAGTAGATGTAGATCTTCTTACTAAAGAAATTAATGATCTTATCATCAAGTTAAAAAAACAACCCTATTTATCAGGCCCTGATGCAGATTTTGAGCTGACTCAAAAATTAGAAGATCGCTTTTGGGAACCTAATGACCCAGTACTATTACTATGTGGCGATGGTATAGGTGATACAGACGGACCCACCTTTCAAGTCGTTGATGCAAAGATTAAATGTCGTACACAAGAAGAACTCTTAAACGCATTGCACCTAGAAGTTCCGCACCCTAGTGGTTCTATTCCTGTGACCATTCCGACAACTTCTTTTTCGGTACCAGAGATAGATGTCTTATCCTCTCAAGCCATACCGTATATGATCATTCAGGATTTAGTATATGAATCCCTATTGTTAGATCACGCATTGGCTATAGATATTGCCTTTCTAGCGTACAAGCAAGCGCAGATGGAGCGAGATAGAACGAGTGATATTATAAAAGCTTTCGCGAAAGAAGTTGTCGTTAAAGAACAAAAACATCCAACAGTAAAGGATTCAAATAGCAAGGTGCCAGAACCTTTTTCTATCATACGGTGGACGCAAGCGTGGACGCCTTTATTTATGACTTGGAGAGCAGAGTATACACCTAGTGAAGATAGTATTGAAAGTTTTGATCTTTTGAAAGCATCAACTAATTGGACGTTGGAAGATGGTATTTCATTTAAGAATCAGTCAACAGAAACCACTTCTAAAAGTATCGATTTTGAAGGAATAAGCCCATTTTCTAATGCTGTTTTTGCCAATTTAAAAGAGGTAGTTCCAGAGGAAATTATAGATAAATATGGAAAATTGAATCTGATTGCTCAGTCTTTAAGTGGGTTGAATAAACATCTTTTAATGCAGCTGCCAGGCATTCAATTACCCCCATTTAAATACACACCCGATGTAGATTATAATTTTGAAACCGATTTTGAGATTGATCAGAAAGAATTGGATCTGATAGGGAGTGAAGCCTATGTTTTAGGGTGTAATCCAGGGAAGTCTGATCACACAGATGCTCATCGGTTTTTTCCTTTTAGGTCAGGAATGTTAGAAATCAAAAAACTCTCTATTGTTGATGTATTTGGACAAGAAAGAAAAATAATAGATGATAAAGACAAAAATCTAAACAATTTTGTCACAGAATCTGTAGCCATGGGAGGTGTAAAAGCTACTAAAAATACGCTCATCCCTTTACCACCTCGGATCCTACAACCGAGTAGATTACAATTTCACTGGTTAAATCTGCGTGATGAGGTGATGTATCAAGACACAGGAATGTTGGATACACCTATTTTTGGATGGCTAGTTCCTAATTTTATGGATAACAGCATTATGGTATATGACCATAGGGGACGTGGGGTAGTGAGATTACAGATCTCTGAAGACTTTAGTCAAGAACAAGGACTGGCACTCGCAAAACTTCCCTTTCCAGGAACAGATCAAACCGCCGATCTTTCAGACAACGTACAATTACAGCAATTACTAGACGCTATAGATGCAGGAAGTATTGTTTCAGGAATTATGAATCTTGCTCAAAAAGTTCATGAGAGTTTAACAAAGGCAAGAGGTGTACAAAATAATACCATAGCCTTACTTTTTGGACAGCCTATCGCGTTGGCTAGATGTTCGGTAGGTATGGAGTTGTTGGGATTACCAGCGTTCAATCAACGGTGGGATCAATCTGGTAAGCAAAATTCAGGAGGGATTGAGTCGATGAAGTTTCCGTTGTTTATAGGAGATTTTTCTATAGAAAATGACGGAGTGTTGGGCTATTTTTCTGATGATGATTATACTCGTTTATATGCTCCTCTGAATAGTCCTTTGGATGATCCAGAATTCCGCTTTCGCGAAAGCGTACCCTACTTTAATAAAAGCACTCCGTTAAAGTTGTCACTTGGAGAAAAGCCTCAAAAAGTAACGATCCTACTTGATGCCTCTGCAGGTGTGCAGTTATCATCAGGAATACTACCTTCAAAATTTGTTGAACTATTTAGACATAGCACCAATGGTCTATTAGAATCATTACAAACAAGTTTTATGGTGGCTCCTTTTATTGCAGATAAAGTAGATCCAGGTTTTCCCATTCCTACAAGTATCAACACAGGTTGGAAGTGGACACATAAATCGGATGTGAATACGTGGGAAACGAGTCAGCAGATTGCCGAAGGAAAAAATAAACAACGCTCTAGTTTTAAAAAACAACACCTCTATGAAGGCTGGTTAACGCTAGATCATTTAAAAAAATAAAGAATAATATATAAAGATCATAATATGAGTTATATAACGACAGGTAGTAGCAATACGGTGACTCCAGGAAGTCCAGTAGATCTTAACATACGTATGTCCAGAGAGTCACTAAAAGAGATTCTTTTGATGGGTGTTTTTACAATAGAAGGGCTTGATAGTATTGCAACGGGAGATGCGTTAAAAGAAATGACTTGTATACTGTATGGGCAGAAGCCTGATGATGGGATTCATGCAACCACACCTATAGAAATTGTAACGTTAGGACATGATGACACTAATTTTGATACACAATCCTCTCGTTTTTCAAAACATTTTAGTGATGAATATACTTTTATAGATCTAAAAATACACGCAAAGACTGCTACGATAGATAGTTTAACAGCGAGTTTGAAGATTACTTTTAAAGATAAAAACAATAGGGATGACGGGGGAAATGTCATTTCAAATACGATTAACTTTGAAGTACAAAAAGAACAAACTCAACTAGAAATCCTTTCTTTTACTGCCGATCCTTCTGTACTTCAAGGGGATGTAAATCAGGTAGCCTTACAATGGGAAATTAAAGGAGACACTTTTACCTATAAATTATTAGAAGGTCTTACGGTTTTGGATTCGGGTGAAGGAAGTGGGGTTGAAAACAGAACCTATAAGACGGTACCTCGTATTGGAGATCATTTGTACACTCTAGAAGTTACACAAGGAAATGCGATCGTCACAAAAGGAATAAAAGTAAGAGCGCTAGACAATTCTATGTTATCTCAAAAAGCAAATCCTCAAAGTCCTCTTGTCATAGGAAACTTTTGTGCGAGTCAGAATTCAAATTACCTTTTTAGTCTGATGCTTAGAAAAGAAGGTAATCATGCAGTGATTGATCATATAGGATATACCTCAGAAGGGTTTTCAGGACACTGGGAATCTATACAGCTATCAGAAGATGATAAAGAGGCTATAAAACCTTTTGCGACGTCGCCTATGCTACATCTAAGACGCGTTGGAGAAGTGTATGGTCGTATCCTTTTTATTGGGGGGAGTTATGTAAAACCTTTGGAATGTGAAAATGCCGTCGCCATTATTAATTTGGATAGTGAAGAAAATAAAGTGAGCGTTATGTCTGATCTTCCTTGGGAATCACGGATGGGACATTCGTGTGCTATATTCCCACACGGAGGCGTTGATAAGATTTGGTTATTAGGAGGTGTTGATGAGTATGGGAATGCACTAGAGGATGTTTGGGTGTCTGGTAATGGAAAAGATTGGAATAATTTGAATAAAAATGGAATTGCACAAACTAATAACATCCCAGCATCCATGGATTGGGACGCCCGTTGTCTTGCCGGAATTACAGTGCAGTTGGATGACGTGGGAGCAAAAAAAGCACTTTGGTTAGGAGGGGGATTCTCTGAGATAGGTGGAAGAGAAACGGGAGATATCTGGACGTTTGAAAATGACAAGTGGACCAGCATCTATTGGAGTACATCAAAACCTTTTTCTATTAATGACAACTCTTATTTGTCTTCGGGATTAGCATTCATAGGTAGAGATACCGTACAATCTACAGGAATCGCTACTATAGGGGGATACGATAGGGAAAATGTCAAAAGGTATTTTAATAAAATAAATCTTAGGAACGGATTTTATAATACTAGTAATCTCACAGAATCTACAAAAGCAGGAAGTTTTGATACTAGTGACAATGCGTATGTGGTTACTGCTTATTTTAAAGGGAGTCTATGGTTTATGGTCTATACCAATGAAGGTGATGTGGGGATTACCTACTCAAGTTTATATTATTGGATACCTGTAAGAACCAGTCAAACATTGATTTTATCATAATTAAATATATATATATTATGTCTCAACGATATTCATATTTAAAACATATTTCTACTTTTCTTTTTGTGATTTTGGCAGCAATATCAAACGATCTTTTATCGCAAACTCGATATACTGTAGTGCTACCTGAGGTCGATACAGCGATCCCTCAACGAGATGACAACAACCTAGAAGTATTTGCTGATAACAGCGGAAATGAAACGACAAAATCTTTTTTTAAGTTTGATCTTAATCACTTGCCACAATTTACGAAGGCAAATAGGTATGATGTAAGGCTATATACTGTACCCAATGAAAACACATCCGATTTTTCAACACATACGATAACGGTATTGAAAGGACCCAATACTTGGACAGGAAAAGAAACTAGTCTTAGTAGCTCTGTATTAAGCTGGGCTATAAAAACCAATACAAATAAACCGATAGGTCGTGATGTGGTGAAGAAAAACTCGACTTCTATCAATATGAAGCTTAACCCTAAGGCACTCACTAGCATTCCAGATCAAGTATTATCACTAGCTGCACGATCACCAGAAGAGGGAAAAAAAACATCCTTTTATTCTTCTATTACTTCGCAAAACCCAGGTCTTTTTTCCAAGAAGCCTAAATTAATAGTGCAATATGAGGTAGATCCATTTCCTTTTCGGTCAGATTGGGCACAGCCTTTTAGTAATGCCCAACACGATAGTTATCTTAATTGGAGTACCAATACAACCATCACTCAGCCCTCAGTAAGGGTGTTGCCTAACGCATCTAAAGATCTCTTGGTAGGCGGTGACCCAACGGGTGCGATTGCTATTTATAAAAACCAACCTGTTATTTTTACACAAGCGGCTTCTGGGAATACACCTTTTAAAGTAAAACAGCTGAATGCCAGAGGAGATGTATTATGGTCTCAGGCAGTAGATAATATCATTAAATCCAGACCTTTAATTGATGAACAGGGACGCTTATATTACATTTCTGCTTCCAACGTATTAACGGTATTAGATCTCAACAATGCGGGCGCAATTTTATGCAGTAAACCCCTTTCGGAGGTGACCAATAATCAGATTACCTCTATAAATAATGATGCTACTTTAGGATATGATGGTACACTCTATCTTACTTCAGTTGAGGGTACTGTAGCACTCTCTGCGTATCCACAATTAAAACTACGTTGGAAATATGAGCAAAAAACCAATGAGCGTAATGGTCCCGTATCGCTGAGTCAAGATGAAAGCAAAGCCTTTTTTATTAACGTGAATACGAAATCTGGACAAGAAGCAGGTCGCTTAGTCATGTTAGACAATACAGATGGTAGTGTCTTAGATACTTCGGAGTTACTATTAGGAGGTTACAAAAATGGAAATAACTTTTACATCCCAGCTCCAGTGACTCAGAAAAATGAAAAAGTTTTTGTGCTTAATGGCTATGACAATGCGAATAGGCTTCTAGTTTTTGGCATTAAATCAGAAAGCTTAACAAGTCCAGAAACGATTAGATCTGGGCAAAGTATAAATACAGGCATCTCCCAACCTGCAATCGATGGGGATGGTAATGTGTTTTTTGTGTTTAATAAAAAAATAGCTCGTTACGATACGAAGGAAGCTAATCACGTACAGGTTTTTGCAGATTCGGAAGTGTTGGATAATGCCTCTATTATAGTCACCGATAAGTCTTCAAACATCTATGTATCTAACCCTTATGTCGTAAATAATACGCTTACTAAAACACCTATGAGAGTCGTTGGATTCACCTACGATAAAAAGTTTGCTCATAGCTTTACCGCTCCCATAAACACAAATATTCGAAAAAGCCTTGTGTTAGCTCCCGACGGAACCTTATATACAATCACTGCTAATAATGTGATTGCCATCACCGCAAAGGAGTTAAAAGAGAGAGATATTACACTCTCTAGATTAAATACCAATACCGTATATCGTGCAACAAATACCATTACGCTTACTAATTTTAAGGTGCTTCCTACCGTACATACAATTTTGTATTCTGGAGCTGGTATGGGATTGAAGCCAGGTTTTTCCGTTTCTAAAGGAGCTTCTTTAACCTTTAAAACGGGAAATTAATTTCTAAGTACTAGCAAACATTTTATGATACCTATACTCTTATGAAAACAATACAAAAAATAACATATCTGATCATTCTAGTGTTTACTAATCAAATGATGGCACAAACCGATGCGATAACGATTTTACCGAATGGAAATGTAGGGATTGGGGCAATGACTCCTACTCAAAAACTGGATGTAAATGGAAATATACGTGTAAGTGGGAATATAAATGCGCAAGGAACAGTTCAAGCACAACAACTATCTGTAACTAGTATTATAAATACAACACGAGGGAAGATTCAAGAAAACAATAATGATTTAATTACAAAAGGCACTATTATCATGTGGCATGGAGATACTACAACAATTCCTAAAGGATGGGCTATTTGTAATGGAAACAATGATACTCCAGATTTGAGAAACCAGTTTATCGTGGACGCAGGCGAAAGCTATTCTGTTAATAATACCAGAGGACAAGCAAGGGTTGCGTTGACTGTGGCAGAAATGCCTCGCCATTCGCACTCTGTTTTTACAGGTGTACGAGATATGGGAAATTCTTATGACCGCGATAGTAAAGGTAGACATCCAGCGCATTGGGACGGTAGTACTCGTCAAACAACAAGTACACAAGGAAGCGGGAATTCTCATGAAAACAGACATCATTTTCAAGGCAATACACGTTTTTAACATCAATATGCTTAGTTTAAGTGATACACAAGCCTTGTTACAGCGTATAAAACTTTTGGAAAAGGAAAAGGTAACGCTTTCGCGAAAGCAAAAACAGCTAGAAGACTATTTGAGTCTTTCTATCACAAGAATTGAAAAATTAGAGTTCTTAATAATAATTTAAAATAAATGATATGAAAACACCATCTATCGTAATGACCCTACTATTAGTATTAATGAATGGTCTTATCGTAGCCCAAACTGATGCTTTAACGATTTTGCCAAATGGGAATATCGGGGTAGGAACGACCACTCCAACTCAGATGCTGGAGGTTAATGGTAATATACAAGGTTCATCAGCTTTTCTAGGAAATGCAAATTGGGGAAGTGACCATGCATCTTTCAATCATAAGGTATTTGGGAATCAACAGACACATTATGCATTGTTACATAGAAATGACGGAGAAACCTTTCTCAATGCTTCGTTAGGTAAATCCATACGCTTCAGAATAAATAATGTAGATAAAATAATAGTACACTCCAATGGAAACTTTGGGATTGGAATGACAACCCCTAAAATCATAGTAGATGTGAAGGAAAATAGTATCATAGGTTCCAGTGGTCAATCCGTGAGTCAACATGATGTATCCAATAGAGGGACAAAAGTAAGTTTTGGACATCAAGGGTCAGAATTTGTAGGAATGCGTACAATCATTAGTCCTGGCACCAATGCCTGTGGAAATTCTGCGGATATAGGATTTGACACGTGGGAATGTAATACAAGTACTTCTAGAGAAGTGATGCGTATTAATGGAACAGGAAATGTTGGAATAGGGACCAAAACACCTACACAAGCAAAATTAGTCGTTTCGGGAAATGCGAAATATAAACTAGGTAAATTTCAATGGTTTGCTTATTATCAAAAAGGTACAGGAGTAGCAAGTGGGAGTGATCAAATACCGTATTCTATATATGCTACAGATCGTATTGCAGCACAGCAGTTTAATGCTTTCTCTGACGCTCGTATTAAAACTATTTTTGGAGTGAGTAATGCAGCAAAAGACTTAGAAACGCTTTCCAAAATTAAGATCACTAATTATAGGATGATTGATACCATTACCAAAGGAAATCAAATCCATAAAAAAGTCATTGCCCAACAAGTCAAAGAAGTGTATCCGCAAGCTGTAACTACAGATGTAATAGAAGTGATTCCAAATATATATGAATTAAGTACCATCAAAGATGGTTGGATTCATACGAGCACAAAAGATCTTGTGGTGGGGGACAACCTAAAACTCATTTTTAGTGAAGAAGAAGTTTTAGTCAAAGTGCTGGAGATTAAAGATGATGCTATAAAAGTGGCAAGTGATCAAGAAGGATCTGTATTTGTCTATGGAAAACAAGTATCTGATTTTCATACGGTAGATTATGAGGCGATTGCCATGCTTAATGTGAGTGCGACACAGGCGTTATTAAAACGTATTGAGTTGTTGGAAAAGGAAAAGGTAACGCTTTCGCGAAAGCAAAAACAACTCGAAGACCACCTGAATACTTCTGTTTCTAGAATCGAAAAATTAGAAATCTTATTTAACAATTTAAAGTAAATGATATGAAAACATCATCTATAGTAGCTACCCTTATATTAGTACTAATGAACGGTCTTGTAGTAGCCCAAACCGATGCTTTAACAATATTACCTAATGGAAATGTCGGGGTAGGAACGACCACTCCAACTCAGAAACTGGAGGTACAAGGAAACGGAATCATTAACAGAGTATTTCTTGGAGATGTAGGTCTGGGTGAAAATTGGGCAGGTTTTTCACATAAAAACGCATTAGGAGCTAAAAGCTATGGATTTCTACATCACGTGTATGGTATACAGTCTTTAATTAATATAAAATCTGACCCTAATGGATTTATAGGATTTCGTGTTGATAATCAAGATAAAATGGTAATAAGATCTAATGGAAATGTAGGAATTGGAATTACAATACCTAAAATCATAGTAGATGTGAAAGAAAATAGTATTATAGGTTCGAGTGTTCAACCACAAGACCAACATGACATTAAAAATCGTGGCATTAAAGTAAGTTTTGGTCATCAGGGAACCAACTTTATAGGGATGCGAACACTTGTAGCATCAGGAACAAATGGTGGTGGTAATTCGGGTGATATTAGCTTTGATACGTGGGAATACAATACAAGTACTTCTAGAGAAGTCATGCGTATTAATGGAACAGGAAATGTTGGGATAGGGAGCAAAACACCTACACAAGCAAAATTAGTCGTTTCCGGAAATACCTTGTCAAATGTAGCATATCAAGGATATTACTCATATTTTATATTACATGGAAGACAACAAACTGGTTTTAGAATAGATAATACCAGAAAAGTAACAGAAAAGTACTCGATATATGCTTCTAATCGCATAGCAGCAGAAGAATTTAATGCATTTTCTGATGCTCGTATTAAAAATATTTTTGGAGTGAGTAATGCTTCAAAAGACTTAGAAACACTTTCTAAAATTGAAGTTACCGATTACACGATGATCGATACGATCTCTAAAGGAAATCAATCGCATAAAAAAGTGATTGCACAACAAGTAAAAGAAGTATATCCACAGGCAGTGAGTA
The DNA here is from genome assembly GCF_937910895.1 of uncultured Dokdonia sp. Lineage (GTDB taxonomy): Bacteria > Bacteroidota > Bacteroidia > Flavobacteriales > Flavobacteriaceae > Dokdonia. Next base: position 15,404 of record NZ_CALEMI010000050.1, on the reverse strand, counting down.
GTAACCTTACTGATGTGATTCCAAATATCTATGCGTTAAGTACGATCAAAGACGGTTGGATAAACACTAATACAAAAGACCTTGTGGTAGGAGATAAAGTAAAACTCATTTTTACTGAAGAAGAAGCCCTTGTTGACGTATTAGAGATTCAGAGAAATGCGATAAAAGTGGCAAGTAATCAAGAAGGACAGGTTTTTGTATATGGAAAGCAAGTATCCAATTTTCATACCGTAGACTATGAAGCAATCAGTATGCTTAACGTAAGTGCTACACAGGCTTTGTTAAAACGTATAGAGCTATTGGAAGCAGAAAAAAAGAAACTCACTGGTGATTTTGAAAACTATAAAACGTCTGTGAACGACCGTTTATTAAAAATAGAACGCATATTACAAACCGAAACCGTAATGAATTAAGGACAAACTATTTTTTTCTAAATGCTAAGAATCGCAAAGGAGTCTGGATATTCTTTTTTTAATACTATACCTTCTTCATCATAGGATTTGTACCAATATCCACTTGCATTCTTACTAATAGTAAAACCTAAATCATCAACTTGAGTAACGGTAATATCTAAAGTAAATACTCCTTTGAGAATTATGGCAGAGTATGCTTTCGCGAAAGCGTATTTAACATTCATGTATATAAGTATTTGTGGTAGATATCTTCCAATATAACAGAAAATTACAGCATTTGCGTAAGGTAGATATGGAAAAACAGTAACTCATTGATTATCAATATATTTTGTTTAAATTGAGGTATTATTAACCTTATAAAACGTACTAGTATGTTACAATCAATTTTAAAATTAAAAGGGGCTCAAGAATTAGACAATGTAGCACAAAGACAAATAGAAGGAGGAAGAATTCCTAGAAATCAATGTCATTCTGACGAAGAGTGTCATTACACACAAACCTGTGTGGGATGTATTTGTACAGCACCTGGAGATCCTGTCTAATCAAATAGAATTTACAGTTTTGATAAAGCGAACTTATAGGTTCGCTTTTCTGTTTTTATACGCTTTCGCGAACCTGCCTGCCAGCAGGCAGGAGCATACTCAGAAAGAATATTCATAGAAAACTAGTAATAGATTTACTTACCAAACCACTTTCTAACCGTCGCTTCTGTTGCTTTATTATTGGGGGTAAAAGCGGTATTTTCTGTCCCTCGATATTCAAGGTAGCTAGGAAACTTCCACCATAAAATTCCTGCACACCAAGGTTCGTTCTGAATCCCTTCAAAAATAACTTCATAACACCGCTGTTGATGGATATCATTAAAAGGGGTGTCTCCATCTGCATGTGGGTTTTTCCAAGGTGCTTCTATACTTCTAAATCCTATTTCAGTAAATACAATTGGCTTTTTATACTTCTGATAGACGTTTTTTATTTTGGCTTTGATATTTTTAAAATTAGCTTTTAACTCCTCATCTGTTGCGGTATCATTTTTACTCAAGGGGTAATAAGAATTTAAACCTATAAAGTCGAGATCATTCCAAAAATCAATGTTTTCAAATTCTTTTCCCCAATTGGCTGCATACGTCATATTTCCTTGGTACAAGCCTCGGGTTTTTTGAAACATCTGTTTCCATTGTTCAGGATGACTTAAGGTAGCTTTTACAAACTCAACACCCATGCAAAAGGCATCTATTTGATGAATCTCCGCCAGAAATGCATAATGGCGTATCCATCTGTAATAATAGTTAAAGAATGCGTCCCAATCTGCTTCGGTCTCATAATCAAGAGCTCCTGGCCAGCTATTGCCAAAAAAGACTTGTGGTTTTAAGAGAGATTGCATGCCTAGTTTTTTGGCTTCAAAAGCACTGTGTACAACACCTTGGTCATTTTCAGACCCAGCTCTGCTTCCTATAGAAAGATAGGTTGGCGTACTTTCCATACGGATATAGCTATAAGGAATAATTGCCATCGCATTGCTTCCCATATCATACTGTTTTACAATAGCTTCTGTTGCTTTTTTTGATGTATATCCGTTGTAAATACTATATCCTTCATGTGCAAAGTTGAATCCTTTTAGATACGTTATAGTGGGTTTTACTCGTTTCTTTTTAGGAGATTTCAGGGCTTCTTTTGTAAGATATTGTTGCCATTTAGGTTCTAATGTTTTGATATCTTTTTCAGAAGGTACCCAGTCACTAAATCGTTGCAAGAACAGCTCTTTTCCCCAATGCTCTATCAAAAACCCAACAAAAGAAGCCGTCATACAGTCAGTCAACAAAGGAGATTCTTTTTCGATCAGCTCATTATCAAAAAGTTCTTTGACCGTAAGAACATTATCAGATTCAAAAAGTCGAGCAGACCAATAGGGATATCCTTCTCGTTGCCATTGATCTGTAAAGTACACCGCAAGTCCTTTTGAAAATGCTTTAGATTTTGAATCCCCTAAGGTATGATGAAGAATGAGCGCATTTTCTTTTTCGATATAGTTGTTTTGATATTTTTCATTAATAATGGTATGTACTTCAGTAGTATTGATATCGATATGGGCTTGTTCTGTATTTCCTAATATCAATCCTTTGTCTTCTGCGGTATTATAAATATGATACCCTATCTTAGGAAGATCATGTGTGCTTTCGGTAAAATCAATGATCTTCTGATAGGTGTTTTCTAAATCAGAAATTAATAGGGTAGCATCCTGTTGTGATACTTCTTTTTGGTGTGAAATAAGGGTATAATGTTCCGATTGTGCGATGTTGTTATTTCCTAGGGAGTAATCAAAACGAGTGGTGGGATCTAGTTGCCATTGATCATTAAAATTTCCTAAGAGAATTCTATTGGTATCGCGATAGAGTTCATAATCCATGGTTTGCCAGAAAAAAGAAGCCCCAGCTGTAGCTACGCTACGTTCAAAGAATTTAAAGAGCGTATGCGCATCGTTCCCTGAGAAAAAACTAAACGGGAGCTCATTGTTTTCAGGATTAGGAAAAAAAGAAACAGATAAAATATCAGATGGAGTCGAATACGTTTTTAATGGTACTGTAATCCCTTGATCTGTGATCTCAATAGGCATCGATTTTATAAATCGCTTTAAGAGTGGATGGTCTTGAGGAGTTCCTATTAAAAAAAGAATAGTGTTTTGAATATCTGCTTCTGTAACTTCAGATACAGCTTTATAACGTATAGTTGCATTTCTACGTCTTCCGTTTTGAGGGAGTTGGTTGATAGTATCTAATAACGTCTTGTACTTTCTACTAAGCGTAGCATCGGTAGTTCCATAGACGACAAGAATCTCTCTTTTATCAAAAAAACTACGTCGTAATTGGCGTCGGGTAGGAGTAGTAGAGACAAACGCTGTCTCTACGACGGCTATGTCTTCGTTATTTTCTGCGTTTTTTGTGATGGTTGTAAATGCAAAGGCCCCAAAAATTAACAGCGCAATACCAAATAATAGAATGCCTATAAATGTACGTTTCATAATATGGTATCGGTATAGTTCTTAAATGTACAGTAAAAAGGAATATACCATCTCTAAATATTTATTAAAATTACCGTAAAGATGAGATGGCAAGGACTTGTGAAAATAGGTGCTATTACGTTGATTTTAATAGTATCTTGTCTGTGTCTTAAACATAATCTATCTTCTTGAATTGCATCCGTAAATACATACTTTTAGGAATTTGTTTGTTAAGTAACGTTCTTTATAGTCAGCGTTTACAGGCAAACGGTGGTATGTTGCTCAAAGCTGAAATCACATTAGGCAATCAAAACCAATGGCTTAAGATAGGAGCGTTTGGTTTTGGTGTTTTAAATTATGGGGATGCTTCTATAGAAAGCGGTGTCTCCTTTGCATCCTATCAGTTTTTTAAAAGACATATTAAGAAGAGGTCAGGGATTGCCTATTCTTATGAGGTTTTTGCGTTAGCTGGCGTCGGTAAAAATACCAATCTTTTAGGATCTTCGGTTTCAGAGATGAATAGTGCTATTATTTTTGATTCTCGTAAGAAAGGTGGATTCAATGGGCTAGGATTTGGTTTTGGTAAAGATTATTTACCCAAAGACTTAAAGAGTTATGGGATTCGGAGTGGACAATTTATCATGCGTTTTAGTAATGCAACGCATAGTATTCATACCGTCTTTTCAAATGATTTTAAATTCGGAACTATTTTTAATGGAGAGCGTACAGACTATGCCACCACAGGTTCTCTTACAGTGGGCGTGACAGATATACGAGATCTACATCGTGTGTACCAAGCAGGAATTGCTGTTGAGCTATTTACACCACAGCCTGATTATTCAAGATCGCCCAGAAATTCCATAAACTCTGATGATGGCCGAAAAAATGTATGGTTTACCTTACCACCTTTTAAAGAGCTTTTTTATGCTAATCTCTATGCATTTGGAACCTATCAAGATGAACACTATCAACTTCATTCTAAAATTGGAGTGAATAGCCAGTGGATAGGTGCATACATTCAAAATACATTGCATGATGGTTTTGGTTTAAATCCTCGTTTCCCTTGGAAAGTAGATGAAAAAGATCAATTGTTTTTTGAAATCACAGGAAGTGTAATTTATAGATTAGAAGAGACGTATGATTAGGTCAATCTTACTAACAGCAGCCTTATGCGTATTACTATCAAGTTGTAGTACATACACTACGTTTTATGGAGAAACAGTGACAACGACTGATGTTGATATCAAGACACGGCGCCTAGATCTAAGCTATCAAAATCTGAAAGAATTTCCTGTCGCTGTCGAAAAATTACAAGCCTTACGTATGTTGAATTTGTCAGGAAATACAGAACTTGATATTCCTGCTATTTTAGCATCATTGCCTTATCCTGATAAATTAGAGGTACTTGTCTTAGACAGTCTTCAACTCAAAAAAATACCCGAAGCAGTAAGAGACTTTAAAAATATAAAACAGTTATCTCTTGCCTATAATCCAGCGCTTGATCTAGAAAAAACAATTGCAGTGATTGAAGAACTTCCTTTAGTATTTTTAAATCTAAAAGGAAATCAACTCACAAAACTACCAAAAGAGATCATGCATTTAAAAGCCCTAAAAGATTTAAATCTGTCCTATAATGAATTAAAGGATGAGAATAGCTATACCTACTTAAGTCAGATGTCTAATTTATATTCTTTGTGGTTAGATCATAATACATTGGAGATACTCCCAAAGACTATAGGAATGCTATCTCAAATACGATACCTATATATAGATCATAATAAATTAGCTACGTTACCTGATCTTTCTGGAATGAAAAATACGTGGGTAGTCCACGCAGGACATAACCGTTTTGACATGGTACCAGAACAATTAATAGGTATGCCAGGGTTGTTTTTGGTGCATCTCAATAATAACAACATTGCAACAATTCCTAGAGTATACAGTAAAGAAAAATATACGATGATGGCATTGATATTAGATCAGAATCCGCTTCCAGAAGAAGAACGTCTCTGGGCAGAAAAGACTTTTAAAAAATTCTTTCTGTTGTCTTTTGAACAATCATTTTAAAAAGATAAATAATAGATGTTTTGGATTATTTTGTTTCATTAGAATACTGTATTTTAGACCTCTTTAAATAGAACCATGCAACCAGATCAACTTATAGCTAGATTTCAACAAAGGGACGAAAGTGCTTTTGCAGAACTATATGAACGCTATAGTGAGAATATCTTAGGTGTTATATATAGCGTATTACACGATCAAGAATTATCTGAAGAGGTATTACAAGACGTATTTATAAAAGCATGGAATAATGCAAGTTCTTATAATTCTCAAAAAGGACGGTTTTTCACGTGGTTACTCAATATTGCGCGTAATGCAGCAATAGATAAAACACGTTCAAAATCATTTAAAAACAATAAGCAAAACCAGAACGCTGCTTTTTTCGTAGATATCCTCGAAGATAAAAATGATTTTTCTTCAAAAGTAGATGCTATTGGTATAAAGAAGTATATAGACGTATTAGAACCTATTTGTAAAAAAGTGATACATCTGCTCTTTTTTAAAGGCTATACCCAAAAAGAAACTGCTGAGGAATTAGATATTCCGTTAGGCACAGTAAAAACAAGAAATAGAATTTGTATTAATAAATTAAGAAATGTATTAGGAGTAACGTGATAGATATTCAAGCATATATCGATTCGGGAGTTTTAGAACTCTATGTCTACGGGACACTTTCCGAAGCAGAAAGTCTTGAAGTGTCTCGTCTGGTCGCTTTACACCCTGAACTTAAAGCTGAGGTAGAACAGATTGAAGCAGCCTTGCAACAACTTGCGAGTGCCGCCGCTCCCTATACACCTTCCAATTTTGAAAGTATACAAGCTAAGATTCAATCAAAAGAGGGAGATGGGGTTATTCCGCTTTCGCGAAAGCGTATACCAGCTGCCACCTATCTAGGTTGGGCAGCCGCCGTATTATTATTGGTCGCTGTAGGATATCAATTTACTGAAAAACAAAAATTAGAAGAAAAAATTACCACGATAGAGCGCGAGCAAATTCTTCAGGAAGGCAAAATACTTATAGCCGAAGAAGACTTACAAAAAACAAAAGCCTTATTGGATGTATTACGTGACAAAGATGTCATTGCAGTACCACTAGGCGCGCAGGCAATTGCTCCAGAAGCGTATGCGTCTATCTATTGGGATAAAGAAACAGGCAAAGCCTATGTAGATGTACGCGGATTGCCCACACCTCCAAAAGGCAAAGTATATCAGTTATGGTCGCTTACGTTGGATCCACTTACGCCAACGAGTATGGCAGTACTTAACCAATACGACACCGACGGTACTCAGCTTTTTGAAATCGAAAACCCAAATGCCTCTGAAGCTTTTGGAATTACCTTAGAGCCTGAAGGTGGTAGTGCTTCTCCAACCTTAGAACAACTCTATGTACTTGGAGTTGTGGAGCCTTGATCAACAATTCTTCAAAAATACCCTTTCAAAAATGAGGTAAAAGACTCTATGAAAATAGGGGAAATGTAACCTCGTATCTTATAGGTGCTATTTATCTTTGAATCAGATTTTTAAGATTTTATTTAATTCAAAAATAATAAGCATGAGCGATATTAAATTTACAACCAATAATGAGGTAGTCGTTGAGACTTTTGGTCTTAAAATTACGGGTGCAGATTTAAAAATGGATTACACTCCAAGAAGGGCAAATAGTTCTCCTCACAGAAGGGCGATTGTACATGACTATACGGATGGATTAACACTCAATTGGGCAAATGACTACCCTGGAGGAATTTCATTAAATGGAGACGTAAAAGTTTCAAAACTTTCAGGAACTCATCTTAGAATACATCATCATGACTTACATCTTGATAACGCTGGACGTAGGACAACTACGGGAGGTAGTAGAAGAGCGATGGTACACGATTATGATGATGGATTGACATTAAATTGGGCAAACGATTATCCTGGTGGTGTTACCATTAGAGGAGAGGTAAATTGTCCGCAAAGGCTTATTGTAGCAGGAGATGATATACGTAGTTTGATTACTAGTATGGCTAGTAGATTAAACATCTTAGAAAATAAGGTTGCTGTATTAGAAGCAAATTCATAATTAAAAATAGACGTATGTTATCTACTAGAAGCGCTTTTTCATGTATAGGAAGATCAAACGGAATCTCAGTTTTGAGAGATTTATTCGGGTATTCTGAAGTTCCTAAAGAGATTTCTTTAAGAGCTCAAATTGAGGCTCTTGAAAACAAACATTATCATGTAAATGTGATTATGGTAGCTCCTGAAAATTATTTTTCTGGTGCAAGACGGCAAATTTGTTATTCACTACAAGTAACAAGAGAGATTTTTTCTAATGTAAATTTTGGCATTGGTCGTATAGAGTGGTATCAGATTTCTGAAGCTGAGGCTGGGGATCTATCTGTAACTGATAGTAAAGGGGAAGCAAGAGAGTTAACATCAGATTGGACGGTTCAAAATGATGGGTTAGATCTTTTTGTTGTAAGATTAATGACAGATACAGATGGTTGGTCTGCCGTTAATGGGAGTTGTGATAAAGATAGCAAAGGATTTACAGGCTCTGTCGTAGAGTTGTATTCTGGAGATGATGATTATGCTGCAAATGGGTTTGCTCATGAAATGGGTCATTATCTTGGATTAAATCATATAGAAGACCCTAATAACTTTATAGGAGGAGATGGTAGTTCTAATAGTAACACAGCTATTTTGAATTCGCAAGGAAACACTATGAAATCACATTGTTTTGTAAAAAATGGGTGCGATAATACTATTTAGAATTGCATATAAATAAATGTACATTATGAAAGATTATATACAGCAGATTTTTGACTACAAACATAAGCTCACCAAGCAGAAACTCCAAAAGCTAACAAAAGCAGATATCAAAATGCTTTTTAATGCCTTAAGGTCTAGGGATCCTAAAATTAATTTTAAAAAAAATATCCAAATTCTTTCTACTATTGTACCTGATATGGTGAGAGAAGAATTATACAAGATCGTTCTAGATCCTAAAGAGACAACATACATACGGACTTTATCTGCTAGTTGTCTTAATACTATTTATGATGATAAAGCGGAATTAGTATATTTGAAATTATTGAAAATTAAAGATCAACCAAATGATCTTAAAAATAAACTTATCAAGGGCTTAGGTAAATTTGGAACAAAAAAATCATTGCCTTTATTAACTAAGTTACGAGAAGAATCTCCTATGGATAGAATGTTGGTGTTGAGCACTTTGCTAATCACTAGTAAATATCAACTTCCAAATAGATTAAAAATTGATTTTGAAGCTATTCCTCAAACTAAACAAGGGAAGAGGCAGAAAATCAAATATGAACATCAAAAGTCAGGTGTCAAAACTCAATCTGAAGTATATGGAATGAAATATTCAAAAGAATGTATATGTTATGAATGTGCTTCTGAAGAGCATACCCTTTTGATTAATGAAGAGGTATCTTCTAGAAAAAGATCCTACTCTAAATTACTAGGAGTCTTACAAGCTAAGTTTATAGGTGATACTACATTTTATACCAAATTATTGCTTTTTCTTGATGCAACAAATATATATGATAAACGTATACTAGGTTTCAGAACTGATGGGTTACTTGCTTATGCAGGAAAACTAAATAAGGACGGAAGTTTTTCCGTAAATAGTGTTAAGAAGTTTGGATCAGATCAAGTAAAAATAACGGGTCAAATAATTAATAATAAGGTTGTTTTAAATGAATTTTATTCAAGCAATACATTAACACCAAGAAAGAGACCTGTAAGAGTATTATAGCATATTAATAGCGTATTGTTTTATGAAAAAAACGCCCTATTCAAGTAACCAGCAAGAATAGGACGTTCAACAAACAAAGTCAAAAAACAAACTTCCACCATAATGGCTTTTTATTTTTTTAGGTTTATAGGTTTTTTATAGCGCTAGTAGTCACAGGGCCTAATTCATAACTAGCGTCTAGTAGTTCTTTTTTAATAGGTGCTACGCGATCATATAATCCGTTGGCTTTGTAAATTTCAGCAAGATGGTAGTTTGCTACAGGCTCATAAGTCTTATTTGCAACATACTTTTCTGCAATATCTAAGGCTTTTTTATAATCTCCTTTTTGTTGGTAAACGTACGCCAGTAAGTCATAGGACTGTGGAGTAGGTCTGTTTTCTACTTCTTGTTGGGCAATTGCAAGTGCTTCATCATAACGGCCTTCCTTACCAAGAAGAATTTCTGCCGTATAGGTATTGTACATCACTCCATAGGCAGGATTTTTTATGGCTTCAAAATACGCCGTGATATATTCTTTCTGTGAAATAGGATCATTTTGATATTCGGCTATTTCGGCTTTTAATAAGAAGTAATCTGGGCTTTGATGCTGTTTTTGGATAGCATCTAGGATGCGTAAAGCTTCTGTTGGATTTTTCTCATGTGAATAAGCAATCCAGGCGATCCCTTTTTTCGCGTAAGCGTTATTAGGATCAATAGCGAGTGATTTTAAGTAGTGTTTGTAAGCATCTTGGATACGTCCTGCATGTCCGTAATAATCAGCAATGTTGGTATATGTCCATAACTCTAGGGCTTCATTATTACTGTATTCTGCAATGGTCTTGGCTTGCTCCATATAGTGAATGGTCGCATCGAGATCACCTTTGTAATCGTTCCATTTGGCAAGACGGATAAGGTAATTAAAGTCAGAAAAATCAGTGATTGATTTTAAATAGGCTTCTGCATTGTCATAATCCCCTAATTCCATTGCAACGTCAAATTGCATGAGTTGCGTCGCTCTTTTGTTTGGAAAGAATTTTTCAGCTTTCGCCAAAGCGTGTAAAGCATCTTTAAATCTATGTTGGGAGATGAGATTTTTTGCCAATGCTCTTAGATACGTGTCTTTGCCAATGTAAGCGTTATCTGCTGCTTTTTGTAAGGCTATTTCTGCATTTTTAAGAGATTCGATAGTGCCTTTGGTTTCAAAGAGTGCAGTGTATTCTTGGGCACTTTTTCCTAAGGCAATGATTTGGATACTATCTTCTTTGATTCTTGTATTCCAGAACTGTAGGTGTTGTGTGGTTAGGTCTTTGCTTGGTGTGTCTTGGTTTACTAAATAGATGTTGTAATCTTCTGAATCTGTAATTTGTTTTTCTTGACACGCAAATAGAAAACACAGACATATTACTAGGTATATTGATTTCATTTTGTGTTTTTTTTGATGTTGTTTGTGTATGCGGTATTATTTTAAAAAGGAGTTTGCTTTTTCGGCAAACTCCTTTAGAGTTGGGGCTATTAATTATGCGGATTTTCTAAGTATGGGAATGAGCTAGAAGGAGTTTCTCCAGCAGCACTTACACCATCGGTTACTAAAATAGGTAGGTCAGGGGTACCATCACCATCTAAATCTTGTCCATTAAAACGATCTCCATTTTGTCCTCCAAAAAACAGGATTAAAGAAATGTCTATTACATCATCTGTAAGCGTACGACCTGTTAATATATTTGTACCATCAAAATATGAAGTAGGATTATCAGGTGCTACTTGTAGTACATCTGACGCTAGAATTGTAGTCAATGTAGTAGCATCTAGCCCTAAAATATTAGTTTCATATTCTACGCCAAAGGCTGCGTGTAAATCTACAGCACGTTGTAAAAATATAGGCTGAAATGCAGCTCCTTGTGCTGAAGGAATCGTTACGTTAAAGGCATTTTCTGTTGTATTGTCTGGACTTAATACGGTATTGATACCTGGACGTCCCATTTGATCTTCTTGTGCAAATGTTCCTGTAAAATCAACGGCAATCATTCCTCCGTCATCATCTGTTGTGATTACCACAGCATCATCATCATTACCACAACTCATGAATCCAATCATAGTTAGTAAGACGAATAGTATTTTAAAATTAGTATGTTTCATAATATGTTTTTTTATAAGATGGTTTATTGTTTTCTTTTAGCTTCTACCCACGTGTTAAATACTTCGACACCTGTTCCTGCTGGATGTGGGAATGTACCTCCTAAAAGGATGTTTGGCACTTCAACAACGATAGATAAAACGTTTGTTCCATCAAAGTCATCATTTCCAGGAACGTTAAATCCATTGGGAGCCATACCGCCTATAACAGCATTAAATTGGTTAAAATCAAAGAAGAATGGGTCTTCACGTAATCCAGCAAAGTAAGAAATACCATTGGCTGTTGCTGTAGTCGCAGTACCTCCTGCAGAGATATCTACTTGTCCAGTAAGTGAAGTGTTTGCATCAATAGTACTATTAAGTCCTGTTGCAGTAGGAGCATAAGGACCAAAGAAATACATAACTCCATCTCTTGGAATAGCTTGAATAATTAAATCTTCTACAAGATCTCCATTGGTGTCAATGTTAATCTCTACAAGAACATTCTCATCAAATTGTGCACTACTTCCTGGAGGGAGTAATCCTTGTACGTTGGCTACAAAAACAGTGTTGTCTGCTGTAGCGCCTTCAAAGGCATAAAAATCGGTAATGTCTGCAGTAGTGCCTGCAACATCGGGCGCATCAAGGTGATCTGCAGCAACGAGTACGCCTGTAATCACTAGTGCAAGGCAAACACCGATCGCTAATAAACTTGTTTTTTTCATAATAATAGTTGTTTTTAAAATTGTTTTACACCGACACTTACGAAGATGTGCAAGGAGCGGTTTCGGCAAGAGTGTTAAAATTTTCTTAACAAAAAAACTATACTATAATTCTTACTTGTATTTTAAGTTTCTTTTTTAAAAGAAAAGACCTAATTTAGTTCGCTATCAAAAACATATTATTGTGGGAAAAAGTGAAGTAACATTAGATCTTTTCATTCCAAAAGTAGTACTACTATTGTATCTTATTATAGGAGTTATTCCTAGATTTGAATCTGTTGACCCTATTGGTTCTCAATGGTTTTACTTTTCTGTGATTAATTTACTGAGCCTTTTTTATATCTATGCAAATAGAGAAAAAATCACAGTCTTTAAAAGACAACGCCAGGTATACTTATTTTTTGGAAGTTATATTGCCTTCTTTTTTGTAGCAGGGATTTCTATTTATGGAGCGCTTAATATTTCTGAAGGAGTTAAGGATCTTGCTAGAATTGCTATTACACTTATTGCCGTTATGAATTTATTTTTGATTTTAAAGATAGCTCCTAAAGCGTTATTTGAATATATAGTGAAGGTGTCTCACATTCTTGTGATTTATATTGCTATTCAAGTGATTTGGGTATTTATAGATAGTGATATCTATAGAAATGCAACATTATTAAAAGAAACTGCATTAGGGACTTATGGAACTCAGAATGCAACCGCTGCAACTTTAGCAATTCAAATTCCTTTTTTATTATGGGGGCTTATAAAGCATATTGGTAAATGGAAAATAGTTAGTATTGTTAGTTTACTTTTGGGTATTTCTGCATTACTTTTTATAGGAGCGAGAACAGCTGTTTTAAGTGCTATTTTTTATGTAATTATTTTTCTAGGATATCTCATCATAGATAGTGCTCGCAAGAAAACAATAGGAGTTTCTTTAAAAACGGTATTACTTCCTTTTTTGGGAGTGTTACTCGTATCTTATCTTTTTGCTACAAATATTAATAGAATTGAGGCGTCAAGAGCAAATACATTTAATGAATTACTATTTGCTCCATCATTAGATTCTGATATAAAAAAGAAGAAATCTTCTGGAGATCAAAGAGGATTTGTGAGTTATGATAGTGGTCGTGGTATATATTATGAAATGGCTTTTGATGATTTTACATCTCATCCTATTCTTGGAGTAGGAATAGGAAATTGGAAACTTTCTAATAAGGATAAATATTTTGCCAATTCAAAGATTGATAAATTTATATACCCATTACGAGTACATAATGATTTTCTGCAAGTGCTTGCAGAAGTAGGAATTGTAGGTTTTATAGCCTATTTGTTTATGTTTATAATTCTTATATTTTCTATTTTAAAATTATTTTTCATACATCAAAATCACGAGGATCGATGGATTTATACTGTTATTACGTTGTCACTCTTAGCCTACGGATTTGATGCTTTAATTAACTTTCCTCTGGAGAGGACTCCTATCCAAGGACATTTTGTGGTACTTGCTTCTTTAATTTTAGCTTTCTTTTATACTAATTATAAAAAAGAAGATGCTAAGAATGTCATTATAGGAATGCCTATACTTATGGTAGTAGCCATTTTTGCTTTAAGTGCATCTGTTATTACTTATATAAAATACACATCGTATGTAACACAAAATTATGTGCTTGCCGACACTACTGGTAAAAACCTAATGAAAGATACATACGTCATGTCGTATGATAAAATTGTACAAGACCTTTCAGGCTTTTTTAGTATTGCAGGAGTAGGAAGACCTAATGAGCACGTAAAAGGTATGTATGCTATGAGTGAAGGTAGACTTGATAAAGCATTGTATCATCTTGATAAAGCAATAGAAGAAGCTCCTAACCACTATGAATCAAAAATGCTAAAAGGGATTATCTATGGGCAACGTAAGATAAATAACGACAGTGCTATCTTTTACGCAAAACAAGGTTTTGAAAAGTATCCAGCCATAAAAAATAATTATATAATCTTACTAAATGCATATAGAGCTAAAGGGGATACTATAAGTTATTTTAATACGATCGATACCTTTTTAAAACGCAATCCTGAAGACATTAGTCAATGGCAACTTAAGAGTAAACGTATTATGGACTTCTATAATGATACAGATGGCGCTATTGCAGTCATTGATGAGGCATTGGAAAAAAATCCAGACGATGAGACATTAATTGCTTACAGAGAAAAATATACTGTAAAAAATAGCGCTACAGATATAAAGGGTTGGTATGCAAAAGCATTTGAATTTATAGAACAAAAAAAATATGCAGAAGCCAAAGAGGAGTTTTTAAAGATCCTAGAAGTGACACCTTCTAATAATCCAACCTTATTGAATCTAGGGATTATAGAAATAAAATTAAAACAATACAACGCTACTATTGAGCATCTTACAAAGGTAATAGATTCTAAAAAATATAAAGATGGGCGTGCTGAATACAATAGAGGTCTTGCTTATGAAAGGCTAGGGAAAAAAGATAAAGCAGCGATAGATTACACCCGAAGTAAAGAATTAGGGTATAAGCTAGCGTTAAAATTAAGTGATAGTAAATTTGAATAAATGCAACATATTTTAGGAATAGGATCTCGTATAGATCACCCAACGCATGGTGTTGGCGTAGTGACAAATGTAACTTCAGAATTATACTGGGTTACATTTATAAAAGATGGTTTAGAAACCATTACCATAGATGATACATTTGATGTTATTGAAGCAGTCGAAGATGAAGTAGATACAGTAAGCTTGTATGAGGTAGAAAAAAGTTTAAAAAATTTACTGAAGCGTTATAGTGATATCTCTGAAGTCGTTCCCATAGCAGATAAGTGGAAAGGAGGCACCATCACGTTGAATCCTAAAGATTCAAATCTCAGTTCTAAAGACATTCCTATTGATACTTTTTTTCATAAAATAGTGATGGTACGTGATCGTGTAAGGGTGATGGAACAAAAAATTAATGCCAGTAAAACATTAGATGATCAAGATAAAATAGATTTACAGCAATACCTTACTAGGATTTATGGAAGTCTAACAACATTTAACGTACTCTTTAAAAATACAAGTCAAAACTTTAAAGGGGACAGCTCAAAGAAATAGAAAACGTTTTTTTACGTTGTTATGCTATGCTACTAATTCAAGGATATGTCTATGAGTATGATTGGTTAATTCCTTATGTGTTAGGAGCATTAGGGCTATGGGTTCTTTACATTTTTTTTAGAATTTTTGAAAACTGGTATGCCAATAGATTTGATCGATTACTCTACAGAGATATCTTCATTTTTAGAACGCTTTCGCGAAAGCAAAAAGAAATTTTAGAAAAAGAGTTTCATTTTTACACATTACTTACCGCCAAA
>NZ_CALEMI010000049.1 GCF_937910895.1 uncultured Dokdonia sp. | reverse complement strand
AGTTTTACAAAGATAATAAAAAATCTGTAATTTTTGGTGCTGCTGATACTTTTAGAGCTGCTGCCATTGAACAGTTAGAACTCTGGTCAAATAAGATTAACGTCAATATCATTAAATCTGATATTGGAAGTGATCCTGCTTCAGTCGCATATAAAACAGCTACTTATGCAAAAGAAAAAAATATCGATAAAGTTGCTATTCCTATGAGGAGAAATTTAAGTCTAGGCATATTGTGTGCTTTATAATGTTGTAAAAATACTAATATATAAAGGGTGTTGTATCAGGATAGTGTTAAGAATTTAAGATGTGATTTTAGAAATGATTCCTTTCCATCTTAATTTTCTAATAAAGGCACCTTCTTTTTTGGTAACAAGATAAGAATGTTTGTTTCGCTTTGCGCGAAAATAACCACGCATATAATCAAAAAAGAACCCTATCTTCTTTTTTCGAGAGGCTAGTTTTAAAGAAGCTATTGTTGTGAGCATCAATCCATATCTCATCCCATAGAAAGCTTGACCTTGCTTGTACTTAGCTGCTTTTGTATACGTATTTCCCGTAGGCTTCAAATGCTTGACGGCAAGATGCTCATCTGTAACGATCCGCCAATCATAATATTTTGCTTGAAGCTCATCTACGGTATCCCAACCCATAGCGGCTTTAAGACCGCCTATTTGTTTAAAACATGCTTTTCTATAGGCTTTCAAAGCACCTCTAATATGGTCTTTGTTTGTTAGGTTTTCTAATATCCATCTGTCTTGTTGCTTGATATGACAAAACCCACCGACCATACCGATTTTTGGATCTTGTTTAAAATGTGAAATAATAGTTTCTATATAATCCAGAGGAAAGATGAGGTCTGCATCAAATTTGCATATTACATCATATTGATCATCTAGTGTATCTAGTCCTTTTTGAAACGCTTGTATGACTTTGCTTCCAGGAAGGTGCGATGCTTCAGCATTAGAGTTGACGAGAGATATGAATGAGTACGCTTTCGCGAAAGCGGAAATCACCTCTTCAGAAGTGTCTGTACTTTGGTCATTTACAACAACAATCTTTTTTGGGAGTACTGTTTGCGCTACTAGAGATTCTAAAGTTTGCGAAATAAGAGAGGCCTCATTATGACAAGGTATGACAATGTACACATCCATCACGATTTTTTTTCGGCATATATCAGATAATAGCGTGGCGTAAATAAACGAAGCAGGGGTCTGATGCCTATCTTTTTTACAGGATTTGTAAATTTTTGTCGTTTCTTTATTTCCCAACCAGCTTTTTCAAAAATCCAATCAAACTGCCAATCTTCAAACTCATGATAATGCCTGTCCCAAGGATCTGTTTTGCTTTGATAGGCAGGAGAAAACCATAATTTAAGAGGAATGCTAGCAACTATTTTAGTTCCTTTTACATCTTTTAAAACGTGAAAAGGGGATAAGAGGTGTTCAAAAATTTCGAAAGCGGTAATGACATCATAATCCTTATTTTGTACAGCAGTAGTGTCTAAGTCAAGGTCTTCACCAGAGGTGTTTTTTACCGTGTAGCCTTCGCGTTCCATAAAATCTACAAAAGGATTACGTACTCCTAAGTCCAGAATTGTAATATTTGTATTGGGAACTACTTCCTTAAGAAATTGGATTGTGTGCTTATAGCGTTTGCTAGGAAAAGTATTCTCGTACATATTATACCATTTTAACCATAAAATATCGCATATAATTCGTTTCTTTTCTATCCATATTTCAATATAAAATAAAACCGTAACTGTGGCTATGCTTTGATTTTCTATTTCATCTGAATAAAAAATAATTTAAATTAAGAATACGACATTTCATCATTAAACTGGTATTAGTAACTCATTACGTAGTTTCCGAAGATACTCAATGTGATTTGGAAAGGCAATAGAAAAACTACCTAATACCTATAGGCAATAGCATTAATATTCATCCCTGCACCCACGCTTGCAAAAAGGATTAAATCACCTTTATGTACTTCTTGGTCTTTAATTTGTCCGTTAATAACAAGGTCAAATATGGTAGGTACCGTTGCCACAGAACTATTCCCTAATTTATGAATGCTCATAGGCATTACATTTTTAGGCATTGGATAGTCACATAGTTTATAAAAACGCTCACAGATGGCTTCATCCATTTTTTCATTTGCCTGATGGATAAAAATCTTTTTGACGTTTTCTATTTTTTCACCGCATTTATCAAGACAAGATTTCATTGCTTGTGGGACATGGGTTAGGGCAAAATTATAAATTTTACGACCGTGCATTTTTATATACCGAGTGTCTTCATTATCATCCTGCTTATTGGATTTTCCAAAAAACAGAAAATACGCTTCGTCATAGGTATAGGTCGCAGATTCAAAAGAAAGAATACCTGTCTCGCTATCATCTTGTTCTATAATTGTTGCGCCGGCGCCATCACTATAAATCATACTATCTCTATCATAGTTGTCAATCACACGTGATAACGTTTCTGTACCGATAACTAGACAGCGTTTTGCCATTCCTGCTTTTATAAAAGCTTGGGCTTGTATAATTCCTTCTATCCATCCTGGACATCCAAATAAAATATCATACGCAACACAACGAGGATTTTTAATACGTAAGCTGTGTTTAATACGGGATGCTAGACTAGGGACAAGATCACTTTGTATTTTTCCTTTTTGTACATCTCCAAAATTATGAGCTACAATAATATAGTCTAAAGTTTCTGGATCTATGTTTGCATTTATAATTGCTTTTTCAGCAGCAAAAAAGCCTAGGTCTGAGGACGTAAGGTGGTCTTTTGCATATCTACGCTCTTCAATACCCGTAATAGCTTTGAATTTTTCTATAATAACTGGGTTTTCGTATTTTATGGAAGATCCGTCACTATTTAGAAATAAGTGGTTATTAAAATCTTCATTTTTTTCGACTGCGCTAGGGATATAACTTCCTATTCCTGTAATTCTAATACCCATAATATGGTCATATTTTATATTTGGTAAAAGTAATCAAACTCAGTTAAATACTTAATTCAAGATGAATTTATGCGTATATTTTTATGAATTTATTGTTATTTATTTAAAAATATTGCAGTATCTATTGTTGAATGTTTGATTTTATTTTTTTTTAGAGAATGTGCAAAATATAATAGCAGATGATCTATCCATCTGCTATTATAAACTGTAAAGCATCTATTTTTATTATGCTTCTTCCATATACTCTTCAATTGGAGCACAGGTGCATATTAAATTACGATCTCCATAAGCATCATCTACACGTCTTACTGTAGGCCAGAATTTATTTTCTGCTACATAAGATAATGGATACGCTGCTTTTTCTCTAGAGTATGGAAAATCCCAAGTATCTGAGGTGACCATCATAAGCGTATGAGGTGCATTTTTCATAACATTATTGGGATCATTAGCAGCATCGTTTATTTCTTTTCTAATGCTAATCATAGCATCACAAAAACGATCAAGCTCTTCTTTACTTTCACTTTCTGTAGGCTCTATCATCATGGTTCCTGCTACGGGAAACGACACTGTAGGTGCATGGAAACCATAGTCCATAAGACGTTTTGCAATATCGGTTACTTCTATACCATGTTCTTTAAAAGGGCGGCAATCTATGATCATTTCATGCGCAGCACGACCACGTTCTCCAGTATATAAACACTGATAATGACCGTCCAGACGTTCTTTAATGTAGTTTGCATTTAAGATGGCATATTCAGTAGATCTGCGAAGTCCGTTTTCTCCTAACATTGTAATATATGCATAAGAGATTAAACAAGCCAATGCAGATCCCCAAGGAGCTGCAGATATTGCTGTTATTGCCTTATCTCCTCCTGTAGGTATTACAGGATTAGAAGGTAAGAAAGGAACTAACTGACTCGCTACACAAATAGGACCTACTCCAGGACCTCCACCTCCGTGAGGAATAGCAAATGTTTTATGAAGATTTAAGTGGCATACATCTGCTCCAATAGCACCAGGATGTGTAAGTGCTACTTGCGCATTCATATTAGCACCATCCATATATACTTGTCCTCCATTTTTATGGATGATACTTGTAATTTCTTTAATAGCGCTTTCATATACTCCATGTGTAGATGGGTAGGTGACCATTAGTGCTGCTAAATGATCTTTATGCTCTTCGGCTTTTGCGCGTAAGTCATCTAGATCGATGTTTCCATTTTCTAGTGCTTTGGTAACGATTACCTTCATTCCTGCCATCACAGCGCTTGCGGGGTTTGTCCCGTGTGCAGATGATGGGATGAGGCATATATTACGATGCGTATCATTCCTGGATTCATGATATGCACGTATCACCATTAATCCTGCATACTCACCTTGAGCTCCAGAATTTGGTTGTAAGGATGTTCCAGCAAAACCAGTAATTTCAGTAAGTTGCTCTTCCAATTTCTTTAACATAGTCTGATATCCTTTTGCTTGATCTAAAGGAGCAAATGGATGGATATTACCCCACTGCGGATCACTTAAAGGAAGCATTTCTGAAGCTGCGTTCAACTTCATGGTACAAGATCCTAAAGAAATCATAGAGTGATTTAAAGAAAGATCTTTGCGTTCTAATTTTTTGATGTAACGCATTAATTCAGTTTCCGAATGATACCTATTAAATATATCTAGTGTTAAAAAGGGAGTGTTACGAGCAATACCTTTAGATAGAGTAGTACCTTCAATAAGTTCTTCTACTTTAATTGGCGTTTTATCTAACGCTTTTGCAAATACGGCAATAATAGTATTGACGTCTTTTATCGTTGTAGCTTCGTGTATTGATATAGAAACCGTATCTGCATCCGGATAGTAAAAATTAATATTGTGTTCAACAGCTATTGTAGCAATTTTTTTACTATCTGTTTTTATCTGAATAGTATCAAAATAGGAAGTATTAGCTTGGTAAAGTCCTAATTTTTCTAGTGCGTCTGCTATGGTTGCAGCAGTATTATGCACTTTATTAGCTATATGCGTTAATCCTTCTGGTCCGTGATACACACCATACATACCCGCCATTACGGCTAGTAATACTTGGGCTGTGCAAATATTTGAAGTTGCTTTATCACGTTTGATATGTTGCTCTCTGGTTTGGAGCGCCATACGCAAAGCACGATTTCCATCAGTATCTCTTGTAACTCCTATGATTCGTCCAGGGATATTTCGTTTATATGCTTCTTTTGTAGCAAAATAGGCAGCGTGGGGACCTCCATACCCCAATGGAATACCAAAACGTTGTGTAGTTCCCACAACAACATCTACACCCATTTCTCCAGGCGCTCTTAACTTGACAAGGCTTAAAATATCTGCAGCGACTGCTACTTTGATTTCAGCCGCATTTGCATGACTAACAAAGTCTGCTATATCGTGTACCTGTCCTGATTTTCCAGGGTATTGTAATATAGCAGCAAAGAAATCTTGAGAAAAGTCAAAAGTTTCATGGTTTCCTACTACGAGTTCAATACCAATAGGGGTTGCTCTTGTTTGTAATAAAGAAAGTGTTTGTGGAAGTATTTCTTCTGACACGAAGAATTTTACAACGTCTGCTTTTTTCTGATCTCTACTACGAACTGCAAATAGCAATGCCATGGCTTCTGCAGCAGCTGTGGATTCATCTAATAATGATGCATTTGCTAATTCCATACCTGTAAGATCGGTAATCATGGTTTGGTAATTAAGCAACGCTTCTAATCTACCTTGTGCAATCTCTGCTTGATAAGGAGTATATGCTGTATACCAACCTGGATTTTCTAGAATATTACGTTGTATTACAGCTGGGGTAACTGCTTGGTGATATCCTAACCCAATATAAGAATTGAATACTTTGTTTTCTGAAGCAAGTTCTTGAATATGTGCTGCAAATTCGTGCTCACTCATTGCAGGATCTAATGCAAGTGGGCTATCAAGTCTAATATTATCTGGGATGGTTTCAAAGATGAGTTGATCTATAGTTTCAACACCTACTTTTTGAAGCATTATTGGAAGGTCAGATCTTCTTGGGCCGATATGGCGTAAAGCAAATGAATCAGTATTCATATTGGATTGAATTTTTGAGTAACAAAATTACGACTTATAACTGTAAAAAATATACCTTTTGAAGTTTGCAATTTGGTAAGTTGTAAACGATTTTACAGGCTTATTAACAGTTGTCTTATTTTTGTCTAATGAAATGGTTGCAACGTATTTTTAATTTTTACATCAATAGTAGCATACACGTGAGTTTAGCGGTGGTTGCTTTGGTTTTTGTAACCTATAGTACCTTAGACATTTTATATCAAAAAGAATTTATTTTCTTTGTTTTTTTTGCGAGTATTACGGGATATAATTTTATTAAATATTCAAGCTTAGCCAAATTACACCACAGAAGTCTTACAGAGTCACTAAAAGCGATACAATTATTCTCTTTTGTGTGTTTTGTTTGTATGATGTATTATGCCAGACATCTTCCTTATAAAGTATTATTTGCTTGTATGATTTTTGGGGTTTTAACGTTGTTGTATGCGTTACCTATCCTTTCGCGAAAGCGTAATTTACGTTCATTTTACGGTGCAAAAATGTATACCATTGCCTTTGTATGGGCAGGAGTCACTGTGATACTTCCTGTTTTAGATAGTATGCAGTCGTTACAGATGGATGTTTGGATTTCTTTTGTACAACGATTTTTATTTATTATCGTGATCACATTGCCGTTTGATATTCGAGATCTGAACTATGACCGTGAGGATATCAATACAATCCCTAAAAGTTTAGGAATACGATATGCTAAGTTTTTAGGAGTGGGATTGCTTATTGTATTTTTTGTTCTGGAATTTTTTAAAGATAAAATCCAGTATGGGCATGTACTTACCTTGTTTGTGATAGGAATACTTTCTGCTCTATTTTTAATAGGATCTTCAGATAAGCAGTATAGATATTATGCCTCGTTTTTTGTAGAAAGCCTGCCTATTATTTGGTGGGGGATATTGTATTTGACACAAGTATTACTGTCCTAATTCGCGAGCTAGTCTTTCTTTAAGTGCATTTTTTTCAGCCTGACTTACGGTATCTACTTTAGGGTTATTCATTGCTTTTGTGAGTTTTGTATTATTAGCTGTGTATTTTCTACATGCTCTACAATAAATCAAATGAAAAGTAAGTCTAACTTTTTCTAGAAAACCAGCTTCTTTGTATTGATTTTTGTCACAAATATGATTTGCTTCGTGACATTCTAATTTTACTTTCATATTGTTCTTTCTTACTATTTTGGGAATTAAAACCAGTTTTTTTCCATGCAACTCGCCATTGCTGTGCGGGCTCTGTGGATAATTACCCAAAAATTAGACGGAGTAATATCAAATTCATTACAAATAGTTTCCGTATCAAAATCATCTATTGTTTTCATTCTAAAAATACGTGCTTGTTTTTCTGGAAGCTTTGATAAGCAGTTAAATATAGCTTCTCCAAGCTCTTCGTTTTGGATTTGATCCTCAGCTGTTTTATCAAAGGGATCTGCGACACGTTCTTCTAGCCAATCGCCTTCGCTCTCGTCGTCTTTATAATTAATGTGAACCTCTGCTTTTCCTTTTTTTGAATTAGACTTACGGTAGTGATCAATAATTTTACGTTTTAAAATAGAGATTAGCCAAGTACGTTCACTGGCCTCTCCTTTAAAATTTTTCATCGACTTAAGACCCGCTAGAAATGTCTCAGATATTAAGTCCTGAGCCATGTCTCGATCATTCACCCGAGCGACCGTAAAATTAAATAAGTAATCAGAATATTGATCGACCCATTTTGTAGGATCTATTTGGTTTTTTGGCATAGCCGTTTTATCGAGGGTTCAAACAAAAATAACAATTTTGATAAATTTCACACGTTAAATACATCATTTATATATTTTATGTATGGTTTTGTAAAAATAGTGTAAAGTTATTTTGATTTTGATTGTTTGGGTTTTATCTGCCATACAAAAGGAAGTTTTGACAATTCATTTATGAAGTTTACATTAGGAATGTGTCAAGAACTATAAAAATAGTACACTATTACAATGCGCTATAAGGTATTTAAAAGGCAAGCCTGCACCACACAAAAGCTTGCCTTTTTTTAACTAAGCAAATAGACTCTAAAATGCTTAGTCTTATTTTTCTAACGCTGTTTTTAACGTTTGGTTTCTGTTTTTGATAAAATCTGTCAGGTGTTTTTTAAGAAGTAAGCTGTCAAATAATTTTCCAAAAATCCCATAAGGAGTACTGTATGTAATGATATCTTTCATATGTACCGTGTTCTCTTTCTGTTCAAAAAAATGTTGATGTCTAAACGATTTGAAATTTCCTTTGATCATCTCATCCACAAAATACGTAGGTGCTTCATAAGCGGTTATTTGCGAAGTATGCGTTAAGAATACACCAAAATGTTTTCCTCTCCAAGTAACCGTTTCGTTATATTTTATAATGCCTGAAGTAATCCCTGCAATGGCTTCTTCCTGTGTCTGTGAAGCTGTTTTCTTATGAAAATCAATATCTAATGAGAGTTGAAAAGCTTTTTCTGTTGTGGTTTGAATCTCTGTATGTAGTATGATTACTGTCATGAAGTCAATTCTTTTAGTGCTATTTCTAAGTCCTGATATAAGAATGTATATCCATGATCTAGCAATCGTTTTGGGATAACATTACGACTTTTTAAAAGTAACTCCGTTTCTGTATTAATGACAAATGCGCCTATTTCTAACAAAGCCTTATTAGAAGGAATCCCAAAAGGAACGCTGAGTGTCTTGCGTAATAAACGCATTACCGTTTTATTGTCTGACGGATGAGGAGAAACGACATTAATAGGACCTTTTAAAGTTCTATTCTTGATGCAAAAGTCAATAATTCGTACAAAGTCAGCTTCATGTATCCAGCTAAATTTTTGATTACCAGACCCTTGTTTTCCTCCTAAACCTAGCTTTGTAATTTTGATCATGGGTCGTAATGCACCCCCATTTTTTCCTAACACAATAGCCGTGCGTAGCGCAATTTTTCTGGTACCGGATGTCTCTGCTTTAAAGAATGCTTTTTCCCATGCTTTTGCAACACTCACAGAAAATCCTTCTCCTATCTCTCCAGATTCTTCGTCCATTTCTTGGTCTAAAGAATGTCTATATATCGTCGCTGTAGAAGAGTTGAGCCATACTTTGGGAGGATTCTTGCATAAAGCAATGGCTTCGCCTAGCGCTTTTGTGCTGTCTACTCGGGAGTTTAAAATAAGATCTTTATTTTTTTGATTGTATCTGCAATCTACAGACCTTCCTGTCATATTAATGAGTACAGATGCACCCTCCAATTCGGAAGCCCAAGAACCTATGGTTTTAGCATCCCAAATAACGATTCTATAATGAGGTTGGGTTTTTTTTTGCTTTCGCGAAAGCAAAACAATCTCGTCATAAGCGTCTTTGAAATACGATGTGATCACAGCTCCTAAAAAGCCAGTACCTCCAGCAATGATTAATTTACTCATGATGTATATTATTATAATGAATCTATTGCGTTTTTTTGTGTTATATCTTTTTGCTTCTTTAAAAGAAACAAAAAACTCAAAGCTAATAAAGCGGATAAAGAGAGGCTTATTGTAAACGATACATCAGTTTCTATAGCTAAAATACCTAAACAAATCCCAGCTAAAAATGGATAGGCTATAAAGTATTTGCGTAATGAGTGATCTATACGTTTCCAATAGATAAGACATGCAATAAATGAAATTACCTGAAAAAACCCTGTAACAAGCAGAAATACAAGTCCTAGAAAAGGAATGATGACAAGTACTAGGTTGATAATAATGACAACTTTGTTGATGTTATATAAGTGTTTCATAACGGTATTATTTTTCTGCAGTGATGAGGTAATACCCAAAATCTTTCATGTGTAATCCGGAAGTTAGTGCATAAAAAGAAGCTTTAAGGTTATCCCAACTTTGCTTTTTGATAGGCTCTCTTTTTAGTATTTTCTTTAAAAGAAACAAAGGTATAGCAAAAGGCACGTGAAATACCGAAGGGGCTACACGAGGAGATATGTCTTCTACGCTGACTTTTGAGAAACCTATTTTTTTTAAGTTTTCTTCGACTTCTTGGATCACTCCGAGACCCTCTAGACTCCATTTTTCGCAAAGTTTCTTGTAACTATAAGAACTTCCAAAACATAGTTGATCTGGTGATTTTTTCAAAAAAGCATCTCCAATAATCAGTCGTTTGCTAGGTTTTAGGATCCGATGCGCTTCTTTGAGTGTTTTAATATTATGTCCAGTGTGACAAAAACTTTCGATGGCAATAGCACCATCAACACTATTGGTCTCTATAGAGGTATTTCTAAAATCTTCTTTGACGATAACAGCAGGATACTTTTTTAATAATTTGTTGCCTTCTGCTACCTGAAAATCAGAAAGCGTGACGCCTATCATACATAATAAAGAATGCCTATGTAAAAAATGGCGCATCGTTCCTCCCATACCACATCCTAAATCTGCCACCAATTGTTTTGAAGAAGAGAGCTCAAGTCTTTTAAGAACTTGGGAATTCATCTCATTAAGCATCGTATCACGTAGGAATAGATTTGTTTTTCCAAATGAGAAATATCCAAAATGCATATTAAAGTCCTGACTCCAAAAGGTATAATCTTCTGTAGCTTCATCATAAAAAGTTTTGATTTCTTTAGAAGTCGCATTTATCTTTTTATGATCGATATGTGTGGTATTTGTGGTAGGTGATAGTGTTATATTCATCTTACATAGTTTTAAGGATTCCTACTAGATTGTGTATAAACAATGCTGTAAATACCGTAGCAAAAAGTACAAAAAGCGTGTTCATAAAATAGCTTTCCACTTTAAATAGTGGTTTTTGAGGGATTTCATACATAGGATAATAGGCAATTTGAGTAGCTACTTTACCTACCCAATACCCTCCAATTAATCCCGTGATTGCCAAGGCTAAGGGCGTTTGATTTTTAAGATCTTCTGTAAGTAAAAGAGCCATAAGTCCAAAAGAGAAATTAAGCCCTTGGATATAACGTCCGTACGTTTTTACAATTTCTTGATTAAGCGGTTTCAGTTTTTTTACATCAGTATACCAATCAAAAACCTGATGACGTATATACGGATAAATAAGCGCTGTAAAAATTTGACCACATCCTCCTAGAATAATGAGCCAGTTTGGAATATTGATACTCATAACTAAATAGTTTTAAGTGTTTTATATTTTGGTCTTTCTTGGTGAACGGTATGAATCATAAAAGTGAAGTACATCAAAAGCGGTATAGGTAAGATCATCCAGAGATTAGGAATAGGGAGATAACACGTGATAACAAATAACAAAAGACCTCCAATGTATAATTGAAAACGAATACTCTTAGGATGTAAAAGAAATAGAACACACCCTGTGATTCCTTGAAAAGTACCAATAGTCAATAGAAATACGATGGAGATCATCCAAAATTCTGGATTGATAAAGCCTAATACACCTGATAATAGCATAAGCGTAAGTAGCACATTGTTTATAGATTTTAGTGTTTTCATGGTTAGAATATTTTAAAGTTTCAGAAATTAATGAAACTTTTAGTTAAAAAAAAGTGCATTTATTTTAGAGACCAATGGGTATTAACCCATTAGTTTCATAATTGTTTTTGTAATCCAATTTTCTTTTTGGTCAATTATTTTCTCTAACATATTATCTGCTCTTGAGACAAAATCATAGAGTTCTTCTGTTTTTGCTTTAAAATGAGCGGCTTTTGATGACTCAGACCCGTCAATGGCGCTGATGTCTTGTAAAACGCGTAAGGTAGGTTTGATCTCTCTTCGACTTCTTTCTTTTGCTATTTTACGTGCTAATTCATCTATATTTCCTTCGGCAGTAAAAAACTCTTTACGCTCTCCTGGCTTGTATTCTTTAAAGACAATGCCCCAATCCATTAAAGCCCTCAAGTTCATACTTGTATTTCCTCTGGAGATTTGAAGCTCTTCCATAATATCCTCCATACTTAAAGGTTCTGGTGAGATCATAAGTAACGCATGTATTTGTGCCATGGTCTTATTAATACCCCATTGAGAACCCAATGCTCCCCATGTTTGAATAAATTTTGATTTTGCTTCTGTAAATTTCATATATCAAAGATACGAATATTTTTAAACTTTCAAAACATATTGAAACATTTATATATTAAAGTGTTTGTTTTTTGGGCTGGAAGCGGGAGGTGGGAGGTCTTTTTTGGAATTTAATTTTTTGGAATTTGAGATTTGATTTTTTTGAGATTTGAGATTTTACTTAAGGAGATTGTGTGATTTGATTTCGCCAAAAAGCAGAAAGGAAAGAGTATTAAAATTCTGATTTAAAAATAGAATGTTACTCTAATTCAAGTTGAAAATAGAACAATACTCTATTTTTTTGAAATTTATAATTTGATTTTTTGAAACC
This sequence comes from uncultured Dokdonia sp., assembly GCF_937910895.1. GTDB lineage: Bacteria > Bacteroidota > Bacteroidia > Flavobacteriales > Flavobacteriaceae > Dokdonia. The sequence goes on along the minus strand of NZ_CALEMI010000049.1, from coordinate 3,381 downwards.
TGAAACTTGGAACATTCTTATTTCATGTACTAACTTTAAACCCTATCTATTGCTTATTTTTACCTCGTGAAGGTATTTGTAATTTCAAGTGTTTGGGTAGAACCACAGTCATCGGCTGCAGGAAGTCGGATGTTGCAACTCATAGATCTGTTGCTTTCCAAAGAGTGGGAGGTCACCTACGCATCTACCGCATCAAAAAGCGAATACGCCGTCGATCTTACACAAAAGGGAATTACAACCACAACGATCACACTCAATGATCCTAGTTTTGATGCCTACATACAAGAACTACAACCCGATATCGTTCTTTTTGATCGGTTTATGGTCGAGGAGCAATTTGGTTGGCGAGTTACACAACACTGTCCTGATGCACTGCGCATTCTAGACACAGAAGATTTACATTGTTTACGTAAGGCACGACAGCAGGCTGTCAAAGAAAATCGCGCTTTTCAAGAAAGTGACCTGTTTTCTGATATCGCTAAACGTGAAATCGCCAGCATCTATCGGTGTGATTTGACGCTTATGATCTCTGAGTACGAAATGGAGTTGCTCCAAAATATTTTTAAAGTTCCTAAAGCGCTCCTACATTACTTACCTTTTTTACTGCCATCTGTGCTAGGAGATTTTATTCCTTTTGAGGAACGGGCACATTTTATCTCTATCGGTAATTTTTTACACACACCCAATTGGGATGCGACATTAGTCCTAAAACAAACGATTTGGCCAGAAATTCGTAAAGCCATTCCTGATGCACAACTCCACGTCTACGGAGCCTATCCATCCGATAAGGTATTTCAATTGCATAACCCTAAAGAAGGCTTTCATATAAAAGGTAGAGCCGAAGATGCCAAAGAAGTCATGTCAAAAGCCCAAGTGTTATTGGCTCCTTTGCGTTTTGGCGCGGGTCTTAAAGGCAAATTTATAGACGCTATGCAATGCGGTACACCGAGTGTTACGACACAGATAGGCACAGAGGCGTTGCAAGGCGATTTCACTTGGGGAGGAATGATTGAAGATGATTTTTCCGCTTTCGCGAAAGCGGCCACCACCCTCTACACCGATAAAAAGGTGTGGGAAATAGCACAAGATCACGGACGCATCCTGATCAATAATCGTTTCCAAAAGATAGACTTTGAAGATGATTTTTATAATACTATTGAAAATTATAAGACAACCCTAGTATCACACCGACAACAAAACTTTACAGGACAGATGTTACAACATCATACCCTACAAAGCACCAAGTTTATGTCAAAGTGGATTGAGGAGAAGAATAAGTAATTATTTAAGTAGAAAAAATGTCCGTTCGAGCGCAGTCGAGAACCCATAGCTGTTAATTATATAGTTTTCGACTGCCCTCAATCTGACTTATTTTAAATCAACCCCGCTCTCCTAAGCAATGCCTCTGGCTGAGGTTCTTGCCCTCTAAAACGCTTATACAACGTCATAGGATTTTCAGTTCCTCCTTTGGATAAAACGTGTTCTCTAAATTTCTGACCAATCTCTTTATTGAAAATTCCGTGCTCTTTAAAATATTCAAAAGCATCTGCATCGAGTACTTCTGCCCATTTATAGCTATAATATCCAGCAGCATAGCCACCTTGAAAAATATGAGAAAACGAAGTGCTCATACAGGTTTCTGGTGTTTTTGGATATAAACGGGTTCCAGCAAAAGCATCGCTTTCAAAAGCTTTTACATCCGTGATTTCAGAAGGGTCTTGACCGTGCCAAGCGATATCCATCAATCCAAAACTGATTTGACGTAAGGTTTGCATTCCTTCTTGAAACGTCGCCGAATCTTTGATTTTCTGTACTAACTCCATTGGAATCACTTCGCCTGTTTCATAGTGTGTAGCAAATAATTCTAACGCTTCTTTTTCATAACACCAGTTTTCCAGCACCTGACTTGGAAGCTCTACAAAATCCCAATATACAGACGTTCCTGATAAGCTAGGAAAAGTGGTATTGGCAAGCATCCCGTGGAGTCCGTGACCAAATTCGTGAAACAACGTAGTCACTTCATTAAACGTAAGTAACGAAGGTTTGCTCGCTGTAGAGGGGGTGAAATTACACACGTTCGAGACGTGCGGACGCTCATTTACGCCATCTTTCATCATTTGCGATTTAAAGGAGGTCATCCAGGCACCGCCACGCTTTCCTTTACGCGGGTGAAAATCAGCATAGAATAGCGAAATAAAATCACCATCTGCGTCAAGCACACGATAGGTTTTCACTTCTTTGTGATACGTGTCTACATCAAATACTTCTTCAAACTGAAGTCCGAATAATTTCTCAGCAACCTTAAAAACACCAGCAATTACATTCTCTAATTTGAAATATGGTTTTAGTTGTTCATCATCAAGGCTAAATAATTTCTGTTTTAGCTTTTCAGAATAATAAGAACCATCCCATTTTTCTAATTGGTCTATGTTATCTTCCGCTTTCGCGAAATTTTCTAACTGTGCAAATTCTCTTTTTGCAGCAGGTTTTGCTTTTTCCAATAGGGTATTTAGAAAAGAAATCACCTTGTCAGGTGTTTCTGCCATGCGCTCTTCTAAAACAAAATGAGCGTGTGTTGGATACCCAAGTAGATTGGCACGTTCGTGTCGTAGTTGTACAATTTGCAATACATTTTTCTGATTATCAAATTCATTGCCTTTAAAGGCTCTGCTTCCAAATGCTATAGCGAGTTCTTTTCGCAGTTCTCTATTTTTTGCATACTTCATAAACGGAATATAGCTCGGGTAATCTAATGTAATGACCCATCCTTCTTTCTCACGAGTACTCGCTTCATTTGCGGCTGCTTCTTTGGCGCTTTCAGGAAGTCCGTCTAGATCACTTTCGTTTGTAAGGTGTAGTTCGTATGCATTGGTTTCTGCAAGAACATATTCTCCAAAGGTGAGTTTTAATTTAGCGAGCGCCGCATCTATTTCCCGGAGTCTTGTTTTCTTATCCTCAGATAAGTTCGCTCCATTACGAGCAAAACTTTTATAAGTTTTTTCTAAAAGGGTATGCTCTTCTGCAGATAAATCAAGGGTTTCTTTTTGGTCATAGATACTTTTGACACGGGCAAATAAGTGCTCATTAAGGGTAATGTCGTTTCCAAACTCAGAAAGCAATGGCGATACTTCTTGAGCTATTTTTTGAATTTCCTCATTGGTCTCTGCGCTATTCAAATTAAAGAACACACTAGAGATCCGATCTAATTGTGCGCCAGAATAATCAAGAGCAACCAGTGTATTTTCAAAAGTTGGTGACGCTGTAGCATTTGCAATCGTATCTATCTCTTTTCTAGCCATGCTAATAGCAGTTTCAAATGCGGGCTTGAAATGTTCGTTTTTAATACTAGAAAAAGGGGCTTCATTAAAAGGATGTAAAAGT
>NZ_CALEMI010000048.1 GCF_937910895.1 uncultured Dokdonia sp. | reverse complement strand
ATTTGATTCATTCAAATATGAAACAGGTAATCCAGATTTAGGTCTATCATTTTCACAATTAAAAAAAACAAAAACTAGGTCACCTGAAACATTGTTTTGCTCTAAATCCGATTTTAAACTGCTCGATGCTTGGTCGTATTCTTGCTTGCCATAGTAGGAAGGACAGAAAAAAATAAAATGGCCTTTTTCACTAAATATGATAGAATCAAATACAAAATCTTTATTGCATTGTATTAAGTGTTGTAGTAGCTTAGGGTGCAATACCAGATCTGCATCTAAAAGAAAAATATAATCATACGCTCCATCCAAAGCATACCTAATAGCTCTATTTTTTATGCTCGCAATTCTATCGGTCAGCGATTTATTCCAATGATGTGTTTTATAACTAGAGGTCTCTTGTATCCAATCTCTCTCAATTTTTACGCTTGGGTGTTTTTGCTCAAATTCTTTAAGAAAGGTAATCGATTTTTTATTGTTATTATCATCATACAAAAGGATCTCTAACTCAATTCCCTCTGTATCTAATGCTAACCAGGAAGGGAGTACTACTTCTAATACTTCTTTCGATTTACACAATGATGAAAATAACAATACTTTTTTCATGTATTCTTTTGATATATGTCGCTAATAGTTCTTTACAGATGCCTAACCAATGACGTCTACAATTCGCAGCTTTTAGGCACGAATCAGTGTGATCCAATAAGAATAAACTCTATTTAACTCAAAAACAAATCTAACGTTATCTAATTTAAATATGTGTGTGAAAAGTTTTTTTGTATCCAGTCTCATTCTATAAAAAACACCTGTTGCCATTTTAGAATTATTTTTTTTAATGAGGATCAATTGCGCTTTTGTTTGTCCCATTCCTCTAGCCATCCGGTATAAATATGATTTGGTGAGTCGGTCTTTAGGGATAAAATGCTGAAACGTATTATCACATACTTGTCTGATTTTATAGCCTTTGGCAACAGCGTAATTACACATTTCTGAATCCCCTCCAGAGGATAAACTTTTTCCTTTTCTATCCGTCATCTTAGGTTCAAAGTCGTCAAAAATAGATTTTCTAAAACACATCCCCGCTCCATACACATTGGTAACATCACCATCCCTTCTACACCCCAATGCGTAGATGCTCTTAAATTTCTCAAACCAACGAGGGGGCTCCACTTCGCAAGCTTCAACACCATTACCTCCCACCACACCGTAGGCGTCGTTTTCTTTCAAGAAATTATAAGATCGTTCTACATATCTTGGATTTAACCAATTGTCATCATCACAAAAAAGCACTGTATCATATTGAGCCGTATCGATTCCTTTCTTCCTCGCATAATTGAGTCCTGGCTTGCTTTCACTAACAATACTCGCATTTGGAAATGCAGCTTCATCTATAAGCTTTTGTGCTAACGCCACACTCGTATCTGTACTCGCATTGTCTACAAGAATTAATTCCCAAGAAATCGTTGCCAATCCTTCTTGAAGAAAAATACTTTGCATGGTAGGGGTGATACGCTCACTACTATTGTAAAAGCAAATGACTACAGAAATTCCTTTTTCTTGCTTCATACTATTGCGGTGTGTTTTTAGGGATGTAATTAAATCTATTTTTGAGCTTAAGAAATTGTTTTTCTATGAGCACAAAAGAGAGCCACGAAATTACAATAACAAGTATCGAATTTTCTGCGATCAACAACAACATTTTATATTTTACATTAAAGAAATCAGGCAATAATGGGTTAAAATATACATCAATATATTTTTTTGTGATCATACTAGGAATGATATTATGATATAAATAAATCCCATAACTTATTTTACCTATAAAAATTAATATCCTATTGTTTAAAATAAATGCTCCTTTAAGCTTATCGGTTTGATGATATATGTAAATGTAACTAATGAGCCAGAGTGTGATGATAGACACCGTGGTTCTTACGGATAAAACATTCCACTGTTTTACAGTGGCACTGTATATAAAATAGAAAAACACCAAAATAGCAACTACAGAAAGTCGTTTGAAATAGAGAAATACTTTTTCTTTTTTGTAGGTGATACCCCAAGCTAGTAAAGACCCAAGTCCAAAAGCATCAAAACAGGTAAAGGTCAATATTCTACTCATTCTAAATCCACTTAACAACAACTGACTTCCTATCCCAATAGCAATAAAAACAAGGATCATAGGGAATACATACTTTCTATTAAGTAATAAAACCAACCACGGCCAGACTAAGTAATATTGTTCTTCTACAGCAAGAGACCATACATGAGGAAGGAGTACCTCCCAAGACTGTTGCTCAAAGAAATAAAAATTTGCCGTATACGTAGCATAATAGACAAACGGATCTTTAATTGGCGTGTTGGCATACATCGCCACCAAATAAACCACTATAATCGTGAGGTAATAAATAGGAAAAATACGCAACGATCTCCGTATGTAAAAATTCTTTAAAACTGTAAACGTTGACACATTTTGCACTCTAGCTTTGTCACGACTATCCAATAATATTTTTGATATTAAAAACCCACTCAACACAAAGAAAATATCCACCCCAATTTGTCCATTAGGGATTCTGTTTAATATATTCTGATTGGGTAACCAGTGGCTTATGATCACTAAAATAACAGCAATTGCCCTAACACTATCTAGTTGTTTAATATACTGCATGCTTACATTCGCTTTTTTAAAAACGTGGTCTCTGGATACATCCGTTTATAATAGTCAAGTTTGCATTTATTTTTTAAAAATCGTTTTATGATCGTAATGGCAAATACACGTTCTTTCCAATAGGCGTAGAGAAACCTTGCAGGAGACACACTCTGAAACTGAATTCCAGAATTCCTTATTTGAAAAGGGATTTTCATTTGTTTCCACTTGATAGGATAGCCAATCAGATTGCGATAAATCAAAAACCGAAGATGTGTTTTAGCCTCTTTTATCATATTGCTTTCTAACACCTTACCTTCTACAGATTCAATCGCTTTTTTTATGGCCTCAAGATATTCTAAAGATTTTTTCTTGGTCGCAATGGAGTCAGCAACATCAAGTCTGTAATAATTATCAGCCTTTACTACTAAAGCTTTTACTCTTGGATTATACGTAAGTGCTCTTACGTGAAGTTCCCAGTCCTGCCATGCAATTAGCTCTTGATTCCACCCACCAATTTTTTTAAGAAATGCAGCATTCCATAAGACGCCAGTGGTATGCCAAGGCATATCTTGGTAGAGAAATCGCATAAGGTATTCTTCACACGTTTCTCTTTTGTGCAACATATTCCAATACACATCTGTCTCTTTTACCTCCACTTTGAATGAAGCCGTATGAAACACACACATATCTATAGTTTCTTCTACAGATGCAAGACGGTTTTTTATACAATCTACTCCAAGCAAATCATCAGAATCTAGGAACATCACCCAATCAGACGTAGCACGATCTAATCCCATTTGGCGTGCCCCGTTACCTCCAGATGTGTAAGTATCATCTCTTTGAAATAGGTGTATTCTTGAGTCCGCTTTCGCGAAAGCGGTCACCACCTCAACAGTAGCATCGGTACTGCCGTCATCTACTACAATACATTCCCAGTCTGGACTAGATTGTGCGACCACAGAGTTGAGCGTCTCTTGAATAAGATGCGCTCTGTTGTACGATGGGATGATTATGGAAATAACGGTTTTCATCCTTCGCGTATGATTTGATCAAGCTGTGAAGCAATATTTTTAGGTTCATAGGCTTCAGTAAATATATTTTTATATACTTCTTCTACCTTCGTACTAAGCCTAAAACCTTCCTCGATAGCAAGCTTAATCGATGCTGGCGTATTGGGTTGAAATATAGGAAAGTCAAACTTTTTTAGTTCTTCTGTAAGATTACCCGTTTCAGGACCCACAATAATTTTCTTAAGAGTGAGCCCTAAATATATATTTCCAGAATTTAGAGTATGTATCCTTGGTATGAACACCACATCGGAAGCCGCCAGGAATAAAGCCAATTGCTTTGCCTCTATAAAACTGTAGTTTACGATATAGTCCGGGGGGTTGAATATACCGTTCATTTGTTTTTCTATTTTAGTCTTGACATCAAGAATACCTTTTAATTTTTGACGACCTACAAATTCTATAGTTGATTGTTTCCAAAACATATTAGGCACTATCAAGGTTCTATTTGAATTCTTGACTTGTTTAAAAGAGTCTAATACTAAGTTTCTTTCTTTTAGGGTACGTATTTTTCCAGGTGCAATCATTACTTCTCTCCCTAGGTCTATCCCTAATTGCTTCCTAGCTTCTTCTTTGGTAAAGAAAGGAAAAGAACGTTTGTATAGTGGATGCTTAAGAATACGATGCTGTGAATGGATATATTTCTTTTCAAATATTTCTTGACTATACTTTCCAAAATGTAATAGTATATCACTAGAAGACTCCACGATATCATATAATTTCTGGAATTGTTTTGTCATTCCAAGATGTGGTTTCTCGTTATGAACGATATAGATGATTTTTGAAAATTGTTTCCATTTTTTTATCGCCTGAGATAAGTGAGATAGTTGCTGATCGTCAGGCTCCTTCCAATTAAAGATCTGTTCTGGCCATTGAATAAGAATGGTTGTGTAACCAGACGTATCATCATCTAATGTGCCATGTACGTATTCATGTTCTGAATGAAAGGTGATTTCATCAAAAAATGAATTTGCGCTTTTTTGAACGGGAGTAAATACTTTCATGACGCTATGTGTACTATTCTTATCATCACCTTTATTCTACCACCTTGTATTTTTTAAGAGATTCATAATCTGGAAAATAAAAATCTTTCATAGAAAAATCTCTTTCAGGTAAAATGGCTGTATCCTGTATAAAGTTAATCGAATAAATATCTTTTAAAGGTTCTGGCATATCATAGCCTATTGACAAATAATAATCTCTATACTTAAAGATGGGTTCTTCAGATTGTGGTGCTACAAAGACACACGGCTTTTTTAAGGCGTGGGCAAAAATAATCCCATGTAAAGAAGAGGCATAAACGACTTTAGCTTTTAAGATTTCGTTTGCTATTGTTTCAGGTTTATTATCAATATTTACTACCTTAACTCCTTTAGGGTAGTTATTTTTATATACGAATAAGTCTCTATAGTGTGGTATAAAAATAACTTGGTCTTCTGTACTTTTACTAAGATCTAAATTATAAACTTCTCTAATTAATAACCCTGGATCTAGTTCAAATTTTAAATCACTTAAATCTGCTCCATATTTTTCGAATAAACTTCTTGTAAGAGGACCTCTTACGCCATATACTTTTGCTTCGCTGATGTGTTTTTCTCTAGAAGATAAATCATCTCCTTTCCAACCAATCCCGTTGATGATATCGCCTGTCTGAATGACTCTTAAAATAGATCCTATTAATAACAAACGATGTCCTTCCCAATCTTTATTTAAGGGTTCGTCTTTGTAAATGTATCGTATGAGGTCTGCATTAAATATATCACCAGCATTTCCATGTCTAAATGCTATGTTTGAAGGATTTGTAACCTTATTCATAAAAAAACGCAGCGTAGATACTTTACGTGAATTCCAATAATACGTCCTTATGCCCATAATTTGTCTTGCTTTATTGATACCATATTCCAATCTACATCATTAATCCCGTAGGAGATAATTACTTCATTCATATACATTGTAATACCTGAGAAATAAGTACAAGAAATCAAGTTTTTATTAAACTTAAAAGAATTTCCTGCAAGTGATTTATAAGAATGGATAAGGGGTCTAGATGATATTTTCAAAGGGGTTTCTGTAAAAGGTGAGAATATGAAGGCTCTTCCTGAATAAAGACGTTTCCCTCTGAATATAATTTTTTTATGCCCTATAAAACCATAGGTGGTATCAGTCAATGTCATCAACGGAGTTCCTATAGTGTATTCTTGATATTTCTTTTTTTCAACCGTCGAAAACGCATCAAAATTTAAGGTATTCCCTTTTATTATATCTAATGAAGTTGCTTTTAAAATTTTTACTTGATCGATTCCGTAAAGGGCATAAATACAATCATCTTTCATAAAAAATGCCCAATTCTTTTCTATACGTGTACGTTCGCTATAATGACAGTAAAAATAATTCTTAACCTCAGTATTTTTAATTTGAAAAAGAACTACTTGATTCTCTCCTTTAGCTACATAGCCTGTATTAAAAGTTCCCCAAACCTCATCATTCATGATAAAGAGTTTTGGATCTGCTACTTTCTGGGCTGTCAGTACGTTTATAAAATACTCGGTAAGATTTACAAAAGTATAGGGTTGGTCTTCTTTCCAACTATATAGATGCGCTTGAATGGTTTTGCTGTCTGTATCATACACTCGTATAGTCATTAAAAAAGAATCCATATAATATACCATACTAGGATTGAAAACGTAGGGATATTTTTCAAGATGCTTCAATAGATCATCTGGCAAATACTGTTTTGTATGTTTTTTTAAGGTTTTAACCACGTGATCAATCGTTTTATATTTTGCTTTAAACTTTTATTCTGTGGCTTCCTGTAAACGTGAAGGTTATATGCTTTCAATATATTTTCTGGAACTAACGAACTATGTAACTTTAGCTTTTCTTGTACTTCTAGGTAATGTTGTTTTTTTACCTCAACTTTTCCAGTAAAATGCAATATCATTGGATGATGAATATCATCTTTAAATAAATTTTCAGGTCTGCTATTAAATGATTTGTAGTCGTGTAATTCGGCTGTATTTTTAAATATAGGATTTGTTTTAAGCAAGTAAATCATGGCATCCTGATCGCCATTAGAAAAATACCCTAAATCTTCTGTCCACCAGGATTTGACAACATTCAAATCTTGTTGAATAACCTGATTTATAAAATCTTTTGATTTTTTTGAAGATTTGAGAATAAATTGTCCTGAGCTAAAAAACGTTTTTAACGTTTTGTGCGATGGGCTTTTACATATAGAGAGAAAGGCATCGCCAGTTGGCGCATACGTCATAATATCTTTTTCAAAATCAAAGAAAAAAGCATCATCATCTATCCATACAATATAATCATAGGCATCTATATACATTTGTATATAATGCATCTTATTTAAATAACGGTTTTGTTCTTTTGTAGGCCAATTACAGTGTGCATAGGTATATCCATATCGATCTGCATACACCTTATGGTTGATGGCAGAATCAAAATCTGTTGCTGGATATCTACCAGAGACTATGCAGACCTTCATACCTGAATTATTTAATAATCGTTCCTGTAAAGATTTTTGACATTTTATCAGTGCTCAACTTTGTAAATAAATAATTTCTAAAGCTACTTGGCTTATTAAAAAAGCCCAGTTTTTTGATAATGAGTTCGTCTTCGTTGATATCAAATATGTTATATCCTTTAGGGAATAATTTTTTTACTGCTTTTAGATCGGTGTGATCATTTATTTCAATAAGAACACTTGGACTACATTCTTTTAAAATAGTTTTCATTCCTTTTAAAGTCAGCTGTTCTGCACCTTCTACATCCATTTTGAGTAAAGAGATCGGTGTTTTTGATCCCAAGTCTTTATACCAATCATCGAGTCTAATTGACTTTACTGTTGTTGAGAGATTATTCATCTCTTTAGACATAAGACCTGCTACAGAACTCATAATACCTTCTTCTTCATAATAATGAAATACAACCTCTCCATTTTCATTAGAGCAAGCTGCTTTTACAACACTCCCATTAGAAATGTCATTCAATCTAAAGTTAGCCTCTGTCCGATCGATACATTTATCTTGAATATCAAAAGCATATATATATTCTACATGGGTCTTTTGTGATGCAATTAAAGAGTAGATTCCAGAATAAGTACCTATATCGAGAACAATCCCTTTTTGTATCGCATCCAATAGATTATTCCAGAGCGTTAAGCTTGTAAATTCCCATCCTTTAAAATCTGTCCAGTATAATTCTTTAACAACGGTATCATCATTTTTACAGTGCATTTTAAACGGTGGTATCCCTTGTATAGAGATATCAATATCGCCATGGATTGGATTTTCTTTCCAAAATACTTTTTTTTCTTCAGTAAATAGTTTTTTATAATCCTTCATATTTAAGCACCTATTGTTTTATGAATCAAAATCTACAGCCCAATCACCTATAGAAAACAAAATACTATTAGAAGTCTTTGCTTTTGTAATAGAGTAAAAGTCTTCACTAGGTTTATCAGGAAGGATTTCAAAATTTATAAACTTTTCATGAAAATCTAATAATTCCTTACCATCAAGAAAACTCATGGATAATGTATATATCCCGTTTAATAAAAATAAATCTCTTGTTTTTATATCAACTATTAAACTTTGATCACAGTTTTTAGGAAGTGGCTCTTCTATATAATCATTACTCCTCCAAGTAATAACATTCACATTATTAAAATCACTTAATCTAAGACTAAAGATAGGATTTCTGATTTTTGTTTTAATATCAATAAATATTCTAAAACACATTTTTTCTCCAGAATGGTATTTAGAAGTTAACTCCTTTTTTAGATTTAGAATTTCAAACTTTTTAAATTGAGCTTTAAACTTTTCTTCATTTTCTTCAAATTTTTCTCTTCCTGTAGAAACTTTGTCTTCGCTTAAATATCTATTTACGCCTTCATTTGTCTCACCATCAAAAGTTAATCCTCCGTTTTCTAATATGATGACTCGGGTACATAAATCACGAACAGCAGCCATATTATGGCTTACAAACAATACGGTTCTTCCTCCTTCACTTGAGATGTCTTGCATCTTTCCAATAGCTTTCTTTTGAAATTCAGCATCACCTACAGCAAGTACCTCATCTACCACAAGGATATCAGGCTCTAAGAATGCGGCTACGGCAAAACCCAATCGTACCCGCATTCCGCTAGAATAGCGTTTTACAGGGGTATCGATATACATTTCACAGCCAGAAAATTCTATAATCTCATCTATTTTACTTCTGATCTCAGCCTTTGTCATTCCGAGAATCGCGCCATTTAAAAAGATATTTTCTCTCCCTGTAAGTTCGGGATGCATCCCTGTTCCTACCTCTAGCAAACTTGCAATACGTCCAGCTGTCTTAATATTGCCTTCTGTAGGAGCTGTTACTCTAGAGAGTATTTTAAGTAAGGTAGATTTTCCGGCGCCATTCTTTCCTACAATGCCAAGAACCTCTCCCTTATTTACTTCAAAGCTAATGTCTTGTAACGCCCAAACATATTCAGAACTTGCCTTGGCACTACGGTCATTTACACTTCCTATTTTAAGATACGGATCTTCTTTACCTCGTATCTTATGCCAAAACCGATTAAAATCATGAGCTAATGTTCCTAAGCCCACAAGCCCTAGCCGGTATTGCTTTGATATGTTTTCTGCTTTTAATATAATATCGCTCATAAGAGTTCTTTTGGAAATGCTTTGGTAAGCGCTATTTGAACTTCATTTATCTTTTGCTCACTAGGGACGGTTGTTACCTTAGAAAAAATCGTTTCATATTCCTGTAGTGATTTTTTTTGTTCTACATATACAGGTTGATATGGTTGTATTCCAACAGATAGAAAATAATCTTCATATTTTACATTGTCTCCGCTCAATTTATCAGAAAACTGTATCCAAATCGCTGGGATTCCATAAGCTTGTGCGACAATCACCCCGTGCAATGACGAGCTGATGATTTTTTTACATGCTAAGATCCGATCTGTGGTATATAATACATCATCATTGATAAGGTTAAGTACCGCAACATCCGCTTGATCTCCGTACCAATCTTGAACAACTTTCTGATCTACGTAATGGGGGACAAACCCATACTCATATTTCTTTTCAATAGTAGGTTGGTAATATTTTGGCAATAAGATGGCGGGATCTCCATATACTTCGGGGCATGAATATCCTAATTCCAGTATACGCTTTCGCGAAAGCGGCCCCCGAACAGCACAAAAAGTAGCATCAGAAAATTGATCTTTCCGAGAGATAATACCGCTTCCCCAGACGATTGCTTTGGGTTGTGTATAACTCATAATACTCCCAATAGCCATGAGGTACGGTTTTTTAAACCAACGCTTTTTTTTATTTGGCGCATTGTAAAAAGCAACCGCTCTTCCACTTACCCAGGAAACCATCTGGGCAGATAAAATATCACCATAGTTTTCTTGCTCTTTTTTTTCAAAAAACTTAGAAGACCAATAAAAAAGAGGGATTTGTTTCTCCATAAGTTTATACGGTATCTATAAACGTTTTTTCAGTTTTATTAAATACAATAAGTCCTAAGAAAACAAACACAATACTTAAGGCTAAACTTATCCATAAGCCTTTTATATTAGGCTCGCCTACATTTAATAACATATAGCGATACGCCTCTATCACCTGTGCTATAGGATTATATTCAACCACCCAAGCATAGTCAGATAGTTTTTCTTTAACAAGACTTAACGGGTACATAACCGCCGATAAATAAAGTAATAATTGCACTCCAAAAGATATCAATATTTTTACATCTCTATATTTTGTTGCAATAGCACTTAACATCATTCCTGCTCCCAATCCAAGCATTGCTATAGTCGCAATGGCTACGGGTAATAAATACAGAGTACTTCCTACACTAATGGGTTTTTCCTTAAAAAAAAGAAAATAGAAAAAAAATACTATAAATATGACAAGCTGAATAACATACTTAAAAAGACCTGATATGATCCTAGATAATGGTGATATAACTCTTGGAAAATAGACTTTTCCAAACAATCCCGCATTAGATGTAAAAGTTGTGGAAGTGTTTGTAAGACATTCCTTGAAATAGGTCCATAAGGTAATTCCTGCCAAATTAAAAAGAAATGAGGGTGCTCCATCTATTTTAATACCTGCTACATTGTTAAAAACTAACGTAAAAATTACAGAGGTAAACAAAGGTTGAATTAAATACCATAAAGGCCCCAAAGCTGTTTGCTTATAGACAGTTACAATATCACGCTTTACAAATAAAATCAATAAATCACGATAGCGCCATATTTCTTTAAAATTAAGATCAATAAACTTCCCTTTGGGCTTAATCTCATACAACCATGCTGTCTCCTCTGCCTTATTCAAAATATACTATTTAAGAAATTTAAATTACTTCCTTCTAAAAGCCTTTGTTATTTTTTTACGCCATCGTTTAAAGAATGGCACTCCTTTTATGTCTTCGTGATATCCATTACCATAGCCTCCATACCCATATCCGTAGCCATATCCATACCCGTAGCCATATCCATATTTTCCTTTAGTTTGAAAATAATTTAAAACAAAACTGACATTACTCACCTCTCCTTTTGCATACTTATCTTTAATTAAACCTAGCATCCCTTTTTTAGTATATCCTTGACGGATCATATATAAAGAGGCGTCTGCATAATTCATAATCTCTAAAGCATCTGCTACCAATCCTACAGGAGGGGTATCTAGTATGATATAATCATACGTTTTCTTTAGTTCCTCCATAAACTCCTTCATCGCATCACTTAATAGTAATTCTGATGGATTGGGAGGTACAGGACCTGATAAAATAATATCTAAAAACGGGATCCCACTTTCTTGTTTAATGTCATCTATCGTATTTTGTCCTATCAAGTAGTTCACCACGCCTGTCTCATTAGACAATTCAAAATCATCAAAGATTTTTGGTTTACGTAAATCAAGACCTACTAGTACTGTTTTCTTTTCGCTTAAAGCGAAAACAGAAGCAATATTAATAGATGTAAATGTTTTTCCTTCGCCACTTACAGAAGAAGTGACCAATACTGTTTTTGCCCCTTCTATATCTTGTTTACGATACATAAACTGTAAGCTAGATCGTATTCCTCTAAAAGCTTCTGCTATAGCAGAACGAGAGCGGTCGCGTACCACAAGATTATTCCCGTGCTTGCTCTTTCCTATAATGCCTAATATTGGAATTTTTGAGAGTTTTTTGAGTTCTTCTGGATTGGTGATTTTGGTGTTAAAAAATACTAGCAAAAAAACGAGCACTAAAGGAATCACGCCCCCAACTAATGTGGCGATGATATAATTGAGACGCGTATTAGGGCCTACTTGTCCTCCTCCAACATCTTTTGCTTCGTCTATAAATAAAATATCAGAAACATTAGACGCTTTGATAATAC
>NZ_CALEMI010000047.1 GCF_937910895.1 uncultured Dokdonia sp. | reverse complement strand
TATTTGGGCCAAGTATTTCCAGAATTAATAGCCACTGGTAAACAGGATATATTCAATTCTTCATAAATTCTACTTGAGCCCTTTTTAAACTTTGTTCGGTCATTAGGTTGCAACCTTGTTCCCTGAGGAAAAATTATTAATGGTCTATCTGAAGAAAAAATTTGTTTTGAGATATCGTCAAAAACATTAAGATTATCCTTTGATATTTTGTTTCTTTTAATTGATATTGAACCAATTTTTTTTAGATACCATCCAAAAATAGGTATCATCAATAATTCTTTTTTTAAAATAAAAACTGGGGAATTAAAAATTGTTTGTAAAAAAAATGTTTCAAACATTGATTGATGTGAAGCTGCAATAAAAAATTTTTTATTGGTGATTATATTTTCTTTTCCTTTAACTAAAATTTTAGTAGATAAAAATATTTTAAGACAAAAAGAAGTCCAATGACCCATTAACTTTCCACCCAATAAAACAATTGCTCTTGGCAGTAATAAGCTAGGCAAAAAAATTATAGAAATAAAAATTATTCCTAAAAAAAAGAATATTGAAAATACTATATTTCTTATCATTCTAATTAAAAACTAGACTAATTCAGATAGTTTTTGTCTTTTATTTATTATTTTAATTTTAGAATTATGAATTAGTAATTCTATTGGTTTAGGTCTTAGATTGTAATTAGAGCTTAAAGACAT
This sequence comes from uncultured Dokdonia sp., assembly GCF_937910895.1. Classification (GTDB taxonomy): domain Bacteria; phylum Bacteroidota; class Bacteroidia; order Flavobacteriales; family Flavobacteriaceae; genus Dokdonia. The sequence goes on along the minus strand of NZ_CALEMI010000047.1, from coordinate 12,097 downwards.
ACCGTAAGCACCAACATCATATATTACAATTAAATCATTTTCATTTAGTTTTTGGTAGTTTTTAATTGTCAAAAATTTATCTGTTGTTTCACATATAGGCCCAACAAATTCATAAATTTTTTTTGATTTAATCTTTTTTTTAACTATAGGAATTATTTTATGTTCAGCTTTGTATAAAGCAGGTCTCATTAAATCATTCATTCCAGCGTCTAGAATTATAAAATCTTTTTTATCACTTTCTTTAATATAAGTAATATTGGTAATTAAAACTGCCGTATCACCAATAATAGATCTTCCAGGTTCAAATATAATTTTACAACTATTAACTTTTAAAAATTTTTGAATATAGGAATTATATTTTTTTAAATTAAGTTTTTTATTATTGTGAACATAATCTATACCCATGCCCCCACCAAGATCAACATATTCAAATTTGTGATTACTTTTTCGAATGACTTTATCTAAAACATTAAGCATTTTTAAGTAGGGTTTGTGATCTAGAATTTGGCTTCCAATATGAGCACTTAAACATTTTAAATTAAGATTTTTGGAATTTTTTATATAATCTACAAGTTCTAAAAATGTTTTTTCATTTACACCGAATTTATTCTCTTTTTTTCCAGTTGAAATTTCCTTCAAAGTTTTTGCATCAGTATTGGGATTAAGTCTTATACCAATATTAATAGTTTTTTTTTTAAGTTTTGCTATTTTTTCAATTTGTAAAATCTCACTTTTAGACTCAGCATTAATTAAAAGTATTTTTTTATTTATTGCATATTCTATTTCTCTGGCAGTTTTACCAACTCCTGAAAAAACTATTTTGTTTGGGCTAATTCCAGCAGAAATTGCTCTTATTAACTCCCCCATAGAAACGACATCAGCTCCAAAACCAAATTTGCTGATCTCATTTAATAAATATTTATTAGTATTGGATTTAACTGCAAAACAAAACAATGGATTAAAGGACTTGAAATTTTTTTGGAGATTTTCAATGTTTTCTTTTAGTCTAGAGTATGAATAACAATATGCCGGAGTTCCAAATTTTTTTGCAATTAATTTAGCCTTTATTTTTTCAATGAAGAATTCTTGTCCTAAATATTTCATAGCACCACTTTAAATTGGGTGTCAAAAACTTTGGCATTGAATCTATTCCCTCTGTTTTTTATATGCATTGCTAAGCACTAGTAATATGATGTTCTCAGGGTTTATTCCTAACTCCTTCAAGTAAATCTTTATTTAAATTGTTTTTTGAGTCTGTCTTATGCAGGACTGAAATATCTCCTGTAGATTCTAAAACTACAGCCTCCACTTGTTTAAAATCCAACACATTAGCTTCTCTTAGTTTTGCAATTAATTGTGTTTTCTCAATCCTAGCGTATTTTAAATTATCATACATAATGTGATCTCCATCCATTAGTAATAATGGTTTATTTGATATTGCAGAATTAATGGTAGGAAATTTTCTTTGTAGATAAGAAAATATAAAAGTCAGTCCTAGAAGACTTGCAATGGCAATAGAACCATGTACGATCGTTGTGCTAGAGGTCAGGGTTGATGAAATGATACTTCCAATCGCGACTGTGAATGCAAAGTCATACGCTGTAAATTTTGCAAATGATCTTAATCCAATGATTCTTGTTAGAAGTATAATTACAATAAAAATTAATACACTACCAGCAATAGTTTCCCAAATAGGGTCTTTTAATTCATAAATCCATTCCATAAGTTTATTTTTTTCAGTGTGTGATTACGTGTTTGTGTATGATTTAGTTGCGTGGTTAAGCAACTAATTTAGGAAATATAAATCTAATCGTAGCTAAAGGAAAGAGCAAAAAAATAGCGTTAATCGTTATAGTAAATAACCTTTTAAAACAGGAATTTGCAATAGCAAAATCAGGATTAATATATGATGATAGACATAGAAGTATACTTGTAATAAACTAAGTGAATTTTACTTGTTTTTTACCACAGTTCTTTGTTGTGGTGCGTTTTTTACTTAATTACTGTATTTCATCACAAGTCAAACAGATTTTAGATGCTTCCTCATAAACTTCTCCAGTTTCTTCATCTATATCTTCATCTTCTCTGTTTATAAATATTACATTTCCTTTGCAGCCTTCTTTATTGCAATCAACTCTCTCTACTTCAAAATCCTGATGACATACCAGACAATTTACATTGGATGAGTCAGGTTCGTTAGGAGTCAAAAAGGTATATCTGAAATTTGGATATTGGCTAACTTGACCATCATCTGTTACCAACACTCCTTCTTCTCCGGTACAGTCTGGACATATATACCTTCTTGCTTTGAAATCGTGTTCGAAGTGTCTATTCATTTCTCCACGTCCTAATAAAGCTTCTAAATATTCCAAATGAACATATTGTTCCACTCTTCCAAACACGAAGACAGGTTCTCCCTCAAGTTGAGCAGGATGGTCATAAAACTTATCCTGTAAAGCGAGCCAAAAAGAACCTTTGCCACAAATCAATGTAAACGTTTTGAGTATCATTGTCAGAATTGGTTCAGGTGTTAATTTATCAGCTCCAATTCCGTGTACTAACTTATTTCTTAAGAGTCTAACTTCCTCAAAATGATTTACCAAGTCTTGATTAAAATCGGTAGTTTTAATAGTGGCAAAAAATGTTCTTAATAGTTCCTGTCCAGAAATTGTATATAAATCAGCAAAATCACTGTCTTCACTATCAGGTAAGGTTTTCCAGTTTTCTCGTTTTTGTTCTATTAATAATAAGGGCGTTTTTTCTGAAATCTTGGATTTTAACAAAGCTTCCAGAGCTTGATGAGTCAGAATTACAGATGTTTTTAAAACAATTTCGTTATAGTCCCAAATATCTGCACGTTCAACACCTTCTTCTAACTCCTCATTATCTACTTTGCAAATGCTCTTGTATGCTTGAATAAGACATTCAAACGCTACATTTTTATAATCATCTGCTGTTGGTAGATTTGTTATCATTTGTTTTTTATTTATACAAAGTAATCAGATTTCCATTGACTTATCAATTCTCCGATACTTTTTGTGCTTGTATTGTCCGATATCATATTCAGTTCCCTTAATCGATAAATTACACTTGTTTTCGAAACGCTGAAATGATTTGCTAATTTGCCAACAATTCTGCGAAATTTCTTTTGATTGTCATAATTATCATCGAAAATCAGATTGTGTTTTGCATTTTGGTATTGCCAAGCTTTTGCAATTATTGATGCCTTTGGCAATAAAAGAGAAGCTGAAAAATAATTTGCTTGCCATTCAACCCAATGCCTTGGATTTTCAAGTCGATTTTTTCCGATTTTAAAATCAAATTTTGAGTCAGAAAAAGAATTCATAATCTCTTGATTAATTCGTAGTTTTTGGTGCAATAAAAAATGTCCAAATTCGTGTCCAATTGTAAAAAGTTCTCTTGGTGTATTTACAATTTTTTTACTGATGCCAATTGTTTTTTTATCAATGTCACAAGTCCCTAAATATTTGTTTTCTTTTGGATTGAAGTTAAAAATCTCAATATCATATTGGGACTTTAAGTATTCGGTCAAATCTTGAACACTTAATCCATAAGCATTTACTAAATATGAAGTGTCAAATTTATTTAATTCTTTTTTTGAGATTTCATCAATATCATCTTTTGATAATAAATCTATTCCATAACTAATTGTAGATTCGGCTGGTATTAAGGAACTTAATATTTGTTTATCGACTACTTTTGATAAAGACTGAACTCCTTCGTCAATTAAATCTTCATTAAGTGTATTTTCTAGAATTGGAATTATATTTTCTTCTTCTATGTTTCTTTTGTATAGTATGATATTGAAATTGTCCTTTGACTCTCCTTCGATGACCATCATTTTTTTAGCAGCAGCATAATCATAAGCACCTTTTTGAAGAGGTGAACTAGTTATTACGATAGCTTTTGCGTTAACTCCACTCGTTTCTTCGATATCAGCGTAGAATTTTTTGATTTCGCCTTTTGGTACTCGGTAGTCATAATTTTTACACTCAATGAAATAAATCATTGCGTATTGGTCAGCATTAGGTGGCCAAATTTCTATTGTTAAATCGAACTCGACATTTCCAGAGCCTCTAATGTTCGAAGGGTACTTTTTTTTGGTAAAAACCCTTGCATATTCTTTCATTACTCCGATAAGTCCGTCATTCAGAATTTTTTCGATTATTCCAACCGCTTTATTTTCTAAAATGTCTCCTTTCGCAGTAGTATTCATTGAATTTTGTTGATTTGGTCAAATGTTGCACAACGGCAGTCTGTCTAAAAACCTTATTTGGATCGCTGAGAATTCCTTATTTGTAAAATTTTAAAGACACCTACCCGAATACTAAAGTTATAAAAATAGGTTTTTAGACAGTCTGACGGTTTTGTGTATGATTAGTGGCGTGTTTAAGTACCTAATTTAGCAAATAAAAACTGAATAGAAAATCCGCGAGGATTTTCGTAAGTAGGCGAGAACTAGCCATTGATTATAGGACACGTTGTTCTACACCGTTTTTATTCTTTCAGTTTTGTTACAATTCTTTCAGATTCATTAAAGATCTCGTCTGGAATTCCGTGTTTTTGGTTACATCCTCCACAAGTATTTTGGTCACTCAATTTATGTTCTCTAAAAGCTTTAATTGATTGTTGAATTTTCGAATCATATTGATATTTAATTAAAGAAAGAAAATAGTCTTTGTCCGTTTCTGAAATATTTTCTAATTCTATTATATCAATCTGTTTATTAATAATCTTTAATAAATTGACTAATTCGTTTATTTTAGGATTTCGGTTTAGAAAAACCTTATAATCCTCGTGATGATTTCCTCCGTCTTTTATTGATTTTAAAAACTCATAAATTCCGTCAGCTCCAGAATAATTATACTTGTAATTGTCCTTTCTATACGAAAACGTGAAATCATTTAAATCCGCTCTAATTATATTAACCTGTTCAGTAATGTAAACAAGTTTTTTTCTATTCAATTCTTCTTCTTTTTGGTCGTCAAATTGGTCTTGAATTAGTCGATTCGCTTCGATTTGAGCTTTTAACGCATAAAAGACTAAAATTGCTCCAATAATATTTACAATTGGTGCAGTAATTCCGCCTATCGTATCTCCAATCTGTCCAGTTTGTGTAAAGTCAAATGATTCCCAAAATGCTTTTTGAGTTGCAATTAATGGTGCAACTATGCAAAGAAAAATTCCAATTCCAATAAACCACTTTGCGTTTTTTAGTGATTTCGCAATTTTGTCAGTTTTACTTTTTCGATTGTTTTTTTCAATGTTCATTAATTATCTCGGTGTTTTTTCAAATGGTGTAGAACAACAATATAATAACAATTGCTATTATATCCTCTATGTATATAGTTACAAATCTATTGAATTTTATTATATAAATATTTGAAAAACAATTAAATACGCATTTCCAGTTTTAACCTATTTATTAAATGTAAATTAGTTTATCTAATATAATTTTTCTTACGGGTTTCCGTAATGGAGGAGAAGTTTCTAATCATTCCACAAAAAAAGCCAAACACCTACGGCGTTTGACTTTTTTTAAATACCCTAGCGGTTGACTATGAGCAGTTGGGAGATATGTCCATTTTTCGTTTCAAGAGATTCTCCTAGAACGATTGAGGTTCTAGTTTCTAAGCATGAGATCCCCGTTTTTAAGAGAGAAATTCATGTTTTCAAGGATGAGATCTCCGCCTTCACAGGAATCAGATAATCGTACTCTGTCCCACAAAAATATTCTGAAAATTACGGTTTGGATCTTCTGGGTTTAAGATATAGTCAGCAATAAAGTCACCAACTTTGGAGGTGCCAAAAGCGTTTTCTGGATTAATATCTTCGGTGGTAAAGTTGAGTTCTAACGACTTTTCAACTGCGTCTTCTACCAGTTTTGCTTCCTTATGTAAATTCAAATGACGCAAGAGCATCGCAGCACTTAAAATACTCGCCAGGGGATTGGCAATATCTTTGCCCGTAGCTTGTGGGAAACTACCGTGAATCGGTTCAAACAACGCATTGTCTGTACCCACAGAAGCCGAAGCCAGCAAACCAATCGATCCGCCGATGACACTTGCTTCGTCAGAGATAATATCACCAAATAAATTTTCGGTTAAAATCACATCAAACTGCTTCGGGTTCAGGATCATTTGCATCGCGGCATTATCCACAAACAAAAAGTCAAGTTCCACGGTTGGATAGTCTTTACCAATTTCGGTGACTGTTTTACGCCATAAACGAGACGTTTCCAACACGTTTGCCTTATCAACAAGCGTGAGTTTTTTATTTCGCGAAAGCGCCTCTTTAAATGCCAAATGCGCAATCCGACTAATCTCTTCCACCGAATACGAACAAGTATCTGAAGCCACTTGTCCGTCCTCACTTAAATGCTTTTCACCAAAATAAATCCCACCTGTGAGTTCGCGATAAATCGAAATATCCGTCCCTTCAATCCGTTCCCTTTTTAATGGCGAACGATCTATCAATTGCTCATACGCCTTTACGGGTCTGATGTTACAGAACAAACCTAACGACTTCCGTAAACGCAACAATCCTTGTTCTGGACGTACTTTGGCGTTCGGATCATGATCATATTTAGGATCTCCAATCGCTCCAAAAAGAATCGCATCGGCAGCTTCGCAGATGTCAATCGTTTCTTCTGGTAATGGATTTCCTGTCGCATCAATCGCGCACGCACCCATTTGCGCGTAGGTGTACGTAAAATGATGATCAAAGGTATCTGCGATAGCATCAAGCGCTTTTTTGGCTTGAGCTGTCACCTCGGGTCCTATCCCGTCTCCTGGTATGATGGCAATATTGTAGTTCATGGTTCACGCCCTGCTGACGCAGGAATCTCTTGGTTTAAATGTTTAAAAGGTTATGAGTTTAAACGTTTTATCTCATAACTCAATTCTTTATTAATAACATTCCCCTCTATCAAGAGGGGTTAGGGGTGTGTATTTTTTTACTCACTCTATTTTAAGTTCAATTTCAAAAAGCCAACGACTAACGACCAACAGCCAACGACTCATAGCCAACAGCTTTTTTACACCTCCCTCAATCCCTTTAGTTAGTTTAAAAGTTTAAATGTTTTTATCTCATAACTCAATTTCAAAAAGCCAACGACTCATAGCCAACAGCTTTTTTACACCTCCCTCAATCCCTTACTTCGGCAAGCTCAGTACACCGCCTTCCTAGGAGGGAAGCAAAAAAGCATTTTTATTCTCTTAAAAAATAGAATATTATTCTATTTTTAGTATTCAATTTCAAAAAGCCAACGAATAGCGACCAACAGCCAACGACTAATAGCTAACGACCAAAAACCACTCGCTCCTTCTCAAACGCTTCAATCGCCTCTTTTTTACTCACTAAAAAATCAATATCATCGTAGCCATTTATCATACACACTTTCTTGTAAGGGTCTATGTCAAAGTCCGCTTTCGTACTTCGACCTTGCACTTCGACAGGATCAGTGTGACACTCAGCATGAACTCCAGCGAATTCAACCACCTGATTTTTTAGATCGATGGTGATTTGTGTATCTGGGTTTTCTTGTACAGTATCTAGTAATTGCTTTAAAAATTCAGGGGTGACTTGAATGGGTAATAATCCATTATTAAGCGCATTCCCTTTAAAAATATCTGCAAAAAAGCTGGAAATAACGACTTTAATACCAAAGCCAACAATCGCCCATGCAGCGTGCTCACGACTAGAGCCACAACCAAAATTATCGCCAGCGACTAGAATCTGTGCGTTTTTATACTGTGGCATATTCAACGGAAAACCTTTGATCAATGATCCATCTTCTGTATCATATCGCCAATCTCTAAAGACGTTATCACCAAACCCTTTCTTATCGGTTGCTTTTAAAAAACGAGCAGGAATGATCTGATCGGTATCTATATTTTCTATAGGTAACGGAATCGCTGTGGTGGTTAATTTGGTAAACTTTTCCATTACGCTAGTATCGTTTTTGTGATGTCTACTATTTTTCCTTCGATGGCGGTAGCTGCTGCTACGAGCGGACTTGCGAGTATAGTTCTAGAACCTTGTCCTTGGCGTCCTTCAAAATTTCGGTTGGAGGTAGAGACGCAATATTCGCCTGATGGGATTTTGTCGTCATTCATTGCCAGACAGGCAGAGCATCCAGGTTCTCTCATCGTAAATCCTGCATTTTCAAACACGGTAACGAGCCCTTCTTTTTCTAATTGTTTGGCAACTTGTTGTGAGCCAGGCACGAGCCATGCATTTACATTCGGTGCTTTTTGTTTTCCCTTTACATAGTTGGCAGCCACCCTAAAATCTTCGATTCGTGAGTTGGTGCAACTCCCTATAAACACATAGTTGATGGGCGTGTCGAGCAATTGCGATCCGCCTTTAAAGTTCATATATTCCAATGCTTTTTCAAACGTCATATCGCCTGTTTCTGGAATATGTTCGTTGATTTTGATACCCATTCCAGGATTGGTTCCGTAGGTGAGCATCGGTGCGATATCTGCCGCGTCAAAGTGATATTCTTTGTCAAAAGTAGCATCGGCATCGGTAGGAAGTGTTTTCCAGTAGGATACCGCTTTCGCGAAAGCGTCCCCTTGCGGCGCAAATTTCTTTCCCTTTATGTAGTCAAACGTGGTTTGGTCTGGCGCAATCATTCCGCCTCGTGCGCCCATTTCAATACTCATATTGCAGACCGTCATCCGACCTTCCATCGACATTTCTTCAAATACATTTCCTGCATATTCGCAGAAATAGCCAGTACCAGCATTGGTGCCAATTTGTGAAATAATATACAAGATCACATCTTTAGGCAAAACCCCTGGGGGTAATATTCCGTTGACACTAACACGGAGGCTTTTAGGTTTTTTGAGCAACAGGCTTTGACTAGCAAATACCTGAGCTACTTGGCTAGTTCCGATTCCAAAAGCAATACTCCCAAAAGCACCGTGTGTACTGGTATGGCTATCTCCACAAACCATTGTCATACCGGGTTGTGTGATGCCTAATTCGGGCGCGATTACGTGGACGATGCCATTGTATTTATGCCCTAAATCATATAAGGTAATTCCGTGTTTCTTGCAGTTTTTAGAGAGTTGCTCTAGTTGGTTTCGCGAAAGCGGATCCTCCACAGGTAAATGCTGATTGATCGTCGGCGTATTGTGATCTGCGGTAGCCACAATCTGATCAGGACGCAAAATGGGAATGCCTCTTGCTTCCAGCTCATTAAACGCTTGCGGACTAGTGACTTCGTGAATTAAATGTTTGTCTATGTATAAAATCTGAGGCCCGTTAGGTATCGTATCGACCACGTGTGCATCCCAGACTTTATCAAATAAGGTTTTTCCCATGTTGGTGTCCGCATAAGCGGATTTTTTTGCTGTTACCTACTATAAAAGTAGCGATTTTTAATTCTATTTGCTAGGCTATGAGTTTGTTGTGTTGAAACTACTGAATTTTTATTCCCGCGTAGGCGGGAATCTCACTCTTACTTACATAACCTATCATTTTAGTCATCTCGACGGGAGGAGAGATCACACAGGTAACGCAACGTTATTCTTACTGTTATGTGATTTCTCATCGCTCATTCTTCGCTCTGTCGAAATGACGTTCTATTCTCAAAATAGAGTGTTACTCTATTTTAGAGTACTACTCTATTTTTATGTATTCAATTTTAAACCAACGACTACCAGCCAACGACTACCGACTACCAGCTAACGACTAAAAAATAGCCAACAGCTATTTTTAAACAAGTGCTCCTGCTTGAATATGTACATTTTCCATAATCTGATGAATATCTTCATCACGTACTTCTTTCTGACGATCGGCGACGGATAGGAAGTTATCATACGCAACATCTAGTTGATCTTTGGTGAGTTCGTATCCTATTTTCTTAGAACGGTAGGCGAGGGCTGCACGGCCGCTTCGGGCGGTGAGGATGATAGCACTTTCGGTCACTCCTACATCGGCAGGATCCATAATCTCATAGGTATCACGGTTTTTGATCATTCCGTCTTGGTGGATGCCTGAGCTATGCGCAAAGGCATTAGCACCTACAATCGCTTTATTCGGTTGTACGGGCATTCCCATTTTTTCGCTTACCATTCGACTGGTATCGAACAATAACTGGGTATTAATGGTCGTATCTAGGTTGAGGTATGGGTGTTGTTTTAACACCATGACCACTTCTTCCAGAGAGGTATTCCCAGCACGTTCACCAATGCCGTTAATAGTACATTCTATTTGTCTGGCTCCGTTTTGTACGCCTGCAATCGAGTTGGCTGTCGCTAGTCCCAAATCATTATGGCAATGACAGGAAAGGATCACGTTTTCGATGCCTCTTACGTTTTCTCGTAAGTATTTCATTTTTGCACCATACTCATCGGGTAAACAGTATCCAGTGGTATCAGGAATATTTAACACGGTAGCACCTGCTTTGATGACTGCTTCTAGTACTCTGGCGAGGTATTCATTATCGGTACGTCCCGCATCTTCTGCATAAAATTCGACATCTTCTACGAACTTTTTCGCGTAAGCGGTCGCCTTTATAGCGCGTTCAATAATTTTTTCTGGCGTACTGTTAAACTTATATTTTATATGTGATTCGCTGGTGCCAATTCCCGTATGGATTCGTGGATATTTTGCAAATTTTAAGGCTTGGGCAGCGACTTCGATGTCTTTTTCGACAGCTCTTGTGAGACCGCAAACAGTGGCATTTTTGACGAGTTTTGAAATTTCTTCGACAGACGTAAAATCACCAGGACTAGAAATAGGAAATCCTGCTTCAATGACATTTACGCCTAGAAGATCCAGACGTTCTGCGATGATTAATTTTTCTTTGGTCGCTAGTTTACATCCGGGTACTTGTTCTCCGTCTCGAAGCGTTGTATCAAATATTTGAATTTTCTCTCTTGACATGATTCCTTTTTAATTACGAATATATATATTGGAGACAGCTAAGCGATATCCAAAATACAGTTCTTTACGATGTTAAATGGCTGTTTAAAATTTATAAGTATTTGTTTTATAGTTTTTTATGAGAAAAATCATTACAACGCCAATTGAAGAAAGTGATGCTCTTTTTGTGTTAGTAAAGTCGTTGTCTAAAAGTGAGAAGCGACAATTCAAGTTGTACGTAGGACGTCTAGAGCGTAATACGGATGCAAAATTTATGGCGCTTTTTGATGTACTGGATAAAATGAAGGAATATGACGAACAAATAATTATTAAAAAAGGGGTTGTTACTAAACTGCAAATCTCCAATCTTAAAGCACATTTATACAGACAGATTCTCGTTAGCCTTCGGTTAACACCTTTGCATAGAAACATTAGAGTTCAAATACGGGAGCAATTGGATTTTGCCACGATACTTTATCAAAAAGGATTGTATAAGCAAAGTCTTAAAGTGTTGGATAAGGCGAAGTTGATGGCGATGGAGAATGAAGAGAAAAACATTGCGTATGAAATCGTAGAGTTAGAGAAAGTAATAGAAACGCAATACATCACGCGGAGTATGATATCTCGCGCTGATGAGCTTTCGGCACAGTCTGAGGCACTGAGTAAAGCCAATGTGATGACAAGCAAATTGTCTAACCTATCTCTAGAGTTGTACGGCATGATGCTGCGTACGGGCTATGTGCGAAGTGATAAAGAACGCCAAAAAATCAAAACTTATTTCGATAAAAAGATACCAAAATATGACTATGATACGCTTGGTTTTAGAGAAAAACTCTGGTTGTATAAAGCGTATTTGTGGTATAGTTTTTTGATCCAAGATTTTGTTTCCTGTTATAAGTATGCAAAACGCTGGGTGCAACTTTTTGAGGACCATCCCATTATGATCGAACGTAATCCTGTCTTCTTTTTAAAAGGGCAACATTACTTATTGGAGTCTCTTTTTTATCTGAAACTCAGTACTAAGTTTGATAAAGCATTACAACGTCTGGAAGGGCTGAAAGACGATGCTCATTTTCCTAAAGGTGATAATCTAGACACCTTGTTGTTTTTATACATTTATAACAACAAGCTGAATCATCGGTTTATGGTGGGTGATTACGAGGATTTTGAAGGGCTTGTTACCGAAGTGATGGGAGGG
>NZ_CALEMI010000046.1 GCF_937910895.1 uncultured Dokdonia sp. | reverse complement strand
TATGGATTACAAATCTTAAATCCAACTATTTTTCTAGCGGCGTGTGTGATTATCTGTGCTATTATTTCTATTGCGACAGGAAGTAGCTGGACAACCTCTGCTACGGTAGGGATTGCTCTTATCGGGATTGCGAGTGCATTGGATATTTCTTTAGGAATGACTGCAGGAGCTGTACTTTCAGGAGCGTATTTTGGAGATAAATTATCACCTATGAGTGATACAACAAACCTCGCACCTGCCATGGCTGGAACAGATTTGTTTACGCATATTAAATACATGACATTAACTACGGTGCCTACAATAATTATTACCCTTATTGTATTTATTATCATAGGATTTACGCTGGAACCTTCAGGAACCGCAGATACTGAGGTAATACTAAGAGATATAGAAAAGACATTTACGATCACACCTTGGTTATTTCTAGTCCCAGTGATTGTGATTATACTCATTATCAAAAAGACACCTCCATTAATAGCTCTTTTAGTAGGAACCTTATTAGGAGCTGTTGCCGCCTTAATTTTTCAACCTGATTTAGTAGTTCTAGCCGCAGGTGGAGAAAAGTTGGATTTTACAACAGCCTATAAAGGAGTGATGAATGCGATTACGGTTAAAACGAATATTCCAACTGAAAACGCCATACTAGCAGATCTTTTCTCTGCCAAAGGGATGGCTGGTATGTTGGGAACGATATGGCTTATTATATGTGCGATGGTTTTTGGAGGTGTGATGGATGCTATAGGCGCTTTGGCTCGTATTAGTAAAGCTTTATTAACACTCTTTAATACAACATTTGGTCTATTTGCAAGTACAGTTGCTAGTTGTTTAGCATTAAACCTAACCGCTAGTGACCAATATCTGGCTATTGTAGTACCAGGTAAAATGTATAGTAAAGCATTTAAAGACAAAGGACTTGCACCAGAAAACTTATCCAGAACATTAGAAGATGCGGGAACAGTAACTTCTGTTCTTGTTCCTTGGAATACCTGTGGTGCTTATCAGAGTGGTGTTTTAGGAGTCTCGGTATTGGATTATTTTGTATTTGCTATTTTTAATTGGTTAAGTCCGTTTATGACCTTGCTTTTTGCTGCTTTCAATATTAAAATCCGTCAATTGAAAGATGCTGGGAAAGAAGCTTAATTTTTACTTAAAGGTTGTGCAAAATTCTAACGATTCTTTATTTGCTTTCGCGAAAGCGCACCCATAAAATAACTTTAAAAATAACGGGATATAGCTGTTAATATATTGTTAGCTAACACTACTTTTCTTTGCAAGAACCACGATATTTGCTTACATATTTTTTACATTTACAAAAACACTAATTATGGCATCAGTAACCTTAGGGGGAACCCCAGTAAATACAATAGACAACCTTCCAAAAGTTGGAAGTCCAGCACCTGATTTTACGCTTTCGCGAAATGATTTATCTTCTGTAACCCTCAATGATTATAGAGGTAAAAAGCTAATTTTAAATATATTTCCAAGTGTAGATACAGGGGTTTGCGCACAGTCTATTAGAACCTTTAATGAAAAAGCAAGCGCACTTGAAAACACAGAAGTACTGTGTATCTCTCGTGATTTACCATTTGCACAAGCTCGTTTTTGTGGTGCTGAAGGCATCGAAAATGTAACAACACTTTCTGACTTTAAACAAGGTGAATTTGGAAAAGATTATGGTATAGAACTCGTAGATGGTGGTTTTGAAGGACTACACTCAAGAGCGATTGTAGCCGTAGACGAAAAAGGGAAAGTAATCCATACAGAACTAGTACCAGAAATAGGTCATGAACCTAATTATGAAGCAGCCCTTAATGCATTGTCATAAGTAATGCCCGCCAAATTTATAAAAGGACGTCTTAAAGGATGTATCTATGCTTTTAAAGGAGGAATCCTGTTATTAAAAACAGAAGCGAGTATTCAAGTACAATTTGTAGTTGCCATACTCATCACCATAGCAGGATTTTATTATGATATTTCACCTATAGAGTGGATGATCCAAACCTTGTGTATCGGGATGGTCATGAGTATTGAAGGTCTCAATACCGCTATCGAAGAAATTGCAGACTTTGTACATCCTGACTTTCATAACAAAATTGGAAAAATTAAAGATATCGCTGCTGGTGCCGTAGGCATCGCAGCGCTTATTGCTGTAATTGTTGCAGGAATTATTTATGTACCTAAGGTTTTTTGAAGCAAGCAACAGCTGTTGGTTTTCATATAAACGATCTAGTTCCTAAAATTAAATGTTTATTAAAAATGACTTACAGATAGCCATTCACTCCAAGACGCTCAACTGTACAAATCATTACATATTATAGCTATCCATAATTGCGCTGCGTATAAAAAGCCGTAATTGGGTACCAAATCATCTATAGTTTCGTTTCATATTTGTATTTTTAACCCGCATTATGCTTTATAACTTTGTTATGAAGCCCAAAGAAACAATAAAATATGACGTTTTCTAAGTTTTAGCATAGCAGTTTACCCTGAGCGTAGTCGAAGGTCTATGGCTAAACTTAAAAAAGTAGTGTAATGGTATATTTTGAAGCATCTTCAAGTTGTAATAGATTGTCTAAAGTATA